>NZ_PDZB01000001.1 GCF_002743335.1 Sporosarcina sp. P32b
GTCGTGGAAGTGCTGGCTTATTACGTTTCTTTCAGGCGTACGTAATAAGCGGCATGGGGTTGTGGTTCTTGCACGTTCATTTTCTTTTTCCTGTTTGTTCAGTAGTTTGTGGTTTAGCTGTCTATGTAAGTGGCAAGTTCATTGTCGCCACTTCGGCGCTGGTGGATGGCTTTCGCGAGGAGCCAGAGACAGGAAAAGTTCGCCTGTCTTTGTCTCCTCGCTACGCCTACCACGGCAGGCGCCTTCGTTGGAGTGGGTGTAGGGCAGTTTAGGTAGTTGTTTTTAACCGTCGCAGTGCTGTCGGATTACGTTTCTGTTAATTGTGCGTAATAAGCGGCGTTGGGCTATGGTTCTTGCACGTTCATTTTCTTTTCCTGGTTAAATCAGGAGGTTGTGGTTTAGCTGTCTATGTAAGTGGCGAGTCCATTGTCCTCACTTCGGCGCTGGTGGATGGCTTTCGCGAGGGGCCAGAGACAGGATAGTTCGCCTGTCTTTGTCTCCTCGCTACGCCTACCACAGCAGGCGCCTTCGTTGGAGTGGGTGTAGGGCAGTTCGTATACTTCTTTTTCAAAATTACAAGATCAGTATCACCAAATCACTGATCTTTTTCCTATTAGAATCACAACTTAACTGAATACCCAACGGTAGCGCAGGCACAACTGCGGGGTAGGCCGTGGCCAGGAGACAACTGGTGGCACTTTGCCAGCTGGCTCCTGGCTGTAGGCAATCCCCCACGTGCCTGCGCGGGTCCAGAAAGCAGACACTCACTAACTTCAATGCCCGACAGCCGGTCGAGAGACGCCCCGACGTAAAGTGACAAAGACTCGGATCCGCATAGTCATTCCGCCAACCGCATTTGAGGTTGGGTAAGATACGCAATTAATCATTCTTGGAACCACAACCAAAATAGATTCCACTCACCAACTTCCGTCCCCAACAACCAGTCGAGCAACGCCCTCAACCCAAAATGCCAAAGCCACGAAGCCGCCTAGTAACTCTGCCGGCCGCGTTTATCCGCCGGGTGAACCACACATCGATCCGGTCCTCTCAAGTAAATCCGAAACATTGAAAAACACCAATGGTAGATATCCGACATGCGTTAAAAGCATTATATTTCCAAGGATGAATAGCATGAATGGTACAGAGAAATAATATATTAATATTATATTGACAAGTTAAAGCGCTTTCATGGTAGAATGGTAATGTCTATGACTACAAATAGAAAAGGGGAGATGGTCACATGAAGAAAAACTCACTTCGCCTACTGGCGTTAGTTTCCATGCTCGCGCTTCTTGTGCTCGCAGCTTGCGGTAACGACGAAAAAGCTGACGGCGACAAAGGTGCAGACGGAAACAAAGAGGAAGGTAAGGCAGAGCAAGACTACAAGTTCTTGAGCTTACTTACTGGGGGAACACAAGGAACTTATTATCCACTAGGTGGATCTTTTGCTGAATTCATTACTCAAGAAACAGGCATCAAGACGACTGCTGAAGTATCTCAAGCATCTGCTGCGAATATGACAGCGCTTAAAGATGGAGACGCAAACATTGCATTCGTACAAACAGACATCGCATACTACGCTTCTAAAGGTGAAATGATGTTTGACGGAGATGTAATCGACGAGGTATCTGCTGTAGGTTCACTTTATCCTGAAACAGTTCAGTTGGTTACGTTGAAGAAAAGCAATATTAAGACATTTGAAGATCTAAAAGGCAAAAGCGTATCAATCGGTGCTCCAGGTTCTGGAACAGCTGCAAACGCTGAGCAATTACTTGAAATTCATGGTTTAGCTTTAGGCGATATCAAAGCACAAAACTTGGACTTCGGTGAGTCACAAGAAAGTCTACAAGCTGGACAAATTGACGCTGCATTCATTACAGCTGGAACTCCAACAGGTGCTGTTGAAGGTCTAAACGCTACTTCTGAAGTTTTCATTATTCCAGTAGAAGACGACAAGGCTGATGAATTAATTGAGAAATACCCATACTACGCTAAAGAAATGATTCCTGCTGGAACGTATGGTTCTGAAGTAGAGACGCCTGCAGTATCAGTAGGTGCAATGCTTGTTATGCAGAACGATATTTCTGAAGAACTTGGTTACCAGATCACAAAGGCGATTTATGAAAACGCTTCGAAAATTCAACATGCCAAAGGTGCTTTGATTAAAGCAGAAAATGGTTTGAATGGTATTGGTATTCCTGTACACCCAGGTGCACAGAAGTACTTTGACGAAGTGAACTAATAAACTGAGTTAGTTATCTGATAGGAGCACGTGGGGACGGTAAAGCGAAAGCTTTGTCCGTCCCATTCTTAATTTTTTAAAGTAATTAGCGAATTTCATACACTATTGTGCTTATTGCATGTATTGTAACAGAAAGGAATAGGCGGATGAAATCAAGAAAAATCGTTCTTCTGCTGACGTTTCTGATAGGAGTTGTAATGCTGATCATATTGTTTTATCCATATAGACAAATGATCATACTAGAAGAGGTTCGGAGCGAACAGCCAAAGGCGTATTATCTTCCATTACACGAGAGTCGACATTTTCAAATTCATTATATTCACTCCATCCATTTGTCCAATGTGAAAGAGCAATATCGCATTACCGACAATGGAAAGCTCCGTTTCGAATTTATGCAGTATGAAGATGTAGCCATCGGATTACCAGGTTATGCAGAAGAAGGCGAAGTACTGCAAGTTGAAGATGGTGTTTATACGCTTACATTCGAAAACCGCGTGATAGATTCGTTTGTTCTCTACATAGGTAGGGTGAATGCAGATCTGTCTTTGCGATATGAGCAACAAGATTATCATCTGAAAGAATTTCTTCAAAAGGGTCATTCTTATGAATTCCATGTGGCAAAGGTATCAAATTATAAGATGTTAAAAGGAGTCAGATTAAATGGAAAATAATAAAGACCGGGAAAAAGATATTCCCGCCATTTCCGATGAAGAAATGGGTACGCTTTCTGAACAAGAACAACTTGAAATTCTTCAAAAGTACGACCCAGAGTCCAATACGAGAGATTTGAAAGGCTTATTTGGCAAGATTGTATTTTTCGGTTTGTTGGCATTTTCAATTTTTCAGTTATATACCGCGATTGGTAAACCATTTACAGCTCAAATTCAGCGATCTATTCACTTAGGTTTTGCTTTATCACTTATATTCCTCATGTTCCCTGCTAGAAAAAAGATCGGTGTGCGCCGCGACAAAGTACCGTTTTATGATATTATTTTATCTTTATTGGCGATAGCAGTTGGTTTATACTGGCCACTATTTATCAACGAACTAGTATTTCGTGTAGGGCGAGTATCTGATCTCGATTTAATTATCGGTATTTTAGCGGTACTACTAACATTAGAAGCAGCGAGACGGGCGGTAGGAATGCCAATCACCATCATCTCAGTTGTGTTTCTGGCTTATGCATTCTTCGGGCCTTATTTCCCAGGGTTCCTTGCACATAGAGGACAAAGCGTGGAAAATCTCGTTCAATTAATGTTCTTTACAACGGACGGGATCCTCGGTACGCCGATTAGTGTATCTGCCACCTTCATATTCGTCTTCCTTTTGTTCGGGGCGTTCTTAGTGAAGACGGGCGTAGGTAACTACTTCAATGACTTAGCTGTAGTATTGGCAGGTCGTTTGACTGGTGGACCTGCAAAAGTCGCAATATTCTCAAGTGCGTTGCAAGGTACTATTTCAGGTAGTTCTGTAGCCAACGTTGTAGGATCCGGTTCATACACGATTCCTATGATGAAGAAGCTAGGTTATCGTAAGGAATTCGCAGGTGGAGTCGAGGCAGCTGCCTCTACAGGTGGACAGATTATGCCGCCGATTATGGGAGCCGCTGCATTCCTAATGGTTGAATTTATCGGCGGTGTAACGTATTGGGAAATTGCCAAAGCGGCCGCTATCCCGGCGCTACTGTACTTCACTGGAATTTGGATTATGACTCATTTCGAAGCAAAGCGTGTTGGTTTGAAAGGATTGGATGCATCCCAGATTCCGAACCGCAAAGAAACGCTGAAAAAGATTTATTTATTACTACCGATTTTAGGCATTATCGTCTTCTTGTTGATAGGTATTCCAACAATGAAAGCAGCATTACTTGGTATCGTACTGACTATCGCTGTGAGTGCAATTAGTAAGGAAACAAGAATTGGATTTAAAGATATGATTGACGCGTTAGTAGACGGTGCTCGTACAGCATTGGCTGTAGCAGCGGCGACTGCCTGTGCGGGTATTATTGTCGGGGTTGTGGTTAAGACGGGTCTTGGACTTAGCTTGGCAACAGGCTTGATCTCAGCTGCTGGTGGTAACGTTTTGCTGACATTAATTTTCACAATGTTCGCAGCTATCATTTTGGGCATGGGTTCTCCAACGACGGCAAACTATGTTATTACGTCTACAATTGCAGCGCCTGCCATCATTACATTATTAATGCTAGATGAGCCTACAGGTGCAGCTGTGCCGATTGTAGTGGCAGTATCTGCACACTTATTCGTATTTTACTTTGGTATTATTGCGGATATCACGCCGCCTGTTGCATTGGCTGCCTTTGCTGCTTCAGGTATTTCGGGTGGAGATCCGATCAAGACAGGTATTACTTCCGCCAAACTGGCAATTGCCGCCTTCATTATTCCGTATATGTTCGTCTTTAATCCGGCAATGCTGATGCTCGACTCGAGTGTAACGGAGATTGTATGGGTGACGTTGACTGCCATTGTCGGTATGGTTGCCATCGGGGCAGGCATAATTGGTTATTGGTATCGTAAACTGAACTGGATTATGCGAATTATAACGTTAGGTACAGGCATGTTGTTGATCTATCCAGAAACGATGACAGATATCATCGGTTTAGTTTTATTCATCATCTTACTGGCGTTCCAGTGGATGGGGAATAAGAAACATAATTCACCTAAATTAGCTTCTAATTAAATTACTTTTAAAAGACTTGCCGGCTTGAAATAAAGCTTGCAAGTCTTTTTATTTTATTTAGGATAAGAATTTTCGAAATCAACCTCTGTATTTTTGCGTTTTACTAGTCTGATTGAGTGAAAAGAACTAGATTAGATGGAATTTTCAATAAAGGACGAGACTAGTATAGACAAGGCTTTTACTGGAATGTGATTTGTGAAACACATGATAAAATAAAAGTCAAGAAGCCGAAGGACTAGAAATACCTCGAACTAATTTGGACTAATTACGCAGTTTTACCATCGCGAGTTATGTATATACTACATGTAAGCGAATCAGTCATAACGAATAAAATATAGAGGTCGGTACAGAAACCAATCAAATCGAAAAGGAGAGAAAATACTATGAATACACAAGAAACATGGTGGGAAAACGTGTTTGAAGGGCATTTGGCACATGGCTTTAACAAAGAACGGATGAGTGAGCTGGATCATGAAGAGTTTTTATATTTTGAGAATGAACCAATAGAAGAACAAGTAAACCCCATGCAGTAAATGAAAGGAGAAGCGGCCCTGAATAATGTAACGAAATTCCATGAAAATCGGTAGTTTTTCTGATGGTATAGAAAAATTATCGATTTTTAATTTCTTTGTTTACAACCAGGATAGATAATGCTATTATAGTGTTTGTGCTTGAGAGCCTAACTGGCTTACTTAAAATGCACATCCTAGTAAAATCGATTCCGTAGCTCAGCTGGGAGAGCGCCACCTTGACAGGGTGGAGGTCGCTGGTTCGAGCCCAGTCGGAGTCATAGGTGCCAAACCTAAGTTATTTACCGTAGGAACACGGTTTATAACAATAAACAGTCCTATTAGACCGAATGTCTAGGGGCTGTTTTTTTATGTCTAGATTTCAAATGAAGTTTTCATTACAATCAAATGATAGTACATACACTCACCAGTCATGCGGTGTATACTTATAGTGCGAATATTTATTTAGATAGGCAGGAGGAGTCATATACAATGAAGAGAAAACAGGTAACATCTAATGTAAAAGAATATACAGTGGAAGAACAGATAGAATTATTGCCGTATTTATTGAAGGTTATGTCAAAAAGCAGTAGGAATTCGGTGAAGTCCATTCTTACACGTGGCCAAGTTATGGTGGATGGTCAGATGACAACAAAACATAATCAGTCGTTAGCGCCTGGACAAAAGGTTGAAATACAAAGCAACAAAGCGGCTATAAACGTCTCGAAATTAGTAGGTGTATCTATTCTACATGAGGATGACGATATCATCGTGATCAATAAAGAGGCAGGCGTTCTTTCTGTAGCTTCTGAAAAAGAAAAAGATCAGACAGCCTATCGAGAAATTACAAAGTACGTCAAGAGAAGTCATCCTGAAAATCGTATTTTTGTCGTGCACCGTCTTGATCGAGATACATCGGGCGTAATGATGTTTGCCAAAAATGAAGAAACGCAGCAAGCATTGCAAAGTACATGGAATGAATCGGTAAAGGAACGTTTATATACTGCACTTGTCGAAGGAAAAGTACGAACTGAATCAGGAACTATTTCTTCTTGGTTAACGGAAAATAGTGCATTCAGAGTCTATTCAAACCCTACCGACAATGGCGGACAGCACGCGATTACACATTATAGAAGAGTACAAGCAAATAAGGATTGTTCATTGCTGGAGGTTCTTTTGGAAACAGGTCGAAAAAATCAAATCCGTGTACATATGGAAGAATTGGGACATCCAGTTATAGGGGACAAAAAGTATGGTGCTACAGGCAACCCGTTGCGCAGAGTGGGACTTCATGCAACCGCATTGTCTTTTCTACATCCACGTACAGGGGAACTAGTTCGATTTGAAGCAGAAGTACCTCAGATCTTCGTTACGCGTTCAAAATAATACATCATGTATTTTGCAGTTCCTTGGAATCTCTAAGGAACTGCTTTTTCATGTCATTTCATTCAAACGGATGTTTGAATGATTGAATTGACAAAATATCTGGAATTGCATATACTAAAGCTAATCAATCAAATGAACGATTGAATGATGGAAACGTTAAAATGAACGATTTTTTGAGAGGACTGATCACATGGCTTCTGGGAAAAATGTCTATCGCCTGCAAAATTTGTCGTGCACAAGTTGTGCCGCGAAATTCGAGAAAAATGTTCGGCAGATTGATTCTGTTGAAGATGTACAGCTGAACTTTGGTGCATCCAAATTAACGGTTGCAGGAGAGGCCTCTATTTTACAATTAGAAGAAGCGGGTGCGTTTGACGGTATAAAGGTATTCCCTGAAAAGCAGCGGATTATTAAACAGCATACCCCTTTTTGGAAAAAACGTGAAAATCAAACGACTATTGCTTCGTTAGTTTTACTAGTAGCAGGGTATGCAGTATCTACCGCGAATGGTGCTAATAACTGGCTGTCGATTGCTTTGTTTCTCTCTGCCATATTAATCGGCGGATTCAGTTTAATGAAGGAAGGATTAACGAATCTTTTCAAACTTGAATTTGATATGTCTACATTAATGACAATCGCAGTGATCGGAGCTGCACTCATTGGTGATTGGGCAGAAGGCGCGGTTGTAGTCTTCCTGTTCTCCGTCAGTGAAGCATTAGAAAGTTACTCAATCGATAAAGCGAGAAATTCCATTACGTCTCTAATTGAAATCGCTCCCACTACAGCGATTGTACTTCGTGGTACGAATGAATTTGAAGTAGATGTGGAAGATTTACGAATTAATGATGTGATTTTGATTAAACCGGGACAAAAGATTGCGATGGACGGTGAAGTCATTCAAGGGGACTCATCTGTTAACCAGGCAGCAATCACAGGTGAGTCTGTGCCTGTCCATAAAGTACTAGGAGACGAAGTGTTTGCTGGAACGTTGAATGAAGAAGGTGTAATGCAAGTTCGTGTTACAAAGCTTGCTGAAGACACGACAATTGCCAAAATCATTCATTTAGTCGAAGAAGCACAGGCAGAAAAAGCACCGACACAGCAATTTGTCGATCGTTTTGCGAGATACTATACACCAGCCATTTTAGGTATTTCTTTACTGATCATGATCATACCGCCACTATTACTCGGTGGAGTATGGGGTGACTGGTTCTACAAAGGTCTTGTCGTATTAGTAGTCGGCTGTCCGTGTGCATTAGTCATTTCAACACCTATAGCCATCGTTACCGCGATTGGTAACGCTGCACGTAATGGTGTGTTAATCAAGGGTGGCATTCATTTAGAAGAGACCGGACAAATTAAAGTCGTGGCGTTCGATAAAACAGGTACGCTAACTGAAGGGCGTCCGGAAGTAACTGATGTCGTGACCGTGTCCACATTAACTGAAGATCAAGTATTGCAACAAGCTGCTTCAATCGAGAAGTACTCCCAACATCCATTAGCCTCATCGATTATGCGAGCGGCAGAGAAATTACCACTAGGATTGCTAGCAGTGGAACAATTCCAATCGATTACAGGCAAAGGTGCAAAAGCTATGATTGGAGAGCACTTGGTGCATGTGGGAAGTCCGAATTTATTCAGAGAAATGAATACAGTCGAAGCATCAATTGAACAGCAGATTCTTACCTTGCAGAAACAAGGCAAAACCGTCATGCTCGTCTGGTCTGAAGCAGGACTAGAAGGAATCATAGCAGTAGCTGATCAAGTCCGTAAAAGTAGCTTGAAAGTCATCGAGAAGCTTCATGAAATGGGCAAGAAGACTGTTATGCTAACGGGTGATAATCAATCAACCGCTTTAGCAATTGGAGCGCAACTTGGTTTGTCAGAAGTCAAAGCAGAATTATTACCGGATCAAAAAGTCGAGATGATTAAATCATTGAGTCAATACGGTAAAGTAGCAATGGTAGGTGACGGAGTGAACGATGCACCGGCTTTAGCTACAGCAAATGTTGGTATTGCGATGGGTGGAGCAGGAACAGATACTGCACTTGAAACGGCAGATATTGCATTGATGGCAGATGATTTGGAGAAACTTCCCTATACTATCAAATTAAGCTCACGCACAAAACAAATCATTCTTCAAAATATTTCGATCGCACTAGGTTTGAAAGTCATCGCGTTGCTACTCATCATTCCAGGCTGGCTGACATTATGGATGGCGGTCATGGCGGATATGGGTGCGACCGTCATTGTAGTATTGAATTCATTGAGGCTCATGAAAAATAAAATATAATGGAGAAACTTCAGTCGAATAAATCGTCTGAAGTTTTTTCTGTTGAATAAAATGGTAGACTGATAACAAGAACAAACATGAGGAGTGTGGATTATTTGGCAATGAGCAGTCTAGAACTTGAAATGATTATGAACAAACAGAAGCAATATTATACATCAGGAGTGACGCGCAGTATGTCATTCAGGAAAATGATGTTGGAAAAATTGTATAAAGCGATTCAGAAGCATGAAAAAGAAATCTCGGATGCATTGCATCAAGATCTACACAAACACCCGCTTGAAGCATATGTAGCAGAAACAGGATTTGTTTTATCGAGCATTACACATATGTTGGATCACTTGGATGAATGGGCAGCTCCTGAAAAGGTGAAAACGCCACTCCATTTACAACCAGCAACTAGCTTTATCGTAAAAGAACCATATGGCAGCGTATTGATTATTGGACCGTTCAACTATCCGTTCCAACTATTAATTGATCCACTAATCGGTTCAATAGCAACAGGGAACTGTACGGTGTTGAAACCTTCAGAAGATGCAGTGCATACGGCGGCAGTCGTAGACAAAATTATTACAAGTGTATTTCCACCGGAGTTTGTATCCGTTGTGCATGGTCACAAAGAAGAGACACAATTATTACTTGGCGCGCCATTTGATTATGTATTCTTTACAGGCAGTGCAAAAGTAGGGAAAATCGTTATGAAAGCTTGCGCGGAAAGATTGACTCCATTGACTTTAGAATTGGGTGGTAAAAGTCCAGCCGTTGTCGACCATACTGCAGATATTAAAAAAGCGGCGGAGAAAATTGTTTGGGGTAAGTTCATGAATGCAGGTCAAACATGTGTAGCACCAGACTATGTACTGGCTGACGTTTCGATTCATGATGAATTAATCCATGAAATGAAGAGTGCGATCCAGCGTTTTTACGGGAGTGACGCACAGAAGAGTGCTGATTACGGTCGCATCATAGCAGATCGTCATTTCGATCGATTAGCGAAAATATTAGATGAAGATCAAGCATATATCGTAGAAGGTGGCAAAACAGATGCTGCGGATAAATACATTGAGCCGACGATTTTAGCGCTATCAGACTGGAATAGCGCAAGTATGCAAGATGAGTTATTTGGTCCGATCTTGCCTGTCCTGCCTTATGACAATTTAGGGGTTGCACTTCAGCAAATCAGCATGTTGCCTAAGCCGCTAGCTGCATACTTTTTCACTGAGAACGATGAGGCCGCTAATCATTTCATTGAAGTATTGCCATTTGGTGGCGGATGTATCAATGACACCGTTTCTCATGTCGCAAACATTCATTTGCCATTTGGTGGAGTAGGTCCATCTGGAATGAATCAATACCATGGAAAAGCAAGTTTTGAAACATTCTCCCATTCGAAATCGATGATGAAAAAGAGCACAGCAGTATCGGTGCCGCTCGCATTTCCTCCGTACAAAGGAAAATTGCCATTAGTGAAGCGTTTCTTGCGCTAACGGTAAGGAAATTCAAACTTTTGTCCACGCGCTTTGCTGGTTTTCGACTAGCAAAGTGCCTTTGTGGTCAACTAGATTTTTTGAAATGAACATACTAAGTCCTGCGCCATTTTCTGTTGTATATTCTGTCTCAAGATACACCTATCCACCTCGAGTACAGGGTGGATGCAATAAGAAAAGACGCGTATGATATAGGTAATTGATTAAGTAGATGCTACTTCATTAAACAGAATAAAAAAGCGTTTATGAATTACTTTTTGTTTATTTGCTATAATTATAAGAGTTATTCACCAACCTATTGGAGGAAACCATATGAACACGAAAGAATTACTATCAGTGCTACCTGTAAAAACCATCAAAGGAACATTGCCAGAAAATGTGACAGACGTGGCAGTGGATTCAAGAGCTGTTCAAGATGGAGGGGTATTTGTTTGTCTGAAAGGTTATACAGTGAACGGTCATCAATTCGTTAAGAGTGCATTGATGAGTGGGGCGCGCGTCATTATCGCATCAGAGCCGATTATGATAGATGAAGATCGTACAGCAGTTGTCTATGTAGAAAACACATCAAAAGCAATAGAGTTACTGGCGTCTAAGTACTATCAGTATCCTTCAAAGCGCATGAAGATGATTGGTGTGACGGGAACCAATGGAAAAACAAGTGTTGGTAACATCATTCATGATATGCTGCGACAGACGGAAGAAAAAACAGCCGTTTCAGGTACGATTGGCTTTAAATTAAATGATATCCTTTATGAAACAGAAAATACTACGACCGATGTTTTGACAACGCAGCAAATGATTGCACAAGCAGCAAATGAAGGCTGTGAATCGATGATCATGGAAGTTTCTTCACATGGCTTAGTTGAAGGCCGACTGGCAGGAACTGAATTTGATATCGCGATTTTCACTAACTTAACGCATGACCATTTGGACTATCATAAAACGATGGAGAATTACAGTGCAGCGAAAGGTTTACTGTTTGCACAACTAGGTCAGCAACTTGATCAGCAAAAGTTTGCGATCATTAATGCAGATGATCCATGGAGTAGTAAAATGATCGAAATGACTTCTTTCCCCATTTTTACATACGGTATTCATGTGAAGTCTTCATTCCAAGCGACAGCGATTGACATGCATTCGAACTATACGAAATTTCAATTGCAAGCACCGGACGGAACGTTCTCGGTCAGGATGCCGTTAATTGGAGAGTTTAATGTCTATAATGCCTTGGCTGCAATTGCAGCGTTATATGCTAAAGGAATGGCGACAGAAGATATTTTACCGCTGATTGCGAATGTATCCACAGTGAAAGGCCGCCTGGAAAAAGTGGAGACCTCTCTACCACTGACGATTTTCATTGATTATGCACATTCACCGGATGCGATTGAAAAAGCGATTGCGACCGTACAACCTTTAAAAAAGGAAGGCAACCGTCTATTATTCCTAATTGGAACGGGAGGCAATCGTGATCGGCTGAAGCGCCCGATTATGGGAGAAAAAGCAGCGGCTGCAGATTATGTAGTCTTTACGACAGATGATCCACGAGATGAGCCGTATGAGTCCATCATATCGGAACTTAGTGCCACAATGCCGCATAATCAGTATGCATGTATAGGTGATAGAGAAGAAGCAGTCCGTCATACTATAGAGCAAGCGAATGCAGGAGATATCATTATATTTGCCGGAAAAGGACATGAAGATTTTCAGATTATCGGCAATACGAAATATCCACATTCAGATGCGAAAATTGCCCTTCTAGAAGCAGCTAAAAAGTTTGGCGATACAACCATTAATAAATGAAGGACAGTTTGAATTTGAGAGTCTATAGTTTTTTAGTCAATTCAATGAAAATCATTGAAATGCATCCCTATTCTCTCTATGATAGAAAACGTAAGCAAAAGGAGAGTACGATTGATGCAAAAGAATAAACATGATGAAATTACATCGCGACGAACGTTTGCGATTATTTCTCACCCAGATGCGGGTAAAACGACAATTACTGAAAAGTTACTATATTTTGGCGGAGCGATTCGCGATGCAGGAACAGTTAAAGGAAAGAAATCAGGGAAATTTGCTACGTCTGACTGGATGGAAATTGAAAAACAACGGGGAATATCGGTAACATCTTCGGTTTTGCAATTTGATTATGCTGGCAAACGTGTCAATATTTTGGATACACCCGGACACGAAGACTTCAGTGAAGATACGTATAGAACATTAATGGCAGTAGATGCCGCCGTCATGATGGTGGATTCAGCTAAAGGAATTGAGCCACAGACGATTAAATTGTTCAAAGTATGTAAAATGCGCGGGATTCCAATCTTCACATTCATCAATAAAATGGACCGACAAGGTAAAGAACCATTGGAACTAATGGAAGAATTGGAAGAAGTGTTAGAAATCCAATCATATGCTATGAATTGGCCGATTGGTATGGGGAAAGAGTTCCTAGGCATTTACGATCGATTCAATGAACGTATAGAGTTGGCACGCCCTAATGCAGATGAGGAACGTTTCCTCCCAATCGACGATGAAGGCGAGCTTGCAGTAGAGCATTCTATGAAAGAGACGTCTTATTATAAGCAAGCACTAGAAGATGTCATGCTATTGAATGAAGCAGGAAACGACTTCGATGAAGAACGTATCGCGAAAGGTGATTTAACACCTGTATTCTTCGGTAGTGCATTGACTAACTTCGGTGTTCAAACATTCCTAGAAACGTTTTTACAGTTCGCACCTGAGCCACAACCTCGGTTGACGAAAGATGCTGAATACGTAGATCCTGAATCTGATGTTTTTTCAGGTTTCATCTTCAAAATTCAAGCGAATATGAATCCTGCACATCGGGATCGTATTGCATTCGTCCGAATTGTATCAGGTGAGTTCGAGCGTGGCATGACTGTAACCGTTCCACGTCTATCGAAAAACTTTAAGTTAACTCAAACGACTCAATTCCTTGCAGATGATCGTGAAACCGTCAATCAAGCAGTAGCGGGCGATATCATTGGGTTATATGACACGGGTAACTATCAAATCGGTGACACGGTCATTAGCGGTAAAGCGAACTTCCAGTTTGAAGCCCTTCCGCAATTTACTCCTGAGCTATTTGTTAGAGTAAATGCCAAAAACGTAATGAAATCAAAACAGTTCCACAAAGGAATCCTACAGCTCGTGCAAGAAGGAGCTATTCAATATTATAAAACCTTGCATACTGAAGAAGTCATTTTGGGTGCAGTAGGTCAGCTTCAATTCGAAGTATTTGAACATCGCATGAGAGCGGAATACCACGTAGAAGTGCAAATGGAAACGATGGGATCCAAAGTAGCACGCTGGATTGAAAACGAAGAAGATGTGAAAGAGTCCATGGCAGGACAACGCGCGTTACTCGTAAAAGATCGACATGATCAAAAAGTATTCTTGTTTGAAAACAATTTTGCTATGCGTTGGTTCCAGGATAAATTCCCGGACATTAAGCTGTATAACCAATTATAATATATATAACAAACATACCCGGTCGGATTAATGGTAATCCGACCGGGTTATTTGTTAAAATTGTGAATAAGTTTTGTGCATATTCGCTATTATTCGAGCAAATCATGGTGAAAGTACTCTATTCAGGTGGTATGGTGGAAAGATGAAAAGGCTTTCCCCAACTGGAGTGCTGAGAAGAGAGAGGAATAGATAAATGAAGATTAGTAGTTTTTCGGTCAAACGGCCAGTTTTTACGTTAGTCACTATGTTTCTTGTCATTATTTTAGGTGCGGTATCCTTCTTTAAAATTCCCGTAACATTGATTCCTGACCTAAATCCGCCTGTAGCGGTAGTTGTCACGAATTATGCGGGCGCTTCCCCAACAGAAGTGAGCGAGAAAATCACCAAGCCATTGGAAGAAAGTTTATCGACAGCCCCTGGCTTAAAATCGATGCAGTCTTCTTCTCAAGAAGGAGCAAACTTAGTATTCTTACAATTTGATTGGGATTCCTCGATTGATGATGTCCAAATGGATATCCTCCAACGGATAGATCAAGTAGAAGTGCCTGATGGGGCGAACAAACCGCGTTTCATGAAGTTTGATCCATCTCAATTCCCAGTCATCCAACTATCTTTACGCTCCGTCGATAAAGATACGAATATACGGAAGATTGCAGAAGAGCTGGAGAAAGAATTACGCCGTATTGACGGTGTAGCCAGTGTGAACGTGTCTGGTAAAATCATTGAAGACGTCCAGGTTATTTTAGATCCTGATAAATTAAAAGAATTTGGATTAGCGCAATCAGATGTCGTGCAGGCGATACAGGCTAGTAATGTATCTATGCCAGGTGATCCGATTGACACGAGTGATGGAAGAAAGTTAACTACAAGAATTTTAAGTACAGTTCAAAATATCTCGGATGTACGAGGGATTCAAATAGGTGCCAATCCTCAGACAGGTGACAAAATTAAAGTCTCTGACGTGGCGGATGTAGCATTATTGGAGCCGAAAGTACAAACCGAAACACGAGCCAATGATGAGCAGGCCGTACTATTGTCTGTACTTCAAGAATCAGGAGCAAATACTGCAACTGTCTCTAAAGAATTTAAAAAGTCTTTAGATAAGTTATTGGAGAAAGATGCATACAAAGATATTGAATCCGATGTTATTTTTGACCAAGGGGATTATGTACAGCTGGCAATTGGCAATATCGGTCAGTCACTAATTCTCGGTGGGTTGTTCGCCATGCTCGTATTATTTGTCTTCTTACGTGGCATTAAGAGTCCAATCATTATTGGAGTAGCCATTCCGTATTCAGTTATTGTGACGTTCGTTCTCATGTATTTTGCAGACTTCTCATTGAATATTATGACACTCGGTGCACTTGCCCTTGGTATAGGGATGTTAGTCGATAATGCTATCGTCGTAATAGAGAATATTGAGCGGCATTTAGCTATGGGGAAAACACCAACAGAAGCAGCAAAAGATGGTTCAAAGGAAGTGGGCGGAGCTATAACCGCGTCTACGTTAACGACTCTAGCAGTATTTGTACCGGTAATCTTCATCACGGGGATCATTGGTCAAATCTTCACAGAGTTCGCGTTAACCATTTCGTTCAGTTTATTTGCATCGTTAGTCGTAGCATTGACTGTCGTGCCAATGCTTGCGAGCCGTTTGTTGAAGACGCCTACTGAAGAAACACTTGAGAAAAAGAATCGTGTGAAGAAAAATCAGAGATTCGAAAAGACTGTCAAATGGGCATTGAGCCATCGTTTGATCGTGTTACTGTTAACAACTGCTTTACTTGCAGGAAGCGTATTCGGGATTATAAAAGTAGGAACCGAATTCCTACCTGCTACGGATGAAGGAGCTTTCAGTATTAATGTTAAGTTACCAAACGGTGCTTCACTTGATGCGACAGATGACGTAGTTGAACGAATTGAAGAAGAAATGAAAAAGCAAGAAGATGTAGAAGTGTACGTCAGTTTAGTTGGGGGAACCCAGCAAAGTATGGCGCAAGGCGGATCAGAGAGTAATATGGCAGAAGTGTATGTGAAACTTATCCCACTCGACGAACGCGATCGCTCTGTCTTTGAATTTGTAGATAAAGTACAGCCAATCGTTGAGAATGAAGTTGGGGATGACGCAGAAGTCAGTTTCAACTTGCAGACCGCTGCCGGTTCGAGTCCGAATACATTAACATTCTCCCTAAATGATACTAATGAAGAACGTTTAGGAAAAGCAGTATCAAAGCTAGATAAGAAGTTACGCGAGCTGGATACTGTGACGGACGTTGAAAATGATTTAGTAGATACAGTGGAAGAAATAAAAATTGAAGTGGATCGTGAAAAGGCTTCAGATGTAGGATTGGCACCCTATCAAATAGCGCAAACGGTTAGTGACGTTACGCGTGGTGTCTTTGCTTCACAAATCGTCTTTGAGAAAACAGGCGAAGTAGTCGGAGTAAACGTTGGGTATGATGAGCGTTTCCGCAATAGTATAGATAAATTAAAAGAATTGGAATTAAAAACACCACTGGATACGTTTGTTAAGTTGAAGGATATAGCAGATGTGGAAATCGCGGAAGGTCCTGCAGCGATTGTACGTGTAGATCAAGCACATTCGATCGCGTTTACTGTGAAATATCTATCCAGTGAATCATTGGGAGATATGACGAAAAAGGTAAATAATATTGTAGATGATCTGGATTTACCAAGTGAAGTGGAACTTTCATATGGTGGAGATCGCGAACTATTTGAAAGTGCAATTAACGATATGCTGTTGGCAATAGTACTGGCAGTTGTATTAGTCTATATCGTAATGGCTGCACAGTTCGAATCGTTCAAATATCCATTTGTTATCATGTTCTCTGTACCACTCATGCTAATTGGTGTTTCACTTGCGTTATTCTTTACGAATACACCAGTCAGTGTAACGGCAGTCATAGGACTTCTCATATTGGTGGGAATTGTCGTCAATAACGGAATTGTGTTGGTTGACTATATTAATCAGCGTAAGGAAGCAGGACTTAGTTCGTACGATGCGATCCTATCGTCTGTACGCGACCGTGTCCGTCCAATCCTAATGACAGCTCTCACAACTATTCTGGGCTTACTACCGCTAGCACTAGGCCTTGGTGAAGGTTCTGAGTTGAATCAGCCGATGGGGATTGCAGTAATTGGTGGATTGATCAGTTCTACATTCTTGACGTTGTATATCGTACCGATCATTTATAGTTTGTTGGATCGGGAGACACGTAGAGGTATGAATAAGCCAAAAAAAGCACAACCGATAACGGGAGATCAACCCGTCACGGTAACTGAAACGGTAACCGTGACCGAGACAGTAACGGAAACTGTAACTGTAAGAGAATCTAAGTAAAACATACTGCCGGCAGATGGAACCTTCCATTTGCCGGCATTTTTTTATATGTTGAATAAATAGTGCTAATGAAAAGTATAGTAGTACTAGTAAACAGTACAATAGGGAGTCGCTTAACGATATACCTGTTTAATTCATAACATCTATACTCTTAATTTAATAGCTAGATAGGCATCCCAAATCATTTGCAAATCAAAGTTATCATGTTATAATACTTTAAAAGTATCCGATATCTTAATAACTTTTGACGCAATGTCAAAGGGGAGTAGCTATAGGGAAACCTATTTCATAATCGTCAATACGTGACTGCCACAACGGTCATCGGTTATGATAGCTGGATTTTGAACGTGAAATTCCGACTTAGCGAGACCTTTGCCTATTTATTAGGTGAGGGTCTTTTTATTTTGTAGAAAACAAGGAGGAATTATGTTGGATCCGATTTTATTAGAATATGCATGGGTACTCTTAGTACTAATCGTACTCGAGGGCCTATTAGCAACAGACAACGCAGTCGTAATGGCAGTAATGGTAAAACACTTACCGAAACTACAACAAAAGAAAGCATTATTTTATGGTTTACTAGGGGCATTCGTCTTTAGATTCACTGCACTATTTATGATTACGTTTTTAGTGAAGTTCTGGGAGATACAAGCGATCGGTGCCATTTACTTACTGTTTATATCCGGTAAAAGTATATATGATAAAGTTACTCATAAGCCGGAAGGGCATCCGAAAAAGAAGCCAAAAAAACAATCAGGTTTCTGGATGACCGTGTTAAAAGTGGAACTTGCCGATATCGCGTTCGCATTAGACTCCATGCTTGCCGCTGTTGCACTTGCGGTAACGTTGCCGGAATTAGGTAACTTCCACGTCGGTGGCATCAACGGCGGACAGTTCATTGTAATGTTGCTAGGTGGTATGATTGGTTTAGTCATGATCCGTTTTGCAGCGAAACAATTCGTGGTTATGCTTGAAAAATACCCAACATTGGAAACAGCAGCATTCTTAATTGTAGGATGGGTAGGTGTAAAGCTAGTTGTGTTAACTCTGGCACATCCTGCACTCCTCATCATTCCAGAATCATTCCCGCACTCTACATTGTGGAAAACGACATTCTGGGTTGTGTTATTAGCCCTAGCAATCGGTGGATATCTACTGGCCGTTGCAAAGTCTAAAGTGAAAGCTAACAGATAATACGAAAACAGTCTCTTCCAAGTAAATTGGAGGGACTGCTTTTTTCTTCTGTAGTGTAGAAGAGTGTAAAGTTCTGTATATAGCTATCTTTTCATCATGGGATTTGATAAAGTAGGAAAATGAAGTTTCCGTTATGAAAGGAATTTGAAAAGATGAGGCTTTCCAGGGAAGTTTTTCATAAGTTTACTCCAGCACAGATTATCGCCTTCTACTACTTTTTGGCAATTGCATCCTCTTTTCTCTTGTTGAATTTGCCGGGTGTATATAAACCGGGAGTGAAAGTGGCCTTTATAGATAGTTTGTTTACCGCTGTGAGCGCTGTGAGTGTAACGGGGTTGTCACCTATTAGTATAGGAGAAACATACTCTGTATTCGGCCTATGCATGATCATGCTCGTACTTCAACTCGGTGGTATCGGCATCATGTCATTAGGAACATTTTTCTGGCTACTTGTAAAAAAGAAAATCGGCATGAGAGAGCGACAACTGATTATGATTGACACGAATCAGTACACATTACAAGGTGTCGTTCAATTAATTCGTCAAATCATCCAACTGATCGTAGCCATAGAGATTATTGGTGGCGGTATTTTAACATTATACATTTATCGTTTTTATAACTCATTTAGTGAAGCGTTGTTGAATGGCATGTTCATGGCAGTTTCTGCCACTACCAACGCAGGTTTTGACATTACCGGTTCATCGATGATGCCTTATCATGATGATTATATCGTGCAGCTACTACTTATGATATTAATTATTTTAGGTGCTATTGGGTTCCCAGTTCTGATTGAAGTGAAAAGTTTCTTTTCGAAAAAAGTACCACATTTTCGTTTTTCGCTTTTTACCAAGATTACGACGGCGACATTCGGTGTTCTATTGCTCGTAGGCACATTAACTATTTGGTTGCTAGAATCATTCAATTCATTTAAAGGAATGAGCTGGCATCAGCAATTTTTCACGGCGTTATTCCATTCAGTTTCTGCACGATCTGCAGGTCTTGTGACGTATGACGTGACGCAATTTAGTGAAGCGACAGATATTTTTGTCAGTGCGCTCATGTTCATTGGTGCTTCACCAAGTTCAGTTGGTGGCGGAATTCGCACGACGACGTTTGCTATTGCACTATTATTCCTCATTAACTTTGCGAGAGGAAATGACGTCATTCACATTTTCAAACGCCAAATTAAGCTGATTGACGTATTTCGATCGTATGCAGTCATTCTCGTAGCGTGTTTTATGGTGTTGGCTGCATTATTGTTGTTGTTAGTTACGGAGCCTGGGATACCTGTTATTCCATTATTATTTGAAATCACTTCAGCCTTCGGAACATGCGGTATGTCACTCGGTATTACAAGTGATTTATCGGTGTTTGGTAAGTTGATTATTATGGTACTCATGTTTATCGGGCGAGTAGGATTAATATCGTTTATCTACACGATAGGTGGAAAGTCGAATAAAACGCCTTATCATTATCCAAAAGAGCGTGTCATTATTGGGTAATTTAAATTAAAAAACGCAGCAAGCGAATTTCGCATGCTGCGTTTTTTATTATGAAGAGACGGTTTCTAGTACTTGTTCGGATAAATGATAGTGCTGTGCTTTTTCACCTGGTGTGTATTGGACAATTAGATAACCCGAACTTTTTGTTACGGAAAGGTCTTCATTCAATTGAGCGAAAGTCTTAGTAACAAAAACTTGCTTTCGAATCGTTCGTTCAGTATAACCAGTTGATTCAAACAGATCACCGAGCAAATGTGGTGAACGTAAGAGTGTCTGATACACCTCTTTTAACTCTTCTTCAGGAACAACAGCACTCCACCAAATCTTTCTTGGTAAAAACTTTTGGTGAAGTAGATAATCCATTTTCAATAGACTTTCTACTATTGAAGTATCGATTTTCAATATTTCTACTAAGAAGCGTTCTAGACGGGTGAACAAGTCTTCAAACTGATGACCGATTCGTGACCAGCCTTGCTTCTCCCAAAATGCGCCGAATAATTGGAAGAAGTCGAATGGTGTATCGACCAATTCCGTGACAATATACTCCATAGAGTGGATGAATCGACCTGAATTCCAATATTTCTCGAGAATGTCTTCTGTTTGTTTAATCCTCAGCATATCATCGAATGACAGGACATTATTTGATACAATTTCATAAGGAGCGGTGTCGATATAACGATAACCATATTGCTCTGCTTGGATCCGTAAACCGGTTCCGCGCAGAAGTTTCAAAAACCCTAACTGTAATTCTTCAGGTCGTAAAGCAAACACTTCGTTAAATGTGTCACGGAAAGACGCATAATCTTCTTCAGGTAGTCCTGCAATTAAATCAAGATGTTGATCAATTTTGCCACCTTCTTTAACCATCGTGACTGTACGTGATAATTTAGTGAAATTTTGTCTTCTTTTTACCAGTTCATTTGTTAGATCATTAGTAGATTGGACTCCGATTTCAAAACGGAATAGGCCTTTGGGAGCATTATCATTTAAAAACTGAATCACTTCTGGTCGCATGATATCGCCTGTAATTTCAAATTGAAATACGGTTCCAGGCAGATGTTCATCAATTAGAAATTGGAACATTTCCATTGCATAACTTCTACTAATATTGAATGTACGATCGACAAATTTAATCGTTTTAGCGCCATGCTGCATTAAATAGCGGATGTCTTCTTTTATGGCTTCTCGATTGAAGTATCGGACACCCACTTCAATTGAAGAAAGGCAGAATTGGCAAGAGAAAGGGCAGCCACGGCTTGTTTCGATATACATTACTCGATTTGAAAGATGCGGAACATCCTCTGGAAAACGAAAAGGAGAGGGGAGTTCACGAAGATCCAATTTAGGACCTGGAGCAGTAATCTTTAATTTTCCTTCTTCACGATATGCAATGCCTTGTACAGAAGAGAGTACAGTTTGTCCATCTACTGCTTGAAGTATATCTTTAAATGTCTTTTCGCCTTCGCCTATCGCAATAATATCTATTTCGGGTACTCTTTTTAACCACTGATCATAGTCATACGTCACTTCAGGTCCACCACAGACTATAACGGTTTTAGGACTTGTCAGTTTCAGCAGACGAATTACTTTTATTGTTTCTTCTATATTCCAAATATATACGCTAAAACCAACGACGTCTGGCGAATGTTGATATAGCTCTGAGACGATAGATAGTGTAGGATCATGAATAGTGAATTCAGCTAGTTCGCAATGGAATTCTGGTGCTGCATAAGCCTTTAAATAGCGAATAGCGATATTCGTGTGTATATATTTAGCATTTAATGTAGATAGAACGATGTTCATGATAAAACTCCTAATCTTAAAATAATGTGAGAATATAAAAAACATAAAAAAGACTATAGGCCTATGTGAACGAGTACGTCAATATGGCATAATAAGAATCTAACAGGATTTATTTCCAAAATTGAAAATAGGTTACAGAATAATGGTGGATAATTGCAATTGAATTGAGGGGGTACTGCTATAGTGTTAAACACACTAGATATCAATCGTTATCTAGAAAGTTCGCTTTTTAAAATCGTCTTAGATGAAGACGGCGATATACTTGATATGACAGAAGCTGTTAAATTACTAATGCCTAAAGACTTTATACCACATCATATATCTGAAATATTTGATCTTACTTTATTGCAACAAATAGAGAAACGCTTACTTCTTTCTAAAACAGAAACGATAGCGGATCAAAATGTATTGACTGGTTTCCTAGACGTGCCGAATAAAAATCCAGAACCTTGTTATATTATATACCAGCAATATAGGGGTAGGGCGATTTTAACAATAAAAATTGGTGAACAAAATCATAAATTACATCAACTGTATGAAAGCGCCTATGTCACAGCGACTATGCCAATGGCGCTTGTGAATGAATCGGGTTATATTATTTCGACGAATGATTTATTTTCGGAAATATTCCCAGACCAAATTTCTAAAGAACTACTACATTTACAAGATCTTTTTAATTTAATGGTTCCAACCTCCGCATTTGCTTTTGAAGAATATATTTTAAAAGCACTAACACAAGAAACTTCGACAGTGAAAATGTCATACACATCTAAGGGAATACAAAGTTACCAAGATGTTAGCTTGAAATTAGATTGTAAAACACAAATGTTCATTTTACGAATTGAAGATATTACGGAACGTGAACGCTTATTTGATCAACTGGCTCACTCCGACCAATTATCCACGACTGGCGAAATTGCTGCAAGTATTGCGCATGAAGTCCGCAATCCGATGACGACATTACAAGGGTTTCTCCAACTGCTGGAACATGAAGTAACGGGTAATGCCAAAATGTATGTTTCAGTCATTCAGGATGAGGTCAAACGTATGAATCATATATTGAATGAGATGTTAGCCATGTCAAAACCGACTGTTGATGAAATCACGATATTCTCTTTATCCGTTTTAGTAGAAGATGTGCTACTCTTGCTTCGTCCTAAAGCATTATTGGATCAAATTAATATAGTAAATGAAATCAATGCTAAAGAGCCGGTGCTTATTCAAGCAAACCCCAATCGTATTAAACAAGTGTTTGTTAATCTTTTGAAAAATGCAATGGAAGCAATGAGTGCAAAAGGTACCTTGTCTATTTTGATAAGCGAGACTGATCAGGAAAGCGTAGATATCTTTATATCTGATACAGGGGTTGGAATGAAAGAAGAAATGCTAGAAACTATTTTCTTACCATTTATTACGGATAAACCAGGAGGAACCGGTTTAGGACTTCCGTTTGTTAAAAAAACTATTCAAGAGCATGGTGGCTCTATATCAGTTACGAGTGAGATTGGTAAAGGTACAGTTTTCCATTTATCGTTTCCTAGAGTTTCGGTATCATTATAAGAATAATTATAAGATCATATTGAAAAGGCCGAATCCAGAGGATCGGCCTTTTCAATATGCAATATTACTTGATTGTTGCTGCCATATCTTTGAAGTCTTTTAGATGTTCATTATCTTCTTTAGCATAAATGGTTACACGAATTAATTTGTCTTCACGTTCGATGACATAGCCTGTAAAATGACCTTCGGGGGAATCTACTTCTGCGCCTTTAACTGATTTGATATCGTCAGCTTGTGGAAGATCTGCTTCATCTGTGAGCTCAACAGGTGTTTCACCGTCACTGGAAGCTTTCAATAATTCTAGTGTGTTTTCATAGAGTTCATCAAACGTATAAGACTCTTCATCTTTAGGCGTAGTTTCGATACGCATGAACATTTCGCTATCTTCTTCTAGAATCAGACTGTCTCTGCCTGGTTCTTCACTTGTAAGTTTATATCCAGGGAACACCATCATGGAGTAATCCTGTTCATCGCTTGCTGTCTCCACAGCGTCTTTCATAGCATCCACGCTTGTTTTTTCGTCGCTGTCTGTTTCAATTTCAGCTTCATTTTCGGAAGAAGTGTCTTCTCCTGCATCTGTTTCGGGAGCAGCAGGTTCTTCTATAGCATTACCTGTTGTTTCTTTTTCAGGGTCTACATCAGAAGTTCCGCACGCAGCCAGCATAATTGAAGCTGTTAGTGAAGTGAAAATAATACGCCATTTGTTGTTCATATGTAACCACTCCTTCATATACTATTCTATTCTATTAGACGGACTACAGCGAGGAAGGTTTCATTCTCGTAAACTATTAGTCAAGATAGTATAACGTTTATGATTGATTACTGTTTTTTCCTGCATTACCAATGCATCAAAACTCTCCATATACGCTAAGTTTACAATTACAGAGTTTTCGTTCACCTTTTCAACAATTCCTTGTAAGCCTTCTTTGAATTCAATGATATCACCAATTTCTGCGATCGTCATTCCAGTCATCCTTTCTTCAATCATCAATTAGGTCATACGAAATGATAAAGATGTAAAAATGGGAATTCCTTTCTAGTTTGCCCTATTATCTACGAAACGTAAAGACTTATTTTTTAGAAACGAAAGAACATTACATAAACATATTGTCACTAAATGTCGAGAATATTGCGGTTTAACAATAGCGAGTTGTTGGTATATTAAAGGATAGGGTAATAACAGATGGAAGGTGTGCAAGTAGTGCATAATTGTAAATTAGAAATAGAACGTGTCAGAGAACAATTAATTCAAGTTGCAGAAGAATACGGTATGAACGCTGAAGGCACCATTGAACTTAGTCGTAAATTAGATGTATTAATTAATGAATTTAACGAGAAAAATGAAATAAAATTACCCTGAAATTATACCTAAATTCAATGTTTAACTCATAATAAAAGTGGGGATAATATAAAAGAACACAGCAACATTCTCATTTCCCCCTTTTGTGGACCAATCTTGTATTGGTCCTCTTTTTTGTTTGCCCAATTGTAAAAATATTTGAACTTCTGTACGATAGAAATAATCATACATAATGAGGAGTGAGAATATGCAAAAAGAAAAAATTTCATTTATTGGAACAGGTGTTATGGGTTCGAGTATTATAAAGCATTTACTTAACGCATCTTATGAGGTTACGGTTTTCACTAGAACGAAAACAAAGGCTGAACCGCTAGTAGCACTAGGAGCAAAATGGGCGGATAACGTTGCAGAAGCTATTGAACAGGCTGACATTATTTTCACGATGATTGGCATGCCGTCCGATGTGGAAGAGGTGTATTTATCCGATCAAGGTATATTTGCAAATAGCCGTCCTTCTCAAGTCGTAGTGGATATGACTACTTCAAGCCCTGAGCTGGCTATTGCTATTGCAGAAAAGGCTGCTTCTTTACATATGGAGGCACTAGATGCACCTGTATCTGGTGGGGATATTGGGGCTCAGAATGGCACACTTTCTATCATGTGCGGTGGTCAAAAAGAATTATTCGAAAAATTATTACCGATTTTATCTGTTTTCGGTAAACAAATTGTCTATCAAGGACAAGCGGGAGCTGGGCAACACGCTAAAATGTGCAACCAAATCACTGTCGCTGGAAATATGATTGGGGCATGTGAAGCGATTGCTTATGCTATGGAGTCGGGACTTGATCCGGATACTATGTTACAATCCGTCACTTCGGGTGCAGCGAATTCCTTTAGTTTATCTGATCTCGGACCTCGAATTATTAACCAAAATTATGAACCAGGATTTTATGTAAAACATTTTGTGAAGGATCTAAATATTGCCTTACAAGAAACAGAAAGACTGAATCTACAATTGCCAGGATTACAACTTGCTCGTGATATGTATGCCGACTTACTAGATAAAGGCTATGGAGAAAAAGGAACACAAGTCCTGATCAAAAAATATATAAAGTAAAAACTAAAGACTCTTTATGTATGTCGTGTAAAGAATCCAAAATAATAAACCCGTTATACATTGAATAATATTTTTTGCGAATGATCTGTTGAGTGTTAAATGCACATACTTTCTCACTTATTGCACATGCTCTTTACTATAGTATGTACGAAAAGGAGGGAGTTATGATGTGGGATATTTGGTTATGGCCTATGGTGTTTGTATCAGTCGTTATGTTGGGGATCGGGTTAGCTGGAGTACGGAAAACAAGTCGTTCATTTCAGTTGAATGAAAAAAATCGTATACCTGATATTGCAGCGGAGCATCCGTATGCTATGAATCCATTACTGTGGATTATCGTGGTCGCATCAGTTTTCATCTTTATCATCATTTTTTATTATTGGGCCTCTTTCTATTAAAGAAAGAGGTTTTTTGTTTTGTGAATACGCTTTCTTTTAAGGTGAGAAATGGCTTTTTGTGGTATGATGGAAAAGAAGCAGTGAACGGATTTTTAGGTACATGTATTTAGATGAAGAACAGAAGGAGCGATCACCTATGGTTTCCATAAACAATAAAGATTTTCTTACTGCGCCCATCATAGATCGAATTATTTCTTCGGAAAAAGTTGCCCACGTACAAATAGGGAATAACGCAGAGCACGCACTACTTGTTTTGACCAAGACTGGCTATTCTGCAATTCCTGTACTGGATAATCAGTATCATTTAAAAGGCCTTCTTGGAATTGGGATGATTACGGATTCTATTCTAGGTATGGAGCGCATTGAATATGAGAGATTAGAAGATATTAAAGTAGATGAAATTATGGATACGAATCTGCCAACGATCCGTGTAAATGACCGTTTTCAACGCGCAGTAGATCTATTGATTAATCATCCATTTTTATGTGTCACTGAAGAAGATGGAACATTTGCGGGCATAATTACAAGACGTGTAATTATGAAAGAATTTAAAAAATATATTTACAACGTATAACGTATACTGAAGTGGGATAAATAAAGCAATGAAGAAGTGATCATAGTAATATGTTAAAGGGCTCCGATAAAGGAGTCTTTTTCTAATAGAAGGAGTTGAAATAGCTGTGCGTAAAGAAACTAATCGGCCCTTTGTGCTTGCTGCCGTTATGCTCGCTATGTTTGTAGGGGCAGTGGAAGCGACAATTGTTACCACCGCAATGCCGACAATAGCTTCTGAATTAGGTGGATTTTCACGATATAGTTGGATATTCTCGTCTTATTTATTAATGAGTACCGTAACGGTTTTAATTTACGGAAAGTTAGCGGATTTATTTGGTCGAAAGCCGATTTTTTTTATGGGCTTGACGATTTTCTTAATCGGTTCCGTACTTTGTGGGTTTGCTGTCTCTATGGAGCAGTTAATATTCTATCGTCTCATACAAGGTTTAGGGGCGGGGGCTGTCATGCCAATTGCGACTACGATCATCGGGGATATTTATTCCACTGAAGAACGTGCGAAGATACAGGGTTATTTATCGAGTGTCTGGGGCATTTCTGCAGTTTCAGGTCCTGTAATTGGTGGATTGATTGTACAGTACGTTAGCTGGCAATACATATTTTGGGTGAACGTGCCACTTGGACTCCTTTCAATGGCTGTTATTTATTTCTTTTTACATGAACCAAAAGAAACGCAGAAAGCTTCTGTCGATTACAAAGGTGCTTTTTTCCTGACATCTGCACTGGCAACTATTTTAATCTGGCTAGTAGAAGGAGGCCAAGGATTCGGTCGATTCTCTGCTATCGGAATAGCGTTAATCATTCTTTCAGGCATTTCATTTTGGTTATTTTTCAGACAAGAAAAGCTGGCAAAAGATCCACTAATCTCTTTTAGCATTTGGAAAAACCCCGTTATCTTATATGCGAATCTCGTGTCGTTGACTACTGGAGTTATTTTAATAGGGGTTTCTTCTTATTTACCTACTTATGTATCCGGAGTTATGGAACAACCAGCAATCATCGCAGGTTTCACTTTAACTGCTATGTCCATTGGCTGGCCTTTAGCATCCTCCATGGCAGGGCATTTACTCATACGCTTCGGCCCATTTCTCGTATCGTTTGCCGGTGGTGTGTCCTTAGTGATTGGTACGACGATGTTTGTCTTTATGAACGCATCATTAGGACCCGTATGGGCAGGTTGTTCAAGCTTCT
Source organism: Sporosarcina sp. P32b (assembly GCF_002743335.1). Lineage (GTDB taxonomy): Bacteria > Bacillota > Bacilli > Bacillales_A > Planococcaceae > Sporosarcina. The sequence goes on from NZ_PDZB01000001.1 coordinate 28,106, forward strand.
TCATCGGAGTAGGAATGGGGCTAACCAATACATCCTTCATTGTTACGATTCAAGGAGCTGTGCCGCGCGTACAAAGAGGCTCAGCTACTGCAGCGAATATGTTTATGAAGAATTTTGGCAATACGATTGGTGCTTCAGTGTTTGGTGCCATATTGAATGGTACACTCATTACCTATTTTGCGAAAGAAAAATTGCCCTACACGATTGATGACGTGAATACATTGTTAACCAAAGACGGTCGTTCGATGCTAACCTCGCAAGAGCTAGTCAGTTTACAAAATGGTTTAGACAGTTCCTTACACTGGGTGTACATAGCGATTGTCGTATTTGCAGTCATCAGTTTATTATTGATCTTACGAATTCCACGAGGGAAGGTGCAGGACCATGTCAACAATTGAACTGGATATAATTAAAGCGTTAGCTGAAGAGGGGAATATGCGTAAAGCGTCAGAGCGCCTTCATTTGTCGCAACCTGCTTTGTCACAACGCCTTCAGACGATTGAAAAAGAATGGGGCATGCAGTTATTCATCCGTTCACAAAAAGGTCTTGAACCAACGCCTGCAGGTGAACACGTGATCAGCTATGCGAAAGAATCTTTGGCGAAGAAAGACGAGACGATGGAATTGATCGCCTCACTTGAAGATAAAGTACACGGAACATTGAAGATTGCTTGTGCCTCTATTATTGGTCAGACTTGGTTGCCGCAAGTATTGAAAGACTATGTAGCACTTTATCCTGATGCCAAAATTTCCTTAATGACAGGATGGAGCTCGGAAATTTCCAAAGCTTTGTACGAAGGGGAAGCACATATCGGTATTGTTCGAGGGCAAACAGATTGGAAAAGTAATCGCGTCTATTTATTCCGTGATCAGCTGTATCTAGTAGATTCCGAAATCTCAACAATTGATGAATTAAAAGATACGAACCGTCACTTTATTCAGTATAAAAGTGATTCAAACTATTACATGGAAATCCAGCGCTGGTGGAATAAACACTTTAATCAAAATCCAAGCCGGCAGATTGTAGTGGATCAGATTGAAATGTGTAAGCAACTCGCGTTAAAAGGTATCGGTTATGCCATACTGCCTTCCATCACATTGTCAGGTGACGAGAAAGTCAATCTGATTCCGCTACTCAATAGCGAAGAAGAGTTTGAGTTGACACGTGATACTTGGTTGATCGGATATGGTTCGACATTCGAATTGAAGCAAGTGAAGGCATTTGTAGAGATTGTGCAGGAGTATGCGGAGTTATTAAGAAAAGATCAATAAAAAAGAGCTTCCATTCATCGTGGAAGTTCTTCAAATAAAGACAAACTCTAGTAGTAATAGAGTTTGTCTTTATTAATTTACTAGTATTAAAGATTTATAATTAGTGAATGTCTACCAATGACTGCTGTACCGCTACTATTTATGGTGTTCTCGCAGACTCTATAAGTGATTTGTTGTTCCTTGCCCAGTAGAAAGCAAGAATAAAGCAAAGTAGTAGAATGATCGTGCCGACTATATAGGGGGATTCCCTATTCATATCGAATATATATCCGGCTGTGGCAGGACCAATCATGTTTCCTAGACTCATATAGGCATTCATCATGCCGGCTGCGTAGCCCTGTTCTTTCCCGGCTAGTTTAGAGACTAACGTGTTGACTGCTGGTCGCAATAACGAAGTGGCGGTTGAGAAGATCGTTGCTACCAAAAGAATAGTGAAGAATGTATTGACGAATAAAATACCTAACATAGCGAAAGCCGCTAGCACTAAATTAATGAGAATGACACGCATTTCACCGAAACGTTTAAACAAACGATCGATAACAAACGTCTGGATGATGACGCCGACAAATCCGCCAACCGTAATGATGATTGCGATTTGAGAAGGTGTGTAATTGTATTTTTGATCGACATATAACGAGATCGTTGATTGGAAATTAGCCAATCCAAATGAAAATACAAACATGACAACTAGCATAATGAAATAGGACGTTTGTGTAGATCTACGCATTTGCTGGAAGATGTTTTCATTCGTTGTAGCTCCTTGCAAGACGGGCTTAGGATTAGGAAGAAGCAACAAGGACACAACCGCTGCTACAATGGATGCCGATGCGGCAAAGTAGAAAGGGAAGTATAAGCTGATTTTTGATAAAAAACCACCAATGCCAGGACCTATCATAAAGCCTAACGACATCGAAGCGCCAAGTAATCCCATTCCGCGACCACGATTTTTAGGAGATGTAATATCTGCCACAAATGCCATGGTAGGTGGAACAATAAAGGCGGCACCGAAACCGGAAAAGAACCGTGAGAGATAGAGCATCCATAGTTCAGTTGATAAACTGAAAGCTAATTGAGAAAGTCCGTAAACAACCAATCCGAAAATAATAATGCTTTTTCTGCCGTATTTATCGGAAAGATTTCCTGAAATAGGAGAGAAAATAAATTGTGCAAAAGAAAACATGGCGATCAATAGTCCGAGTGCACGTCCTGCAACTCCGAAAGTACCTAAGAATTCAGGCATAATAGGGATGATCAAGCCTACACCAGCCATGGCGATGAACATATTGAACATGAGAATATACATTGCGATATTTGTAGGTGTTTTGTTCATTCGGTAGCTCGCTTTCCAAAACTTTTTACTAATCTTATCACAAATAAATCTGCAATGTTTGTATGAGGGTTGCAATAGCGTATTATGAGGAAAATAGATGTAAAAAAACGACCCCATTTAGTAGGAGTCGTTGATAAAATTAATCTTCTTTTTTCATTTCATCTAGTACACGATTCACACGTTTTTCAAGCATTTTCATACCGCTGCCGCCCGCTTGGAAGTGGCGTAACTGACCCTCTTTGTCAAAGACATAGTACGCAGGGACATATTGGTTTTCAAATGCATCATTTAACTTCAATTCACTATCAACGAAAATCGGTTGTGTAATATCATGCTCAGCTGCTACGTTCTTGATTTGTTCAAGATCGACATCATCTTCTGAACGAGGCATGTGCACAGCCACAACATTCAGTTCATCTTTGTACTTATCCCTGAAGTTGTTTACATCCGGCATCGCTTCTTTGCACATATGACAACTTACAGACCAAAAGTGTATAAGTGTCGGTTTTTCTCCAACGAGTTCCGATTTAGAAGTTTCACCATTCAACCAAGTAGTAGCACCTTGAAATTCAGGCATTTGTTCACGTAATTTCATCAAGAATTCCTCCTAGCTAAGTGGGTATATATATTATGTGATAAAAAAATCCCCACGATTAGTGTAACGCGTGGGGATGGTTGTCCAAAAATTAAAGAGTTTCTTGACCTGGACGCCAGTTCGCTGGGCAAAGACCGCCAGTTTGTAGTGCTTGTAGTACGCGAAGAGTTTCGTCCACGTCACGACCGATATTGTTATGGAATACTGTCTGGTACTGAAGTTCGCCTTCAGGATTGATGATGTAAAGGCCGCGCAATGCAATACCTTCTTCTTCGATCAATACACCGTATTCGCGTGAAACGGAATGGTTAGTGTCTGCTGCTAGTGGGTATTTTAGTTGTTCAAGACCATTGTCTTTACGATCAGTGTTAATCCAAGCAAGGTGAGTGTGGATAGTATCAGTAGAAACACCGATTACTTCTGCATCCAAGTCTTCGAACTCATCGTAACGATCCGACATTGCAGTGATTTCTGTTGGACATACAAAAGTGAAGTCCATTGGATAGAAGAAAAGAACTGTCCATTTGTCGTTTTTAATGTTTTCTTGTAAACTAACTTTACCAAAAGATTTGTCAGCTAGTACTGCCTCCATTGTAAAATCTGGAGCTTGTTTACCTACCATACGTTCGGCCATTATATAAAACCTCCAATTAGTCTTTTGTACAACGACATGACTGTGTTGCACAATTCTTACCTAGAATAACAAAGTTCCGAGTTGAATTCAATTAGAATGACTCGAAGATAATAATAGTTATTATAAAGAACACTTAACCTAATATATATATTTAGGATCTGAGTATCTGATTACTCAAAGTCTTGTTTACAGTCAGAAGGTTTTACTGGGCGTGTTTGGCATGTTTTGCAATTCGGATCGCAAATCATTTCTCGCCATTCATCGCAATCTTTACAGTAACGCGCGTCAAATTCATCGCTATAATGTAATGGTTCCATGCAATCTACGCAATGAGAAGCCATCTCTTTCCATGTTCGGATTTTCTTATTGTTTACTAGAAAAATTCCTTCTAGATGATTTTCTTTTGTAGCGGGCTCGACTTTTCGATTCCGCTTGGCATCAGAGTCCAGATAAAAAAATAAATGGTCTTCCAACTGAATCCCTCCTCAATATGGTTTCATTCTACTATGTCATCTGCGAAAAAACAATTTTCATGACTATTTTCCTGTAGGCTGTTTTCGTATTCGACATTTAATATATGGTTGATTTCACTATCAATTTGTGTATAATAAGTAAGTTTACAACTATTGATATAGTACAAGACATAATACGTTATGCAAGGAGGAAACCTATTGACTACTGAACCAATTATTCGTTTTGAGAATGTTACAAAGCGCTACAATGAATCTACAACTGTCCTTGATCGTGTTTCATTTGAAATGGAACGCGGTAAGTTTTATACATTACTTGGACCTTCAGGATGTGGGAAAACGACTATTTTACGTTTGATCGCTGGTTTTACGGAGGCGACAGATGGATCGATCTTCTTTAATGGAAAGAAGATCAATTCGGTACCCGCAAATGAACGTCAAGTAAACACGGTATTTCAAGACTACGCATTATTTCCTCATTTAAATGTGTATGAAAATGTTGCATTCGGTTTACGCATAAGAAAAGTGAAAAAGAATGAAGTGGACCGCCGAGTAAAAGAAGCGTTGAAATTCGTCAATCTGGAAGGGTACGAATCCCGTGAAATTACTGAAATGTCGGGTGGACAACGTCAACGCGTTGCGATTGCCAGGGCGATCATTAATGATCCAGAAGTGATTTTACTAGACGAGCCATTGTCCGCACTTGATTTGAAATTGCGTTCTGAAATGCAATATGAACTGAGGGAGCTCCAGCAACGTCTTGGTAAAACATTTGTTTTTGTTACACATGACCAAGAGGAAGCACTTGCGATGTCAGATGAAATTTTCGTCATGAATAATGGAGAGATTCAACAGTCGGGGACACCGATTGATATTTACGATGAGCCGATTAACCGTTTCGTGGCAGACTTTATTGGAGAGTCCAATATAGTTTCAGGAAGAATTATTGAAGATTATTTAGTGGAATTCACAGGCAAACAATTTCCATGTGTAGATGGCGGATTCTATCCTAATGAAAAAGTGGATATCGTCATTCGTCCTGAAGATTTGGAAATGACAACTGTTGAAAAAGGAAGGTTAAGCGTCACTGTAGATACGCAATTATTCCGGGGAGTGCATTATGAACTTTCCACGTATGACTCTGATGGTAATGAGTGGCTAGTTCATTCAACAAAACCAGCGGACGTAGGGACATTAATCGGTTTGGATTTTGAACCGGCAGACATTCATGTAATGCGTCTAAATGAATCGGAAGCTGACTTTGATGCACGTCTGGAATCGTTTGGAGTGGCGGAAGATGAGGAGTAAAAACCCGTTACGTTTTATATATGCCACACCGTATGCAGCCTGGTTATTATTATTTGTGCTGGCACCGATTGCTGTCATCGTGTATTATTCATTTTTCGATTTATCGGGCCATTTAACGCTGGCTAACTATCGCAATTTCTTTACGTCAATTTACTTCAAATTAACACTGAGCTCATTTTGGTATGCTTTTCTCATAACCTTTTTTGCTTTATTAATATCATATCCAACAGCCTACTTCTTAACAAAAACAAAGCATAAGCAGTTATGGTTGTTACTCATTATCATACCATCGTGGATTAACCTATTGTTAAAGACGTATGCATTCATTGGATTGATGGGTATTTATGGCCCGATAAATGGTTTTTTAGAAGCTGTTGGTATAGGCAACCAGCAAATACTATTCACCGATTTTAGTTTCGTGTTTGTCTCTGTGTACATTTTTATTCCATTTATGATCTTGCCGATCTTTAACTCCTTGGATAAAATCAATCCTACTTTACTTGATGCCTCGAAAGATTTAGGAGCGAATGCATGGGTGACGTTTAAACGAGTGATTTGGCCGATGACTACTGATGGTGTGAAATCAGGTATACAAGTCGTGTTTATTCCGGCGCTATCCTTATTTATGGTTACCCGTTTAATTGCAGGTAATAAAGTAATGACACTGGGTACCGCAATCGAGCAACAATTCCTCGTTACACAAAACTGGGGAATGGGTTCTACGATAGCTGTGTTTCTAATTATCTTCATGTTCTTAATTATGATACTGACATCTGGTAAAAAAGGGGGCATCATTAAATGAAGAAACTGGGTATTATGCCGAGAACTTATTTGGCAGCAGTCTTTGTGATTTTATATGCTCCTATTTTTTATCTCATATATTACTCCTTCAATTCAGGAGGTGGGATGTCGCATTTTGAATCATTCACATTGGAACATTATCAAGCGGTATTTCAAGATACCCGACTGTTAATTATTGTCTTGAATACGGTGATTATCGCATTATTATCCGCACTACTATCTACTACAATTGGCGTGATTGGTGCGCTTGCCATTTATTTTATGAAAAACAAATCTGCACGCCAGACGGTATTGTCACTGAATAATATATTGATTGTTAGTCCGGATGTCATTATCGGTGCATCATTCTTAATCTTATTCACGCTGATCGGTGTGAAGTTGGGCTTTGCTTCGGTACTCATTTCTCATATCGCTTTTAGTATACCTATCGTTGTCATCATGGTGCTGCCAAAGTTGTTAGAAATGAGTACTACATTAATAGATGCCGCACTGGACTTAGGTGCTTCACGTAAAGATGTACTGACGCGTGTCATTTTACCTTATATTAAGCCGGGTATTTTCGCAGGTTTCTTTCTTGCGTTGACCTACTCATTGGATGACTTTGCCGTAACTTTTTTCGTGACAGGAAATGGATTCTCTACATTATCCGTAGAAATTTACTCTATGGCCCGCACAGGAATCACTTTGACAATCAATGCATTATCAGGATTGATATTCTTAATTACAATGGTCCTAGTGCTTGGTTATTATATAATCGGAAATAAAGCAAAATCACCTCAGGGGGTGAAGAAATGAGAGGATTAATTAGCAGTGCGTTTGTAATTATACTCGTTTCGGGTCTCCTGTTGTTCACTAATTATCAGCTTGAGCATAAGACGGGGCGCGTAGGAAAAGATACGATTACGGTGTATAACTGGGGCGAATATATAGACCCGGATCTTCTAAAACAATTTGAAGAAGAAGAAGGCATCAAAGTGATTTATGAAACATTTGATTCGAATGAAGGCATGATGGGGAAAATCGAACAAGGGGGAACTGCTTACGATGTGACAGTCCCGTCTGAATATGCGGTACAGATGATGGAAGAGAAGGATCTCTTACTGCCACTAGATTTCTCGAAAATTCCGAACGTTACACATATCGATCCATACTTCATGAATTTGCCATTTGATCCAGACAATAAATATTCGATTCCTTACTTCTGGGGAACTGTAGGGATTGCATATAATGCATCCTTATTAGAAGGTCAGACGTTTGAGAGTTGGGAAAGTTTGTGGGATGCTTCATTGCGGCAGAAGCTTATTTTAGTAGATAGTGCGCGTGAAGTGATCGGAGTATCATTGAATTCACTAGGTTACTCATTGAATTCGACTAGTTTGCAGGAACTAAAAGAGGCGACAGACAAGCTAGAAACGATGGGTCCGAACGTTAAAGCAGTTATAGGTGATGAAGTCACGCAGCTAATGATTAATAATGAAGCGTCCGTAGCGCTCACATGGTCTGGCCAGGCAGCAGATATGATATCTGAGAACGACGATATCAATTATATCGTGCCGGAAGAAGGTTCGAATTTATGGTTTGATAATATTGTCATCCCAAGAACGTCTACGAATGTCGAAGGAGCCTATAAATTTATTAATTTCATGTTGGATCCTAAAGTGGCAGCACAAAACGCGGAATACGTGGGTTATTCCACTCCAAATACTGCAGCACTGCCATTTATGGATGAAGAAATTACAGAAGATGAACGATTTTATCCGGATGAAAAGGCGAGGGAGAACTTCGAAGTGTATGAAAACTTAGGATTAGAAACACTTGGAGTGTATAATGAGTTATTCCTGAAATTTAAAATGGGATTGCGATAAGACATGTAACTATTCGCAATAGCGAGGAGTAATGAGATGAAAAAGGAATTTGTAGTAATTGGCTTAGGTCGTTTTGGCGGTAGTATCGTTAAGGAATTGATTGAACTGGAAGCAGACGTTATGGCGATTGATAAGTCGCAAGAACGCGTGGAGGAATTTGCGAATATTGCTACACAGGCTGTAGCTGTCGATACCACCGATGAAGCAGCATTACGTTCACTAGGTATACGGAATTTCGAACATGTGGTTATCGCAATCGGAGAAAACATTCAAGCGAGTATCTTGACTACGTTGATATTGAAGGAAATTGGTGTACAGCGTATTACGGTGAAAGCGCAAAATGACTATCATGAAAAAGTGTTACGAAAGATCGGAGCGGATCAAGTCGTTCACCCTGAGCGGGATATGGGGAAGCGAATTGCAAATAACTTGGTTTCGAATAATATTCTAGATTATCTAGAATTATCCGATGAATACTCCATCGTGGAGATTCAAGCGAATAATCACATCGCAGGCTCTTCGCTGATCGATTTGGACATTCGTGCCAAGTACGGTGTGAATATCGTAGCGATCAAGCGTGGAACGCATATACTAGTCTCTCCACAGGCGATTGAACAGATAGAAGTTAATGACGTGTTGATTGTAATTGGTTCAGATTTGGATATTCATCGATTTGAACGGAAGGCATTGCATTAAACGTGCGGAGTGGGAGAGAGCAGTAGTATCGATATAGACGACTTAAATTATGTTGGATCATAAAAAATGAAAAACTGAAGGCATGCTCCTAGTTTATAGGAGTTGCCTTCAGTCTGGAGCAAGTGCTAAACTGCACTTGCTTTTTTTTATGCATTTTTTAAAGTTCCATGATGACGGGAAGGATCATCGGTTTACGCTTCGTTTTCTCATATAAATATGGAACGAGTGTATCGATGATGTCGCCCTTCAAGTTGTTGATGGAATCAGGTTTGGCAGCTAGTTTGCGCTGTAATGTTTTGGAAAGCATATATTGTGCTTCGTTGATCATGGCACCTGATTCACGCATATAGACAAATCCTCGTGAGATAAGATCAGGACCGGATACTAAGCGGTTCTTTTTCGTGTCGATTGTTGCGACAACGATGACCAGACCATCTTCTGAAAGAATTCGTCTGTCGCGTAGTACGACGTTGCCAATATCACCAATGCCGCTTCCGTCGATGTAAACATCGCCCGAAGGTACACGTCCAGCAAGTCTAGCTGTCGAGTCAGTAAGTGCGAGTACGTCGCCGTTACCCATGATGAAAATATTATCAGGCTCGACATCGCAGTCTACTGCAAGTTGAGAGTGCATATTCATCATACGGTATTCACCGTGGATAGGCATGAAGTATTTAGGTTTGATTAAACGTAACATGAGCTTTTGCTCTTCTTGCGATCCGTGACCAGATGTGTGGATATTGTTTAATGGGCCATGAATAACTTCCGCACCTGCACGGAACAAGGAGTTAATCGCTTTGTTAACGCTAAGCGTATTACCTGGAATGGGTGAAGAAGAGAAAATAACTGTATCTCCAGGTTGGATCTGAACTTGTCTATGCGTACCGTTTGCGATACGTGATAGTGCAGCCATCGGTTCACCTTGGCTACCCGTACACAAAATCATCACTTTATTAGCAGGAAGCCGGTTGAGTGATTGAGCATCCACGAATAAATCTTTCGGAGCGTCAATATAACCGAGTTCGCGGCCGATGGTAATCGCATTATCCATACTACGACCGAAGACAGCGATTTTACGACCGAAAATCTGCGCTGATTCAATCACCTGTTGCAATCTATGGATATTTGAAGCAAATGTAGCAAAAATAATCCGCCCATCTACTGTACGGAAAATATCATTCAGGCTTTCTCCCACTTTACGTTCAGACATTGTGAAGTTAGGTACTTCTGCATTGGTACTGTCTGATAACAAACAAAGTACACCTTCACTGCCGATTTTAGCCATCTTATGCAAGTTAGCAGGTTCACCGACAGGCGTAAAGTCGAACTTAAAGTCTCCAGTATGAACGATATTACCGGATGGAGTTTTAACTACTACGCCGAATGCGTCAGGAATACTGTGCGTAGTTCTGAAGAATGATACTGCAGTTTTACGGAATTTAATAAAATCATCTTCTTCAATTTCATGAATTTCCGTAGTGCGCAACAATCCATGTTCTTCCAACTTATTGCGAAGTAATCCAATTGCTAGTTTACCGCCATAGACAGGAACATTTACTTTGCGTAATAGATAAGGAATTCCGCCGATATGGTCTTCGTGACCGTGTGTGATGAAAAGACCTTTAATCTTATCGATATTACGTTCAAGGTATGTGTAATCTGGAATTACATAGTCAATGCCTAGCAATTCATCTTCTGGAAATTTGATTCCGGCATCAATAATGATGATTTCATCTTGGAATTGTACACAATACGTATTTTTACCGATTTCACCTAGTCCGCCTAGGGCAAAAACGGCTGTTTCATTGTTTTTAATAGATTTCATTGATTAGACCTGCTCAACGTGAAAGTCTGGGGAGGCTTGTTCATATGTTAAGTGCTCGCCTTCCAGCTTTTGTACGTATTCAATCATCAGATCGCGACCTTTTAATTGATCACGGACTTCTTTTTCTGTTTCAGCTTCTACATACAAGCTGAGTGTGTTCTCGCGGACTGGAACTTCATGTACGTTTAAATGGTAATATACTTTGAAAATCATGTTTAACTCTCCTTTTTACGTTCCTAATAATACATATCATCAATAATAGCATGCAATTTCCCTAAAATAAAGAAAAGCCCACCAATTTAGTTGGCGGGCGTAAAAGTCTAAGCAATTGTCTTTTTACCGAGCAGGCCATTAAGTCGTCTTAGCAGTTTGCGTTTTAGACGTTTATACATGGCATCATCACTCCTTGACAAGACTGTAACAGAAAAACTTCGGTCTGTCAAGTGTAAGAGCTTTACTCTCTGTCAAATGCTATGGCGTCGGGGATGTCCTTGAACGGAGCGTTGTTGTCAATATGGTCATAGAACATAATACCGTTCAGATGATCCAATTCATGTTGGAAAGCAATTGCGGGCAATCCTTTCAAGCGTTTCTTGATTATGTTACCTTCCTTATCAAAAGCTTTCACTGTAATTCTTGCATACCGAGGAACATAGCCAGGAACTTCGCGATCTACTGATAAACAGCCTTCGCCGGTCTCTATATAGGTCTTTTCAACGGAATGGCTAATGATCTTAGGATTAATCGCTATAAAGTTTTCCAATAGAATCTCGCCATCGGGAATATGCAGAGCGAAAATTCTTTTGGATGCATTCACTTGTGGTGCGGCCAAACCGATACCAGAACGTAAGCCGTATTTTTCACCCAGTTCGTCATTTTGGCTATTGACTACATATTCCAACAGCTCATCGCATAATTGACGGTCTTCATTACTTAAAGGAAAGCGCACCTCTTTGGCTTTTAAACGCAACGTCGGGTGGCCTTCTCGGATAATATCTTTCATTAAAATCATTTCTACTCTTCCTCTCGGATATATTAGGTTTAGTACAATCTACGATAAGCGGGTAACAAATGTGCTTAATGGGTATATAATCGTAAAAACCAATTTCCTCTTATACAGTATAAACGAATGAGAAAAATGGTGAAAGAAAAAAGTATATAAAGCGTCAGGAGGGTTATTAATGAAGAAAGTAATTTGTTTATTGTTCATACTCCTTCTACTAATTGGTTGTTCCAAAGAGTCTGAAGTAACTCAACAACTTACAGATTTCCTTGTTGTTATGAATGAAAAAGAAAAACAAGGGAACAACTTTGGGAGGAAGTTATTTGAGAAAGAGCAGAAAGAACAAATATTGTTCATTGAGACGATAGAATTGACTCAACAGCAATACCAGGAAGTGAAACAGCGAGTGGTTGCGATGAAAAAGTCAGCGCGTGAACGGGCTCTTTTGATAGAAAAAGAGGAAAGTGCTTCACGCGAATCGAAGAAAGCGATAGATCAGATGTCTGAATGGATGGAGCAAGTGGATTTAACTGATCATGTAGGTGAAGTGGTTGAAGCACTTTATGAACGGTCTGAAATACATGAAAACTTCATATTGCAGTATAAGAAGCTTATAGACAGTCAGACGCAATTGTATACACAGATTGAAGATCAGTCCATCCGTGAACGTGAACTGCAAAATCACGTCAGTGAAGTAAATGATTTAATCTCTTCTAGTCAACAGTTACTTACTGAATTCAATGAAGCGACTAGAGAAGTAAACAGATTAGCAACTCGCGCCGTGAAAAGTTTAGAAAAGCAATAAAAAGGAAATGTAAAATAGAGAGTATGACCTCTTAGATGGTTATTGAAATGAAGTGAGTTATTCATTGCGATCTGTTGTAAATGGCGGTTCGCAAATGGAGTAGGACCTGCAATCTGAAATGGCAATGTGAATCCTCAATGATCACTTGGACGAATGTAGATTACCTGGTAATTGTCAATAAAAAACACCACTGTACCAATACAGGATCGATATTGTGTTAGTACAGTATACTTTTAGAAAAATGTGAAAAACAAGCGAAAGTGTTTAATTACAATGGTTGACCAAGCGCTCAGTTTTGCGTATACTAGTAATTATAAGAAGTTGTATCAACTTTATTTGAAAACGATATAATACAGATATGAAGGAGAGATCAAGATATGGTAGCTAAAAAAGGTAATCAGTATGATCCAGTGAAAGCGCTTCAACTGATTGAAAGCCAATTTGATATGGTGCAAATATTGAATGAAGAAGGAAAAATCGTGGATAAGGACTTGGACCCGAAACTTCCGGACGAAGAATTAGTGGAATTGATGAACCGTATGGTTTACACACGTATCCTTGACCAACGATCCATTTCTTTAAATAGACAAGGACGACTTGGGTTTTATGCTCCGACGGCAGGACAAGAAGCTTCCCAGTTAGCTTCTCAATATGTGTTAGAAAAAGAGGATTTCATTCTCCCAGGATACCGTGACGTTCCTCAGTTATTATTCCACGGTTGGCCGTTGCACATGGCATTTCTATGGTCGAGAGGGCATTATGCAGGTAGTGTTATTCCTGATGGACTCAACATTTTCCCACCACAAATCATTATTGGTGCACAGTATGTCCAAGCAGCTGGTGTAGGTTTAGGCTTTAAGAAAAAAGGACAAAAATCAGTTGTCATTACGTACACAGGCGATGGCGGAACATCTCAAGGGGATTTCTACGAAGGATTGAACTTTGCGGGAGCTTTTAAAGTACCAGCAATCTTCGTCATTCAGAATAACCAATATGCAATCTCCACACATCGTGATGTACAGACCGCGGCGAAAACACTGGCTCAAAAGGGTGTGGCTGCAGGCGTTCCAAGTGTACTAGTAGATGGAATGGATCCTTTAGCAGTATATGTTGCAACACGTGATGCAAGAGAGCGTGCAGTTAATGGAGATGGACCAACACTCATTGAAACAATGTGTTACCGTTATGGGCCTCATACGATGGCTGGTGATGATCCAACACGCTACCGTACATCCGACATTGACGATGAATGGGAAAAACGCGATCCAATCGTTCGTTTCAGAACCTATTTGGAAGCGAAAGGTATTTGGTCTAAAGAGCAAGAAGAAAAAGTAATTGAACGTGCAAAAGAAGAAATTAAAGAAGCAATCAAAAAAGCAGATGGACAGCCTAAACAAAAAGCAACAGACTTCATGAAGATTATGTATAAAGGCGATGTGCCGTTTAACTTACAAGAACAATTGGATGCGTATGCTGGAAAGGAGTCGAAATAACCCATGGCAGAATTAACAATGATTCAAGCGATTACAGATGCGCTTCGTACGGAGCTGAAATCAGATGAAAACGTATTGCTGTTCGGTGAAGACGTAGGCGCGAACGGAGGTGTCTTCCGTGCAACGGAAGGCCTTCATAAAGAATTCGGCGAAGAGCGTGTTTTTGATACGCCGCTAGCTGAATCTGGTATTGGTGGATTAGCAATCGGATTAGCACTTACTGGTTTCCGTCCTATTATGGAAATTCAATTCTTTGGTTTTCTGTTTGAAGTAATGGATTCCGTGAGTGGACAAATTGCAAGAATGAACTTTAGAACAGGTGGACATTTCAATGCACCGATCACAATCCGTGCACCATTTGGTGGAGGAGTAGCAACTCCTGAAATGCACGCGGACAGCTTGGAAGGTCTTGTAGCATCACAACCTGGTTTAACAGTAGTTATCCCGTCGACTCCGTACGATGCAAAAGGATTACTTATTTCTGCAATCAAGAGCGATGATCCGGTGATTTTCTTGGAGCATATGAAACTATATCGTTCATTTAGACAAGAAGTTCCTGAGGAAGAATATTCTATCCCTTTAGGAAAAGCTGATGTGAAGCGTGAAGGTAAAGATTTGACGATTGTCACATACGGTGCAATGGTGCAGGAAAGCCTAAAAGCTGCTGAAGCACTTGAAAAAGAAAATTACTCAGTAGAAGTAATCGATTTACGTACGATTCAGCCTCTTGATATCGAAACGATTATTCAATCAGTCGAAAAAACAAACCGTGCAATCGTAGTACAAGAAGCACAGCGACAAGCAGGAATTGCTGCTAACGTAGTAGCTGAAATTACTGAACGAGCTATTTTGAGTCTTGAAGCTCCCGTACTACGTGTGACAGCACCTGATACGGTATACCCATTTGCAGCAGGCGAAAATACTTGGTTGCCTAATGCGAAAGACATTGCAGCGAAAGCAAAAGAAGTACTAACATTCTAAATACTTATTGGACAAACCAGGAAGGGTGAATTACGTGACTTATGAATTTCGATTACCAGATATTGGTGAAGGTATACACGAAGGGGAAATCGTCAAGTGGTTCGTAAAACCAGGCGATGAAATCCAGGAAGATGATACATTACTAGAAGTGCAAAACGATAAATCCGTAGTAGAAATTCCGTCACCTGTATCAGGTACTGTAGAAGAGATTTATGTTACTGAAGGTACTGTAGCAGTTGTTGGAGATAAATTAGTGCGTTTTGACGCACCGGATCATGGTATTCCAGATCATGAAGACGATGAAGAAAGCGCGGACTCTTCTAACGAAGAAGCGAGTGCAGAAAAATCTCATGAACAAGTAGGGGAAGCGCTTGGAAGCGTAGATTCCAAGAAACCTGAAGAGGCGTCTGATGGACAGTCGTCGACAGAACCGCCAAAAGAACAACCAGTCAATACATCTACTAATGAGGTCGATGAAAATCGCCGAGTCATCGCGATGCCGTCTGTTCGTAAATATGCACGTGAACAAGATGTTACGATAGCGCAAGTTGCGGGTAGCGGGAAAAATGGCCGCGTAGTAAAAGAAGACATAGATTCATTTAAAGCGGGAGATCAACAACAATCTGTTGAAGGAACGACTGAATCACAGCAAGCAACGGAAACATCTTCAAATTCAGAGAAACAAGCTCCTATCATTGAAGGTGAATTCCCAGAGACTCGTGAGAAATTATCACCTATGCGAAAAGCAATCTCTAAAGCCATGTCGAATTCTAAACACACCGCTGCACATGTTACATTGCTGGATGAAGTGGATGTGACTGCACTTGTTGCACATCGCAAAGAATTTAAAGCAATTGCAGCAGAGAAAGATGTTAAGTTAACGTATCTTCCATATGTAGTAAAGGCGCTCGTAGCAACATTGCGTGAGTTCCCTCAACTAAATACTTCATTGGACGATGCGACAGAAGAATTAATTCAAAAACATTATTATAATATTGGAATTGCAGCCGATACAGATCGCGGTCTAATGGTACCGGTCGTTAAAAATGCTGATCGTAAGTCCATGTTTGCTATTTCAAATGAAGTGAATGAGCTCGCTGGAAAAGCGCGCGACGGGAAACTTCAAGCAACAGAAATGAAGGGTGCATCTTGTACAATTACGAATATTGGTTCTGCAGGTGGACAATGGTTTACACCGATTATTAACCACCCTGAAGTAGCTATTTTAGGTATTGGAAGAATTTCTGAAAAACCTGTAGTGAAAAATGGTGAAATTGTAGCAGCACCTATGTTAGCATTATCTTTAGTATTTGATCACAGAGTGATTGATGGCGTAACGGGACAATTAGCGTTAAACTATCTTAAGGAATTAATAAGTAATCCATCACTTTTATTAATGGAGGCGTAAATCACATGGTAGTAGGAGATTTTCCAATCGAAGTTGACACACTCGTAGTAGGTTCAGGCCCAGGAGGATATGTAGCGGCAATACGCGCAGCACAACTTGGTCAAAAAGTTACAATCGTTGAAAAAGATACAATCGGCGGTGTTTGTTTAAACGTTGGCTGTATTCCTTCTAAAGCAATGATTTCTGTTGGACATCGTTTTGTAGAAGCTCAGAATGCTGATACTATGGGAATCACTGCGAAGTCTGTCGAACTAGACTTTTCTAAAGCTATGAAGTTTAAAGAAAGCGTTGTTTCTAAGTTAACTGGCGGCGTATCGGGTTTACTTAAAGGAAATAAAGTAGAAACAGTTGCAGGTGAAGCGTATTTCGTGGATGCGAACACTGTACGCGTGATGACAGATAATTCTGCTCAAACGTATAAATTCAACAACGTTATTATTGCTACGGGTTCACGCCCAGTTGAAATCCCTTCATTCAAATTTACTGACCGTGTTATCAATTCTACCGGCGCTTTAAGTTTGAAAGAATTACCGAAAAAGCTTGTCGTTGTTGGCGGCGGCTATATCGGTACAGAACTTGGTTCAGCTTATGCTAACCTAGGATCTGAAGTAACTATTCTTGAAGGTGCGGATGATATCCTTGCTGGTTTTGAAAAGCAAATGACACAAATCGTTAAAAAAGGCTTAAAGAAAAAAGGCGTTGAAGTAGTTGTCAAAGCATCTGCTAAAGGCGTTGAGGAAACAAAAGATGGCGTCGTAGTAACATACGAAGCTAAAGGTGAAGAAGTGAAAATTGAAGCGGACTACGTTCTTGTAACAGTGGGCCGTCGTCCGAATACGGATGAAATCGGTTTGGAAAGTCTTGGCTTGAACATGACTGACCGTGGTTTAATCGAAGTGGACAAGCAGTGCCGTACGAATGTCCCGAATGTATATGCAATCGGTGATATCGTAGCGGGTCCTCAGCTTGCGCATAAAGCTTCTTATGAGGCGAAAATTGCAGCAGAAGCTATTTCTGGAGAGAAATCTGAAGTAGATTATATGGCTATTCCTGCTGTATGCTTCACGGATCCGGAACTTGCAACGGTAGGCTTAAACGAAAAACAAGCAAAAGATGAAGGGTATGACGTAGTAAGCGGTAAATTCCCGTTTGCAGCAAATGGCCGTGCTCTTTCGTTGGATGCTACAGAAGGTTTCGTGAAGCTTGTTGGTCGCAAAGAAGATGGTTTATTACTAGGAGCTCAAATTGTTGGGGAAAATGCTTCTGACATGATTGCAGAACTTGGATTGGCGATTGAAGCAGGTATGACTCTTGAAGATATATCTATGACAATCCATGCTCACCCTACACTAGGTGAGATTTCTATGGAAGCAGCAGAAGTTGCTCTTGGTAAGCCGATTCACATGATGACGAAATAAAACAGCTAGAATTGAACAGCCCATGGGAGTGTTTTTCTCATGGGCTTTTTCACATTTTTAAAAAATGGGGGGATTTTCATGTGGAAAACTAGAGTGACGGAAATTTTTGGAATTGAATATCCGATTGTGCAAGGTGGGCTTGCGTATCTAGCTTATGCAGACCTCGCCGCTGCTGTTTCGGAAGCGGGGGGACTCGGTCAAATCACTGCAATGAGTCTACCTTCACCAGAAGCATTAAAAGAAGAAATCCGCAAAGTTCGCCAAAAGACTGATAAACCTTTCAGTGTAAATTTTGCGATTGGTAATCATGGTAGAACGTATGAAGCAATGGTGGAAGCGGCATTGGAAGAGAAAATCGATATTATATCGGTTACCGGGGGAAATCCTGCGCCGCTTTTTGATATGTTAACAGGCACTGATGTGAAAAAGATGGTATTGGTGGCTGCAAGAAGACAAGCGCAAAAAGCTGAAGAGATTGGTGCGGATGCTGTCATAGCGGTTGGACAAGAAGGTGGAGGACATTTAGGTCGTGATGATATTGGCACGATGGTTTTAATTCCAAGGATTGTAGATTCAGTCAGTATACCGGTCATTGGATCGGGTGGTATTGGTGATGGACGGGGCTGGATGGCAGCCCAAGCACTCGGAGCAGAAGGAATCGAAATGGGTACTCGTTTCATAGCGACAAAAGAATGTGTCGATGCATCACCTGCTTATCTTGAAACTCTGTTGGCGAGCAGTGAACAAGATACAACGATTATCAAACGAACAATCGGTGCACCCGCACGTGCTTTATCGAATGACTGGACTGATAAAATTTTGAAGTTGGAAGCGGAAGATGCGGGTTACGAAGGACTGAAAACATTTATTAGTGGAGATGCAAATCGTAAGTTCATCCATGATGGTATAAAAGACCAAGGCTTTGGTTGGGGCGGTCAAGTAGCGGGTATGATTGAGGATGTCCCAAGCGTCGCCGAATTGTTTGAACGAATGAAAAATGAAGCGAGTACTATACGAGAAAAATGGAGTGTCAGATAAGGAGAGAAGTAGATGGCAGGTTATCAATATCCACTACGTGCGGATTGGTCAACAGAAGAAATCGTGAAGGTGATCGATTTTTTCACAAAAGTGGAGCAAGCCTATGAATCAAATATCGAACGAGACGAATTTATGAGATACTATCGGGCTTTCAAAAGTGTAGTACCATCCATGGCTGAAGAAAAAACGCTATGCAAGGAATTTGAGGAAAGTAGTGACTATGTGGCGTTTCGTGTAGTGAAAGCGGCAAAAGAAAGCAAACCTGGCGAATTGCTAAAGGTGAAAAAATAAACAAAGCAAAAGACACCTATATCAAAAGGTGTCTTTTATTATGATTTCACATGTAAATACACTAATTTCTTCAGAATGCCAAATTAATTGATCGAGAATAAGAGTATTCGGGGGGAACAAGTATATGCAAATTGACAATTTTTATTTCACTCAAAAGAATGAATAACTACATCATAAACAGGCAATAACTTCGTGAACGTATCTTCTGCGTACTCATAAAATTGCTCTTCGCTCATTTTAGATGCTTCATCTTTTGATAGATGACGACCAACTAAAAACTCTGCTTTTTTCACGGTTTGCAGACGATCCAGCAATTTTTCGAGTCCTTCTGTCCCTACTTCACTAATGCGCTCAGCTTCAGGCTTCATGTGATCTCCGGAAACAACAAAATCTTTTGGTAACGAAGTAATAACTTCCATTTCATTTTCTAAACGTTCAGCGATCCCTTTTTTATCGGGATTTTCATAAATAATTGCCAGTACGATGAATAAATGAGTGCCCCATAAGCCAATCTGAAAGTGAGGTAACGCTTTATAACCTCGCTTAGCAGGAGCGAATGCCACCCAGCTATCTCGTGGCGGATTTACAGTTCGTCTTGCGTGTTTTGCGACATGTGGAAAAAACTCACCCGTACCGTGTGCGGAAAGGCGGTGTGCAAAATGATTTCCTAATTCTATGAACTTCGGTTGTATCTTTTCCTGCAAAGCTTTCATGCGATGATCCAAGCCATCAACGGTAAAAACATTAAAATCATTTGATGACCAATAAGACTGAATCAAGAAAATCTCCTCCAGTTTGTAGTGACTACGTTTATCTTATCAGTAAACGGGGAATAATTTAAAATAACAAGGCTTCTAACCACTAAAAGTCGGAATTTTTGCATATCTTACTAATAAGACGGTTAGAGCAAATATTAACTAAAAGGGGTGCTACTTATGAAACAGGTCGTTCATTTTATCCGAAAAGAAGATGTTGAGAGAGAATATGTGAGAACTTTACAATTGGAATTGGATTATGAATTAGCTACTCTATACGACGCACTGCAAGACCAAGACACAGTTCAAGTTGATAAAAGTAAACTACGATTGACAGAAATTCACAATGAATTGGAGACACTTAATGTTTTCTCGATGTGAGTATGGCTTAGTTAAAGACATCCCCATTTACTTCAGAAATTGAAGGAAATGTGACGGGGTGTCTTTTTACTTAATATCCTATACCTGTTATCTCTTTTGTTCCGTTGTCCCTGTGTTATACTAGCGATAGTCGGAATGGGAAGAGGTGGCAGAATGAATCTTAATGCGATAGATCGATATGCGAAATCGTTAATCAAAGAGGCTGGCCACAAAATACGAGTGTCTTTTTTTAGTACAATTGACATCGATTCAAAGGCAGATGCTAATGATTTAGTTACCAATATCGATAGAGAAGTTGAAAGCTTTTTTGTTGAACGGGTAAGACAAGACTTTCCAGAGCATAAGATGGTTTCAGAAGAGGGATTTGGAGATAAGATTTCTTCGCTTGACGGAGTAATTTGGTTCCTAGATCCAATTGATGGAACGATGAATTTTATCCATCAGAGAAGAAACTTTGCGATTTCATTGGGGATTTATGTAGACGGCGTGGGGATGCTGGGCTACATATATGATGTAATGCGAGATGAGTTATACCATGCAGCGAAAGGTGAAGGTGCTTATTTCAACGATGAGCGTCTGCCACAGCTGGAGGTCACACCACTTGAAGAAGCGATCATCGGCATCAATGCTAGCTGGGTTGCGCCAAATCATCGAGTGGAAAACGAAAAAATTATTGAGCTCGTCACACGTTGCCGTGGAACGCGATCCTATGGTTCAGCAGCAATTGAGCTAGCCTATGTATCGTCTGGAAGAATTGACGCGTATATTTCTATGCGACTGGCACCTTGGGATATAGCTGGGGGAATTGTCATTGCGCAAGAAGTTGGAGCTATAGCAACGAATTTAGAAGGTGTGAGACCACATCTACTTGGATCTGACACATTTATTGTTACACGTCCAGGACTGCATGAGGAAATTTTATCAAAATATATCCGACTAAAATAAAAAAAGGGGCTGTTTGTTAAACCAAAATGGTTTAATGTACAGTCCCTTTGAGCTATTTATAGCGTGCCTTCTCTACGCATACGTGCTTTTGTTTTGAATCCATTACCCATTATTAATACTAGAGCGATTATCGCGAGAACGACAACTAATATGCTGCGCATACCTACTCCGATGCCAATAGCGGACATGGAAAGTACGGCGCCGAGTGAATAAATTACGAAAATCCACTTAATGTCTTTCAAAAAAATCCCTCCATATAAATTAAAATATTATTTAATTGGACTATCTTGTGCTATAATAACACAGTTGAACATCTGAAATAAAGATAAACGGAGTGAAAAAATGACAAACGAACGTACTGATCTTAGAAATATTGCAATTATTGCCCACGTAGACCATGGTAAAACGACATTGGTCGACCAATTACTTAAACAATCCGGTATTTTCCGGTCGAATGAGCACGTAGATGACCGCGCAATGGACTCAAACGAACTAGAGCGTGAACGAGGAATTACGATTCTAGCTAAAAACACAGCTATTGAATATAATGACACAAAAATCAACATCTTGGATACACCAGGACACGCTGACTTTGGTGGCGAAGTGGAAAGAATCTTGCGTATGGTTGACGGCGTAATTTTAGTTGTTGACGCATTCGAAGGATGTATGCCACAAACTCGATTCGTATTGAAAAAGGCTTTGGAAACAAACTTGAAGCCAATTGTTGTAGTAAATAAAATTGACCGTGATTTCGCAAGACCAGAAGAAGTAGTAGACGAAGTACTTGAATTGTTCATCGAGCTTGATGCAAACGACGAGCAATTGGAATTCCCGGTTGTTTTTGCATCCGGATTCAATGGTACAGCAAGTCTTTCTCCTGATCCTGAAACACAAGAAGACACATTACGTGTTCTTTATGAATCAATTCTTGAAAACATTCCATCACCAATCGACAACCGTGACGAGCCACTTCAGTTCCAAGTATCACTACTTGATTATAACGATTACGTTGGTCGTATCGGAATCGGACGTATTTTCCGTGGAACAATGAAAGTTGGAGAACAAGTCGCAGTTCTTAAGCGGGATGGCTCTGTAAAGACTTTACGTGTAACAAAATTATATGGTTTCTTAGGCTTGAAGAGAGTCGAAGTTGAAGAAGCGTACGCGGGTGACCTCGTAGCGGTTTCAGGAATGGGAGACATTGATGTCGGCGAGACAGTTTGTCCAACTGATCATCAAGAAGCACTTCCAGCACTTCATATCGATGAGCCAACGCTACAAATGCGTTTCTTAGTAAATAACAGTCCATTCGCTGGTCGCGAAGGGAAATGGGTTACTTCACGTAAGATTCAAGAGCGTTTAGATCAACAGCTTGAGACAGACGTTTCATTGCGTGTAGATCCAACTGATTCTCCAGACGAATGGATCGTATCTGGACGCGGAGAGCTTCATTTGTCCATTCTTATCGAGAATATGCGACGTGAAGGTTTCGAACTTCAAGTATCCAAGCCACAAGTAATCATCCGTGAAATCGATGGTAAGCGTAGCGAGCCATTCGAACGCGTTCAAATTGACGTGCCGGAAGAACATACTGGTTCAATCATTGAATCTATTGGTGAACGTAAAGGTGAAATGTTGGACATGATTAATAACGGTAACGGCCAAGTACGTTTGATCTTCTTGGTACCTGCTCGTGGATTGATCGGTTATACAACAGACTTCCTTACTTTAACTCGTGGATACGGTATCTTAAACCATACATTCGACAGCTATAAGCCAGTCACTACAGGTAAAATCGGTGGCAGACGTCACGGAGTACTTGTGTCTATGGAGAACGGTACAGTAACTGGTTATGGTGTTATGCAACTAGAAGATCGTGGAACTATGTTTGTAGAGTCAGGTGTAGAAATTTATGCTGGTCAGGTAGTAGGCGAAAGTAACCGAGATAGCGATTTGACGATTAACTTAACGAAAATCAAGCACGCTACTAACGTACGTTCAGCTTCTAAAGACCAAACTGTTACAACGAAAAAACCGCGTATTATGTCGCTTGAAGAAGCATTGCAATACATTGGTGATGACGAGTACTGTGAAGTTACACCAGAATCTATTCGTATACGTAAAAAAGTTCTAGATAAGAGTGAACGTGAACGTGTAAATAAAAAGAAGAAACTTGGCGAATAATAAAGGTAGAAGGGAATGTATGGAATGAGAGTTGAAGATTCAGAAATGGTCTACAATCGGTTGTCAGGAACTGCTCGTATAATTTATGAGTACGCGCCAAATTTCACGACAGCCGGCTATATTCTGTTTGCGCTCGTTTTCATCATGTCTGCTATTGTGTATAAACTCGGATTTGCGAGGAAGATCAGTTTTGGTCGAAATGTTATTATTTATACGTTCTTATTTATTGGCTGTATAATACTAACATTCTTAGCTTTCTTCCTTCCAATCGTAGAAGGACTGTTTGTGGCTGCTGCCATTCTCATTATCTATCGTGTTCGACGAATGAATGAACATAAAAAAGACTCCGTTACTCAGTAACGGAGTCTTTTTATTCATTAAAAATCTTTTTCGGTAGGATCGGAACTGCGGTAGAAAACAAAATTACCAGTTGCAATCCGTTTCTCTGTCAAGCTGCCGATCCGCTCCCGACAAGTGGGACACATATACGTATGAATGGGTCGGTTTCGTAATTTTTTGGCAAGTGGATTGTCATCCTCTAATTGATCGTTTTGGTCACATATGACACATTTAACGCGCATTGGAATTTCTCCTTCAATCCACTTGGATAGCCTGAACATAACGAATCGGTGAATCTTGATTCGAACCATCTTTAAACAGTACATGTACGGGACCGTCTTCTCGAAGAGGTTTACCGTTATGGCTGAATTTGAAAATAATGTTGGCTGCTTCCTCCAGTGGATATGTGTATTTTTCATCATTTGTAATGAGTGTAAAAGTTGTTGCGTTTGCTGATGGAACCGCATTGTGTATAAATGGTTTCAATACAATACCGAAGCTGCTTGACAACATTTTATCTTTTTCATATCTTTTTTCGCTTTTTAAAGTGGGTGGATAAGTTGCACCTTCCATAATTTCTCTGGACCAGTGTTTACCCATTCTTTCTTTATACTCTTCCATTTCATCTTTTTCGACAAAATCCTCCGAGAAAAATTCATCCAGATCGATACGACGATCATCAAATATCCAAACAGTAGGATCTAATGTAATTACATGTTTCACATTCCCGGTAATCGGTATAATAAGTTCCAAAATATATCCTCCTCAATCCATAGTCACTAGATTAAGTATACCTTTTCATAGAAGAAGTGAAAAGGATTTCATTTCAGTTCGTTTTTTTCATTGGGTAACACTTGCATTTTGTAAGAGCAAAAGATACAATTTAGACATTAACAACTTGCGGGAATAATGAATAATGGGGGCGTCTCCATGGATATAAAAGTTCAAGATACGTACAAAGAACAGGCCATGAAACAACTGCAAATCGATGCAGAGAAAATTGCAAAGCTGATCAAAGTTCAAATGGATAATTTAACGATGCCGCAATGTCCACTATATGAGGAAGTGCTTGATACGCAAATGTACGGATTATCCCGTGAGATTGATTTTGCTGTTAAGCTAGGTCTAGTTGAACATGACAAAGGCCGTGAAATAATCTCTGTTTTGGAAAAAGAGTTAAATGTTTTACACGAACTGTATACAAAAAAATAAATGGAAGACTCAAACTACTCCAACAGTTTGAGTTTTTTATTTAGGACGAAGAGGTACTATGAAAATGAAGACTTATATGAATCGAATTTTACGCAATTTTGACTATCCTTTATTTATCGTATATTTACTGCTCTGTTTATTTGGGTTAATTATGATTTACAGTGCAAGCATGGTATGGGCCGTGAATATTTATAACTTTGAACCTTCCCATTTCTTTAAGAAACAAGTAACAAACCTAGCCATTGCGATCCCGGCGTTTCTGTTAGTGTCCATTATTCCTTATAGACATTATAGAAATAAAAAGTTCTTGTCTGGCGCGTTAATCGTCATGTTTACTTTATTGGTCCTTGTAAAGTTCATCGGATTTGGTGATGCGGTAGGAGCGAAAAGCTGGCTTTCATTACCATTTGGAATAGGGAACTTACAGCCAACTGAAGTAGCGAAAATTGCTTTTATCGTATATTTCTCAGGTGTTTTTGCCAATAAATATTATGCAGGAACATTGGATGAAATAAAAACCACTATCTTCCCAACATTTTCCGTTTTAACAGCCTCTCTTTTATTAGTTTTGTTGGAACCGGACTTTGGAGCAACTATGATTTTATTCCTTGTTGCTATATCGGTAATCATGGCCAGCGGAATGAAAGTGAAGAATTATCTGATCATCAGTCGTTTCTTTGCTTTGCTTGGCGTATTGATTGGGATTGTACTATGGATTAAGTGGGATACGGTCATGACTGTATCGCGTATGGGTCGCTTTCTAGCCTTTACGGATCCCTTTGAATACATACAAGGTTCAGGTCTGCAAATCGTTAACGGATACATTGCTATCGGTGCTGGAGGGCTCAAAGGAGTGGGTTTAGGAAACAGTATTCAGAAACTTGGCTATTTACCTGAGCCACATACAGATGTTATCATGGCAGTAATCTCTGAAGAAACTGGATTACTCGGAACGACGCTTGTTCTTGGAGGTCTCTTTTTCATCGTGATGAGAGCGTTTACTGTTGCTTTGCGTACAAAAGACGCACATGCAAGAATGCTCGCAGCTGGTGTAGGTAGCTTGATAGCTATTCAAACACTGGTAAACTTAGGTGGATTGACAGGTTTGATTCCGTTAACAGGAGTTACATTGCCGTTTATCAGTTATGGCGGTACATCTGTTGTGTTCTTGTCGATTGCGCTTGGTATATTGATGAACGTTTCGATGTTTGTGAAGTATGAGAGAACAGAGTAGAGGGGATTGATTTGTTGGTGGAGAGAAGAGAGATTAAGAAAGTACTAGTCGCAAACCGCGGCGAAATTGCAATTCGTGTTTTTCGAGCGTGTACAGAATTAGGTATTGCGACAGTTGGTATTTATTCAGCTGAAGATCGTGCCTCACTACATCGTTACAAATCCGATCAGTCGTTTATAGTGGGTGAAGGTAAGAAGCCTATCGATGCATACTTGGATATTGAAGGGATTATCGACATTGCGAAAAAAGCAAATGTCGATGCAATTCATCCTGGTTATGGATTTTTAGCAGAGAATTCTCAGTTCGCAGCACGTTTGGAAGAAGAGGGGATTATCTTTATTGGACCGACATCAAGCCATTTAGAAATGTTCGGTGATAAGGTAAAGGCTAGAGAACAAGCAATATTAGCTGACATCCCCGTAATACCAGGTAGTGATGGACCGGTTACTTCCGTAGAAGAAGTTGCAGCATTTGGTGAACAGCATAGCTACCCGATCATTATTAAAGCTTCGTTAGGTGGCGGAGGACGTGGTATGCGAATCGTCGAATCACCAGAAGAAGTGCAAGAGGCTTATAACCGGGCGAAATCCGAAGCAAAATCTGCATTTGGCTCTGATGAAGTTTATGTCGAAAAATACATCACCAACCCAAAACACATAGAAGTACAAATACTTGGTGATACATATGGAGAAATAGTCCATTTGTACGAACGAGATTGTTCTATTCAGCGTCGCCATCAAAAGGTAGTAGAGATAGCTCCTTCCATTTCTTTGACAGAAGAATTACGCCATGAGATTTGTAATGCGGCAGTTAAACTATCAAAAAATGTATCTTATATCAATGCGGGGACAGTAGAGTTTTTAGTAGCTGACGATTCCTTTTATTTCATCGAAGTCAATCCACGTATCCAAGTGGAACACACAATCACTGAAATGATTACAGGAATTGATATTGTGCAGTCACAAGTACTCATCGCAGCAGGAGAACCACTTCATTCTGAGCAAGTGAATATACCAGAGCAACAAGATATCCCATTGTTTGGTTACGCTATTCAATCACGTGTGACAACGGAAGATCCGTTAAATGATTTCATGCCTGATACAGGCAAAGTAATGGTCTATCGTTCGAGTGGAGGATTTGGGGTTCGCTTGGATACAGGCAATGCATATCAAGGTTCTGTTATTAGCCCTTATTATGATTCATTACTAGTGAAAGTTTCGACTTGGGGCCCGACCTTTGGGGATGCTGCAAGCAAAATGCACAGAAATTTGAAGGAATTCAGAATTCGTGGAATTAAAACAAATATACCTTTTCTGGAAAATGTCGTATGCCATGAAAACTTTTTATCCGGCAATTACAACACGAGCTTTATTGATAAAACTCCAGAATTATTCGCGTTTGCCAAGAAACAAGATAGAGGAACGAAAGCTTTATCGTATCTTGGAAACGTTACCATTAATGGATTCCCTGGCATTGATGACCCGACACGTCCTGTTCTGCATCCGGTACGCATTCCGAAAATCGATTATAACGCGCCAATCCAAAAGGGGACAAAGCAGATTTTGGATGAGCAAGGTGCAGATGCGTTAGTCGAATGGGTTTTAAAGCAAGACGATGTATTGCTGACAGATACTACCTTCCGTGATGCGCATCAGTCTTTACTGGCTACACGCATGAGAACGAAAGAGTTAACGCAGATTGCAACCGAGAGTGCGCATCTATTACCTGATCTCTTCTCATTCGAGATGTGGGGAGGCGCGACATTCGATGTAGCGTATCGGTTCTTGAAAGAAAGCCCGTGGGATCGACTCGAGAAATTACGCAAGCAAGTACCTAATGTGTTGTTCCAGATGCTCTTCAGAGGAGCAAATGCAGTTGGCTATACAAACTACCCTGATAACGTCATCCGTGAATTTATAAAAGAATCAGCTGCGTCAGGTATAGATGTATTCCGTATTTTCGACAGCTTGAATTGGATCAAAGGTATGGAAGTTGCAATTGATGAAACGCGTTCAACTGGAAAGATTGCAGAAGCGACGATCTGTTACACTGGAGATATTCTGGATGACAATCGTGCAAAATATACGGTCAATTACTACAAAGAGATGGCCAAAGAACTTGAATCGGTCGGTGCTCACATATTGGCGATTAAAGATATGGCAGGATTGCTTAAGCCTGAAGCCGCTTATCGATTAGTATCAGAATTGAAAGCGTCAACAAGTCTGCCAATTCATTTGCATACGCACGATACGAGCGGTAATGGTATTTATATGTACGCCAAAGCGATTGAAGCTGGAGTGGACATTGTCGATACAGCAATTGGTTCCATGGCGGGTATGACATCACAGCCGTCTGCCAATTCACTTGCTTATGCGATGCAAAACAATGAACGTCATGTACGTGCAAATACAGAGTCATTAGAAAAACTTTCGCATTACTGGGAAGATGTGCGGAAATATTACAAGCCGTTTGAAAGTGGTATGAACAGTCCTCATTCAGAAATTTACGTACATGAGATGCCGGGCGGCCAATATTCGAATTTGCAACAGCAGTCTAAGGCTGTTGGGCTTGGAGAGCGTTGGGAAGAAGTAAAGAAAATGTACTCCCGCGTGAATTTCCTCTTTGGAGATATTGTCAAAGTGACACCGTCTTCGAAAGTAGTGGGGGATATGGCGTTGTTCATGGTACAAAATGAATTAGACGAGCACACGGTTATTGAAAAAGGACAAACTATCGATTTCCCGGAATCCGTTATTGAGTTTTTCGAAGGTTCAATCGGTCAGCCATATGGCGGTTTCCCGAAAGAGCTACAGGAAGTAATATTAAAAGGTCGCAAAGCGATTACGGTACGTCCGGGTGAGTTATTGGCGCCAGTTAACTTCCAGGATGTACTGAAGAAGCTGACGGAAAAAATGGAGAAGCCTGCTACTATGCATGATGCGCTCGCTTACGTTCTGTATCCGAAAGTCTTCGAAGAATATATTGAAACGAGAAAACAGTTTGATGATGTTTCTGTCATCAATACACCAGAATTCTTGTATGGTTTACGTTTAGGTGAAGAAATTGAGATTGAGATTGAGTTTGGTAAAACACTTATCGTCAAATTGGTGTCGATCGGTGAACCCAATCCCGACGGAACACGCACGTTGTATTTCGAGTTAAACGGACAATCACGTGAGATCATCATCCAAGATTTCCAAGTGGAAACAAAAGACGATACTAAGCAAAAAGCCGATCCTTCAAATGAGACGCATATTGCAGCTACTATGCCAGGAACTGTTCTACAAGTAGCAGTCTCGATTGGTGCTAAAGTGAAACGCGGCGAACACTTGTTGATTACAGAGGCTATGAAAATGGAAACAACGATTCAAGCTCCTTTTGCAGGGGTTGTGAAGGCAATATATGCAGGCCCAGGGGATTCTATCTCATCAGGAGACTTGTTAATTGAATTAGAACATTAAAAAACAGCTATCACATGTCGCTCAGACAGTGATAGCTGTTTTTCTACACCTGTATACAAAAATCGCGTAACAGCCTTTAAAAAGCCGCTACGCGCTCTTGTATTACTTCTTCTGGCTGCGAGAGACAAGAAGAACGAGATATGTTAATAAACCAAATAATAAAGTGATAAACAATGAATGTAACAATGCAAAATAGAGATTTAATTTAGTCAGTACGACAATCATCCCTGTTGTTGCTTGTGCAAGTACTAATCCGAACGCTGTAATCCAACCCCAGTAAATGACACGTTGATCACTATAATGTTTAATCGCTTTAATTGCGATGAACCCAATCCATACGACAATCAATGCTGCAGCTAAACGGTGACCCATCTGTATCCACTCATACATATTATTCGGTAAACTGAATTCGTTATTGCGGCACAGAGGCCAGTCTGAACATACTAGGCCAGAGCTAGTATGACGAACAAGAGCACCAGTGTAAATAACAAAGTATGAATAAATAGTTACGCCAATAGTGTGGAAACGTAATGATTTACCTATGCGTATTTTATCTGCGTCAAACTTCTGGTCTACTTCAAACACTAATAAAGTCAGTAAGAAGACTGACGCAAAGGATATGAGTGAAATCCCAAAGTGCAAGGCTAGAATGAAATCACCTTGTCCCCATAATACTTGCGCTGCTCCAATCAAAGCCTGTAGAATCAAGAAAAATACTGCCATAAAAGCTAAAAATTTCGTTTCACGGACATGGCCAAGTGCTTTCCATGACCATACAGCCAGTATGACGATGAAAATACCTACTGAACCGGTAACTAAACGATGTGAGAACTCGATTAATACTTCTGCTGTGATGTCATCAGGAATCAGTTGTCCGTTACATCCTGGCCAATGTCTTCCACACCCCATACCGCTGTCGGTTTTGGTAACTAGCGCGCCACCCAGTAAGATAGCGAGCATTCCGATTGTAGAAGCTACTCCAAACCATTTTAAAAATCTGTTGTATCGCAAGTACGAAACACCTTCTTCTATTGAATTGACCATCAAAGGGTCGATTTACGTAAAATTTTGCCTGAACTCCAGAAATATTTTTATTGAGATATACAGTCGGATCTCAAAGGTTTCTATGGAATTGAAGCATCTATTGCAAGCTTTATGATAACGAAAAATTGCCAGAAACACAATGCATGAAGGTAATAAACCACTGATGTATAAGGCTTTTCACAAATTGTTCATAAAATAGTCTCTTTAACTTCACAAATGACAGTCGGAAATGCATTACTATATAGAAGGTGAAGGATAAAGACACAAAGGTTGCACAAACCGCTATAAATTGAGAAATGGTCTGGAAATGTGAGACGATTTTAGATATAGTAGGTGATAGGGTCTTCGCTGAAAACTTTGAAAGGAGGGTTATTATGTCAAACGGTCGAACGCTTTCGACAGTTGCAGATCCAAACGTAGAGACCATTACCTTGTGGAAAGACTTTTTGGCGCTGATCAAAATAGGAATTGTTAACTCAAATTTGATCACTACGTTCACCGGTCTTTTTTTGGCATTTCAATTCACTGGTAAAAGTTTTCTCCATAACTTCGATCTACTGGTATTTGCGATTTTAGGTACTGGATTGATCATCGCATCTTCGGGCGCAATGAATAACTTGATTGATCGCGATATTGATCCTGTCATGTCGAGAACAAAGTCGAGACCGACAGTAACAGGTAGATTTAAAGCTCCCGCTGTGATGACATTAGCCGTTACATTCCTAGTGGCCGGTGAAGTATTGTTATTCTCTGCATCAGCTATGGCAGGATGGCTTGGTATCTTGGGTGTATTCGCTTATGTTGTTTTGTATTCCATGTGGTCTAAACGTAAGCATGTAAGCAATACTGTAGTAGGAAGTCTTTCAGGAGCAATTCCACCCCTAATCGGATGGGCAGCTGTTGATCCTACACTGCCAATGGGAGCATGGGCATTGTTTTTAATTATGTTCATATGGCAACCACCGCACTTCTATGCGTTGGCAATGCGTAGGACAGAAGAGTATCGGGCGGCTAACATTCCGATGTTACCAGTAGTAAAAGGATTTGAACGGACGAAAAAGTCCATGCTTATGTGGGTATTGTTACTATTTCCACTGCCTTTTTTGTTACCACAGCTCGGTACCGGATTTATAGTATTTGCAACACTGTTGAATGTTGGGTGGCTTTATCTAGCTATCAAAGGATTTAAAGCCAAAGAAGATTTAAAGTGGGCAACCGGAATGTTCGTATATTCTTTAAATTATATGACAATCTTGTTTGTATCCATGATTATTTTCTCTATATTCATCTAACGTATCGGAATTCTTTCTTTAAAACAGGAATTCATCATAAAGGGGCACTCAGTCCTCCATAGTAGAAAAACATTTTTTTAGAAAGAGAGGTATTAGTTAGCGATGATTAAAGGACTCAAAAAGTGGCGTCTCTTTTCTTTACTAGCGGTTTTCGCTCTGTTCATGGCAGGTTGTGGTAATGAAGAAATTTCAACCTTCCAACCAGCTGGACAAGTCGCTAATGACCAGTTCAAGTTGTTGCTATTAGCATCAGGAATTATGTTACTGGTTATCATTGTTGTAGTAATTATTTACACTGTTGCATTATTCCGCTTCAGACGTTCGAAGTTGGGTGAAGATCACATACCAGAGCAAGTGGAAGGAAGTCACACACTTGAGCTGCTTTGGACATTCATTCCAATAGTATTACTTTTGATTCTAGCTATTCCTACTGTTCACTACACGTATAAATTAGGTGATGTGAAAGCAATGGGAGCAGTTGATGAAGATGGTAACGCCGAGAACTTAGTAGTAGACGTTACCGCGAAGTTGTATTGGTGGGAGTTTGAGTATCCTGATCTAGGTATTGTTACTGCTCAGGAACTAGTAGTACCTACTGATGAAAAAGTTTATTTCAACTTGATCGCAGCGGACGTAAAGCACTCATTCTGGATTCCGTCAGTTGGTGGTAAGCTAGATACGAACGTTGAGAACGTGAATAAATTCTATCTATCATTTGAGAAAGAATCTGAAGGCTTGAAAGACGGCGTTTTCTACGGAAAATGTGCTGAGCTATGTGGACCTTCTCACGCGTTGATGGACTTTAAAGTAAAAACATTACCGAGAGATCAATTTGACAGCTGGGTTGCAGCTATGCAAGAAACAGCAGAAAAACCTGTTGTTGCAAATGCTGACGGCGAAGAAGTCTTCTCTCAAAGCTGTATCGGTTGTCACGCTGTTTCAGGTGTAGGTGAGTCTGGTGCACAAGGACCAAACTTGGCTTCATTCGGTGATCGTAATCGTGTAGCAGGTTTCCTTGAACACGATGAAGAGAACTTGAAAGAGTGGATTCGTGATACACAGAAATATAAACCTGGCAATACGATGCCTTCATTCAGTAAAGATCAAATCTCTGATGAAGACTTAGATGCATTAGCTGAATACTTAATGGGCTTAAAGGTTGCAAAATAATTTTCAAGCGGAATTTGAATAGGAGGTAACACAGTGAGTTCAGTTGCTCAAAAAAGTGGCTTTGGCGCAACGCTATGGGATTGGCTGACAACAGTCGACCATAAGAAGATCGGAATTCTGTATCTCCTCGGGGGATTATTCTTCTTCGTTCTAGGTGGTATTGAAGCGATGATCATTCGTCTTCAGTTGATGACACCAAACAACGATCTCGTAAGCGCAGGGCTTTTTAATGATTTAATTACAATGCACGGAACGACCATGATTTTCTTGGCAGCAATGCCGATTCTCTTTGGTTTTATGAACGCAATCATGCCGCTTCAAATCGGAGCGCGCGACGTAGCGTTCCCATTCATTAACTCATTAGGTTTTTGGATGTTCGCATTTGGTGGTTTATTCCTTAACATCTCTTGGTTGTTCGGTGAAGTTCCTGATGCTGGATGGACATCTTATGCATCGTTATCACTTCACTCACCAGGACACGGTGTTGATTTCTATGCAATCGGTTTACAAATCGCGGGTGGTGGTACGTTGATGGCGGGGATTAACTTCCTTGTAACTATCATTAACATGCGTGCACCAGGGATGACGTATATGCGTATGCCTTTGTTTACATGGACTACGTTTGTAGCGTCTGCGATGATATTGTTCGCATTCCCTCCGTTGACTGTTGGATTGTTTTTCCTAACGTTTGACCGTATGTTTAGTGGTAACTTCTTTGATCATACGATGGGCGGAAACACGATTATCTGGGAGCATATTTTCTGGATCTTCGGACACCCTGAAGTATATATCTTGATCTTACCTGCATTCGGTATTTTCTCAGAGATATTCTCAGTATTCTCTCGGAAACGTCTTTTCGGTTATACTGCGATGGTATTCGCTACAGTACTAATCGGTTTCTTAGGATTCATGGTATGGGCTCACCATATGTTTACAGTTGGTCTTGGGCCGACAGCGAACGCAATATTTGCGGTAGCTACTATGGCGATTGCTGTACCTACAGGTGTTAAAATCTTTAACTGGTTGCTTACAATTTGGGGCGGTAGTATTAAAGTTACGACTCCAATGCTTTATGCTTTAGGTTTTATTCCTTCATTCGTAATGGGTGGAGTAACAGGCGTAATGCAAGGGGCAGCACCACTTGATTATCAGCTACACGATTCATATTTCATCGTAGCTCACTTCCACTACGTAATTGTAGGTGGGGTAGTACTAGCTATTTTTGCAGGTCTCCACTACTGGTGGCCAAAAATGTTCGGTACTATGTTGAATGAGTTATTAGGTAAAATTACTTTCGTATTCTTCTTTGTCGGTTTCCACATGACATTCCTAATTCAACACTGGTTAGGTTTCTGGGGAATGCCACGTCGTGTTTGGACATTTATGGATGGACAAGGTTGGAACATTGCGAACTTAGTAAGTACAATCGGTGCTCTTTTAATGGCAATTGGTTTTACAGTAATGTTAATCAACATCATTATGACAACTATTAAAAATGAGCGCGTTGGAAATGACCCTTGGGGCGACGGACGTACACTTGAGTGGGCGATTCCATCTCCACCACCTTTCTATAACTTCCCAGCAACTCCATTAGTTCGTGGTTTAGACACTCTATGGATTGAGAAGATGGAAGGTAGTAAGGAAATGATTACACCAGCTGAACCTATTACGGACATTCATATGCCGCACGGTTCAATCATCCCAATGTTGATGACTCTTGGATTATTCATTGCTGGATTCGGTGCAATGTTCCACCAAGAAACTTCATGGGGATTAGGAGTATTGATCTTTGGTCTTGCTTTCACATTCGTTGCAATGGCAGCTCGTTCATTGAAAGATGATCTTGGTTATTATGTAACGAAAGAGCAAATCTTGCAGGATCAAGAAAATATTAAAAGGGGGCGTAACTAATGGATTTGAATACAAAATTCACCCCTGAAACGTGGCCTGCTCATCCTGAGAGAGCTACTATGGAAGCAAAGAATAAATTCGTTGGTTTCTGGCTATTCCTTGGCGGAGAGACTATTCTCTTCGCTACGTTGTTCGCAACGTATATGGCTTTGAAAAACAAAGGTCCAAGTGGCTTTGGTTTCACAACGCAAGAATTATATACACTACCGTTAGTATTTGTTATGACAATGCTTCTTTTAACATCTTCACTAACAAGTGTGTACGCAATGTATCATTTGAAGAGTTTCAACTTCAAAAAAATGCAGTTATGGTTAGGTCTAACAGCATTATTAGGACTTGGATTCTTGATGTTAGAAGTGTATGAGTTTTCTCATTACGTTCAAGAAGGATTTACATTCAGTAATAGTGCGTTCAGTTCCGCGTTCTATACACTAGTAGGAACACACGGATTCCACGTTGCGGTTGGTTTAGTATGGATCACATTGTTGATCTTCCGTAACTCAAAGCGTGGATTGAACTTGTATAACGCAACTAAGTATTATACATTTTCACTTTACTGGCACTTCATTGACGTAGTCTGGGTATTCATCTTTACTGTAGTCTACTTGATGGGAGTGGTCGGTTGATGTCAGAAGTTCAAATGATTAAAAGATCTCCTGCTGAACAGTCACTGTCTCAACGTCGTGCAAAAGAAGCAATGCGCAGCCAAGTTGCGATGTTTGCTCTGATGATTTTCTTAACACTTGTATCATTTTCTATGGTGTTTGCTCATCTAAATGACGTTGCTGGTTTCTCAAAATTCTTTATCATTCCAACATTATTCCTCTTTGCAGCTGTACAAGTAGGTCTTCAACTTTACTACTTCATGCATATGAATGAAAAAGGACATGGCATTCCACAAATGTTTATGTTTACAGGTGCAATGTTAGGATTTTTAATCCCACTTACATTTGTAACAATCGTTTGGTGGTAAGCAACAAAAAGAGCTTATGGATTCTTCCATAAGCTCTTTTTCTATTCACTTTTAGATGAAATTGTCAAAGTTCGTACATTGAGTTATGCGATGTATGCTCGTATAATAGGCATAGGAAAGACTTTCGTTAACTTTGTGCTGTGATGGTGAGTGCATTGGGAATATCTCAGCACTACACACAGAATAGATTCAGCGAATTGATTATAAAAGGAGAGTGATTGTTTTGCCGTTAAGTATTTTTGGTTTTAGAGCTTTGTGGAGTCCTTATTTCTTAATAGCCATAGCACTTGGAATCGTTTTATATTATCTCATTACAGTTAAATGGCGTGATCGTTTCGAAGGGTCACAGCCGTTAAAGAAACACCAAGCTGTTTATTTTTTATCTTCCATGGTGTTGCTCTATATTGTCAAAGGTTCTCCAATGGATTTAATTGGTCATATTTTATTTTCCGTCCATATGGCTCAAATGGCTATATTGCTTTTAATCGTAGCACCGTTCTTCATTATCGGCA
Source organism: Sporosarcina sp. P32b (assembly GCF_002743335.1). Lineage (GTDB taxonomy): Bacteria > Bacillota > Bacilli > Bacillales_A > Planococcaceae > Sporosarcina. The sequence goes on from NZ_PDZB01000001.1 coordinate 64,752, forward strand.
TACCAAACTGGGTATGGGAAAAGCTTCTATCCTTCACGATTTTCAGAAAAGTATTCATGCTATTGACTAAACCGCTCATTAGTTTGTTAGTATTTACATTTATGTTCTCAATGTACCACTATCCACTCATATTGGACCAAGTGAAGTTAAGTTTGCCATTGCACACTATTTTCACCATCACGCTTTTCTTCTCTGCTATTTGTCTCTGGTGGCCTGTAGTCAATACGGTAAAAGGACAGCCACAATTACACGGTTTGAAAAAAATCGGTTATGTAATATTGAGCGCTTTGCTCATTACACCTGCCTGTTCTTTAATCATCTTTGTCGACGTACCTGTTTACGAAACATACAGCAGTGGTGAAGCGTGGCTACAAGCGATGGCATTATGTGTGCCAAGTGGAACTCTAGCTGGACTGTCAGGCCTTGGCATCTCGGGACCTGAGCTGTTCACAAATATGCCTACGCTGTACGATCAGCAATTAGGTGGTATCCTGATGAAAGTCATCCAGGAACTCGTTTATGTAGTTATTATCGGTCGCATTTTCTTAAGCTGGTCACAGTATGAAAGAGATAATGCGGAAGAAATTACTAGACAAGATTTACTCAAACGCCAGAACTTGACGATGCATGGCTGATTGAGCGAAAAGGAGTTAGTGTAGGATGGGACTACCACTATTACCGACGATCAGTACATTTTTCATCATCTTATCTGCGATTTTGGTTGCGGTTGGCTGGAATTTGATACGACAAAGAAAGATAGAAGCGCATCAAAAAACGATGATCGCAGCCGCTGTGTCTGCAGTTCTGTTCTTTATTATTTATATCTCTAGAACGGTATTTATAGGTAATACTGCTTTTGGTGGACCTGATGAGTTGAAAATTTATTACACAGTGTTTTTAATATTCCACATCATATTAGCAACGACAGGGGCCGTATTGGGAGTTATTACGATCAATGCAGGCTTGAAGAACAATCTTGCACGCCATCGTAAAATCGGTCCTGTTACAAGTATCATCTGGTTCTTCACGGCCATTACAGGAGTTGCAGTGTACTTGTTGCTGTATGTCTTCTACACAGGTGGAGAGACTACTTCTGTATTTAAAGCAATTCTTGGTATATGATATTTTACGTAAAACAGAAGCTACTCCCAATAGGGCGTGGCTTCTGTTTTTTATCGTTATATGCTATACATACTAAAAAGGATACCTACATCGAGGTATCCCTTTTAGTATTAAATCTTGAAATTCAGTTTAATGATGCCTGCTTCTCTTGCTGTATTAAAGAGTATGACGAGCAATGGTCCAATGAAGAAACCGAGAACGCCGAACAGTTTCAAACCGATGAACATCGCAATCAAAGTAGGTAATGGAGACAAACCGATTTGGGAGCCCATTACTTTTGGTTCAATAGTTCTTCTAATAACCAAGAGGATTACAGCTAATATTGCTAATTTTGTCCCCATTGCGATATCGCCTGAAATATACTGATAGATCGACCAAGGTGCCAAAATAATAATGGAGCCGAGTATCGGAATAATATCTATAATCCAGATGACCAAAGCCATCACTACCGCATACTTGGGAATAATCATTAGTAAACCGATAAAGGAAACGACTAGGATAATTAAACTAACAAGTAATTGAGCTTTGACGAATCCTAATATGACATACCGTAATCTGTTCATCATATAGTGTACTTTCTCTGCCGTAGCTTCTGTTAAATGAAAATAAAAGGTCTTTTTCAGGTTTGGTAATTCCAACATGAACAAAAATAATGCGATCATGAACACAATAAAGCTGACGAGGAAATTTGGAATGTCCGATATTAAGGCCAAAATGCGGTCGTAACTTAAAAGTGTAATGATTGAAATTCGAATTGATTCAATAATTTCATTGAATTCATTCTCCAGCATAGCCAAGATATCCTCAGGCATGCCAACCGTGTACTGAAATAGTTTACTTTGTGTGTTAATCCACACACTTGAGAGGGAGTTTAAATAGTTCGGTATTTCTTTTGTAAAATGAACTATTTTACCAATGAGTGTAGTGACTGTATAGAAAAGGAAAAGTACACTGATTCCAACAAATACAATAAAATTCACAATGACAGAAACTTTACGCTTCCATTTAAACCGTACTTCTACCCATTTTACAAGAGGGTCTAAAAAAAGGGCCGTTAGCAAAGCCAAAATGATGGGAATGGAAACGGGTAAAATATAGAATATAATGACCAATAGTACGATGATACTGAATGCAATCATGATATTTCGTTTTGTAAGCAATTTCAAAAGTGATCGTCCTCCACGTAGATACTGTTTTTATTATAACCAAATTAGTGGAGTAATAGTAGAAAAGCCGAAGAACATTTAGCTCTCCGGCTTTTTCGTATCATTACAAACTATATTGCTTTAACTCGTCATATACTTTCTTTAATGTTAGTTCGCAGTCCTTAACTAAGCTAGCAGGGAAGTCTTCTTCTTCGCCATACTCCACACCGTGTGGGTAGTAGTGCTTTCCTAGAACTGGTTGCTTTAGACGAACTGTAGCTTTTCTACCATCGATGTCGCCTTCTACGAGTTCACCGAAAACGCGCAAGTAGTATGTACCTTCTTTAACAATATACTTCTTGTCGAAAGTTACACGCTCATAATCCCATTGTCCGTCAATTTCAAGATTATTTTTATTCATGATTTCTTCCATTACTCGTAAATCTGCTACAAGGCCTTTAAGACCAATATTTTCAACATACATCTGTATATCCCCCTCTATGTTCGTCCTGACGAATACGTATACTATTATATCATAAAACAAATCGATTTTAGTTGCAATGACAACATTGTGTCAACGCTTTCTTTCCTGGCTTATATAGGTGACTATAGTGTATGTCTTCTGTACAATATAAGAAAGTTGCTGTTTTAAAATAGATTTTCATTTTAAATAAATATTCATTTCAAGATGATTTCTTGCGTTGCGCAATACTATCATAGAAGTAGCATATAAAGAGTGGAAAGGGAGATCACATGTGGAGAGTAGGATGGAAGATTCTTGTTTTGCTTTTGATTGTAATGGGAGTCTTTTATTTCATGACTGATAAAATAAGTGAAAATCTGCCTCTTGAGTCGCCAGTACAACACGGCTCACCGATTGCTGTACCTGAAAAAGGTCCACCGATAGCCGGCGAGGGTATGCCGAGACCAGAAGAAGGCATGTCAGTACATGTCGGGCAGAAAGTTGATGAGTTGGAAGAGGAATTTGGTAAACCGTCTAGGATTGAACCTTCGAGTTTTCAGTACGAATGGTGGGTATATACGGAACAACCGCGTTTTATGGCGGGAGTTTTGAATGGGAAAGTGAACCAAATATATACCGCTGATGGTACAACAGATGTAGCACCGTTTAAAATCGGACAAAATGTACAGGATATTCATCGTTTTACACCGATTGAATCAGAAATTGATGTAACGATTAAAGAAAATATTTATACATTTTCATTAAATAGTGAAGATATTAAAAATCGTATCCTAATACCATATGAGAATTTATTTGTACAATTATATATTGATCAAGAAGATGGTGGAATCGAAGGTGTACGGTTTATCAGTCCAAGTACTTTGGTTAAACATCAGCCTTATGATATGACCTATCTTGGAGAAATGATGGAAGCGCCAAAACCATCATCGACTGTTCAGACAGAAGTAGATCGCGCGATGGAGAGACAAACGTTTGAATTAACCAATCAATTGCGTGAAGAACATCAACTGCCTCTTTTATCATATAACGATAAGCTGGCCACACTTTCAAGAAAGCATAGCCAGGAAATGATATTCCGTAAATATAGTTCTCATGAAGAAGGACCTGTGGAAGTGTTTGCAGATCGTTTAAAAGATGTTGGACTAACTCCAAGCAAAGCAGGTGAAAACATAGCATTTAATTATATCGATGCGATTGAGACCGTGCACGGTTGGTTAAATTCTCCAAAACACCGGGATGTCTTACTGAATCCGAATTTCACGCATACCGGCATTGGTGTTTATAATAAATACTATACTCAGTCTTTTATAGCGCAGAATGAATTAGAAAACTCCATACATGACGACTAAGGAAGAATCCATGTACCTTCCTCATTTGATGCGATGCCTCGTATATGAAGGGGCATCGTTTTTTGCTTTGCATAAACTGCTGCTTTTTCTTGAATAACGGGTCGATTACATTTTAGTAATGGAAGGAATTCATCGAATGTGAGTTGGTCAAACCGTTTATAGTGAGAAGTGGTATGAGGATCTGCTGACATGACACCCGGCACATCTTTAAAAAATTCTACATGACGGGCTTGCAATGCAGAAGCTAATGCAATCGCCGTCAAGTCACTGCCACCTCTACCGAGCGTCATAAACTTCCCATGTATATTCATCCCTTGAAATCCAGGGACAATGATGCATGAGTGAGTTTGAAGCGTATTGACGATATGTGTACTATTAATTTTATCAATCGTTGCATTGCAGAATTCTCCGGATGTTCGAATGCCTGTATTTTGTCCATAGATAATCGTGTTGTCTATACCTTCCGTAGATAATTCTGCAGATAATACGGCTGCAGCGATTAATTCACCGCATGCAGCGGCCAAATCTCTGGCTTCGCCGGATTTTGAGAAGGAGTCCGTAAGGGTTAGCAAATCGTCTGTGGAATAGGCGTCGCCTCCTCTTCCCATTGCAGAGACTACAACGATGACGGCACGGTGTTTCGACAATGCTTGTCGAATATGCTGGATACACTTTGCTCGTTGTTGTTGATTCTGCATGGCAATTCCGCCGAACTTCTGGATAATCATAGGATCCCAACTTTCTTCGTGACATTCTTCTTACGCCTTTCATAGAATACTTTATGCTTCGTTTCATTATATTCTCTGATGAATAAAATGTTCGGGAAGGGGCGAGAGACCTTGCTTTTATCTGAATTACTTAAGGATTGGCCATGCACTATTTTACAGGGCTCAATTCGGCGGACAGTCGATGGAATCACGGAATCTTCAAAGAGGGTCAAGAAAGATTATGTATTTGTGGCAAAGAAAGGCGTTATGGCAGATGGAATGGCATTTATTGAAGAAGCGATAGTAAATGGAGCAAAAACTTTGGTAATCGATCGAGATAACCTAGATCTAACACGTATACCGGCAGAAATTACGGTAGTTCTCATACCCGATAGTTCGCTATTTATATCATATGGAAGCGCAAAGTTTTCAGATAATCCTGCCGAAGAATTACTTATTATTGGCGTTACGGGGACAAACGGTAAAACAACAGTTAGTCACTTTATCGGTCAATTATTAAGAGAACTGGGACATAAAACAGCCGTTATAGGAACGACAGGTCTTTATATTGACGGCAAGCTGGCAGAGTCGATTCAAAACTCCATGACGACGATTCCGGCTGAACAATTTCATCCTATTTTACGCAGATGTATTAATCAACAGGTGACCCATGTTGTTCTCGAAGCGTCTTCAATTGGATTATCCACTAATCGTTTAGCACACTGCCCGTTAACTGTAGGTGTTTTTTTAAATATTGGAATGGATCACTACGCTGAACATGGAGGTAGACAGCCGTATATCGATGCAAAAAAACTACTAATTCCATTGGCTGATCAGCTTGTGATGAATGAAGATGACGAGACAATTCACGCGATAGGGGAGGAGTTATCTGAAGCACCTATTTATTTCAGTAGACGACATATTAATGGCAAGCTACAACAACAGGTACTACTCTCAAATCTAGGTCATCATAACGAAATGAATGCAAGAGCAGCTATAGCGGCTCTTACGGCACTTGGCTATTCATTACGCGTGATAAAAGCTCACTTGCATGCGTTACGACTACCGGTTGGACGTTTGGAGAAATATGAAGAGGCGGGAGTTGAAGTGTATGTAGACTATGCACACACACCGGATGCATTGCAAGCGGTGTTGGAAGCTTTGTCTGAGTCCTCCAAACGGTTGACTACTGTATTTGGATGTGGAGGGGAAAGAGACCGTGAGAAGCGTCCACAAATGGGTGCAGTAGCCGCTCATTACAGTTCACATGTGATATTAACATCAGATAATCCGAGAACAGAAGAGCCATCCCAAATTATTGTGGACATTTTGGCAGGCATGGTGGGATTTGCAACACCTGTCGAAATCTTCGTCAATCGTCACCAGGCAATTCGTTATGCCATTACACAAGCGCAGCCAGGCGAGATTGTGCTCATAGCAGGAAAAGGGCATGAACAAATACAACAAATAGAGAATCAGACGATGCACTTTTGTGATATGGAAGAAGTGAAGAAATCATTTAGTTATAGAAATACCAAAAACTAAAAATCTTAATGAATAGTCGAGGAAGCAGTTTTTTGTTATGATAGGTATGATAGGAGGTGCGGCAATTGGTAATGATGACAGATGAGTGGATGCGAGTCATCGATATGGCGGAAGAACTTTCCGAGATGCTGCTGTGTTCTGAAGTGGTGAAAACCTATCAAGACGCACATGACCGTGTATATTCAAACGCTGATCTGCGAAAAAAGATCATTGATTTTACTAAAATGAAAGAACAATATGAGGACGTGCAGCGCTTTGGGCGCTATCATCCAGATTATAAAGTAATTATGAAGGAAATTCGTCTTCAAAAGCGTGAACTAGATTTACAAGATGAAGTGGCTGCGTTACGCCTGGCTGAAAACGACGTACAGGATTTGTTGGATGAAATAGGTATCCTAATTGGTCAGTCCGTTTCAGAAGCTGTGAAAGTACCAGCTGGCGACGGGACTTTCTCTAACAGTTCTTGTGGCGGCGGTTGTGGATCAGGCGGCAGCTGTTCTTGTTCAGCATAAATCATTTCATAAGAATGAGTAACCCCCTGCAGAAAAATCTGCAGGGGGTTACTTTTTTAAAATGATAGTAGAGAAAGAAGAAGGGAAAATGAATCGACGTTTCGGAGAGAAGTTTGCCTCACGCGCTAACGACGAGTCATCTAGTCACTTTGTATCTCTAATTTTCATTGAAGAACGTCAATAAGTGTTGTGGGTGACTTGTTATAAAACCGTCCACATCCAATTTGGCTAGTTTCGGAAGTTCGTCCGTCTCATTCAACTCATAAAATACCTTGATATTGAGATCTTGCAAAAAGCGAACAAATCCTTCTGAAGCCAGTGGGAATACACCGAGTTTTTCGGGTAGGCAGAATAGGTCTGCGTTCGGCCGGTACAGATGACCGAATTTGCTCGTGTAAGCGACGTATGCTTTTTTTATTTCTTCGCTACCGGCACCTAATGCAACCGAATTTTGCGCATATAGATTAAACCGATCAATTTGTTCATCGAATAGGCTAGTCACTACCACGCGTTCAGTAGCATCCATTTCTTTTAGTAATCGCCATAGTTTGGAAGGAATTAAACTTCCTTCATACGTTGTAGGACAATCACTCATAGAAACGACAAGTAATAGTTGAGGAAACTTTTCTAACAGTTCACGTAAAGACACAACAGATAGATCTCCATGCAGAGTATCAAAATTTTTAGCGTTATTATATTCGGTAAGGAGTTCATCTACTGTATAGTCGGCGATTTCATTGGAAAGCAAAAGTTCTTGGTTGGGCACTAAAAGAATTTCTTCATCTTTCGTAAGTTGTACATCGACCGCGAATCCGTGAACACCAAAATCAGCTATTTTCGTATAAGCGGTAAGTGGGTCAACTTCTGCATCAAGGCACAGTTGCGCGTTAGTTAAAATAGCTACTTCTGAAAAACTTAGCGCTATCTTTTCGGCGCGGGGTTCTTGCTTTGCTATCACTTTTGAAGCCGCCCAAGCAGCTACACTGGCAGCCCCCACAGTTAATGCGACGTTTGTTTTCCTTCCCAATTTAAAACCTCCTCCATCTTATAGTAAGTTCTCACTTTTTTGTTTAGCCGATGTTTATACTTCAACTGAACAGAAAATACTTGTATCCAGTCATCTTGTAAAAGAAAAGATCGAGTGGATTCAGATAAATGTCTTATTAAGTGTAACCTATTCCAGAGAAGGTGTGCAAACAAAGATTGAGGATCGGCCAGATATCACATATGTCCACGCAAACATTTCGTATGCAAGGTTGCAGGACTTTTCTCACCTATGGTATTGTATGGAGTAAGAAAGAGGGGGAGAATCATGATTGATCGACAAGGAATAATTGTCTATCTCCATCATTTAAAACAAGCAAAATCATTGCGCAAATTTGGGCATGTTCATTATATTTCAAAGCGAATGAAATACGTTGTGCTTTACTGTGATATGGAAGACGTGGAAACAACAATCACTAAGTTGGAGCGTTTATCGGCTGTACGGAAAGTATTGCCCTCACAGCGTCCCTTTGTCAGCACAATATATGAAAATGCAAAGCCAGATAAAGCAAAAGAATATGATTATAAAACAGGCTTGTAACTTGCTGCCGCCTATTAATTAAGCGGCGGCAACAAGTGATTTAAACGTAAGATACCAGTAATGTATTGGTAAAACAGCTCGTTCTCAGCGAATTCGGAGGAATGTTTTATTTCCACTCTGACGGGCTTTTTATTCAATGACTCTGCATGCTCAACAAACAAGTCATAACGTTTTGATGGTTTCTCTGCAGAATACCGAATTCCTTCTCTGCAAATATAGATTGGCATGAAGTGATTATTTTCAGTTGCAGGAGTAAGAGAAACGGCTAATGACAATTGTTCATTAGAATTGTGTTTGGATGAAAAAACATAGGACTTATGAATTCGGTGGGAGTTTGTAGACATTATTTCGAGTAATTCGTAGATGTCACTATAGCCTTCCCCTAGTTCGATAAAACGTTGTTGGATCATAATCAAGCGCTTCCTTTCAGGCGATTAGTAATGGTTCGTGTCCATCATACCATGTGATGAGGTGTTGTACGTTGAAAGTTATTATAAGGATACTGTTTCTTTTGGCGGCAGTAAACGGTGGACTCGTTTATTTGCATTATAGCCAATCGGTCAATGCAAATGGGGAAGGCACGAATTCAGGTACGTATCGTCAGGAAATCGAGGTCATCAACCGGGCGGATGGATTGTACATTCGTCACCACTTTTATAACTTATCCGAAGGTAGATACGAGATTATCTGGCCGGAAGGAAGCGTAGAGCGCGGATGCGAAGTAGAGGGTTCCTCTTCATGTGCTCGTCTGAATGATTCTAGTGTGGCGTTTGAAGTAGGTGAACGTCATCAACAATCTATTGCTTATAAATTGCCGAAAAAAACACCCCTTACCGGGCGTAAACTATTTAAGAAGCCATTTGTGTTTCTTCAGAATGCAAAACCATTAACTACAGTTCTTCACGTGACTGATGAGCAAGGTATTGGTGGCATGTGGGTGACGGGGTTGGAACGTGTAGGAAAAGCAAATAAAGAGCGGATTACCTATCGTTTATACCGTGGTGTAGGATTTGTAAATGAGCTGTATTGGCAACCGCAAGATATCCCAATTGCCTACTCTTCAAACAAGCTGACAATTTACGGTGAAGGTATCGACAAAAAGTATAATGAACGACTAGTGAAAATGCTGGAATCCATCGGTGGAAGTCATGTAAGTGTAGTGTTAGCTTCAGATAATCAGCCGCTGTATGCCGAGCGCTTTATTGTGGAGAAAACGAACAATATGTCGCAAGTAAGTAAACAAGTAGCCAGAATGAGTGTCCAGTCACGTTTTATTTTACAAGCGGACGAGCCGTCTATGAGTAGCATGATTGCATCTATTCTTGGAGACGAGCCTGTAGGAACAAAAGCGGAACAGGCAGCGTTTAGTCGATTGAAAGAATCTATCTCAGCAGAGCAGTATCAACAATTCCGTCAAAATGTCCAGAAGAAAATAGGTAAAGAGCTTACATCATCGGATTTGGATCAGTCGTTATCCACGATACTAGCGTTTGACACTCAGTATTTTAAAATGACGATGAAAGAGCAGCGGTATAACTATCCATTCCTGTTACTTGATCCACGCAGTGTATTGCTTGACGGAGAAAAAGTTCCAGAAGTGAAAGTCATCGTACAGGACGGTAAAAATTTTTACCCCGCAAAAGAGTTATTGACGAAGATGGGCTATTCGATACGTTCAAACGAGCAGTCGATTTATATCGACAGTCCAAATCGCACGTATCGTTTTTCTAAAGTACAACCTTTCTACATTATGAATAATCGCAAATATGATTATACGGAAAAGCCCTATACGTCCATCAATAAAAAGTTATACTTTGATGAAAATTGGTTACGACGAATCTTTTTAGTGTTAATTGATAAGTCGGATGAAACCGTTTCTATCGAACAAATTGAAAAGTTGATAAAGGAGATGGAAGAAGAGTGAGAGTCATTTCCGGTTCGAGAAAAGGTACGACTCTGAAATCCTTGCCAGGCACCTCTACACGACCGACATCAGACAAAGTGAAAGAGTCTGTTTTCAACAAAATCGGCCCTTATTTCGATGGAGGGATTGTTGTCGAGTTATTTGGCGGCAGTGGCTCCATTGCGATTGAGGCGTTATCAAGAGGAATGGAACAGGCAATTGTATTTGAAAAGAATCCTAAAGCGTGCGCTATTATTAAAACAAATGCAGAAAAGTGCCGAATGGAAGAATCTCTGCGGATTGAAAAAAAAGATGCCCGACAGGCTGCTGCAATTCTTAAGCAGAAAGAAATCTCTATTGATCTGCTATTTGTAGATCCCCCCTATGCAACGGTCGAATACTATGATGTGATTAAAGACGTAATAGCACAAGGATTATTGGCAGAAGATGCGACCATCATTTGTGAACATGATAAGCACATAGACTTGCCCGAACAGTACGATACATATAGTCAAATCAGTTCTGCCGTTTATGGAAGTACGGCAATTACGATTTACAAGAAAAGAGGCTAACAGCATGACGCAAATTGCAATCGTACCAGGGAGTTTCGATCCGGTGACGAATGGACATTTAGATATCATAGAACGAGCAGCAAAAACATTTCAGGAAGTACATGTTGCTGTAATGAATAACTCTTCTAAAAAACCGTTATTTACAGTGGAGGAGCGCATTGCGCTTATTCATGAAGCTACATCAAAGTATGACAATGTCAAGATCGATACATCTTCAGGACTGTTGATAGATTACGCACAAGAAATTAATGCATCTGTTATCGTTCGTGGCTTACGTGCAATTTCAGATTTTGAGTATGAAATGCAAATCACGTCGATGAACCGAGTACTGGATGAAAGTATTGAAACGTTCTTCGTAATGACAAAGAGTCAATATTCTTTCCTCAGCTCAAGTATTGTCAAAGAAGTGGCACGCTACGGAGGAGATGTCTCCACGCTTGTACCGCCACATGTCAATGTAGCATTAAAGGGGAAGTTCGAAAAGTACGGAAAGTAAATAATAAAAGGATGTCCTTTAAGGGCATCCTTTTTTATGCGGAATGAAGTGTACATACGAATAATTTTCCAAGTGTGAGTTAACAGTGAGTACGAAAAGATAGAAGCTCTAGTTAGCGACGTCTTCCCGGGGGAGAAATCTAGAGCCTCCTCGTCCGCTAACTGCAAAGATGTGCTCCTACTGCTCCTACCGCTCCGCTTTCGCTATCTGTGGGGTCTTAAGGATACTCTGATTCCCAATCGGTCGCTGCCAACTTCCGCTACTTGCTATCTCCGCATGTTCACTACTTCAATAAATCCAAATGAACAGCACAGGCACCAGCAACGTGTTCCAGACCCTTGCAATCACATAGGGGAGTATTCGTATGCCAGCGCTCTTGGCGATCGTCATGACCTGCATATGGATGCTCATACCGTTGATCGAAAGAATTGCCGCGATGAGCATCGGATACATCGCATCTTCGGCAAAATGTTCGGTAGCAGACTGGACGCCCGAAGTCATTTCAAACAGAGCGAGTAATAACGTTTTTGTCACTCCCATATCCACTGTGATGACGGAAGATATAGAATGCGATAACACATTGCCGAGAGAAGAGAAGAAAATCACTGTGGTGGCCACTAACAATATGACGGATGAACTGTCTTTAATAGAGCGAAGCAATGGAGATGTTTTATGTTGTATAGGGATGATCGGCGTAGTCGTCTGCTGATATCGGCTTCCCACAAGTGACATGGTCAGTACGAAAAATACGATATTAGCTAGATGGATGGCAATCAACAATTTCCAACCACTTGAAGTGCTGCCGAATAATTCGTTACCAACAAAGCCTATAATGAACATAGGTCCTGGTGCGTGACAGGATGCTACAAGTAAACTACTTTCAGCTGCAGAGATCTCACCATTTTTTTTCATTTCACTAACCGTCACGGCACCTACTGGGAAGCCTCCAAACGAACCAAGGACATAAGCTTTTATGTAACGACTCCATTGACTAGTGCCTTGCCTACTAGGCATCTTCAATAACCACTGAGTTAAAATGATATAGGGTAGCAAATAGGGAAGTAACGCATGCGTGAATAATTGGGCACCCGAAACGGCTCCTTCATGTGCGACATCGGGTTGTAAAATAAATAAAAAAATCAGCGCCCAGATGAAGAGTATATTACTCATAGTTCGGTACGGCAGGTTTGTGAATTCATAAGCATCTGTCGCACTCCTTCCTAATTTTTGAAATAGATTAAAATCTACCGTAATATATATGTAGTATTCGTACAGGCTATTAATGGAGGTGAACATTTATGAAAATGCGTAAATGGGGGATAGCAGCGTTAATCCTCGTGGTGGTAGCTGTTTTAGCACTTTATCCGTTAGATATGTATATTTCTCGACCAGGCGGAGCCTATGACCTGGCACCACTCGTAGAAGTAGTTGGCGGAGATACGGATGACGTGGGAACATTTAGTTTGATGACAATTGCAATTGGCAAGGCAACCCCTGTAACGTATGCTTGGTCAAAGTTTTCTAATAAAATGAAGTTATTGCCGGCTACGCAAGTGAGAAGGCATGGCGAAAGTGATGAAGAGTATGGAGTGCGTCAGAAAAAATTGATGACGGATTCTAAAACACATGCCATATCGGTAGCGTTTGAGAAGGCAGGATTGCCAATCGACAGAAAATTCGCGGGCGTCTTTGTAGCGGGTGTTCTACCGGTAGGTGCGTCAGCAGGAAAGCTTGAAGTGGGGGATATCATTCAATCGATTGATCAATTACAGCTCGCCTCAACAGAAGCGTTTATGCAAGAAATCAGTGATATGTCTGAAGGTCAGAAAGTTCATTTGCAAGTAGAACGGGGACAACAGAAATTGGATGTTCCAGTAGAATTAAAGGAACTTCCCGAGACGGATGGTCGAGTAGGCCTTGGGATAGAGTTTGAAGAGCAAGTCAAATTGGAAACAAAACCAAAAGTAAATATCCGTACAGAAGAAATCGGAGGGCCTTCAGCAGGATTGATGTTCACGTTGGAATTGATGAATCGTCTGGTGGATGTCGATTTAACGAAAGGGTATACGATCGCAGGGACTGGCGAGATGCTCGAAGATGGTTCAGTGGGGCGGATTGGTGGAATAGATTTTAAAGTAATGGCAGCTGATCGTCAAGATATCGAAATATTTTTCGCGCCTGATGATGAATTACCAGAAGAAGTGAAAAAGAAGAATCCGCAGCTTCGCTCAAATTATGAAGAAGCCAAAGAAACTGCGGATAAAATTGGTACGAAAATGAAAGTAGTCCCAGTAAAAACGATTGATGATGCATTAAGTTATTTGGAAAAGCTAGAAGAAAAGTAAGTTATCACAGCAAAATGGGCGGTGTTTTAAAATCGAGACCTGGCTCTCTTTGAATACCACACATATATATGTCTGTACTTTTAATATCCATCAGGAGTGATGGGTCTTTGTGAGAACCAGCTCGACTTATAAGCGGCAAAGTCACTTCTTTTTTCACTGTGCGCAAATAGCTTCTTCCGTTTACAGACAAACCTAGTAGCCGTAAATAAGACGGACTGGTAATTTGTGCGCGGGTCGATTTTCGATAACCAGTCAACACATGTACTAACATTCGTTGTATTCGTGTCCATGTGTAACGTTTGGATTTGACGGCTTGCATGAATTCTTGGAAAGTGGCGTGTTCTTTTGCAGCGCGCCATAAAGAAAACTCAATACCTTCCGTGATATCTGCAATGGAAGCCAACTGTTCAGGCCCTTCGCGAAGAATCACGAACCGAAGAAATGGGTAGAGATGATCCCAGCTTTGATGAGGCTGTTGATGAAGTAGTTTAAAGGAAGATGAAGGCATGAAAGATTGTACGTGTTCGACATCTGTCGCGAACAATTCTTTGCGTATTCCTGTTGCGCTGGCAATAGAATCTTCGGGTAACGCTTCATCATGATAATGTGTGCCTTTTCGCTCGAGCGTAACAGCCATCATGTTCGACTGAATTTCTCTTATGGCTTTCATATAATGAAAACCTAGGATGTTATTCGGTTCGGATAAATCAGCGAGTGGTTCATCAGTAGTGCGTGAAATTTCTTCATAAGCAATTCGCATTGCGTTCGGATAACTGATACCTTCTTGCATGGAACTCTTTATTGTTTTTTCATAAAGTTCATTATGTGTATTCATTGTGTCCAAACTATTCATAAATGGCGAGATGTGACCTTCTTCACTGCCAAAGCAAATATACTCGCATTGAAGGGCATCCAGGATTTGTATGGCCCCTTTCGCAAATTGAGGTGCATGGGCTGTGGAAAAAGCATAAGGTAACTCGATGACGAGGTCTGCACCACTCGCGAGGGCCATGCGCGTTCGTGTCCATTTATCGACAATCGCAGGTTCACCACGCTGAAGAAAATGCCCACTCATCACCGCGATGATGACATCTGCGCCCGTGAGCCTTTTTGCTTCATTGAGATGGAACAAATGGCCGTTATGGAAAGGATTATATTCGACGACAATACCAGTAGCAATCAATGAAATCCTCCTCTGTACTTGCGTATAATGAATTATACCGTTAAACTTATTAAGGTGACAAGAAAATATCTTGACATCCCATATTTAAAATACTATAATCAACATTGTTGTCTTGAGGTGATAGACATGAAATGGTCCATTCATCAATTACGGAAACATAGGCAAGGCCCGCTACTGTTTGACGAAGCAGTGAATTTGGATTCCGTGAAAAATCGGAATGAAGAAATTAGGGCAATTCAGCCTGTTCGAGTAAGTGGAACATGTACAATTGGTGAGAAAAAGTTAACATGCCGGCTTAAGTTAGAAGGTTCAATGACTTTGCCTTGTGCACGTACGTGGGAAGACGTCGATTATCCATTCTCCATTGAAACGGTTGAGCAATTCAGCTGGGACGAGGGGACACTTCAGACGGATGATGAAATTCATCCGGTTGATGGGGAAATAATTGATTTTACTCCTGTATTGGAAGAACTGATTTTGCTTGAAATCCCGATGCAAGTATTCTGTGAAAATGCAGATGAGATGCAGCAGGTGGAAGGCAAAGGTTGGTCCTATACAACCGATGAAGAATTGGAAGCGCAACGACAAGAAGCAGGAGAAAAAGTGGATCCTCGCTTAGCGGGATTGGCTAATTTTTTTGAAACCGATAAAGAGTAAACCCTTATAAGGAGGTGCCCCCCAATGGCAGTACCAAAGAGAAGAACTTCTAAAACGAAGAAAAATATGCGTCGAACTCATTTCAAAATCGAAGCGCCAGGTATGACTACTTGTAACAACTGTGGCGAAATGAAATTGGCACACCACGTTTGCAAATCATGCGGACACTACAAAGGAAAAGACGTTGTAGGCGAATAATTTAGATTCTACACAACGAATGTAAGACTACCTTGAGACCATGGCTCAAGGTAGTCTTTTTTGTTTTGTACAAAAATGGTATGCTAAATGAAAAAGGGGGAATTTTTTTGTCTTATTCTATAAAGATTGATCAATCAATAGCTTATTTTACAATTAATCGTCCTGCAATGCGAAACGCGGTAAATTATGATGTCATGAAAGGGCTTGAATCCTTTCTAGATAAAATCGAGGATGATCCTGAAGTTTCTTTCGCTGTCATTACAGGAGAAGGTGACTTGGCATTTTGTTCAGGCGGTGATCTTAGTGATTTTCACGGCTTTCAGACCGCGGAGGATGCATTCCCGATGCTGAGCAGGGGGGCTAGTATTTTATATCGAATCGCGACATTGCCGATGCCGACAATAGCGCTAGTAAATGGTGCAGCGGTTGGTGGCGGCTGTGAACTGGCAACGGCTTGTGATTATCGTTTGGTTGCATCGCATGCAAGAGCTGGATTCATTCAAGGTACGCTAGCAATTACGGCTGGTTGGGGAGGAGCCACACTGTTATTCGAGAAAAACGGCCCACATGACCGTTTACTGCAGTTTACAAGCATAGCGAGCATTCATTCACCTGAACAATTACTAGAGCTTGGCTGGGCAACTGAAGTGTATGAAGGGGATACACAAGCAGCGCTAGATCAATTTCTGGCTCCTCAGCTAAAAGTACATAGAAATGTACACCGTGCGTATAAATCGATCGCCACTAGGAAATGGAAAGCAAACGGGCTGGAGCACGCTATGCAAGAAGAGGCGCGTGTCTGCTCCGTTCTTTGGGAAAGTGACGCGCATCACGAAGCGGTTCAAAGATTTTTAACGAAAAGTAAGTAAACTTCCAGTCCCGACAGGCATACACTGTCGGGACTGTTTAAAATTTACTTGTAAACGGTTTCATGAATAAGATACACTAGTTAGTAAAGATAGTATTTTCAGCAAGTGTCAGCACTTAGAATAGAAGGAGTGATAGTATGCAAGAAGTAAAAGCAACTATGGCAGGGACAATCTTTCAGATTGAAGTGAAAGAAGGAGATACAGTGACGAAGGGACAAGTTGTCGTCATTTTAGAATCCATGAAGATGGAAATTCCACTAGAAGCTGAAGTGGATGGAACAGTGAGTAAGATCCACGGCACAGAAGGCGATTTTGTAGATGAAGATGAAGTGTTGGTTACCATTCAATCGTAACGAAAGGTGGGAAGTTCCTTGACTAATGAAACAACAAAGACAGCGTATAATGAAAAACTGCAAGAACTCACTGCTGATGTGATGGCGGGTGGTGCAGAAAAGTATCATGAAAAATTAGTACAACAAGGTAAGTTATTCGTCAGAGAACGGTTACGTCTTTTATTTGATGAAGGTAAATATGCCGAGGATGGTAAATTTGCGAACTGCGAAGCTAAAGATTTACCGGCAGATGGAGTAGTTACAGCTACGGGAAAAATCGATGGTCAAACAGTGTGTGTCATGGCTAACGACTCTACAGTTAAAGCGGGATCTTGGGGTGCGAGAACAGTAGAAAAGATTATCCGTATCCAAGAAACGGCTGAAAAGCTTCGTGTGCCATTACTTTATCTAGTGGATTCTGCAGGTGCACGTATTACAGATCAGCTAGACATGTTCCCGAATCGTCGTGGAGCTGGCCGCATATTCCATAATCAAGTGCGTTTATCGGGTGTCATCCCACAAGTTTGTCTTCTATTTGGGCCCTCGGCAGCAGGCGGTGCCTATATTCCGGCCTTCTGTGATATTGTCATTATGGTAGAAGGCAACGCCTCGATGTATTTAGGTTCACCACGGATGGCTGAAAAAGTCATAGGTGAGAAAGTAACACTGGAAGAAATGGGTGGGGCACGCATGCATTGTACAGTAAGTGGCTGTGGTGACGTGCTAGTAGATACTGAGGAGCATGCAATTTTAGAAGCTCGTAAATATCTCTCCTACTTCCCTGGGAATTTTGAAGCGTCTGCGAAATTTGCAGAACCACGCGAGGTGAAGCAAGGGCGTTCATTGGAAGAAATCATTCCCGAAAACCAGAATGCTCCATTTGATATGCATGAGGCAATCGATCAATTAGTGGATGACAATTCCCTCTTTGAAATCAAAAAGTTGTTTGCACCGGAAGTCATAACGACTCTTGCGCGTATTGACGGACGTCCTGTAGGGATCATTGCGAATCAGCCCAAAGTTAAGGGGGGCGTGCTGTTTGTGGACTCAGCGGATAAGGTAACGAAGTTCATTACATTATGTGATGCATTCTCTATTCCGTTGTTGTTCCTTGCAGATGTGCCGGGGTTCATGATTGGGACGAAAGTGGAAAGACAAGGAATTATCCGACATGGTGCGAAGTTAATTATGGCAATGAGCTCCGCTACTGTACCGAAGATTTCAGTCGTTGTACGTAAAGCATACGGAGCGGGCTTGTACGCAATGGCTGGTCCTGCATTCGAGCCAGATGTCTGTATCGCGTTGCCAACTGCGCAAATCGCCGTCATGGGTCCTGAAGCAGCTGTCAATGCGGTATACTCGAATAAAATCGAAGCCATTGCAGATCCGAAAGAGCGAATTGCATTTATTAAAGAAAAGCAACAAGAATATAAAAAAGAAATCGATGTCTATAAAATGGCCTCAGAATTGATCATTGATGAAGTGGTTGGGCCTCATAATCTACGGTCCGTGCTTGCTGAGAGATTTAGTTATTATGAAACGAAACAAATTACGAATTCTTCGAGAAAACATCCTGTCTATCCTGTATAATAAAACGTACCAACAGAGACGCCTTCACTGGGTCTCTTTTTTAAGGAGGAAAACTATGCGATTTGTAGTGGTAGGAGCGGGATCTATTGGATTATTGATCGGTTCTTATTTAGCTCAACACCAAGCAAATGTCAGTTTCTGGGTAAGGCGAGAGGAACAAGCGAAGCAGTTACGTGGTGGTCTTGTGAGAAGGCCAGAAAATAGTACATACGAAGTTGAATCAACAGTACATATTGAAGAGTTGCCAACAGATGCGTTATGGATTATTGCTGTGAAGTATGATGCATTGCCTATTGTACTCTCCGAGATTAGCGCTCTACCTATACAACCAAATTTATTGTTCATTCAAAATGGAATTGGACATTTGTCGCTGATTGAGCAGTATTCACTTGGGCATGTGTCATTCGCGACAGTCGAGCATGGTGCGGCAAGAATAGATGATCGGACAGTTTCACATAACGGTATTGGACCTATTAACATTGTGGAAAATGACAAAATTGCGCCAACTATACAATGGATGCAAGAAATTGACCCACAGAACTTTCCTATTACTAGGCAACAAAATGCAAAACAGTTACTATTTCGTAAAGTACTAATCAATTGTGCGATCAACCCACTGACGGCATTGTTGGAAATCAGGAATGGACAGTTATTAGACAATCCTTACTTCCATTTGTTATTCCGCCAGTTGTGTGAGGAATTGCTCAATAACTTTGAAGAGTATAGCGATCTATTGAGCTATAAAGATATAGAAGAAGTATGCCGTAAAACAGCGGATAATCAGTCTTCTATGCTGGTAGATAGAATAAAAGGACGGAATATGGAAATTGAAACTATTTTAACAGCAGTGTTGAAAGAAATTAATCAAAAAGGTGGCAGTGCTCCGTTTTTGCAAATTCTTGAGACTGCACTGCTTGGAATAAACAGGAGTGAATGTGGAGGATGTTGACGAATATACTCGGAGCGTTATTATTGTTCCCTTTTATTATTTTAGTTGTATTAATTATTGTTGCAAAAAAAATAGGATTACCTAAGAAAAAGAGAGTCGGATGGGCGGTAGACTGGACTACGCCGTTTATGGTTCTTACCGTTTTAATTTTGATTCGTGCGATTTGGGATGTTTGGGTACCTATCTTGTTAATCGGAGTATTGTGTTTGATTGCTATCGGATTTGCAGTTATAGAACGATCTAGGGAAAAAGAATTTCGTACATCTTGGGTGTTACGTCGAACATGGCGAGCGTATTTTCTACTCTTAACAGTAGCTTACTTTTTACTGTTTATTGTTGGAATTACGGTACAAATCATCCGCTACGTGAACTAATGAGTACTCATAAGCGTATCTATTCAACCTATTCGGAGGAGATGATATACTTGCGGTAGTATGGTACATAAAGGAGTTTGTGAGATGGACTTGGACACAATGGAGTTGCCAAAAAAGAATAAATTGATGGAAGCGTATCGTCACGATCCACAATTTTTCCATAGATTTTTTGAATATGAAATGACAACTGTAGGGTATGAAGACAGAGCAGAAGAATTACAGCGACGTTCTTTTCAAAGAGAGCAATTAGCTGCTGCGGTAGAAAGTTATATGTTGCCATTTGGAATATCAGACTTGGCTGCTCAGTATATACAAGAGCTGTCTAAAGATGCGTTGGTAGTGATTGGAGGACAGCAAGCGGGGGTTTTAACAGGGCCTTTATATTCTGTTCACAAAGCTATATCCGTAATATTATTGGCACAAAAACAACGAGAATTACTCAGGAAACCTGTAGTACCAGTTTTTTGGATTGCTGGGGAAGATCATGATATCAATGAAATCAATCATACATATACTGCAAAGGCAGGAAAAGCGATCAAACGGCAGTTTAAACAACCTACCATTTTAAAAACGATGGCTTCAGACACGTATTATGATCAAAAGGAAATGACCGCGTACATTAAGAAGATTTTTAAAAGTTATGGAGAGACATCTTATACGCAAAAATTATTGCATGATGTGCTGCAAACCGTAGAACAACAACAGAATTTCACGAATTTTTTCACTGCACTGATGAATGAACTATTTACTGAGCATGGATTATTATTTATGGACGCCGCTTATAAACCATTGCGTCAATTGGAATCGCCTTATTTCTCACAGATGATTGAAAACTCAGAAGCCATAGCGAAAAGCATTTACTATACAGAACAACAGCTTCTCGCTTACGGCTATGCAAAACCAATTGAATCGGAAGAGCAAGACGCCAATCTGTTTTATGTTCATGATACAGGCAGGGTACTACTCCGAAGAAAAGATGGCAAATTTGTCAATGAGCAAGCAGGAGTAACTTTTACAGAACAAGAAATGCATTATCTTGCAAAAAACGAGCCTTGGTTGCTAAGTAACAACGTAGCTACAAGACCTATTATGCAAGATCTCGTGTTCCCTGTTTTAGCATTTGTCGGTGGACCTGGTGAAATTGCCTATTGGTCTTTATTGAAAGAAGCATTTCAAATCATGGGAATTCATATGCCGGTAATCGTACCAAGGCTTTCCATTACTTTGGTCAACAGACAAGTCCAGGAAGCACTAAAGCTTACGGATATTACAATAAACCAAGTAATGAATCATGAACTACCGGAACTTCTGGAGAAATGGTTAGAGCAACAACGAGATGAACAATTCGATCGTTTGTTGACAGAAACGAAGAGTCAATTACAAACGCAATATGAACAGTTGCAGTCCCACCTAGAAGCAACAGATCCAGGACTCATACAATTACTTAGTAAAAACTTACAATTCCATAATAGTCAGTTCGATTATTTACTGAAGAAAAAAGAGCAGTCGATTTTGCTTAAGCATCACGTGCAATACGAGCGTTTTCATGTGATTTCAGAACAGCTATTTCCAGAAGGTTCCCTGCAGGAGCGTCTCTACTCGCCATACTTTTATATGAACCAGTTCGGTGAAGGGTTGATTGACGAGTTACTACAACAACCTTATACGTTTAATGGATCGCATCAGCTAGTCTATTTATAAGAAACCACTTAAACCCGTCATTCGTTCTATGAATGGCGGGTTTTGTTTGTGTGTAAAAGATTCTTTTGTAGATTTTTTTCTGGGAGTTGAATCTCTTTCGTTGCACTTCATGTTACAAAGCGAAGAAAAGATTGATGTTTTTTATGGATGAACTGGATCTAAAAACAAACGTACATAAGTTTAAATACAACACTATATCCCATACTAACTTCAGTAAGTGATCTGTTGCTCACCCTCGCTTTCCCTGCTGACTTGAATCATCACTAACAGAAGCTTCTAGCCTTTCGTACTTACCAGTTGACTCTCCGATTGTTTCTGGAAAATGTTGAAAGATAATAACTAGAGAAAATTGCGAAAAAAGTGGTTTTTTCGGGATACGGGCGAGAAAGTAAATCAGAAAGAAGTACTATTGACACATTTTAAAAAATATGCGAAGAAAAATGGCATAGTGGGTGGAGGAAAGTGGGGGGATGTGGTACATTATTTCATACAGTGGGGTGAATTATATGTTCATGGGTGAGTATCAGCATTCAATCGATATGAAAGGTCGACTGATCGTTCCTTCTAAATTTCGGGAGCTATTAGCAGAAGGCTTTATTTTAACCCGTGGACTGGATAATTGCTTGTTTGGATATCCACTGGATGAATGGCAAAAGCTTGAAGAAAAATTGAAAGCGTTGCCGGTTACAAAAAGAGATGCTCGTGCATTTACTCGTTTTTTCTTCTCAGGAGCATGCGAAGCAAGTTTGGATAAGCAGGGGAGAGTCAATATACCTGCAAACTTACTAGAATTCGCAAAGATTGAAAAGGACTGTATGATTATCGGTGTATCCAGCCGGATTGAAATCTGGTCTGCAGAACTGTGGGAAGCGTATTACGAGGAGTCAGAGGAATCATTCAATGACATTGCAGAAAACCTTATTGATTTTGAATTTTGAAAGCAGGCGGAATAACCATGTTTAACCACACAACAGTATTACTGCATGAAGCCGTCGAAGGCTTGAATGTAAAAGAAAACGGCATTTATGTGGATTGCACACTTGGTGGTGCAGGTCACAGTGAAGAAATTGCCAAACTACTTTCATCTGAAGGACAATTAATCTGCTTCGACCAAGATATGACAGCAATTGAAGCAGCGCAAAAAAAACTAGCGAACTTTACAGCACAAGTACACTTCGTACATGCCAACTTTAAAGACTTGAAAAATGAATTAGCAAAATTGGGAATCTCTCATGTAGATGGAATTTTATATGACCTAGGAGTTTCTTCTCCGCAATTGGATACACCTGAGCGAGGCTTCAGTTACCATCATGATGCACCGTTGGACATGCGTATGGATACATCTGCGCCATTGACAGCTTATGAAGTAGTCAATGAATGGTCGTATTCAGATTTGGTCAGAATATTCTTCCGCTATGGTGAAGAGAAGTTCTCAAAGCAAATCGTTCGTAAAATTGAAGAAGCACGCGCCAATGCGCCTATACGTACAACGGGAGAACTAGCTGAGCTTATTAAAACAGGTATTCCAGCAGCAGCCAGAAGAACTGGAGGCCACCCTGCTAAACGTGTTTTCCAAGCGATCCGAATTGCGGTCAATGATGAGTTGGGAGCAGCTGAACAATCTTTAACTGATGCGCTTACATTATTACGTGAAAATGGTCGGATTAGCGTCATTACGTTCCATTCACTTGAAGACCGCTTATGTAAAACTATTTTCAAGGAAGCTTCTTCTATGCCGGAATTGCCGCCAAACTTACCTATTATACCTGAGGGCATGGATCCAGATTTTCGTCTTATTACACGAAAGCCGATCATCCCTACAGATGAAGAAATAGAACATAATAAACGTGCCAGATCAGCGAAGTTACGAATTATAGAGAGAAAATAGAAAAGGGGAAACGAGCCATGGGACTAGAACAACGGAACTTAAATACGTCACAGACACCGGAGATCGAACAACATACAGACCAAAACCAGCCACAGGTTGTGCGCCGTGTGAAAAAACGTTTTTCTAAGGGCGAAAAGATATTGTTCACTTTATTTGCAGCATTTACAATCGGATCTTCATCTATGCTCTTACAGACACATTCTGATATAAACGCTGTAAATAAAGAAGTGCAGTTGATGAATACTGAAATTGAAAATACTGCCAAACAGAATAATGAATTGTCCATTCAAGTGAGTGACAAATCCACTTACGAACGTATTTGGAAAAAAGCACAAGAGAATGGTTTGAACCTTAACGAAGGTAACGTAAAGGTCGTACCTGGACGATGAAGAAGTTTCGCTTTCAATGGGGAGCCTTTCTAATGTTTGTAGTATTCGGAGGGCTCTTTTTCATATTATTCGGCAGAATTCTTTTTATTCAGATGACGGGCCAAGTAGATGGTAAAGAATTAGCGAAGATCGCTTCTAACCAATATGAAAGAAATGCAGTTTTACAAGCAAGTCGCGGGGCAATTGTAGATCGAAATGATGTGCCGATAGCATCGGATACATTAAGCTACCATGTGGTGGCTGTAGTGAACGAAGCTGCAAGTAAAAACAGCAAAAAGAAATATCACGTAGTCGATTATAAAGAAACGGCGAAAGTTTTAGCGAAGTATTTGCCGCTAAAAGAACGTGAAATTTACGATAAAATGAAAAATGCTAGAGAAGGCGCATGGCAAATTGAGTTTGGTCGTGCAGGCAAAGATCTTAATCGCGAAACGATGATGAAAATGAAGGAAGAACTCGATAGAAAAAAATTATCGGGTATTTTGTTTGTAGAAGGTAAAAAACGATTCTATCCTAACGGTCGATTTGCTTCTTACTTAGTGGGCTTTGCCCAGAAAGAAGAATTGGAAAACAACTTAACCGTTACCAAAGGGAAAATGGGGCTTGAAAAAACGTATAACAAGCAACTAACAGGTGTCGACGGAAAAGTGAATTACCAATCAGATGGTTGGGGGTATTTATTGCCCACCGCAAGCAAACAAATTGAAGAACCTCAAGATGGTCAAACGATTAAACTTACATTAGATAAGACAATTAGTAACTTCGTAGAAGAAGCGATGGATCAAGTTGAAGAAGAATATTCTCCGAAGAAAATGCTAGTTCTTGTGTCTAATCCTAAAACGGGTGAAATCCTGGCAATGAGTCAACGGCCGACGTTTAACCCAATGACGCGAGAAGGTTTGACAGAAAACTGGTTGAATGATGCAGTTGAGCAGACGATTGAACCAGGGTCTCCTATGAAAATGTTCACACTGGCTGCGGCGGTGGAAGAAGGTAAATGGGAGCCGGATGAATATTTTAAATCTGGATCGTATCGAATCTACGACCGAGTGATTAGAGATGTGAAAGTGGATGGCTGGGGCACGATTACTTTCATGGAAGGATTGCAACGTTCCTCTAACGTGGGAATGGCATACTTACTAGAAAGAATAGGCGATCAGAAATTCATTGAATACGTTCATAAATTTGGTTTTGGCAAACAAACTGGAATCGATTTGCCAAATGAAGCGCCAGGTGTTGTGCTAGATAATTATCCGGCTGAACGATTGACTACTTCCTATGGACAAGGATCTACAGTTACACCACTACAGATGATCCAAGCCGCTTCAGCTATCGCGAATAACGGTGTGATGATGAAACCATATGTGATCGACCAAATCATTGATCCGAATACGAACAAAGTGTTGGAGAACCATGAACCTGAAGAAAACGGCACACCAATCTCCGCAGCGACGGCTAAAGAAGTGCGTGAAATACTTGCGACAACAGTGACTTCAGAAAATGGTACTGCACAAAAGTATCATCTGGAAAATTACGCAGTAGGCGGTAAAACCGGTACAGCCGAACTTCCTAAAACAGAAGGAAAAGGGTATATGTCTGGCTCCGGGAACTACTTATACTCGTTCCTTGGAATGGCACCGATTGATGACCCACAGCTCCTAGTTTATGTAACTGTTCAGCAACCTGAACTAAAAGCAGGAGAACTAGGGTCTGACCCTGTATCGAAAGTCTTTAATCCGATTATGGAAAACAGCTTGAAATATTTGAACATAGCGCCAGATGATGAACAAGTGATTCCCGTGAAAAAAGTTGGGGATTATGAAGGAGAAGATGCAGAAACGGCTGCTTCTCTAGCAGTCGAGGACGGCTTCCAAACTGTGTTAATCGGTGAAGGCGGCAAAGTAACTAAACAAATACCAAAAGCTGACACGAAATTAACGGAGGACTCAATTGTTTTATTGGAAACAAAAGGGGATACGACATTCCCAGATATGACAGGTTGGTCTAAAAAAATGGTGCTCTCATTTACGAACCTTTCAAAGTTGGATATTCGAATCAACGGTGAAGGGTATGTGATTGGACAAAGCGTAACGGGAGGAACGTTAGTAAACAAGAAAGATCCGATTGTCGTTGAGCTTCGGACGCCTGAGCAGCAGTATAATAAAAAGAAAAGTAATGAAGATAAAGAAGAGAACGAAGAGGAGCAAATCATGGGCGGCTAATGTATAGCGCACGATTTCACAGCATACCTTAATAGAAAAAAAGGTAGTGAGTCATTGCGTTCATTTATTGATATGCAGTCAAAAAAACGTTTACGTGCAGCCTTCTTATGCTTTCTTATCTGTCTATTACTCGTTATAGGAAAACTATTCCACGTCCAAATCATCAAGCATGAATGGCTAAAAGAAAAAGCAGAAGAAAATTGGGATATTGAAATACCTTTTGGCGCTATGCGTGGAAATATTACAGACCGAAATGGTAAATTGATCGTTGGTAATAAACTAGCGCCTACACTGTATTTTATGCCAGCTCAAAATCCTGACATTTCCAACGACATACCTGCAATTGCCAAAATCCTTAACATGCCGCCAGAAAAGTTGGAAGAAAAGCTTAAGAAAAAAACATATATGGTGAAATTAGCTCCGGAAGGAAAAAACATCACGAAGGAGCAGGGGGATGAGATTACGAAACTGCAAGTAGCCGGCTTGTATGTAGGTGTCGATTTCGTCCGCCATTATCCATACGATGATCTGTTGGCACGTTTGATTGGTTTTACCGGCTATGACGGCAACGGCTTGGCAGGTATTGAGTATGCGTATGATGAGATTCTGAACGGAACAGGGGACAAAGTGCGACTGTTCACTGATGCTAAAGGAATTGCATTACCCCATGTAGAGGATAGCTTCGAACACGGAAAAGACGGCTCGACCTTGGAACTGACTATCGATCTGAAAATGCACCAAATTGTAGAGCGTGAACTGATCCAGGCGATGGAGAAATATGATGCAACACAGGCTCTTGCTATTATAATGAATCCAAAAACAGGAGAATTATTATCGCTAGCATCCGTACCTGGATTTGATCCACGTGAATACCAATCAGCGGATTCCACTATCTATAACCGGAATTTGCCTGTATGGATGACATACGAGCCAGGTTCCACATTCAAAATTCTTACATTGGCAGCAAGTTTGGAAGAAGACGTCATCGATTTGGAGAATGAAAGTTTTTATGACCCTGGTTACAAAGTCGTTGCAAACGCCAGATTACGATGCTGGAAACGAGAAGGTCATAAAGATCAAACATTTTTGGAAGTTGTAGAAAATTCATGTAACCCTGGATTCATTACGATGGGTCAGCGACTTGGTAGTGAAAGATTAGATCGCTATATTCGTGAATTCGGCTTCGGAAGCTCAACAGAATCAGGCATTGCTGGAGAATCGAAAGGTATTTTGTTTTCCAAGGAAGCATTTGGACCGGTTGAACAGGCAACCACTTCGTTTGGGCAAGGAATCTCTGTCACCCCAATCCAACAAGTGCAAGCAGTTGCCGCAGCGATTAATGGCGGTAAACTCTATAAACCCTATATTGTAAAATCAATAAAGGACTCTGAAGGTAAGACAATAAAAGAATTTGAACCTGAATTGAAAAGACAAGTAATCAGCGAAGAAACATCAGCTAAAGTGCGTTACGCGCTTGAATCCGTTGTGGCAAATGGATCAGGTCGTAATGCTTTTGCAGACGGACTACGAATAGGTGGTAAAACAGGGACAGCACAGAAAGTTGAGAATGGTCGCTACAAAGATGGTGACTATATCGTCTCCTTCATTGGTTTCGCCCCTGCAGATGACCCTGAACTACTCGTATACCTTGCTATCGATAGTCCAAAGAACTCTATTCAATTCGGAGGCGTCATTGCTGCACCGATTGTTGGACGGATCATTGAAGAAATTGCACCGATTGCTAACATCGAAAGAAGAAAAGAACAGTTGGAAAAAGAATACCGATGGGGGGACGCGATAACATTCCGTTCACCCGATTTACTTGGAATGAATGAAAAAGAATTGCTGTCTCAAAATTATACGTTCAAAATGAAGTGGCATGGAAAAGGTAAGAAAGTGATTCGACAGTTACCCGCTCCCAATACTTTGATGACGGTAGAGGACACCATTCATTTGTACACAGAATAAGCAGTACTTCATTGCCACGCAATTGATAGTAGAAGGAGAACTTAACATGACACTCGGCACTACAGTAACGATAATCGCTGTTTCATTTTTCGTATCAGCGATTATCGGGGTGATCATCATCCCATTACTTAGAAGGTTGAAATTTGGTCAAAGCATACGGGAAGAGGGTCCGCAAGCGCATTTGAAGAAAGCAGGCACTCCCACGATGGGCGGGCTCATCTTCCTTCTTTCCATATTAATTTCAACACTCACTTTATCTTACATAAACGACACATTAACTACTCATACGATTGTGTTATTGATCGTGCTGATCGGTTTCGGAATCATCGGCTTCCTAGATGACTTTATTATCATCGTCGCGAAACGCAACTTAGGATTGACATCACTTCAGAAATTAATCGGACAGATCATCATTGCGATCGTTGCCTTTTTCTTACTGAAACTCGGACCATTCGAAACGACGGTAATGATTCCTTTCACGGAATTTGGAATAGATCTAGGTGTGTTTTATGTGGCATTTTTGGTCTTTTGGCTTGTAGGTTTTTCAAATGCAGTCAACTTAACGGATGGATTGGATGGTCTCGTTGGAGGTACATCGACTATCGCATTCTCTGCATTCGGAGTATTTGCTTTAGCGTATGAGCAAAACGATATCGCGTTATTCGCATTCGTTGTAGCGGGCGCAATGCTTGGGTTTTTGTTATTTAATATTAAACCTGCGAAAGTATTTATGGGAGACACAGGTTCATTGGCATTAGGCGGTGCGCTCGCTATGATTTCAGTATTGATTAAACAGGAATTACTGTTGTTGATCATCGGAATTGTATTCGTAGTCGAAACGCTTTCTGTCATCATTCAAGTTATCAGCTTTAAATTGACTGGAAAACGTGTCTTTAAAATGAGTCCCATTCATCATCACTTTGAATTATCAGGCTGGTCTGAATGGAAAGTAGTGATTGTGTTCTGGGGTGTGGCATTGCTTGCTGCCCTTGTACCGGTCTTCTTGGAGGTCATGTAGATGAAGAATACAGAACAATTCATAGGGAAAAAAGTACTTGTAGTCGGTCTAGCGAAAAGTGGAGTGGCAGCAGCAGGTTTACTTCAACGTCTAGGTGCGGAAGTGGTAGTCAACGACTCTAAGCCGCTAGAAGGAAATGAAGAGGTAATAGAGCTTCAAACTCAAGGAATTGAAGTCATTGGTGGAGGGCATCCAAGTGATTTACTAGAACGAAATTTTGACTTCATCGTGAAAAATCCAGGGATCCCTTATAGTAATACATTAATAGCTAGTGCTGTGGAACGAAAAATCCCGATTTGGACCGAAGTGGAACTGGCAGGTATTCTCAGTGAAGCACCGATTATAGCCATTACGGGTTCAAACGGTAAGACGACAACCACTACATTGCTTTATCACATGCTCAATATGGCAAAGAAAAAACCGTTGATAGCTGGCAATATTGGCACTGTATCTTGTACAGTGGCAGAAAAAGCGCATGCGAATGAAGTAATTGTACTTGAAGCCTCTTCGTTCCAATTAGCTGGAACGGAAAGCTTTGCTCCGCGCATTGCAATTTTTACGAATTTATATGAAGCGCATTTAGATTATCATGGATCGATGAAAGAATACTTGGATGCGAAGTTGCAAGTGGCTCGCAATCAAACTTCGGAAGAATACCTGATTTTTAATGCGGATCAAAAGCTCATTAAAGAAGCAATAGAATCATTCGAATCTCAAAAAGTTCCTTTCTCAGTACTCGGAAAAACTAGAGAGGGTATTTCAGCAGATGAAGAATGGATTTATTGGTTAGGGGAACCTTTCATAGAAATTAAGCATATTAAATTACCGGGCCGTCACAATTTAGAGAATATCTTATCCGCAACAGCGGCAGCCATCTTGTCAGGGTGTGAAAAAACAGCGATAGAAAATGTATTGAGTTCTTTCACTGGTGTTCGCCATCGCATGCAATTTGTCCGTGAAGCGAAGAGCCGTACAATATACAATGACTCAAAAGCGACTAATACATTGGCGACGAAAAGTGCACTTTCCTCATTTAAGATGCCAATCGTCTTGATTGCAGGCGGACTGGACAGAGGTCATTCGTTTGAAGAATTACGGCCTTATATGAAAAATGTCCGTGCTGTCGTGACGATAGGGGAGACAGCAGAGCGTTTTGCAAAGTTTGCAATATCCTGTGGTGTGACAGAGACGGCCCAGGCATCTACTATGCAGGAAGCTGTGCAGAAGGCGTATGCGTGTAGCTGTGAAGATGATGTGATTTTATTATCGCCGAGCTGTGCAAGTTGGGATCAATACAAAAGTTTTGAAATTCGGGGCGACGAATTTATTGATGCAGTAATGAAGTTGTAAATTCTTTGTAATAGTTGGAGAGTAAAATGAAGAACTGACTGATTAATTTGAGGAAGGATGCGAACGCTGGAGAGAACCTACCGAATAATCTTTTTAACAACCGCCTTACTATTGTCGCTGATTGGATTAGTGTTTGTGCAATCGGCAGGATCTTATTGGGGAGAAGTGCATTATCAAGATTCTTCTCCATTTATCGTCAAGCAAGGCATTTATATGATTATTTCTTTGGCTGTTGCGTATGTGCTGGTCAAAAGTCCGTTAACATCACATCCTAAATTCTGGACCTATTGTTATATAGCTTCGATCCTCATGTTGGTAGCGGTATTAATCCCAGGTATTGGAGCGGTGCGAAACGGATCTCAAAGCTGGATTGCGTTCGGTCCAATCAGTTTGCAACCAGCGGAATTCGTAAAGGTAGCGTTGCTTGGAAAATTAGCAAGCGGTATGAAGAAACATAAAGACAAGTCTTGGCAATGGCAGCATTTCGCTTGGATATTATTACCGGCAACTTTGATCATGTTGCAACCTGACCTTGGCTCTGCCGTCATCATGATAGTATCTGCTTTTGTCATTCTTTTCTTAGCGGGCTATCCATTGTCATTCTTTATCTTTCTTTTCGTCTCAGGACTCGGTGCTTTTATCGCACTCATTCTAGCTGCACCGTATCGTTTGGATCGAATTAAGTCCTACATTGATCCGTGGAATGATCCTCTCGGTACAGGGTTTCAAAGTATTCAATCGTTATTTGCAATTGCCCCTGGTGGATTATTTGGTCATGGCTTCGGGAATAGTCGTCAAAAGTTTTTGTACTTGCCTGAACCTCAAAATGATTTTATCTTTTCCATCATCGCAGAAGAGATCGGCTTTATCGGAGCGGCATCTATCGTGTTGCTGTTTATCTTGTTATTCGCTTCTGCATTCGGTATAGCGATTCGACTGAACAACTGGAATTCGTTTTTAATTGTCACCGGTATGGTGTCCATGATTACTTTCCAAACATTTTTAAATATGGGAGTCGTCTCAGGTTTGCTTCCTGTGACAGGAGTGACGTTGCCTTTCATTAGTTACGGAGGGTCCTCGCTGTTGACCACGTGGCTAGCTGTTGGAACGATTCTACACTACTCTGCGAATAAAAG
Organism: Sporosarcina sp. P32b; assembly: GCF_002743335.1. GTDB lineage: Bacteria > Bacillota > Bacilli > Bacillales_A > Planococcaceae > Sporosarcina. The sequence continues at coordinate 96,341 of NZ_PDZB01000001.1, forward strand.
GGCAGGATGAAGGGAGAACAGGATGTGGAAAAAGTAATAGATATTGAAGATCGGATTCCATCCATGCGTAAAAAACGCAGAAGAAAGGCCAACATCAGCTTTCTTCTGCTCGTCGTGATATTCGTCCTTGTTCTTCTTGCCTTGTTGTATTTTCAATCTTCATTAAGTGATGTTTCAAAAATATCTATTAATGAGACTGTTTTACACGAAAGTGAGGAGTATAAAGATCAGAGTGGATTGTATAAGGGACAATCACTGTGGGGATTCCGTGCTAAAGATATTGAAAAAAATATCAAGGGGATTCCTGGTGTGAAAGATGCTAAAGTGAAACGTGATTTTTACAATGACGTTTCCATTCACGTAACGGAATGGGAACCAGTCGCTTATATAGAGAATCAAACACAATATGATCTATTGTTGGAAAATGGTGATCGCTTAGCAACGACTGATCCTGATATCCTTTCACATGCACCCATCCTAACTGGTTTTACCGATCCTGAAGTGACGGAACGAATGATCAATCAATTACAAGAGATGGATAGTACAGTTTTTGAACTCCTCTCAGAGCTTCGTTATCAAGAAGAAGATAAAATTGACGTATTTATGAGTGATGGATATGAAGTACATGCAGTGATTTTAGGTTTTGCTGATAAAATGTCCTACTATCCAGATATCATTGCTCAATTGCCTAAAGAAGAAAAAGGCGTGCTAGACATCGAAATTGGCGTGTACTTTAAAACATATACAGATTTCTACAAAGAACCAGTACCGATAGATGTGGAGCTTCCACAGCCTACTGAAGGGTCAAACGTAACAAAGGGCAAACCGGTCGAAGTAGAAATAAATAAGGAGGAAAAAAGTGAGCAAGAAACTGAAGAAAACTAGAGAGAAGCGCGGCAAGCAACTAGTGTTTTCCATCGTATTTCTAGTATTGGGCTTCATGCTTGCATTTTCCTATCGAACTATTGGCAGTAAGCAACAAGTGCTGGATTCAGAGCAAACCAATTTATTTCAGCAAGAGGAACAGTATCGCGCGGATTTAATCGATCAGCAAGAAAGAAACAAGGAATTGACAAATGAGTTACTCGAGAAACAACAACAAGTGCATTCGTATGAACAAGACTTCTCCGATAAAGAAAAGAATCATGCGGTTCTTGTAGAAAAAGCACGAGATTTACGATTATTGCTTGGAGATATTCCGTCAAAAGGTGCGGGGGTCAAAGTGACACTCGAAGATGCGGATTATGATCCTTCAGTACAAAACCCGAATGATTATATCGTCCATGAAAGTCACGTCTTACGTGTAATCAATGAATTGAAAATCGCAGGTGCGCAAGGAATGACGATCAACGGGCAACGGATTAATTCGAATTCGTACATAAAATGTACAGGCCCTGTTATTATGGTTGATGGTAGAACGTTTCCAGCACCTTTTATTATAGAAGCAGTAGGGGATCCGAAAGTGCTTTCTCCGGCGCTACATTTAAAGGGCAGTGTCATAGATGGCTTGTTGCGAGATAATATCGTCGTCACACTAGAAGAAATGAAGGAAGTTCAACTGCCTGCGATTCGTGACGAAGTATGATGGATTGTGGGGGGGTAGAGTGAAGCAAAAAACACACTGGAAGTTCACGTTGATTCTCGGTATAGTGGGATTTGTATTGGCTTTACAATATAATTCAATGAATACTACATCTCCACGGGACACACGGGATTTATGGGCGATTCGTAAAGAATTATCAAGTGAAAAGAAAATTCACTCTGAACTCTTGGATGAGATCAGGGGAATTGATCAGACGCTTGCAGCTTATAATGCATCACCTGAAGCCAATGCAGCAAGTGTATTGCAAGACACGTTGGATAAATTGTATAAACAAGCGGGATTCATGCCGACCACTGGTCCAGGATTTGTAATAGAGGTTGCGCCATCCCCAGAAAGTATTGCGTTCGGTTATGAAATAGAGCCAGTATCATCTGAACTGCTGGCTTGGTTTATTAATGTGGTGAATCAACAACAAGGTAATGAGTTGGAGATTGATGGCAAGCGCTTTACTACTTTGAGTTGGATCCGGGAAATCAATGGTAATCTGACAGTCAGTGGGGAAGTGGTTTCTACACCACCGTTCGATATTAAAGTCGTCTCACCTACGAAGGAAGCAAGTGAAAAATTGTACAATCAATTACTGACCACTACCATACAAGATGAGTTTTATTTGGACGACTTAATTTTGACAATTAGTGAACCAACGGACCGCGTTACGTTACAAGGCTGGACGGGCGGTTTTGAAAATCGATTTTTAAAAGAACAAACAAAGGAGTGATGACAAAATGTGGCTACCCTTACTTGGGCTCCTCCTTGGCGTTTCTCTAGGTTTGCTCTCGGATATACAGATTCCGCAAGTATATAATAATTATTTAACTATTGCGATTCTCGCTGCATTTGATACACTATTTGGTGGAATCAGAGCCTATCTTCAGCAAGTGTATGACGACCGAATATTCGTCAGCGGATTTTTCTTCAACATACTATTAGCAGCAGCACTTGCTTTTATTGGTGTACACTTAGGTGTAGATTTATACTTGGCAGCAGTTTTCGCATTTGGCGTACGATTATTCCAGAATATCGCGGTCATCAGAAGAATTCTGCTTGCGAAATGGACGGGTAGAAACAAAAATCCCGACACAAATGTGTAATATTAAATGTTTTTAGAAGAGGGTGTTGAAAATATTTAGACAAAGCAGTCATAATACAATAGAATGGAAGTTACTAGTTACATTAAGGAGGTGTCAATAATTGAGTAAATCAAATCATTACGTATCACTTGATATAGGATCATCCACAATTAAAGTCTTAATTGGGGAGATGGATCAAAATGCCCTGCATGTAATCGGTGTAGGAAATGTACAATCTGCTGGAATTCGCAAAGGAACAATTATTGATATTGATGCCACTGTCCAGTCAATCCGTAAAGCGATTGAACAGGCTGAAAGAATGACAGGCTTAAAAATTGAGGAAGTAGTTCTTGGCATACCTGCAAATGGTGTCCAGTTCCAAAACGTCAAAGGCGTTGTGGCAGTGAACTCTGAAAATCGTGAAATTACAGATGATGATCTAGAAAGAGTTATGAAATCATCACAAGTAATGAATGTTCCACCTGAAAGAGAATTCGTCAATTTAGTGCCAAAGCAATTTATTGTCGATGATTATGATGAAATCACAGATCCCCGTGGTATGATGGGAGTAAGATTGGAAATGGACGCAACGTTAATTACGACGTCCAAAACTCAACTACATAACATTTTACGCTGTGTAGAAAAAGCCGGTTTACAAATTCGTGAAATTTATTTGCAACCGTTGGCGGCAGGTACATTCGCATTATCTGAAGATGAAATGTATCATGGAAGTGCCTTTATCGATATTGGCGGAGGGTCAACTACGGTTTCGGTATTTGCTGAAAATCGTTTGATCAGTACGTCTGTATTACCAGTTGGCGGAGATCATATTACAAAAGACTTATCAATCGTCTTAAAAACACCTACAGAACAAGCTAGAATGATTAAGCATCAGTATGGACACGCTTATTATGATGACGCTTCGGATGAAGAATTATTTGAAGTACCAGTAGTAGGTTCAGATGCAAAAGATCAATACAGTCAGCGTTATATCTCTGATGTGATCGGTTCACGTCTTGAAGAATTGTTTGAATTGATTCTCGAAGATTTGTATGCAACAGGTATCCGTGACTTGCCTGGCGGTATCGTGATCACAGGTGGTACAGCTAAGCTGGACGGAATATTGCAGTTGGCTCGTGATGTCTTTAAAACAAGAGCTAGATTATACACACCAGAATATATTGGTGTCCGTGAGCCGATGTATTCTACTGCGGTTGGCTTGATTCGCTATGCGTATATGGAAGATGTGTTCTTTGGTTATGAAGAAGAGCCAGTTGGTTCACCTCAATCATCAGACTCCATTTATGAAGTTGCGGAACCTTTAGCTAGGCCAGTCAAACCGAAAAAGGAAAAAAGTCAAGGATTCATGAAACGCGCTAAAAAAGTATTCGACAATTTCTTTGAGTAAACATTGTGTTAGGTGGGAAATTGCAGATAATTTAGAGGAGGAAAATCAATGCTTGAATTTGAGACGAACATAGATGCATTAGCGGTAATTAAAGTTATTGGAGTAGGCGGCGGCGGAAACAATGCGGTCAACCGTATGATTGAACATGGAGTGCAGGGCGTAGAGTTTATCGCGGTAAACACGGATGCTCAAGCATTGCAATTATCATCGGCTGAAATTAAACTACAAATCGGTGAGAAGCTTACTAGAGGACTAGGCGCAGGTGCTAACCCTGAAGTAGGAAAAAAAGCAGCTGAAGAAAGTAAAGAGCAGATTGAAGAAGCTCTACGTGGCGCTGATATGGTCTTCGTTACAGCTGGTATGGGCGGCGGAACGGGTACGGGTGCAGCCCCGGTTATTGCTCAAATCGCTAAAGATATTGGCGCGTTGACTGTAGGCGTGGTTACACGTCCGTTCACTTTCGAAGGAAGAAAGAGATCTACTTCCGCAGCTGGCGGTATCGCAAGCATGAAAGAAGCAATCGATACGCTAATTGTTATTCCAAACGATAAATTGCTTGAGATTGTTGATAAGAACACTCCAATGCTTGAAGCGTTTAGAGAAGCTGACAATGTATTGCGTCAAGGTGTACAAGGTATCTCTGATTTGATCGCAGTACCTGGATTGATCAACCTTGACTTTGCTGACGTGAAAACAATCATGTATAACAAAGGTTCTGCATTGATGGGAATCGGTATGTCTACTGGTGAAAATCGTGCAGCGGAAGCAGCGAAAAAAGCTATTTCTAGTCCGTTGCTTGAAACATCCATCGATGGAGCCAAAGGTGTCTTAATGAATATTACAGGCGGCTCGAACTTGAGCTTGTTTGAAGTCCAGGAAGCAGCTGATATTGTTGCTACTGCATCAGACGAAAACGTCAATATGATCTTCGGTTCTGTGATCAACGACGACTTGAAAGATGAAATCATCGTAACAGTTATCGCGACAGGATTTAACGAAGAACAGTTAGCTCCTTCAAGACAAAGAGGTGCTGGTGTAACGGGTGGCATTCGCCCACAACGACCTGTACAACAGCAACCGCCAACACAAAGCAGATATGAAGAGCAACCACGTTACGAGCAACAATCTGAGCCTAGACAGCCACAGGTTAATCAGCATCAGCACGAAGAACAACTGGATATCCCAACGTTCTTACGTAATCGTACGCGTCGTAAATAATAAATAGAACAAGCTTCCCGCAGGAGATGAACTTCTCATGCGGGAAGCTTTTTTATGTTTGTTTAAGAGTGATTACGCTATGTGCTTAAAAATATGTCGAAGATTTTATCGTAAACCATCCAAAGCCCGACAGGTTTTTCATTAAAGCCATGATAATCTGTTTGTAAGGAGGCCGGCATATGTATGGAGAACTGATGATAGGGATCAATATGCTCTTTAACTACGCCATCCTATCATTCACTAATAAAGTTGGAAATCATCAAACGAGCAGGAGGAGGTTATGGAGCGCAGCATTTCTCGGAGCCTTCTTTATTACGTTGTTCCCGTATTCTGTGCTAGCGATGATCTTCACTTTCTTAGGAATGACGTATATTGCATTTGGACAAACGTTTGGTAGTTGGAAAAGTTCGATCCTCGCAGTACTGATCGCGGCTTTCTTCGCAGGAGGAATGTTGACCTTGATCTACGCACAGATTAGTATCAGCGTAAATCAGAGCTTTTTATTCGTAGCAATTGGTCTAACCTATCTTTCGTTATACATCGTGAAGCATAAATGGATTGATACACGCATGATGAATAAGTTAATGAGTTTCACGCTCGATTCAGAATTGAATTTATGGGGGGAAGTAATTCCGCTTAAGGTATTCATCGATACGGGTAATCATTGCGTAGAACCATTATCAGGAGATCCTGTACATTTTATTGGCTATCAGGCAGTAAAAGAACAGCTACCCGTCGACTTCGCTTCAGCACTAGAGTCATGGAATCCTGAAAAATCGCCAGACTTGGCTAGTTTTCCTACCACTTACCAAAGAAGTCTTCGGTTAATACGATTGCAGACTGTTCAAGGAGCTTCGTGGGCTGTCGGAATCAAGTACGATAGGTGGTTGCTCGAAGGTGAGTTAATGCCTGTAGGATATATTGTCTTGACTAGAGAACAGCGTCAATACCCTCAAGGTGCAGCAGCTATTTTACAAATGAGTGCGATGGATGTACTAAAAGAAGAAGGGAGAACGGCTATATGTTGATAGAAGTGAAAAAATGGGTGTCTTATATTGCGGGATTCTTCAGACGAAAAGGCGGCATATTTTATATTGGTGGACATGAATCCCTTCCTAAGCCTCTCGATAAAGAGCAGGAAGCAAAAATGATTGCAGCATTAATGAAAGGTGACCCAGCTGCACGTGACACATTGATCGAAAAGAACTTACGTCTCGTTGTCTATATCGCAAGACGTTTCGATAATACGAACACGAACATTGAAGATCTTATTAGTATAGGAACGATTGGACTAATCAAAGCAATCGAAACTTTTAAAGCGGATAAAAACATTAAGCTTGCAACGTACGCTTCCCGTTGTATTGAAAATGAAATTTTAATGCATTTGCGTAAAACAAATCGAATTCGTTCAGAAATTTCATTTGATGAGCCGTTGAATTCAGATGCGGATGGAAATGAGTTACTTCTATCAGATATCTTAGGTACAGATGAAGATATCATCACAGACGACGTAGAGAAAAAGCTGGAGCGTCAATATATGATTGATGCTATTTCCATTTTAGATGAAAGAGAACGTTATATTATGGAACAGCGATTCGGATTGATGGGAACGAATGAAATGACGCAAAAAGAAGTGGCGGATCTTCTTGGTATATCGCAATCTTATATATCTAGACTGGAAAAGAAAATAATTTCTGAGCTACGAGATCGACTAAATCAGCCCATTTCATAACTGGACTTATCGGCAGAAATTGGCGATTCGTGAATTCGCATATTCTAAAGAGTTGAGGACACACTACTCTGTACACTCACCTATAGAATGCGGAGGAAGAGCCAATGGTACGTACAAGAGTAGAGATTTGTGGGATCAATACGTCCGAGCTGCCTTTATTAACTGCAGATGTGATGAAAGAGACATTCATCCGTTTGCAAAGCGGTGACGAATTTGCCAGAGATGAATTGGTATTTGCGAATTTGCGTCTCGTACTTAGTCTTGTTCAGCGCTTTAACTATCGTGGAGAGCAGGCTGATGATTTATTCCAGGTTGGTTGTATTGGGTTGTTGAAAGCCATAGACAATTTCGATTTAAAACATAATGTCCGGTTTTCCACCTACGCTGTGCCGATGATCATTGGAGAAATCAAGCGACATCTTCGTGATCACCATGCTGTTCGTGTATCCAGATCATTACGTGATATCGCGTATAAAGCCATCAGGGCAAAAGAACAATATGTCAACGAACATCAACACGAACCAAGAATTTCAGATCTCGAGAAGATTACAGGCATACCGGAAGAAGATATACTCTTCGCCTTAGATGCTATACAAGACCCTATGTCGTTGCACGAGCCAATGAATAGCGATGGCGGCGATCCGATTTATATGATGGATCAGCTACATGATCAGAGAGTATCTGAAGACCGCTGGATGAACTACGTGTCCATTAAAGATAAGATGGGCGAGCTGGACGAACGTCAACAGCTAATCGTCTCCAAACGATTTTACCTCGGTCAGACGCAAACCGAAATCGCCAAGGAGCTCGGGATCTCACAAGCGCAAATCTCGAGAATTGAGAAGCATGCGATGGAACAGATTCGGCTTGGGATTGAGCAGAAGAAATAGTGATTGCGATTGATATACAGAGACTGTCCTTGCCACTTGAGAGTGGGGAGGGCAGTTTTTGTATTGTTAGCAATGCGAATGTGCGCCTAAAACGATAATCCACGTGTGTGATCATTGGCAGCATTATAGTATCCCAAACCCTATAACTATCACGGCAAGCGCTCATTAATTCGCCTAAGTGATCATAATAACTGTATAAGCGCTCATTAATCACCATAAGCGATCATACTTAGTCGGTGAACGCTCTAAATAGCCAATAAGTGATCAAACTGCTTTCGTAACCGCTCATTAAGCTTTTGCTCTATACCGTACATGAACTTATACATAGAAAAGTTAAAAAGTGCCACTATTTAAAATGAAGTCTGGAACTACTTACAGTCTAACGTGACGATGTAAGTGTAAGAGGTGGCGACTCCTGGAGGACCAGCGCAATATTTCACTTTGAAGTCAGTTTTCCGACGTTCTCATTAAAACTCACTATGCATAGTATGAAAGAAGGAGGGGAAACTATGCGTTTTTCCAGCTTGCAGAAAAAAGAAGTCATTGAACTGAAAAAAGGTTCTTTCCTTGGTTTTGTTCAAGATGCCACAATTGACATCGAAAAAGGTGAGATTGCGCAACTTCATATAGGCGAACTTGAACGCTCCTTTTTCTCAGACAGCAAGTCAAAGGGTGTTCAAAAAATCAATTACAAAGACGTCATGACGATTGGAAAAGATATTATCTTGATTGAGAATAAACGTCTCAACTAATGACTTATCGTTGATATATAATGCCCTAATTGATACAATGAAATAAAGATGATGAAAAGTAGTGATAATATGGAACAAGTAGAACAACGACTAGCAACTATACAAAAACAAATAAACGAAGCATGTGAAACGTCAAATCGTAGCTCGAATGACATTACGTTAATAGCTGTCACGAAGCAAGTGTCTCCCGCTAGAGCGCAGTCCCTACTAGATATTGGGATTACGGACTTAGGAGAAAATCGTCTCGAAGGATTGCTCGAAAAACAAGAAGCGATTGAAGATCGGGTAAAGTGGCACTTCATCGGTAACTTACAGACGCGCAAAGTTAAAGAATTAGTCAATACGATTGACTGCCTTCATTCTTTGGACCGGTTAAGTCTTGCGAAAGAAGTGAATAAGCGGGCAAGTAAGCCGCTAGATTGTTTTGTACAAGTCAATGTTTCAGGCGAAGAATCTAAATCCGGGATCACTCCGGATGAAGTAGATATGTTCTTTGAACAATTGGCAACTTACGAAAATATTCATGTAATTGGACTCATGACAATGGCGCAAAATACCGATGATGAATCTGTAGTTCGCAACACATTCCGTTCTTTACGTGAATTACGAGACAGAATCGCAGCTAAAGAATTGTCTTATGCACCGTGTACCAAACTGTCCATGGGTATGTCTAATGACTTTACAATCGCGATAGAAGAAGGTGCAACGCATATACGTATCGGCACTGCATTGGCCGGGTCAGAAAGCGGGGAAACTGAATGAGCCTCAAAAAACGACTAGAAAAAATGTTTTGGGTACAGGAAGAAGACTTAGTTCAACAACCGAAAGCTCAAAATAAACCAACAAAAGGTGAACAAGCAATGGCTCGTAAAGAGATGAAGAAGTTAGGTGGTAAGAAACGAGCTGTCAATAGTCGTCCTCAAGCATCTCAGCAACCACCATCATCTACACAAGCGCCAGTAATTAGTCTGCAAAGTCTACAAAAATCATCAAAAGTCATTCTACTCGAGCCGCGTTCATATGCAGAAGTAGAGGATATTGCAGAACATCTGAAAAACCGCCGTTCTGTCGTAGTGAACTTACAGCAGATAGAACGGGATCAAGGATTTCGTATTATTGATTTCCTGAGTGGTACAGTTTATGCCCTTGGTGGCGACATTCAACGAATTGGCGCAGATATATTTTTATGTGCACCCGACAACGTAGAAGTAGCCGGTAAAATTACGGAATTTCTATCAGAACAACAAGAACGATAGGCTACGCAACTTAGAACTTTCAACCAATGAAAGTCGAACAATTTGAATGAGGTGTACATGTTATTATGATCGCATTATTAAATAATTCTTATTTATTGATCTCTGGAGCCCTACAATTATATTCTATCCTGTTGGTCATTTATATTTTAATGTCATGGGTTCCTTCTACTAGAGAAACCAAATTTGGGCAGCTTATAGCAAAAGTAGCAGAACCATATTTAGGTTTTTTCCGTAAGTTCATACCGCCGTTTGGTATGATTGATTTTTCACCGATTGTCGCATTACTATCATTACAATTAATTAGCCGAGGGATTGGTCAGATTTATTTAATGATTTTCCAAGCATTAGTAAATTAAGTATAACCTTAACTGAAATTGGAAATCCTCACAAGGTGGGGATTTTTTTATATAAGGAGAAGAAATAGAATGGATTCGATATTTCAACATTTTCGTAAAGAAGAACAACCGTTTATTGAAAAAGTAAATAGTTGGGTGAAAGAAGTAGAAGATACGTACGCACCTAAGCTAACAGAGTTTATGGATCCACGTCAGCGCTTTATAACAGAATCAATTGTGAGGAATTCAGATCTTACGTTGACGGCTGAAGGTGGTTTTCACGATGCGGAACGCCAGCGTGTGTTAATCTATCCTGATTATTACACTCCGACCAAAGAGGATTTTCAAATCAGTATATATAAGGTGAACTATCCGCAAAAATTCGTCACAATGAAGCATTCCCAGCTTCTTGGATCTTTACTGTCTGTTGGAATTGAGCGTTCGCGGTTTGGTGATATTCAACTAACCGAAGAAGCAGTACAATTTGCGGTTGCTCAGGAAGTGTCTGAATACATCCATGTCCATTTCACTCAAGTCGGCAAAGTGAAAGTTTCTGTAGAGCCAGTTCTGAACACAGAAGACTTCATCAATGTAAAAGAAGAGTGGACAGAAGAGCTTCATATTGTGAGTTCATTGCGTTTGGATGTAGTTGTAGCGGCATTAACAAACAGTTCAAGAGCTAAAGCTTCGTCACTTATTAAGGCGGAGAAAGTAAAAGTGAACTGGGCTATGATTGATCAACAAGCATTTGAAGTAGAAGAATATGATGTTCTATCCATCAGAGGATATGGCCGCTTTAGAATCATGAGTATCGAAGGCCGTACAAAGAAAGATAAAATTCGGGTGATGATCGGTGCGCTAGTCTGAATTGAATCCTTGATAAATTAAGAAAAGTAGTGTTTAATCAAGTAGTAAACACAATCACATTGTAAACTATGTAAGCATACTGAAAGGAGAAAGCGTATTATGGCTTTAACCCCTACGGATATACATAACAAAACGTTTAATACGAAATTTCGTGGCTATGATGAAGATGAAGTGAATGGTTTTCTAGAACAACTGATGAAAGACTATGAAAATGTACTAAAGAAAAATGAAGATCTTGAAAAAACGGTTTCTGACAATGAAGTAAAGATTACTCACTTTAATTTAATAGAAGAAACGATGCAAAAATCGATTCTAATTGCACAAGAAGCTGCAGAAGACGTTCGTAAAAATGCTATTCAAGAATCAAAGTTAATCATTTCCGAAGCAGAAAAGAATGCAGATCGTCTTGTGAATGACGCACTTGCGCAGGCAAGAAAGATTGCACTCGAAGTGGAAGTGTTGAAGAAACAGTCAAAAGTATTCAAAAGTCGTTTCAAGATGATGGTAGAAGCACAACTTGATATGATCAATACAGAAGATTGGGACGACCTATTGAAGTATGAGTTGGATACATCTAGCGTAGAAAGTGTAGCTGAGCAAGAGTTAGATATTCCGAATGTAGACAGTCTAGACGAAGAACTAGTTAAGAAGAAGGAAGAAGCTTGACAACTTCCGAACACATTTTTATAATGAAAAGTAAATCAAAACGAAGAAGCGTTGACGGAAAGAGTACTTTCTGATATTGCCCATAGCGAGCCGGGGGCGGTGTAAGCCCGGTGGTACATCAAAAAGGAAAATCACTCCTGAGCTAGAACCTTTATGTAACTCTTGGTTCTCGGTATCACACTGCCGTTATTAGTGTCTAAGCGGCAATTGCTTTATGCAATTGCAAGTAGGGTGGTACCGCGAGAATGAACCTCGTCCCTTTTTGGGATGGGGTTTTTCTGATTTCTCAAGCGTAAGAGTGCCTGGAACTAGTTGATTTCATTTCTACAGAAAAAATGAATCACCCATATTTTAAGGAGGAATTATAATGGAATATAAAGATACATTGCTTATGCCGAAAACTGATTTCCCTATGCGTGGCAACCTGCCAAATAATGAGCCGAAAATGCAGGAAGAGTGGAATGAAAAGAATATCTATCAGCAAGTGCAGGAACGTACTGCAGATCGTCCGTCCTTCATATTGCATGACGGACCTCCCTATGCGAACGGTGACTTACACATGGGTCACGCACTTAACAAAGTATTAAAAGATTTTATCATTCGTTATAAATCAATGTCTGGCTTCCGTGCTCCGTATGTACCGGGGTGGGATACACATGGTTTGCCAATTGAGCAAGCACTTGTGAATAAAAAAGTTGATCGCAAGAAAATGAGCACAGCTGAATTCCGTAAAATGTGTGAAGAGTATGCACTTCAACAAATCGACAATCAGCGTACACAATTTAAGCGTCTCGGTGTTCGCGGAGATTGGGAAAATCCATATATCACGTTGAAGCCTGAATTTGAATCCCGTCAAATTCAAGTATTTGGTGAAATGGCTAAAAAAGGATATATCTATAAAGGATTAAAGCCTGTTTATTGGTCACCTTCAAGTGAGACAGCGTTAGCAGAAGCAGAAATCGAATATCAGGATAAAAAGTCCGCATCTATTTATGTAAGCTTCCCAATCCAAGACGGAAAAGGTGTACTGGATCATGATGTGAAGTTCCTGATCTGGACAACAACGCCTTGGACAATTCCTGCAAACTTAGGAATTTCTGTTCATCCTAAATTTACGTATGCAGTAGTAAAAGTACAAAACGAGAAATTTATAGTAGCAAAAGACTTAGTGGAGTATTTGGCGAAAGAATTGGAATGGGAAGAGTACTCAATCGAAAAGGAAATTCAAGGTGTAGAGCTTGATCGCATCGTTGCGAGACATCCATTCTATGATCGTGATTCATTAGTTATGCTAGGTGAGCATGTTACTGCAGATGCTGGTACAGGCTGTGTTCATACAGCACCAGGACACGGTGAAGATGACTTCTACGTGAGTAAGCAATACGGAATTGATGCATTATCTCCAATTGATGACCGCGGTGTCATGACGGAAGAAGCACCGTTTTTCGAAGGTATGTTCTATGAAGATGCGAATAAAGCAGTGACTGAAAAACTGGAAGAAGTCGGAGCGCTTCAAAAGTTGTCATTCTTCACTCACTCGTATCCGCACGATTGGCGTACGAAGAAGCCAGTCATCTACCGTGCAACTTCGCAATGGTTCGCTTCTATTGAATCGTTTAGAAGTGATTTACTCGAAGCAATTCGTACTACTACATTCACGCCATCTTGGGGTGAAACGCGTTTATTCAATATGGTCCGTGACCGTGGCGACTGGTGTATTTCTCGTCAGCGTGTATGGGGTGTTCCAATTCCGGTATTCTATGCGGAAAATGGCGAAGTAATTCTGACAGATGAAACGGTCAGTCATGTAGCAGATTTATTCCGGGAACATGGATCAAATGTTTGGTTCGAACGTTCTGCAAAAGAACTATTACCTGAAGGCTACACGCACGAAGGAAGTCCGAATGGCGAGTTCACGAAAGAAACAGACATTATGGATGTCTGGTTCGACTCTGGAACAACACATCAAGGTGTACTTGATGAACGTGATAACCTTCGTTATCCGGCAGATTTATATCTTGAAGGTTCGGATCAATATCGCGGTTGGTTTAACTCTTCATTGACGACTAGCGTAGCGATCAATGGTATTGCACCGTACAAAGGCATCTTGAGCCATGGTTTCACATTGGACAAAAATGGCCGTAAGATGAGTAAATCTCTAGGGAATGTAATCGTCCCTTCAAAAGTCATCAATCAACTTGGCGCAGACATCGTGCGTCTATGGGTATCATCTGTAGATTATACAGCTGATGTTCGTGTGTCTGATTCGAACTTTAAGCAAGTTTCAGAAGTCTACCGTAAGATTCGTAATACTATTCGTTTCTTGCATGGTAACGTAGCTGACTTTAATCCAGCTACAGATCGTGTAGCATTTGATGATATGCGTGCAGTTGATCAGTACGTCTATGTGAAGTTGCAAGATTTGACTGAGGAAGTGCTTACAGCATACGAGCAGTATGCGTTCCCTACTGTCTACCACGCAATCAATAATTTCTGTACAGGTGTACTCAGCTCGCTTTACCTGGACATTGCGAAAGATGTAGTCTATATCGAAGCTGAGAATCATCCAGATCGTCGTGCAATGCAGTCGGTGATGCATGATACCTTGATTACACTAGTCAAGCTCATCACACCAATCTTGCCACACACAGCAGACGAAATGTGGAAATATATTCAGTACGTTGAAGAAGATAGTGTCCAATTGACGGATATGCCTGAAGCTGATCATAAAGGCGAAGTAGCGGACAAGCTTCGTGAGCGCTTCGATAACTTGATGGATATTCGTGATGATGTTTTGAAAGCTCTTGAAGAAGCACGAAACGCGAAAGTAATCGGGAAATCTTTGGAGGCAAAAGTTACTGTTGTGTTGCCTGAAGCTCAACGTGGTATTTTGCAAGCAGAGGATATTGATTTCGCACAATTCTTCATCGTCTCGGACTTTGAAGAGAGTACAGATGCAGAGTTGCCGAATGCATTGAAACTAGAAAATGCAACGGTCTTGGTAGAACCTGCTGAAGGTGAAAAATGTGAACGATGCTGGACAATCTCTCAAACGGTTGGAGAAGATGCAGAACATTCGACACTATGTACACGATGCGCGACTGTTGTGAAAGAAAACTATGCGTAAGCAATTTTGATGTTACAGCCATCATCATTCATTCGTGGATGATGATGGCTTTTTTTGCATAGCGGGACTAAGAAACGTAATGGAAGACGAGTTTTTGTGGTAAACTAAAGAAGAAATTAGCTGGACGGAGGGTAATGAAGTGATCGTTTATTATGCAATCGCTGCACTGATCGTTGGCTTGGATCAGTTGACGAAATGGCTAGTTGTGAAAAATATGGAGTTGGGTGAACATATCTCTGTTCTGGATCCTTATATTGCATTGCTATCTCACCGTAATCGTGGTGCTGCATGGGGAATGCTTGAAGGGAAGATGTGGCTATTTTTTATTGTGACCATTGTAGTTGTAGCGGCTATAATTTATTTCTTCCATACAGAAGGTAAAAAGGATCGACTACTAGGTGTGAGTCTAATGTTATTGCTAGGCGGTGCGATAGGGAACTTTATCGATCGACTGGTAAGAGGAGAAGTAGTAGATTTCATTAGCGTCTTGATTCCTGTTATAAATTATGATTTTCCGATATTTAATGTGGCAGATGCCGCGCTGACAATTGCTGTCATACTTATTTTGTTACACGTAGTGCTTGATGAAAAAAAGAAAAAGAAAAAGGTGTCGTAATGGGAAGATTTGAATATGAAATAACAGAAGAACTTACAGGTAATCGAATAGACAAAGCATTGGCTACTCTACAACCGGACTGGTCACGTACGCAAATCCAGCAATGGGTAAAAGATGAACATATTAAGGTAAATGACAGTTCAGTTAAACCGAACTATAAAGTGAAAACAGATGATCAAGTCATTGTAGAGCTACCAGAAGTGGAAGAGTATGATGTAGAAGCTGAAAATTTACATCTTGAAATCGTTTACGAAGATCAAGACGTATTAGTTGTCAACAAACCGGTCGGAATGGTTGTTCACCCATCAGCAGGTCATGTGAGTGGAACTTTAGTGAACGGATTGATGCACCAAGTAACAGATTTGTCAGGCATTAATGGTGTCTTACGTCCTGGTATTGTGCATCGGATTGATAAAGATACTTCGGGGTTATTGATGGTAGCCAAAAATGATAAAGCGCACGTTTCATTAGTTAATCAGCTCGTCGCTAAATCAGTTAATCGTGTATATACTGCTCTAGTTCACGGACATATTCCGCATGATAACGGTACAATAGATGCACCAATCGGGCGTGACAAACGTGATCGTCAACGAATGGCGGTTGTGGACGAGGGGAAAAATGCAGTTACACACTTTAAGGTTCTTGAACGTTTTGGCGCATATACATTGGTTGAATGCCGCCTGGAAACAGGAAGAACTCACCAGATCCGTGTGCATATGAAATATATTGGTTATCCTCTTGTAGGAGACCCGAAATACGGTCAGAGAAAAACAATTGATTTTGGCGGTCAAGTACTGCATGCGGGTACTGTTGGTTTTGATCACCCGACAACAGGTGAATATATGGAGTTTACTGCGCCGTTACCTGAAAATTATAAACAATTACTCAATGAATTACGTTCGTAATAAGCGTTGACAAACGCTTATTACGAGTTGTATACTCTATTAAGCAATTGAATAGCGATACCTTTAACGTCAGTCCTGTGAGGCTGGGAAGGTTGCACGGAATTACATGATAGCTTACTGCGGTAAGTATCGATGTATGCTTTTTTCTGCACGTCCGCCCTCCAGTCTACTCTGACTGGAGGGCTTTTTTTATAAAAAAAGGTAAAAGGAAAGGGGATTCAATGATATGACGGAAAAAGCAGAAATACTAGATGAACAAGCTATCGCACGGGCGGTCACACGCATTGCCCATGAAATTATTGAAAAGAACCGAGGCATTGATCACTGTATATTAGTTGGCATCAAGACAAGAGGTGCGATATTAGCGAAACGCTTAGCAGATAAAATTGAACTGATTGAAGGTAAACCTATTAAAACAGGTGAACTGGACATCACATTGTACCGGGATGATCTTCAATTAAAGAATCAGCAAGGAGAAGCATTTGTACAACAGGTAGATATTGAACATGATGTAGCGAATCAAAAAGTCATCCTTGTAGATGACGTTCTCTATACAGGTAGGACGGTTCGGGCTGCATTAGATGCCATCATGGACTTAGGAAGACCTTCTTCCATACAGCTAGCTGTATTAGTAGACCGAGGTCATCGCGAATTACCGATACGTCCGGATTTTGTCGGAAAGAATATCCCGACTTCAAATGAAGAACGAGTAGTAGTGAGTGTGATTGAAAAAGATGGAACGGATGGAGTTACCATTCACACACGAACATTATAAGCGGCTGGGGGAAATGATAGATGAGTGTAAAAGTATTGGATGTACATGAAAAACCGCAACCTATTCGCTGGCTGGCACTAAGTTTACAGCATATGTTCGCCATGTTTGGCGCTACAATTTTAGTACCACAACTAGTAGGTTTAAGCCCTGCCATCGCTCTATTAACGAGTGGAATCGCAACGATCGTATTTATTATCGTGACAAAGTTTCAAGTACCAGCCTATCTAGGCTCTTCATTCGCTTTTATTGTACCGATTCAGATGGCGACACAATCGGGTGGTATAGGAAGCGCAATGATCGGTAGTATGTTCGTGGCATTGGTCTATGCGATTATATCGTTACTGATTTATAAAACTGGCTACAACTGGATTATGAAGTTATTACCACCTATTGTAGTGGGACCTGTCATTATGGTCATCGGATTGGCCATTGCACCGACAGCTATTAGTATGGCGAGCACGATTAATGTTAACGGAGCGGATGTATACAGTGGCTTACACTTTTCCGCGGCTTTAGTAACACTGGCTTCGGCAGTATTCTGCTTGATGTTCTTTAAAGGAATTATCAGCTTGATGCCAGTTCTCATAGGTATCGTAGTTGGATATATCTACTCCGCTTTCATTGGTATTCTAGATTTTAGCCAAGTGGTAGAAGCCAAGTGGTTTGCGGTACCGGAGATGCTGATTCCGGGTGTTGATTACGAGTTCGTCGTAACACCGACATTGCTGATCATTATGGTACCAATCGCGATTGTCACTATCTCTGAGCATATTGGGCACCAACTTGTTCTAGGAAAAGTAGTAAACCGAAATTATATTGAAAGTCCTGGATTACACAGATCATTGCTTGGCGATGGACTGGGGACACTAATGAGTGGTTTAGTCGGAGGACCACCCAAAACTACATACGGTGAAAATATCGGTGTACTTGCTATCACGCGGGTCTACAGTGTTTATGTGATCATGGGGGCTGCAGTATTTGCGATACTCTTCTCCTTTATAGGTAAAATTATGGCGTTGATTGCCACGATTCCTACAGCAGTACTCGGCGGGATATCCATTCTGTTGTTTGGTATCATCGCTTCATCAGGAATGCGGATGCTCATCGACCACAAGATCGACTTTGATAATCAGCGGAATCTTGTCATCGCATCCATCATTCTTGTCATAGGAATCGGTGGGGCGACTATCAACATAAGCGAAACATTCCAAATCGGTGGTATGGCACTGGCTGCAATTGTCGGAGTTCTGCTGAACCTAGTATTGCCAGGTAAAACAGATGATACTTTGATGGATGAGGAAGAATAAAAACAAAAAGCAGTTCGTGCATGAAGTACTTGCATTTCGTGAAGGAGGAACATCTGATGGAACATTTAGTTTCAATGAAAGACCTGACAGTGGAAGAAATCATGCTCATACTCGATCGAGCAGCGATTTTTAAGCGGCTAGGCTTCAGGGAATTGCCTGGAACATACACCGTCTGCAACTTGTTTTTTGAACCGAGTACGAGAACGAAAACAAGTTTTGAAATGGCAGAACGTAAAGTAGGCGCGCAAATCATCCCCTTTGAGACGAGTTTCTCAAGTACCTTAAAAGGTGAATCTTTGTATGATACGATTAGGACGTTGGAAGCAATAGGTTTGGATGCCTTAGTCATTCGTCATCCAGCAGATGGTTTCTATGAAGAACTAATTAAACGAACGAATGTTGCAATCATTAATGCAGGCGATGGGTCAGGTCAACACCCGACACAATCCCTGCTCGATATCTTCACAATACAAGAGGAATTCGGTCATTTTGAAGGACTGAAAGTATTGATTGCGGGAGATATCGCTCACAGTCGTGTAGCTCGCTCAAATGCAGAAGCTTTGCGGAAGTTAGGAGCTGAGGTCACGTTCCTTTGCCCACCAGAATGGGCGGGGGAATTCGACAGTGTCGATAATTGGGACGAAGTAATTGAAACGAGTGATGTTGTTATGCTCCTTCGAGTACAACACGAACGTCACAATACAGAGATGGCATATACGAAAGCTGCTTATCACGAGCAATACGGTCTAACTATAGAACGAGCAGCTAGAATGAAAAAAGGTGCAATCATCATGCATCCAGCTCCAGTAAATCGTGATGTAGAAATAGCGGATAGTTTAATAGAAAGTCCACAATCACGAATTTTTAAACAGGTAGAAAACGGTGTCTACATTCGGGCAGCTGTTCTAGAACTTATATTGAAGGGGCGGAAGTAATATGAACACGTTAATTCAACAAGTGCAAATGGTAAACGAAGAAGGCAAGATCGTTGAAACAGATATTAAAATTGCAGATGGAAAGATTACGGAAATAGGTAATCAACTAGCAACAGACGGATATGAAGTAATCGAAGGAAAAGGGTTACTCGTATCACCGGGGTTCATCGATGTACATGTACATTTGCGTGAGCCAGGTGGGGAACATAAAGAAACAATTGAAACAGGTACACATTCGGCAGCTAAAGGTGGATATACGACAATTTGTCCAATGCCCAATACGCGTCCAGTACCTGACACAATAGAAAACCTTGAAAAGGTCAATACATTAATTAAAGACAATGCTAAAATTCGTGTGCTTCCTTATGCGTCGATCACAATCAGAGAAGCGGGAAAAGAACGCACTAATCTTTCTGAATTAAAAGAACATGGCGCATTCGCTTTCACGGACGACGGTGTAGGTGTACAAGAAGCAGGTATGATGTACGAAGCGATGCAAGATGCAGCGAAGATCGACATGGCTATTGTGGCGCACTGCGAAGACAATACATTAATCTATGGTGGCGCAATGCACGAAGGAAAACGTAATAAAGAACTAGGCTTACCAGGAATTCCTTCCATCGCAGAATCCGTACATATTGCACGCGATATTTTACTTGCGGAAGCGGCGGGCGCACATTATCACGTATGTCATGTCAGCACAAAAGAATCGGTTCGCGTAATCCGAGACGCAAAAAGAGCAGGTATTCATGTAACAGGGGAAGTCAGCCCTCACCACTTGTTGTTGACAGAAGATGATGTGCCTGGAGATGATGCAGATTGGAAAATGAATCCTCCGCTTCGTGCCATCGAAGACCGCGAGGCATTACGTGAAGGTTTGATGGATGGCACATTAGATTGTATTGCAACTGACCACGCACCGCATACAGCGGATGAAAAAGCAGTAGGTTTTGCAAAAGCACCGTTTGGCATCACAGGATTTGAAACAGCATTTCCTTTACTCTATACAAATTTCGTCAAGCCAGGATACTGGACACTCAAACAACTTCTTGATTGGATGACAGTGAAGCCTGCAGAAGTGTTCAACTTGCCGTACGGTAAGCTTGAAGTAGGTGCTGAAGCAGATCTAGTATTACTTGATCTGGAAAAGCAACAAAAAATCGACCGTACGACATTTGTTTCAAAAGGTAAGAACACACCATTTGACGGAGTAGAATGCGCTGGATGGCCTGTAATGACAATTTTCGGTGGGAACATCGTATGGAAGGATGGTCAATGATGACAAAAAGATACTTAGTATTGGAAGACGGTTCCATTTTTGAAGGAAAAGCATTTGGAGCAGAAAATGCTTCAATAGGAGAAGCTGTGTTTGCAACAGGCATGACAGGATATCAGGAGACGATTTCAAATCCTTCAGGTTGTGGACAAATCGTTGTAATGACCTATCCGCTAATCGGTAACTATGGTATTAACCGAGACGATTATGAATCCATCGACCTAGCAATCAACGGTTTAGTCATCAGAGAGTTGACAGAAGAGCCTTCCAATTTCCGTAGCGGCATGTCACTAGGAGACTTGCTTATCTTAAAAGGGATCCCAGGCATCCAAGAGATTGATACGCGTAAACTAACACGCCTATTACGTGACAAAGGTTCGTTACGAGGTAAATTAACTGCTGCAGGAGAAGAGATCGATACCGATGCAACTGTTGCAGAACTTCAACAATATGAATTGCCGACAGATTTAGTAGCCAAAGTATCTACTAAGCGTCCATATCCAAGCCCAGGCTTAGGCAAGCGTGTCGTCGTCATCGACTATGGTATTAAACATGGCATTTTGCGTGAATTAAATAAGAAGGATTGCGATGTTATAGTCGTACCTCACGATACATCAGCAAAAGAAATTTCAGCGTTGTTCCCAGACGGAATTTTATTATCAAATGGACCAGGAAATCCTGAGGACGTAGAAGGTGCAGTCGAAACAATCAAGGAATTACTTGGCAAGAAACCTATCTTCGGTATCGGACTGGGCCATCAATTATTTGCCCTCGCATGCGGTGCTAAAACAGCGAAAATGAAGAACAGCCATATTGGCGGTAACTATCCAGTAAAAGACTTGAATACGAATCGTACCGATCTAACAGCGCAAAGTCATGGGTATGAAGTACTTGAAGATTCTTTAGCAGGAACAGGTCTTGAAGTGACACATAGAGCGTTAAATGACAATTGTATCGAAGGGCTTCGAAGTGAAAAGCTGGAAGCATTCGCTGTACAGTTTCACCCGGAAGCATCACCAGGACCACAAGATTCTAACTATATATTTGAGCGTTTCATTCAACTAATGACTGCAAGCAACCGAAAGGAGAATACTAATGCCTAAACGTACTGACATAAAATCCATCCTCGTGATCGGTTCAGGTCCAATTGTAATTGGACAAGCAGCAGAATTTGACTATGCAGGTACACAAGCCTGTTTATCTCTTAAAGAAGAAGGGTATCGAGTCATTCTGATCAACTCAAACCCAGCAACTATAATGACGGATACTGAAATGGCGGATAAAGTATATATCGAGCCTATCACACTTGAATTCGTTAGCCGCATTATTCGTAAAGAACGCCCAGATGCACTACTAGCGACTCTAGGCGGTCAAACTGGTTTAAACATGGCCATTGAATTGCACGAATCAGGAATTCTAGATGAACTAGGAATTGAGATTTTAGGTACAAAACTCGATGCAATCCATAAAGCGGAAGACCGCGATTTGTTCCGTACATTAATGAATGAAATGGGTGAACCTGTTCCAGACAGTGATATCATCCATAACATCGATGAAGCCTATGCATTTGTTAAGGAAATTGGTTATCCAGTGATCGTCCGTCCGGCGTTTACGCTTGGTGGAACGGGTGGCGGAATTTGTCACAATGATGAAGATTTAGAAGAAATCGTAGCGAGCGGTTTGAAATATAGCCCAGTTACACAGTGTCTTCTAGAGAAATCCATCGCAGGCTTCAAAGAAATTGAATATGAAGTAATGCGTGACTCCGCAGATAATGCAATTGTCGTATGTAACATGGAGAACGTCGATGCTGTGGGTATCCATACAGGAGATTCTATCGTAACGGCGCCATGTCAGACATTGACTGACCGTGAAAACCAGATGCTTCGTAACGTTTCATTGAACATCATTCGCGAGTTGAAAATCGAAGGTGGCTGTAACGTACAGCTAGCACTCGATCCGGATAGCTTTGATTATTACATTATTGAAGTGAACCCGCGTGTGAGTCGTTCATCTGCATTAGCTTCCAAAGCGACAGGTTATCCAATCGCGAAACTTGCTGCGAAAATTGCTGTCGGTTTAACGCTGGATGAAATGATGAATCCGGTAACAGGTAATACGTATGCTTGCTTTGAGCCTACATTAGACTATGTAGTAACGAAAATCCCGCGTTGGCCATTCGATAAATTCGAATCGGCGAAACGAAACTTGGGTACGCAGATGAAAGCGACAGGTGAAGTAATGGCGATGGGCCGTACTTTTGAAGAGTCCATCATGAAAGCTGTTCGTTCTTTGGAAACAGGTCAATTCGATTTATCACTTCCAGGTGGCAATGAAATGTCCGATGAATGGATCGAACAACGGATTCGCAAAGCTGGCGATGAGCGTCTATTCTTCATCGGAGAAGCATTACGTCGGGGTGTAACAATCGAAACTATACACGAGTGGAGCGCAATCGATTTATTCTTCTTACGTAAATTCGAAAACATCGTTCGGTATGAAGAGATATTGAAAGATAATCCGTATGATAAGGAAATTGGTTATAAAGCAAAACGTCTTGGATTCCCTGACATGACGATTGCGAAGTTATGGAAAACAACAGAACGTGAAGTATATGACTGGAGACAAGCTCAAGGTTTAGTTCCTGTCTATAAGAAAGTGGATACATGCGCTGGGGAATATGAGTCGGATACACCATACTTCTACGGTACGTATGAAGACGAAAATGAATCTGTAAGAACGGATAAGAAGAGCGTGATCGTCTTAGGTTCAGGCCCAATCCGTATTGGACAAGGTGTCGAGTTCGATTATGCGACCGTACATTGCGTATGGGCTATACAACAGTCAGGTTATGAAGCAATCATCGTCAATAATAATCCTGAAACAGTTTCGACCGACTTCTCAATCTCTGATAAGTTGTACTTCGAACCGTTAACGATTGAAGACGTCATGCATATCGTAGATCTTGAGCAACCTGAAGGTGTCATTGTACAGTTCGGTGGTCAAACAGCAATTAACTTAGCGGATGAATTGGAAGCGCGCGGCGTGAAAATTCTAGGTACATCACTTGAAGATATCGACCGTGCAGAAAATCGTGATAAATTTGAGAGTGCTTTGCATGAAATTGGTGTACCACAGCCACTTGGAAAGACGGCTTTATCAGTTCCAGAAGCAGTCGTTATCGCAACAGAAATTGGTTATCCAGTTCTAGTCCGTCCATCGTATGTATTAGGTGGTCGTGCAATGGAAATCGTCTACTATGAAGAGGAATTACTTCAATACATGGAGAACGCGGTAAAAGCTAGCCCTGAACATCCAGTATTGATCGACCGGTACTTAACAGGAACGGAAATCGAAGTCGATGCAATTTGTGACGGAGAAACGGTGTTAATTCCTGGCATCATGGAACATATCGAGCGTGCAGGCGTTCACTCGGGTGACTCAATTGCAGTCTACCCTCCACAAAACTTGTCGCAATCCATGATCGAAACGATTGCTGACTATACGAAACGTTTGGCACTTGGGCTCAAAATTCGCGGGTTAATGAATATCCAGTTCGTTATTTCAGAAGGACAAGTTTACGTAATCGAAGTGAACCCACGTTCAAGCCGTACAGTACCATTCTTGAGTAAAATTACGAATATCCCAATGGCAAATGTCGCAACTCAAGCGATCTTGGGTAAATCTATTTTGGAACAAGGCTATACCGACGGACTTGCACAAGCACCAGCAGGCGTCTATGTCAAAGTACCAGTCTTTTCTTTCGCAAAGCTTCGTCGTGTAGACATTACACTTGGGCCTGAAATGAAATCAACAGGTGAAGTAATGGGTAAAGATGTAACATTGGAAAAAGCTTTGTACAAAGGCTTAGTAGCGGCTGGAATGGAAGTAAAAGAATACGGTACTGTGCTAATGACAGTTTCCGATAAAGATAAAGAAGAAATTGTTGATATCGCAAAACGTTTCATTGAAACGGGATATCGTATTGTGGCAACAGAAGGTACGGCTAAAGTACTTGAAGCAGAAAATATTGAAGTGAGAACAGTAGGTAAAATCGGAACAGAAGGTCCGACGTTGATCGATGTTATCCAAAAAGGACAAGCGCAATTGGTGATCAACACTTTGACAAAAGGAAAACAACCGGCACGTGATGGCTTTAGAATTCGACGCGAAACAGTTGAAAATGGTGTACCTTGCTTAACTTCGATTGACACAGCTGCAGCGATGTTATCCGTCATCGAATCCATGACATTCCAGACGGATGCTATGCCAAAGCCGCAGGTGGTTCAATGATTATCCAAGATTTGATGACCGTCGAATCACAACAGGAAATCGCGAAAAATATTTTTGAAATGAAATTAACAGGCAAGTTGGTCGGAGAAATTACTTCTCCGGGCCAATTTGTTCACATACGAGTGTCGGATTCATTTGAACCGTTATTACGACGTCCGATTTCAATAGCCGAAATTAATCCTGAGAAAGATGAAATGACTATTATCTATCGCGCAGAAGGACGAGGCACTTCGCTTTTGTCTGAAAAGCGTGAGGGAGATATAGTGAATGTACTAGGACCCTTAGGAAATGGTTTTCCCGTTGAAGAAACAGCGGCTGGGCAAACAGCTGTATTGATTGGTGGCGGAATCGGTGTTCCTCCTCTTTATGAGTTGTCAAAACAGCTAACTGCAAACGGAGTGAACTGTATTCACATTCTTGGTTTCGAATCGGATCAAGTCGTTTTCTATGAAGAAGAATTTGCGGCTTTAGGTGAAACATATATCGCAACAGTTGATGGCAGTAACGGTACACAAGGATTTGTTACGAACGTCATGAGTGAGATATCTGATGACTTTGAAACGTTTTATAGTTGTGGACCTATGCCGATGCTTGATGCTGTACAAAAAGCGTATGTGCATAAAAAAGGATACTTATCATTTGAACAACGTATGGGTTGCGGAATCGGGGCTTGTTTCGCTTGTGTTTGTCATACGAATGAAAATGCAACAGATCAGCCATACGTCAAAGTGTGTTCGGATGGGCCAGTATTTCCAGCAGGGGTGGTGCAGATATGAATAGATTAGCGATGACGTTGCCAGGACTTGAATTGAAAAATCCAATTATGCCTGCATCCGGATGTTTCGGTTTTGGTAAGGAGTATGGTAATCTGTACGATTTGTCAAAGCTTGGAGCCATCATGATTAAAGCGACTACGGAAGAAATGCGTTACGGTAACCCAACACCACGTGTCGCTGAAACATCATCGGGCATGTTGAATGCTATTGGTCTTCAAAATCCTGGGCTACAAGGCGTGTTGAGTAATGAATTACCATGGTTAGAGAAATTCGATGTTCCTATCATTGCGAACGTCGCAGGATCTGAAACTGCTGATTACGTAGAAGTGGCGAAACAAATTTCAAATGCACCAAACGTTCATGCACTCGAATTAAATATTTCCTGTCCGAATGTTAAATGTGGAGGGATCCTGTTTGGCACAGATCCTGAAATAGCAAAAGAACTGACGGCAGCTGTCAAAGCGGTTTCTTCTGTACCTGTTTATGTAAAGCTGTCACCAAATGTCACGGATATTAAAGCAATGGCATTGGCGGTAGAAGCAGGTGGAGCAGATGGCATTACGATGATCAATACATTGGTCGGCATGCGTCTGGATGAAAAGACGGGTAAGCCGGTCATTGCGAATAAAACAGGTGGTTTATCTGGTCCTGCCATTAAACCAGTGGCAATTCGCATGGTCTATGAAGTAAGCCAAGTGGTTAACATTCCAATCATTGGAATGGGTGGCGTTACGTGTGTACAAGATGTCGTGGACTTTTTGTCTGCCGGTGCAAGTGCAGTAGCGGTAGGCACAGCAAACTTTGTTGACCCATTTATTTGTCCAACCATCATCGAGCAGTTACCAGCAAAATTGGATGAACTGGGAATTGACCACATTTCAGAATTGGTTGGAAGGAGTCATCGCGTATGAACCACTCACCAATTATCGCATTAGATTTTGATTCAGCTGAAAAGACATTCGATTTCCTAAAAGCATTTGATCACTCGGTCAATGTCAAAGTAGGAATGGAATTGTACTATAAAGAAGGACCTGCTATGATCGCACGATTGAAGGATGAAGGGTATTCCATCTTCTTAGACTTGAAATTACATGATATTCCGAACACGGTTAAATCAGCAATGAAAGTATTGGCTTCACTTGAAGTGGATATGGTCAATGTTCATGCGGCTGGCGGCAAGCCGATGATGGAAGCAGCACTTGAAGGACTGGAAGCTGGAACTGCTGTAGGCGTTAAACGTCCTGCATTAATCGCAGTGACTCAACTCACATCGACAGATGACCGTCAAGTGAAAGAAGAACAACTAATTAGCGTACCGCTTCGTGAATCAGTAGAACATTACGCGAAATTGGCTTCATCCGCACAGTTGGATGGTGTGGTGTGTTCCGTACAAGAAGCTAAAATCATTGAACAAGTATGCGGCAAGAATTTCTTCAAAGTGACACCTGGAATACGCTTGGCGCAAGGTGATGTCCACGATCAGAAGAGAGTGGCAACTCCGGCGAAAGCAAAGCAGGAAGGCTCTACACATATCGTAGTGGGCCGTGCGATTACAGGTGCCAACGATCCGCTTGAAGCTTATCAACATATAAAGACATTGTGGGAGGGAATTACATCATGACGAGAGAAAAAGAAGTTGCACACATCCTCTTAAATGTAGGAGCAGTTGCAATCAATCCAGAAGAGCCGTTCATTTGGGCTTCGGGAATCGAGTCACCGATCTACTGTGATAATCGTTTAACTATGGCAGATCCGGTAGGACGCAAAGAAATTGCAGAAGGACTTGCGGCATTGATCCGCGTTCATTATCCTGAAACTACAGTCATTGCTGGAACGGCAACAGCGGGTATCCCGCACGCAGCATGGGTTGCAGATATTCTAAAGTTACCGATGGTCTATATCCGATCTACTGCTAAAGCACATGGTAAGAGCCGTCAAATCGAAGGGAAAATCGAGCCGAATGCAAAGGCTGTTATTATAGAAGATTTAATTTCGACAGGTGGAAGCAGTCTGAATGCAGCGAATGCGTTGATCGCAGAAGACGTAGAAGTATGCGGAATTGTTTCGATCTTTACATACGAGTTGCAGAAAGCCGATGAGAAGTTTGCGGAGGCGAATCTTTCGTATCATAGCTTGACAAACTTTGCGGCGCTTGCTGAAGTTGCGAAGGAAGAAGGCGCGGTTAAGGAAGAGTCTATGAATGAATTGATGGAATGGCATGCAAAGTTGAAGCAAGGCACGTTGTAAGTGAATAAGTAAAAAACGGTTCCCAACTTCTGGAGCCGTTTTTTACTTTGAAAAGGAAAGAGGGGGCGTCGTTGATTGACGTTCTAGGGGGAACTATTCCCTACTGTTGAATGCTGAAGAATTGATTATAGGAGTAGAAAGCTGACCACTACTAATGAAAGTGGTCAGCTTTTTTAACTATACAATGATTTTATTTTCGGAGTTTACGTACTAAATCTTCGTCAGGTGTAACGAACGCTGTTTTCTGTTCAAAGTAAATGACGAAACCTGGCTTTGCGCCCGAAGGCTTTTTGACGTGACGAATTTGTGTGTAATCAACAGGTACGGAAGATGAATCCCGGGCTTTGCTGAAGTACGCTGAGAGTCCCGCTGCTTCTTCGATTGTTTGAGCATCTGGGTCGATGTCGTGAATGACGACGTGTGAGCCAGGTATGTCTTTTGTATGAAGCCATACGTGATCTCGAGCCGCTAGCTTGAATGTCAGGTAGTCATTTTGTTTATTGTTTTTTCCTACTGAGATTGGAATACCTGTGGAAGAAACGAATGCTTCCGGTTTTGGTTTCTTCAGCTTTACTTTCTTCTTACTTCTACGAGCACGCATGAATCCAAGTTCTACTAATTCTTGACGGATTTCTTCTATATCGATTGGAGAAGCTTGGTATACTTGCTGTTTGACCATTTCGAAGTATTCGATGTCGTCTTTAGTTTTTTCAAGCTGTTCTGCAATCCGAACAAGTGCTGTTTTTGCTTTTGAGTAACGTGAGAAATAGCGTTGTGCGTTATCAATTGGTGATTTTCTTGGATCAAGTGGAATGGTGACGGTTGTGCCTTGTTCGTAATAGTTTTCTACAGTTACTTCTTTATCACCTTTATGCAGCATGTAACTATTCGCGGTTAATAATTCACCATATAATTTTAACGTATCCAAGTCTTGTGCTGTTTCTTGTTCTTTTTGCAATTTCTTTGTTTTGTTTTCTAATTTGGTAATCTCATTTGACAACCAACGTTCTAAATCGATGGCCTGAGATTTCACGCGTTCCCGTTCCGCTCTCGCAAAATATACTTTGTCGAGTAAATCACCTAAAGTTGTGAACGTTTGCTTGGTTCCTTGTGCATGAGTTAATTCAATTGCAGAAAATAAAGTTTTTCTATCGTTCTCTACGACAGTTGGTTTCATCGCACCCAAGCTGAAGCTCTCAAGAAATGATCGCCACACAGTAAATGATTGCTTATCATCCTCTAAACGAGACAATAATTCCGCAGCGGTTAATGGGGAAAAACCTGCGAAATGTTTTACTACGTCTTTTGGGTCCTGCAAAGCGCCTACCAGTGTATTGAATTCCACTTCGGTTACCTCGAACGGATCCACTTTATCTTGTGGTGGTGCCGGAATATAAGGTTGCCCGGGTAAAACAGTACGGTAACTGTTCACAGAAGGTGGTAAATGTTTCATGCTGTCAATAATCATATCGCGTGAAGCGTCCAGTAAAATCAAGTTACTGTGACGCCCCATGATTTCAATGACTAACTTCCGTTCGATTTGGTCACCCAATTCATTTCTAGCTTGAACATGGATATTTACAATCCGGTCATTTTCAAGCTGTTCAATCGACGTAATCATCCCGCCTTCAAGTTGTTTGCGTAATACCATACAAAACAACGGTGGCTCTGGAGGGTTCGTTAACACTTCTTCAGTCAACTGCAATCGTGAAAATGAAGGATGTAACGATACTAATAATTTATGATTTTTATTATTGGCGCGGATTTGAAAAATAATTTCTTGAGAATTCGGCTGATGAATCTTCGAAATCCGACCAGTCTTCAGTTGTTGCAGTTCGCTTACCATTGCTTTCGTAAATAAACCATCAAATGCCATACGGATTCCTCTTTCATTTCGTTTTGTTCCATTTTAGCACTCATCGTATGATTATGGTATAATATGAACAGATTGCACACATGGGCCGTTTCATTTTAATGATAAATTTCTAGTATTTCCTAGACTTTCTTGTTAAAGTTACATGTTAGGAAGCATTATTAGTTGATTGGAGCGTAAGGCGGCGACTCCTAGGGGATTAGCGTGTGTCTTGAGACCCTGGACTGAACGAAGTGAAGGAAGCGGCTCAAGTCCACGCCCCCTGGAAAGCGTCCGCCTGAAGCACAAATCAACGGTGCGTAACAGGTATGGCGTGCTAATGAATACATAACAAAGAGGGATTACATGTACAAACATCGAGGACTCCTTATCGTCCTTTCTGGTCCATCCGGCGTCGGAAAAGGAACCGTACGAAAAGAATTATTTTCAAGTCCGGACACCAATTACGAATATTCCATATCCATGACGACAAGAAACCCACGTGAAGGTGAAGTTGACGGCGTTGACTACTTCTTCCGTTCAAAAGAGGTATTTGAAGAAATGATCGGAGAAGGAAAACTTCTCGAGTACGCAGAATATGTAGGGAACTACTACGGAACACCACTCGACTACGTTAACGCAACACTTGACGCTGGTCGTGACGTATTCCTTGAAATTGAAGTAGTCGGTGCAGCACAAGTGCGTGAAAAAGTACCAAACGGCCTGTTTATTTTCTTGGCACCTCCAAGTTTAAGTGACCTGGAAACTCGTTTGATTGGTAGAGGCACAGAAGCATCTGATATCATTGCAGACCGTGTATTAAAAGCAAGAGAAGAACTCGAAATGATGCACCTGTACGATTATGTAGTAGAGAACGACGAGGTCTCCAAAGCATGTGATCGAATCAATGCGATAGTTACGGCAGAGCATTGCAGAAGAGAACGTGTGGAACAGAGATACTTACAGATGTTGGAGGGAGAATAAACTATGTTATATCCATCAGTTGATTCACTAAAAGGAAAAGTAGATTCTAAATACACTTTAGTTACATTGGCAGCTAAGCGTGCGCGTGAACTACAAGAAAAGCAGAATGAATCACTTCAATCATACCGCTCGGTAAAAAGTGTTGGTAGAGCACTTGAAGAAGTAGCAGCAGGCGTCTTGATCAACATTGCAGCAGACGAATCAATTATTTACGAAGATGAAGTATGATTTGAAATAAAAACAACTCCCTTGGAATTCAACCGTTCTCAGGGAGTTTATTATTTTTGGAAAGGAAGAGAGTTCTATGAAGATCGATAATAAAAACATTTTACTCTGCGTCACAGGTGGTATCGCAGTTTATAAAGCTGTCGCGCTCGTCAGCAAATTGAGTCAGGCAGGCGCGAATGTAAAAGTCGTGATGACCGATTCTGCGAAAGAATTTGTTCAGCCATTATCCTTTCAAGTCATGTCACGCAATGATGTATATTTTGATACATTTGATGAAAAAGATTCCCGCGTCATTGCACATATAGATTTAGCTGACTGGGCCGATTTAGTGGTCGTGGCGCCCGCTACAGCTAACGTCATCGGCAAACTTGCAAACGGAATTGCAGATAATATGGTGACGACTATCTTACTTGCAACACAGGCAGACGTTTGGATTGCGCCTGCAATGAATGTACACATGTATGCCCATCCCGCAGTTATGCGTAATATTGACCAATTGCATATGGATGGCTACCAGTTTATCGAACCTTCAGAAGGTTTTTTAGCTTGCGGTTATGTAGGTAAAGGTCGCTTAGAAGAGCCTGAAAAAATTACTGAGTTAATTAGCAATCACTTTAACGAAGTTTCCTATCAGCCGTTACGCGGTAAAAAAGTTGTCATTACAGCGGGTCCAACCCGTGAACGTATAGACCCGGTCCGCTATGTATCCAATTTTTCAAGTGGCAAGATGGGTTACGCAATGGCGGAAGCAGCACAGAAATTGGGTGCTCACACTGTACTAATTTCAGGACCTGTCGAGCTATCAGTCCCAACAGGTGTTCAGGTGATACATGTAGAAAGTGCCGCTGAAATGTTTGATGCTGTAATCAGTCAGTATGATGATGCATCGATTGTAGTAAAATCGGCAGCTGTTGCAGACTATCGACCCAAAAGCATCCATGGTCAGAAAATGAAGAAAAAAGATGGCGACGATGTACTTGAATTGGAACGGACTACTGACATACTTAAAACACTTGGAAAGCGCAAAGAACATCAATTACTCATTGGCTTTGCAGCAGAAACGACAGATGTGATTGCTTATGGACAAAAGAAATTAGAATCTAAAAATCTGGATTATATTATCGTCAATGATGTCACCGATCCTGGTGGCGGTTTTGGTAGTGACACAAATGTTGTGACATTGCTTTCTAGAGAAGGAGACGCAATTCCTTTTTCCGCTATGCCGAAAGTTCAACTGGCCGAACAATTATTTGAAACCATTCTTCAGCAAGAAAGTAGTAAACTGCATGATCGCTGAAGTCATTGTAGATGTAGCAGCCTATCCAATTGACCGGCCGTTTGATTATGCCGTTCCTATTGATTGGGAGCATGTCATGGCACCGGGATTACGGGTCAAAGTTCCTTTTGGTCCACGAAAAGTTGCGGGCTATGTAACGGGGATCAAAGAGGAAAGCGAACTAGATCTTAATAAAATCAAACCAATAGCGGAAATTATAGATTTAGAGCCGGTTTTATCTACAGAATTATTAGCATTGTCAAAGTGGATGGCAACGGAAACGATTGCCTACGAAATCGATGCACTGCAAGTTATGTTACCTGCAGCTATGCGTGCTAAATATGAAAAGATCATGACTGTCATTAAGCCGGAAGAGCTTGACGACTCATTCCGTGCATTTTTGGGCAATCGCCAGCAAGTCACATTGAAAGCTATTCAAGATGCCAACTTATTAAATGAAGTAAAGAAATATAATGAACTAGGGATTGTTGAAATTGATACGGCAATCCAACAAAAAACTAAAATGAAAAAAGTGAGAATGATTCATGTACCGGATGCGAAGCAACTGAAAACTGCGCTGGATGAAGTACATCCAAATGCAAAAAAACAACAAGAACTACTTCGTTGGCTGTTGCTGCATCCTACGGAATCAATTGAAGCAAGTAAAATCCTCGATGAATCCGGCGTTACAGCTACTGTTTTAAAGTCACTTATAGATAAAGAAATAGTAGAACAATCGCAAGTTGAAGTGTACCGTGAATTAGAATCGCCTAAAATGCAAGATAGCGGTAAACCGGAACAACTAACAGACGAACAACAAGTTGCTCTTTCCGCGATTGAACAGTCGAGTGACAAGAACATTCAAGAAACCTTTTTACTTCACGGTATTACGGGAAGCGGTAAGACGGAAGTTTACTTACAGGCTATCGATCATGTGTTGAAACAAGGAAAAGAAGCGATTGTGCTCGTACCTGAGATTGCCTTGACACCTCAAATGACGGCCAGATTTAAAGGTCGGTTTGGAGAATTGGTTGCAGTTTTGCATAGTGGCCTGTCTGCTGGTGAAAAATATGATGAATGGCGCAGGATTCATCGTGGTGAAGTGAAAGTTGCGATTGGTGCACGTTCAGCAGTATTTGCTCCTTTTACAAACTTGGGGTTATTGATCCTCGATGAAGAACATGAGACTACCTATAAACAAGAAGAATCACCGAGATACCACGCACGAGATGTAGCTATTTGGCGTGCTGAGTACTATCAGTGTCCTGTTATTTTAGGAAGTGCGACACCTTCATTAGAGTCTTATGCTCGGGCTTCCAAAGGGGTCTATTCATTATTAACGCTATCAAAACGCGCGAAGAATCAAGCGTTGCCAAGTGTTGAAGTGGTGGATATGCGAGAAGAACTGAAAGCAGGAAACCGTTCGATGTTTTCTGTGGCACTTGCTGAAGGGATCCGAGATCGGTTAGCGAGAAAAGAACAAATTGTTTTGTTGCTTAATAAACGTGGATTTTCGAGTTTCGTGCTTTGTCGTGATTGCGGGACAGTTGTTGAATGTCCGAACTGCGATATTTCATTGACATACCACCGCGCTAGCGAAAGTTTGAAGTGCCATTATTGCGGTCATGAAGAGCGGGTACCTACGGAATGTCCGCAATGTACAAGCGAGCATATACGGTTCTTCGGAACTGGAACGCAGAAAGCGCAAGAAGAATTATATAATTTAGTACCTGAAGCTCGCGTAATTCGGATGGATATTGATACGACGAATACAAAAGGCGCTCATGAACGACTGCTATATGATTTTGGTGAAGGAAAAGCAGACATTTTACTTGGAACTCAAATGATTGCCAAAGGATTGGATTTTCCACGCATCACGTTAGTAGGCGTATTGGCAGCCGATACCTCTCTTCATCTGGCGGACTTCCGCGCTGCCGAAAAAACATTCCAACTATTGACACAAGTGAGCGGTAGAGCGGGACGTGATCAACTACCAGGTGAAGTGGTTATTCAGACATATGATCCTGAGCATTACGCGATTGAATTATCTAAAACACAGAATTACGTACCTTTTTATGAAATGGAGATGGATAGACGAAGACAACTCGGTTATCCACCGTACTATTATGTGACGGTTGTACAGTTCAGTCATGAAGATGTATTAAAAGCAGCTGACTATGCACACAAAGGCACTGAATTTATGGCAGAGCGTTTATCACCTGGTACAGTCATGATCGGACCGACAGCCGCCGCCATCAGTCGTCTCAACAATAGATATCGCTATCAAAGTTTGATAAAATACAAACATGAACCCGCACTTATACCGGTTCTGCAACAACTGTTGAAACACTACAAAACAAGTTGGGCAAAAGACGGCTTGGTCATGTCGATTAACCGTGAACCAACCTCGATCTTTTAACCTTTCTTCGAAGAAATGAGGAAATTATTTTGACTATATTAAAAATCGTACAGCACCCGTCGCCTATTCTCACGAAGCCATGCGAAGAAGTGACAGTATTTGATGATGAATTGGGTGTTTTACTTGATAATATGCATGAAACGATGATTGAACATGACGGTGTGGGCATAGCAGCACCACAAATCGGGAAATCCATTCGTGTAGCGATTGTAGACTTTGATGAAGAACAAGATATTATCGAAATGATCAATCCTGTCGTTACGGCAACTGGAGGATCGGAAGTAGAAGTAGAAGGATGCTTAAGTTTCCCTGGATTATTCGGAGAAGTAGAACGTCCTTTCTTCGTTAGGATTGAAGCGCAGGAACGTGATGGTAAGCTTTATGAATTAGAAGCAGAAGGCTATGAAGCGCGTGCAATTTTGCATGAGATTGACCATTTGAACGGAGTTTTATTCGATAAGAAAATTCAACGTATCGTGGACCCGTCTGAATTCGAAGACGACGAGGAGGATGACGAATGACAAAAATCATTTTCATGGGAACGCCTGAATTTTCTGTAGGTGTTTTGACGATGCTATATAATGATGGATATGAAATTCTTGCTGTTGTGACTCAACCGGATCGTCCGGTGGGCCGAAAGCGCGTATTGACACCTCCTCCTGTCAAGGAAGAAGCGCTACGTTTAGGTCTGCCCGTCATTCAGCCTGAGAAACTAAAAGGCTCTGTAGAGTTGCAGGAAATCCTCGAACTACAGCCGGATTTAATCGTAACAGCTGCATTCGGTCAATTGCTTCCGAATGAACTGCTAGAAGCACCGAAACTGGGTTGTATAAATGTCCATGCTTCTTTATTACCTAACTATCGTGGTGGTGCACCGATTCACCAGGCGGTCATGGATGGCAAGAAAGAGACCGGCGTCACAATCATGTACATGGCTGAGAAACTGGATGCGGGTGATATCATTTCACAAGTCACTACTCCAATTGAAGAAACAGACGATACGGGAACGATGTTTACAAAACTATCTATAGCAGGAACTACACTATTAAAAGAAACGTTACCATCGATTATTGAAGGCACGAATGAGCGTACAGTACAGGATGAGACGCAAGTGACATTTGCTAGAAACATCTCGAGAGAACAGGAAAGAATTGACTGGACGAGTTCTGCTCTTTCAATTTATAACCAAGTAAGAGGCTTACATCCTTGGCCTGTAGCCTATACAAAATTTGCTGGTGATCAAGTGAAGATTTGGTGGACACAAGTGGAAGAACAAGTATCTGATGCAATGCCAGGAGAAATCATCGGTCTAGAAAAAGATCGTATTATCGTACAGACAGGTGAAGGCTCATTGGCAATTACCGATTTACAACCAGCAGGAAAAAAACGAATGACAGCTACCGTATTCTTAAATGGAATCGGATCAAAATGGCAAGTGGGAGACAAGTTTGAATGACAAATTATAAAAAGAAAATTTGGCGTGGCAATGTACGTGATGCGGCATTATCCATGTTGATGCAAATAGAAGAAGAGCAAGCGTATAGTAATTTATTGCTTCATAAAACAATTGAAATCTATGATCTTCAACCAAAAGACCGTGCATTATTGACGGAACTAACTTACGGTACGTTACAACAACAAATGACACTGGATTATTACTTAGAACCATTTGTTAGAGGAAAGCTACAACCATGGGTACGACAGCTACTTCGTCTATCCGTTTATCAAATCATTTACCTATCGAAAATTCCTGAGCATGCGGTTGTCAATGAAGCAGTAAAAATTGCCAATAAG
This sequence comes from Sporosarcina sp. P32b, assembly GCF_002743335.1. Lineage (GTDB taxonomy): Bacteria > Bacillota > Bacilli > Bacillales_A > Planococcaceae > Sporosarcina. Next base: position 132,948 of record NZ_PDZB01000001.1, read on the forward strand.
CGTGGACATAAAGGTGTTTCGTCGATGGTCAATGGAATTTTGCGTTCGATACTACGTGAAGGTGTGCCATCTTTAGATGAAATTGAAGATCCTGTCACTCGTTTGTCTATAGAGACAAGTCACCCTGAATGGTTAATCCGAAGATGGATTGAGCAATACGGCATGGAGGAAGCTACCGCTGCGGCAGTAGTCAACAATCAGCCGCCGATCACAACTGCGCGAATCAATAGAACGAAAACCAATATAGGTGAGGTAATCGGCTTGCTGAAAAAAGAAGGGATTACGGCAATTGCTGGCACTCTTTCTGACAGCAGTATACAAGTTGAATCGGGTAACCTCGCTTCTACAGAAGTCTTTAAACAAGGTTTATTGACAATCCAAGATGAGAGCTCTATGCTTCCAGCCATCGCGTTACAAGTGGAACCAGGTATGCGTGTATTGGATATGTGCGCTGCTCCCGGTGGTAAGACTACACATATTGCAGAACGTATGAAAAATGAAGGAGAAATTCAGGCGCATGATCTGCATCCACATAAATTACGTTTAATTGACCAAAACGCAGAACGGCTCGGGCTGACTTCTATTCATACAAATAGCGGGGATAGCAGAGAGTTATTGAAAACATACGAACCTCAATCGTTCGACCGTGTGCTAGTAGATGCGCCATGTAGTGGGCTAGGTGTTATTCGCAGAAAGCCTGAAATTAAATATAAAAAAACTCTACAAGATATTGAAAATCTGACAATCATTCAAAAAGAATTACTCGAAGTTGCCTGTCAGTTAGTAAAGAAAGATGGTCTTTTAGTATACAGTACATGCACGATTGATAAATCGGAGAACGAAGAGATTGTGGAATGGTTCTTGAAAGAGCAGCCAGACTTCGCACTCGTTCCACTCCATATACTTGAAGGAGACAATGAGCACCGCTATTTGCAGATATTACCGCACGACCATCAAAGTGACGGTTTCTTCGTAGCGACGTTACAAAGAATCAAGTAACCTGACCAATTGGAATGGAGGGTAGCCCATGGAATATGAAATACGGTCAGATACAGGACGAAAACGAACTGTCAATGAAGATGAAGCCGCCGTATTCGTTCATTCAGAAATGAAGACGATGCTCGCAGTCATTGCAGACGGAATGGGTGGTCATAAGGGCGGAGATTTTGCCAGTGCCACAGCGGTGCGTATGCTAGGTGAGCAATTCATGTCGGCTGATAAAGAAGTAGTAACGGAGCAGGATTGGATTGACTTGCTGTATGATGCAATCGTCGATATTAATCAGTTTTTGTATATAACCGCCCAAGAAGATGACACGTATAAAGGCATGGGAACTACGCTAGACCTTGCACTCATTTTGGATGATCACTGTGTAGTTTTTCATGTGGGAGACAGCCGGATTTATCAAGTGACAGGCAAAGCGATTCGTCAAATAACAAAAGACCATTCTTTTGTGAATGTGCTGATTGATAGCGGGGAAATTACGGAACAGGAAGCCGAAGTGCATCCACAGCGTAATTGGATTATGAAAGCGGTAGGTTCAGAGAAATCCATCGTACCTGATCGCTACTCATTTCCATTACCGCCACACTCGTATGTATTACTTTGTACAGATGGTTTGAGCAATAAAATCGAAAAAGAAAAAATGCTCGATATTATGTTGAATCAAAGTTCATTAGCCGACAAAGCAGATGAGTTTATCGACTTGGCGAACCAACGTGGTGGAGAAGATAATATTACAGTAATACTACTGGCTATTCCTGAAATCGAGGTGACTCCCGTATGATTGGAAAACGAATCGGAAAACGATACGAAATTATTCGGGTGATTGGTGACGGAGGTATGTCCAGAGTTTATTTGGCGCACGATATTATTCTCGACCGCGATGTAGCGATCAAAGTATTGCATTATGATTTTTCCAATGAAGATGAATTAAAAAAACGATTTCAGCGGGAAGCACTTTCCGCTACGAGCTTGACACATCCTCATATTGTCAATATTTATGATGTCGGTCAAGAAGATGAGCTCCATTACTTGGTGATGGAATACATAGCCGGCAAAACATTAAAAGATTACATCCACACTCATGGCGCATTGTTAGCAGAACATGCTGTGTCCATTATGAAGCAGCTTGTATCTGCCATATCACACGCTCATCATAACGGTATTGTTCATCGTGACATTAAACCTCAAAATGTGTTGATGAACGGTGAGGACGATGTGAAAATAACAGACTTTGGAATTGCAATGGCTTTGAATTCTACGGTACATACGAAGACGAACTCTGTTATCGGAACTGTCCACTACCTGTCTCCTGAACAAGCTAGGGGCGGTATGGCTACGAAGCGATCAGATGTATATTCACTTGGTATCGTATTTTATGAATTACTGACAGGAGAATTGCCATTTTCAGCGGAGACAGCGGTCGCGATCGCGTTGAAGCACTTACAAGAAGAAACACCATCCGTCCGTGATCAGTATCCTGAAATACCTCAAAGTGTAGAAAATGTCATTCTTAAGGCAACAGCTAAAGATTCTAGCTATCGCTATGCGACTGCAGATGATATGTATGATGACTTATTAACCGTTTTATCACCCGAACGATTGAATGAAAGTAAATTTGCCTTGCCGTTTGATGATGATAAGACTATGGCTATTCCTGCTATTAAAAGTGTTTCGAAATCAGCAATGGCAGAAGAAACTATGAAAATAGCTCCCGTAAAACCTGACCCAGTAGCACCAGTGAAAATTAAAAAGAAGAAATGGCCATATGTATTGGTTGGAAGCATTCTGTTACTAGTGTTACTGACATTCTTATTGGTTATGATGATGAAACCCAAAGAGATTATCGTACCTAAAGTAGTGGGTGAAGAAGAACTTGTCGCTACAGAGATACTTGAAAAAGAGGGCTTTGTCATAGATGAGCGTTTTGAAGAGACATCTGATGAATACACCGTAGGACAAGTGATTAAAACAGTACCTCAAGCGGGAAAGAAGCGTAAAGAGGGCGACGGCGTGAAATTATTTATTAGCTCTGGAAAAGATCCTATGGTGCTTAGTGATTATACGGGGCGTAACTTTGAAGCGACTAAACGCTTTTTAGATGGTTATGGATTTTTACCTATTGAATCAGTCGAAGTCTTTTCTGACGAGCCAAAAGGAACCATTCTTAGCCAACAACCTGAAGCCGATCAGTCTGTCATTCCTGAAGAAACGGAGTTGATCTTCACAGTAAGTAAAGGCAGAGAGTTGCAATCACTAGATGATTTATCGGGTATGTCCGCTAAACAACTAGAAGACTATGCGAAGAAATCTGGCCTGAAGATCCACATCGTCAGTGAGGAACATTCGGATAAAGTGGATAAAGGATATGTTATTTCTCAGAAGCCTTCTAAAGGAGAAAAAATGGAGAAAGGACAACGTGTGGATGTTGTAGTGTCGAAAGGGCCAGCGTCCAAGCCGATTAAATTGTTAGTGAAGACAGTGACGATTCCATATAACTATCCAGAAGAGCTGAAAGATGAAAATGTTGAAAATGATGAAGAAGATGAAATAGATTCTGAAGGAGATCCGAAACCCGAACCGAAGCTCATTCCTCAGAAAGTACAGATTTATATACAGGATCGTACGCACACGATGAATGATCCTATTGAGGAATTTGAGATTACTGAAGATACGACACGTAAGCTTACGATCGAACTTCTAGAAGGTGAGCGCGGAGGATATAAAATTATGCGTGATCAAACGGTAATTGAGGAAGATAAGTTCAACTATACAGATTTAGAATAGAGGAGGAGTTCGATGGCTGAAGGCCAAATTCGTAAAGCAATCAGTGGGTTTTATTACGTAGAGCATAATGGGAATTTAATTCAATGTAAAAGCCGTGGGGTTTTTCGATTAAAGAAAATTAATCCCTTGGTAGGAGACTTTGTTACGTATGTGCCTGACGGAGCTAATGATGCGACGATCACAGACGTTCATCATAGGAAGAGTGAGTTAGTCAGACCGCCCATTGCCAATGTAGATCAAGTGTTACTGGTCTTTTCAGTCGTGGAACCAAATATGAGTCTTCGTTTACTAGACCGATTCTTAACAGTCATTGAATCACATCAGTTAGAACCGATTTTGTATATTTCTAAAGAAGATATTGCCAACCCCAAAACACTAGAAGAAAATGAAGTGAATCTTGCATATTATCGACGTATCGGTTATACCGTACTACGTAATGTAGAGAATAAGCATTCATTACTTGAAACACTTCGCCCATATTTTAGCGGTAAGACTACCGTACTTGCAGGTCAGTCCGGTGTGGGGAAATCCACGTTATTGAATACGATATTACCTGAACTTCAACTAAAAACCGGTGTCATCTCGGATGCTCTTGGACGGGGTAAACATACTACACGTCATGTAGAGTTATTAGAAGTGGCGGATGGTTTGGTAGCTGATACACCTGGGTTTAGTTCTTTGGATTTCGAACATATCGAAAAAGAAGAACTGCGAGATTATTTTGTGGAGATTTCAGAAGCGGGTACGGATTGTAAATTTAGAGGATGTCTTCATCTAAAGGAACCGGGTTGTGCAGTTAAAGCACAAGTGGAAGAAGGAAAGATTTCGGAAGGTCGCTATAAGAACTATTTGCTATTCTTGCAAGAAATTACGGATAGAAAGCCGAGGTATTGATTATGATTAAAATTGCCCCATCTATTTTAGCAGCAGACTTTGCAAGACTTGGTGAAGAAGTGAAAGAAGTAGAGAAAGCAGGAGCTGAATTAATTCACATCGATGTAATGGACGGACATTTCGTACCAAATATCACAATGGGCCCCATTGTCGTCGAAGCGTTGCGTCCTTTGACGGAGTTACCGCTTGATGTCCATTTGATGATTGAGAATCCAGACGCTTATATCGAGGACTTTGCGACAGCGGGTGCGGATTATATTACTGTACACGTAGAAGCATGCCGGCATTTGCATAGAACATTGCAATTGATCAAATCGACGGGTGCTAAACCAGGAGTTGTATTGAATCCTCATACACCGATTGAGCAAATCATGCATGTCCTTGAAGATATCGATATGGTGCTGTTCATGACAGTCAATCCAGGTTTTGGTGGACAGTCGTTTATTCATTCGGTCCTACCGAAAGTGAAGCAACTCTCTGATATTATTAAACAACGAAATTTATCTATTGAAATCGAAATAGATGGCGGTATTAACGAAGAAACGATCAAACCTTGTGTGGAAGCAGGTGCGACGATTTTTGTTGCAGGCTCCGCGATTTATGGTAAAGAAGACCGTGCCAAAGCACTTCAAGCTATTAAATTAGCTGGTGAAAGTGTGATGGCGAAATGAAATATGCTATCGTGTGTGCAGCAGGCCCTATAGAAGAAGTGGTTGACTTAGCTGAATATGATCAAGAAGATACCGTGTATATCGGTGTAGACCGTGGTGCGTTGTATTTATTGGAAAAGGGAATTCAGCCCAACGAAGCAGTTGGCGATTTTGATTCTGTGACGGAAGAGCAGTTTAAGCAGATCAACACGAACGTAGAAATTGTCCATCGTGCGAATGAAGATAAAGATGAGACAGACACAGAACTGGCTGTGCAGCGAGCGCTAGCATATGAACCCGATTACATTGTCTTGACTGGTGTGACGGGTGGTCGCTTGGATCACTTACAGTCTGCTTTGCATTTATTGTATCGCATGCAAGCAGAAAATCGTAAAGTGAAATTCAAGATACACAATACGACGAATGATATCCGTGTCATGCTACCTGGTGTGAGACGAGTTAAGAAAGATTCACGCTATCCGTATACTTCTTTTTTCTCGTTTGGCCCCGTCGTAACAGGGTTGACGTTGACAGGATTTAAATACGAAACGGTAAATGAGCGATTAGAAATTGGTGTAACTCGTTTTACAAGTAATGAAACAGTGGCGGATGTTTGTACTATCTCTTTCCGTGAGGGCATATGCTTAATGGTAAGGAGTTCAGATTCCTGAAAGGAGTTGGGGGATTTGCGAGTATACACATTCACGCTTCCGAAGTTTGTCAGTAACATTGTGAGAAAGTGCGCAGTAGCTTTTCAAAAGGATGGCCGTACTAAATCAACCGTTGCTGCCAATCCAAAAGCCGCCAAGACAAAAAAACGCAAAAAAGAAAAATCACAAAGCGCCTAAGAAGGTGCTTTGTGTTTTTTTTTGATTTTACATAAGCAAAAAAGCACTGGTGATTCCTCGACCATTTGTCGAGGTTAACCGGTGCTTTCAGCTTTTAATCATTATACTCGTTGTACTTTGCCTGATTTTAAAGCTCTTGCAGATACCCAAACGCGTTTAGGTTTGCCGTCGATTAGGATTCTAACTTTTTGAAGGTTAGCGCCCCAAGTGCGCTTGCTAGAGTTCAAAGCGTGAGAACGAGTGTTTCCAGAACGAGCTTTACGTCCAGTAATAACACATTGTTTAGCCATTTTAGTTCCTCCTCGTGAATTATTTAGCGATTCACGTTACAATTCGCATACCATAGTACTTTATCATAAGCATCGAGTCGATGCAACATTTTATTTTGATACTCTCAAGGTTTTTTCCTTTACACTATATTTTAAGGGTTTCAATACTTTCATTCCTGATGAATTACCGTATAATGTACGTATGATGTGTCTAGAGATGGGGAGGAGAAGAGGAATGTCAATCGAACTGAAAAATGAGCATGGTACGATAGATATTACAAATGATGTAATTGCGCAAGTGGTTGGAGAGGCTGCGGTCGAATGTTATGGAATTGTGGGTATGGCTTCCCAACACCAAATTCGCGATGGTCTTACAGAAATTCTTCGCAAAGAAAACTTTTCCCGTGGCGTAATTGTACGTAACGAAGGCGATGCATTCCATATCGATATTTACGTCATCATGAGCTATGGCACGAAAATTACTGAAGTCGCCTATCAAGTACAATCAAAAGTGCAATATATAGTGAAAACGACATTGGGGCTATCAGTGAGTTCTATAAATATTTTTGTTCAGGGTGTTCGTGTAACGAACGTGTAAAAGGAGGCCTTTTAGTCAATGAGTTCAATCAATGGATTGCAATTTGCGAAGATGGTAGAAATGGGTTCGCATCATCTTCATCAAAATGCGGATTATGTGGATTCTTTAAATGTATTCCCGGTGCCAGATGGCGATACGGGAACGAATATGAATTTATCCATGACATCCGGTGCGAAAGAAACAGAAAGAAATGCTCAGGAACATATCGGTTTGACGGCACAGGCATTTTCAAAAGGGTTGCTTATGGGTGCTCGTGGAAATTCTGGTGTAATTTTATCTCAGTTATTCAGAGGGTTCAGCAAGCAAATTGAGAATGAGGCGGAAGTAAACGTAAAGCAATTTGCGGAAGCACTTAAATATGGTGTGGATACAGCCTATAAAGCTGTTATGAAACCTGTAGAAGGAACCATTTTGACAGTCGCCAAAGATGCAGCAAACGCGGCAGTTGAGCATATAGAAGATTCATCGGATTTAACAGCACTACTAGAAATTATTGTGGAAGAGGCTAAAGCTTCGCTGAAACGGACACCTGATCTATTGCCTGTGTTAAAAGAAGTGGGAGTAGTAGACAGTGGTGGACAAGGTCTCGTTTACGTATATGAAGGATTTTTGGCATGCCTAAAAGGTGAAGACTTACCTGAGAAGGTAGTCATGCACTCAATGGATGACTTAGTTATGACAGAGCACCACCGCAGTATACAAGGATTCATGAACTCAGAAGACATCGAGTTCGGCTACTGTACGGAATTCATGGTCAAATTGGATTCGGCTAAGTTGCTCGGTAAACCATTTGATGAGGCTATATTCCGTCAAGATCTAAGCGAACTAGGTGACTCACTGCTTGTCATTTCGGATGATGAAGTAGTAAAAGTACATATTCACACGGAAGAACCTGGAGATGCTTTATCTTACGGGCAGAAGTATGGTTCATTGACGAAGATGAAGATCGATAATATGCGTGAACAACATAGTGATATTATGGATCGAGATGAAGCGTCAATTTCGAAACCAGTCCAGCATAAATACGCGATCGTAACGGTCTCGATGGGCGAAGGAATTGCAGAACTTCTAAAAAGTATCGGAGCATCTGCCGTGATCGAGGGCGGACAAACGATGAATCCTTCTACGGAGGATATAGTTAAAGCAATTCAAGAGATCGGTGCAGAAAAAGTTTTGATCTTGCCGAATAATAAAAACATCATCATGGCTGCTGAACAAGCGGCTGAAGTGTTGGAGATTGAAGCTGCAGTCGTAGCAACGAAATCCGTACCGGAAGGCTTAGCGGCTATTTTGGCATTCAACCCTGAAGCAACGGTAGAAAAGAATGCCAAAGCAATGTTACAAGCGGCATCTGTTATTAAAACCGGTCAAGTCACTTATGCTGTTCGTGATACATCGATTGATGGTGTAACGATCCGTAAAGACGACTTCATGGGAATCGCACAAGGGAAAATCACTAGCTCCGAATCTTCATTGGAAGGCGTGACGAAGAACCTCATTTCTTCTATGATTGATGAAGAAGATGAGATCGTCACAATTATTTATGGTGAAGATGTAACCGCTGAAGAAGCAGAAAAGATTAGTGGTTATATCGAGGAACAATTCGAGCATGTGGATATAGAATTGTATGCTGGTAAACAACCGCTCTATCCTTATATTATCTCTGTTGAATAAAATACATTACGTTGTCCTGTAAGTAGGGACAACGTTTTTATTTTCCTGTCTTTTCATGGTAAACTGAAAAGAAGAACATTCGTTTTCTAACCAGGTTATAGAAAGGAGGTAATATTCACGTGGAGAACATCTTGAAAAATAGTGTAGGTACAGTAAAAGGAATCGGCAAAGCAACCACTGAACAATTTGAAAAACTGGGAATTTTGACGATTGAAGATTTGTTGTATACTTTCCCATATCGTCACGAGGATTTTCGTATGAAAGATTTGACTGAAACGCCGCATGGTGAGCGTGTCACAGTAGAAGGTCGGGTAGAGTCCGAACCGGCAGTGTTTTATTCCGGGAAAAACCGTTCAAGAATGCAAGTCCGTTTATTGGTCGGCCATCATTTGGTGAAGGCTGTATTTTTCAATCAGCATTACTTAAAAGATCGTCTGATCACGGGAATGCAAATAAACGTTACCGGTGCATGGGATCGGGGCCGTCAAACGATTACGGTGAATCGTCTACATACAGGTGAGCAAACTGACTTTGAGCCGGTTTATAGTTTGAAGGGGATTATGCATCAAAAAACGTTTCGTCGCTATATGCGAACTGTAATAGACTTAACAGCTCAAGATATAGAAGAGACACTACCGGTCGAGATGATGCAAGCATACAAGCTACCTTCTATAGCGCAAGCCTTAGAAATGGTCCATTTCCCAACTAAAGCTGAAGACGTGAAGCATGCTCGTAGACGTTTCGTTTATGAAGAATTATTACTGTTTCAGTTGAAAATACAAGGAATGAAAAAACTACGTAAAGAACAAGAAAAAGGACTTATTATCCAATACGATTTGGATTTGCTAAAGAAGTTCATCAGTACGTTGCCATTTGAATTAACGAATGCGCAAAAACGTGTAGTGAATGAATTATGTGCAGAGCTGAAATCACCACTCCGCATGAATCGATTACTGCAAGGAGATGTGGGGTCAGGTAAGACAGCTGTCGCAGCCATCGCTCTGTATGCAGTAGTTACAGCAGGATTTCAAGGAGCATTGATGGCACCGACAGAAATATTGGCTGAACAACACGCCGAATTATTAGCCAACTGGTTCGAACCATTCGGTGTGACGGTCGCTTTTCTTGCTGGATCTACAAAAGCGAAAGCAAGAAGAGAGTTGCTGGAACGCTTAGAAGCGGGGGATATTGACTTGCTAATCGGAACGCACGCGCTCATCCAACCTGAAGTGCAGTTTCATAAACTGGGCTTTGTCGTGACGGATGAACAACACCGTTTTGGAGTGCAACAACGTCGTGTCTTGCGTGATAAAGGCTTAAACCCTGATGTGCTATTCATGACTGCGACTCCTATTCCAAGAACATTAGCGATAACGGTATTTGGTGAAATGGATGTTTCGATCTTAGACGAATTACCAGCAGGGCGGAAAGAAATTGAAACACATTGGTTGAAGGAAGACTCTTTAATACCTGTGTTACAGAAGATGGAAAAAGAGTTGCGTGGGGGAAGGCAGGCGTATGTCATTTGTCCATTAATCGAGGAATCCGATAAATTGGATGTTCAGAACGCAGTAGAGGTGCACGCCGAATTGAGTAATTATTTCGGTGGTCGCTATACGGTAGGTTTGATGCATGGTCGATTGCCTTCAGCTGAGAAGGATCAGGTCATGCGGGAATTCAGCGAAGGACAGTTAAACATCCTTGTTTCCACGACAGTTGTAGAAGTAGGCGTCAATGTGCCGAACGCAACTTTTATGCTGATTTATGATGCAACAAGATTTGGCCTAGCTCAGTTACACCAATTAAGGGGGCGCGTTGGACGAGGATCAGATCAGTCATATTGTGTATTGCTCGCTAATCCTTCAACAGAAGAAGGAAAGATGCGGATGCAATCGATGACAGAAACAAATGACGGATTTGTTTTAGCGGAAAAAGATTTGGAATTGCGAGGGTCAGGAGATATTTTCGGCAGGAAGCAAAGTGGAATGCCGGAATTTAAAATGGCAGACTTGGTCCATGATTTTAAAGCACTCTCTATAGCCCGTGAGGATGCGGAACGCTTATTGAATTCGGATACGTTTTGGAAAAATGATGAGTATGCTACGTTACGTGGACGTCTTGAACAGTCAGGTGCACTCACTGATAAGCGGATAGACTGATAGAAGTGAAACATAGTATATTAGATAACCACTTGCAATCTGATATGCCTCTTTATATACTTAGTATTAATACCAAGTGCTAATCTGGAGGGATGTAGTAATTGAGAGTTCCGAAACAGGAGAGGCAACAATTACTCGTAACGCTGCTTGAAGGAGATCCATTTCTGACAGATGAAGACATTGCTAGACATTTTTCCGTGAGCATTCAAACCGTTCGATTGGATCGGCTAGAGTGTCATATTCCAGAATTGAGAGAGCGGTTAAAAACCGTAGCGTCACAACAAATGTTAGGTACAGTGAAGTCTATGCAAGCTGAAGAAATATTTGGAGAAATTATTGATGTGGAATTGGATGATAAAGCAATTTCAATCTTTGATGTAAAAGATGTGCATGTCTTTAAACGAAATGGTATTGCCAGAGGTCATCATTTGTTTGCTCAGGCGAATTCATTGGCTGTTGCAGTCTTAGATGATGATTTGGCATTGACGGTTCGTTCTACACTGCACTTCCAAAAGCCGGTTAGAGCCGGGGATCGTGTAGTGTCTCGTGCTACTGTGCGCAAGGAAACCTTGAAAAATAAAAGTACGGTCGTCGATGTCCTATCAACAGTAGAAAATGAGCCTGTTTTTTCGGGAGAGTTTCAGATGTACCGTACAACAAAAAAAGGCGGGTAAGTACATATGATTATTGCAGTAGACGCAATGGGTGGAGATAACGCACCCGGAGAGATTGTTAAAGGAGTATTACAGAGTCTTCATGCATTTGATGACATAACGATACATATATTTGGTGATGAGCAAAAAATGGCCCCATACCTCGAAACGCATCCACGTCTTCAAGTAGTGCACTGCTCTGAAATCATTGAACCTGATGATGAGCCCGTGCGTGCAATTCGAAAGAAAAAAGATGCTTCCATGGTTCGTATGGCGCAAGCTGTAAAAGACGGAGAAGCACAGGCATGTGTGTCAGCTGGTAATACAGGTGCACTCATGTCGGCAGGACTCTTTATCGTGGGGCGCTTGGATGGCATTCAAAGACCTGCACTGGCACCGACATTACCGACGATTGACGGTAGTGGTTTCGTATTGTTAGATGCTGGAGCGAATTCAGACAGTAAACCTACACAATTGGCACAGTTTGCTGTCATGGGTAGTATTTATGCTGAGAAAGTACGCGGAATCGACAAGCCTCGTGTAGGACTATTAAATATTGGAACGGAAGCTGGAAAAGGTAATGAGCTGACAAAACATGCCTACGAAGAGTTACAAGCTGCACCCATTAATTTCATTGGTAACGTGGAGTCGCGTGATTTGTTGAATGGCGTGGCGGATGTAGTTGTTACGGACGGCTTTACTGGGAATATGGTGTTGAAAACTATTGAAGGCACTGCCATGAATGTGTTTTCCATGATCAAAGATGTGTTCATGTCTTCGTTGAAAACCAAGCTTGCCGCGGGATTAGTGAAAGATGATCTCAAAGGTTTGAAGAAGAAGATGGATTACTCGGAGTATGGTGGAGCAGGCTTATTTGGTTTGAATCATCCTGTCATCAAAGCACATGGTTCATCGAATGCCAATGCACTTTTTAATGCAGTTCGCCAAGCCAGAACCATGGTACAATACCAAGTATGCGAAACGATTAAAAAAACAATCGGAGAGGAAGAGGAATCTTGAGTAAACTGGCATTTGTTTTCCCGGGACAAGGCTCACAAGCTGTAGGGATGGGGAAAGTATTCACAGAGAAGAATGAAGCGTGTAAGGCATTCATGCAAAAAGCTGATGAAGCTCTTGGTTTTGAACTGAGCTCATTGATGCTCCAAGGCCCTCAAGATGAATTGACGTTAACTTATAATGCTCAACCGGCTCTACTCACAGTTGGAGCGATGATCGCAGCACGTTTGGAAGAAGAAGGCATTACTCCAGACTATACAGCGGGACATAGTCTAGGTGAGTATACAGCTCTTGTTGAGTCCAAAGTTCTTTCATTTGAAGACGCGGTAGTGGCCGTTCATAAAAGAGGCTTGTATATGAATGAAGCTGTACCAGCGGGTAAAGGTGCTATGGCAGCCATACTTGGAATGGATCGTGATGTATTGGAGTCGATCACAGCGAATATCACCGAGTCAGGACATCCTGTACAACCAGCCAACTTAAACTGCCCTGGGCAAATTGTTATTTCTGGCGCAAAAGAAGGTGTGGATAAAGCATGTACAGCTTTGAAGGAAGCAGGTGCGAAACGTGCATTGCCCTTGAATGTAAGTGGACCTTTCCACTCCGTTCTCATGCAACCTGCAGCCGGAGAGTTACAAAAGACGCTTGAAGGCATCGATATGAAGGATGCAGAAATCCCGATCATTGCAAACGTTACAGCGGATGAAGTAACGAAGCAGGATGAAATAAAAAAAATATTGGTTGAACAATTGTACTCACCCGTACGCTGGGAAGAGTCTATTGAAAAACTACTTGAATTGGGTGTAACTCGTTTCGTAGAGTGTGGGCCAGGAAAAGTATTGAGCGGACTGATTCGTAAAATTGACCGTACAGCTAAAGTGTACCCAGTATATGATGAAGAAACGCTTGAAAAGTTGCTTGAAGAAGCGAAAGGATGGTCATGATGGGAAGATTCGATGGAAAAACGGCGGTAGTCACAGGGGCATCCAGAGGGATTGGGCGCACTGTCGCTTTACGTTTAGCTTCAGAAGGTGCTAAGGTAGTCGTCAATTATAGCGGTAGCCAAGATCGTGCAGAAACTGTAGCGGCTGAAATTCGTTCTGCAGGCGGGGAAGCACTTGTATTTCAAGCAAATGTCTCCGATGCTGATCAAGTAAAAGCTATGATGGATGAGACAATTAAACAATTCGGTAGTATTGATATCCTCGTCAATAATGCGGGTATCACGCGAGATAATTTATTGATGCGCATGAAAGAAGACGAGTGGGATGATGTATTATCGATTAACTTAAAAGGGGTATTCCTCTGTACAAAAGCTGTTACGCGCCAAATGATGCGTCAGCGTGCAGGAAGAATCGTTAATATGGCTTCTGTCGTAGGTGTTGTGGGAAATGCAGGGCAAGCAAATTATGTGGCGGCAAAAGCAGGCGTCATTGGTTTGACGAAAACAACTGCAAAAGAATTGGCAGCGCGTAATATTTTAGTAAATGCTGTTGCTCCAGGATTCATCACGACGGATATGACAGATGAATTGGGCGATGATATGAAAGAGCAATTATTGTCAACTATCCCTTTAGGCAAGCTAGGAAGTGCGGAAGATGTAGCGGGCACCGTTGCATTCTTACTATCCGATGAAGCTAAATATATAACCGGTCAGACCATCAATGTAGACGGCGGCATGGTGATGTAAACGAACTACTTCTTTGAAAGGGCTATTTATGGTTGCGTAACGAGGGGACTACCCTCTATAATTCAATAGTAGCTAATGAGCCGACTTTGGCCTTGAGAGGAGGTGACTATGTTGTCAACAGTACTTGAGCGCGTAACAAAAGTAGTTGTCGACCGTCTAGGCGTCGATGAAAGCGAAGTAAAACCTGAGGCTTCTTTCCGTGAGGATCTAGGAGCTGATTCACTAGATGTAGTAGAACTTGTTATGGAATTTGAAGATGAGTTTGAAACGGAAATTTCTGACGATGATGCAGAGAAAATTGCAACTGTCGGAGATGCAGTAACGTACATTACAGCAAAAGTAGGCGAATGACCTTTTTGGTGAGACACTTTCTTCCTTTCATCTGAAAAGGAGAAAGCGTCTCTTTTCGCTTTACAAGTGTGTACAGACTATTAATAGATGAGAGGCAGAGTAGTTTATGAAAAATAAAAGAACTTCGAAAGAAACCGTATCACACCCTACATTGCCACAAGCTGTACGCGAGAAATTCAGTACGCTCCAGCAGGAATTAGGCGTTCAATTCAAGGATGATAATTTATTGTATAATGCATTCACCCATTCATCCTATGTCAATGAACACCGTCGCAAGAAATTTTCCGATAATGAACGATTGGAGTTTCTTGGAGATGCCGTATTAGAACTAGGAGTATCCAAATTTTTATTCCGTACAGAACCGGCAAAAAGCGAAGGGGAACTAACGAAACTTCGTGCAGCGATTGTTTGTGAGCCATCACTAGTCAAGTTTTCAAATGAATTGAACTTTGGAGATTATATTCTTCTTGGTAAGGGAGAAGAACTAACTGGAGGTAGAATGCGTCCAGCATTACTAGCGGATGTATTTGAAGCATATATCGGTGCGCTCTACTTGGATCAGGGCATGGAAGTCGTTGAAGAGTTTCTAAAGCGAATCGTTTTTCCGAAAATTAGTATCGGAGCTTTTTCGCATGTGACAGATTATAAGAGCCGCCTGCAAGAGTTGGTGCAGCAGAAAAATAACGGACCCCTTCAATATGAAGTCATTGAAGAAAAAGGTCCTGCACATGCGAAAAAGTTTGTTACTGTAGTTAACCTCAATGAACAACAACTTGGAAAAGGAATCGGTAAATCCAAGAAAGAAGCAGAACAGGAAGCTGCCCGTCGAGCGATAGAATATTTATTGATGCAGACAACCGAAGGGGAGAACTAATCGTGTTTTTGAAGAGGCTGGAAATCGCAGGCTTTAAATCTTTCGCGGAAAAAATCCATATAGATTTCGTACCGGGAGTAACGGCCATCGTAGGACCTAATGGAAGTGGAAAAAGTAATATTATTGATGCGATTCGTTGGGTGCTGGGTGAACAATCTGCAAAATCATTGCGTGGCAGTAAAATGGAAGATGTCATTTTTGCAGGTAGTGATTCTCGGAAAGCGGTTAATTTTGCAGAAGTCACACTCATTTTGGATAATACACAAAATCTATTTCCACTTGACTACACTGAAATCAGTGTAACGAGAAGGGTTTTTCGATCCGGAGATAGTGCATACCTACTGAATGGTCAGACCTGCAGATTAAAAGACGTCACCGCGCTATTTATGGATTCAGGATTAGGTAAAGAAGCATTCTCTATTATATCGCAAGGTCGGGTAGATGAGATTTTGAATAGTCGTGCGGATGAAAGACGTAATGTCTTTGACGAAGCGGCAGGTGTCTTGAAGTATAAAACTCATAAACTGCAGGCGGAGCATAAATTGTTTGAGACAACTGATAATTTAGATCGAGTACTGGATATACTAAAAGAAATCGATGATCGGCTCGTCCCCCTTGAAAGGGAAGCGGGTTTGGCTCGTAAAGCGTCTAATTTGCGTACTGAACTTCGAGAGGCAGATGTTCGTTTACTCCATCACGATGCATCTGCCTTGCAACAGCAGATCTCTGAAAAAGAGGTAGTTGTGAACAATGATGAAGCAGAACAGCGAAAGATTTCAGCGATTCTCACACAATATGAACAGGAACTTGATCTTGACAAGAAAGACCTGATGAAAGCAGAGTTGCAACTGGATGATTTCCAAAACGAATTGATCAAACAGACAGCTGAAGCGGAAAAGTGGGAAGGTAGAAGATTACTGTCCGTTGAAAAGACCCGCAATACGAAGCAGCAAGTGGAGCGCATTAGACAAGAGCTACAAACTGCAGAGCAAACACACCGAATGGCCAAAGATAAACTTAGTACTATGCAGATGAAGCAGAAAGCGGCCAAGCATGAACTGGAAGAAGTTACAAAAGAAAGTAAGCAAGTCACGGCCATGTTAAACAGTTCATTAAAAGAAA
This sequence comes from Sporosarcina sp. P32b, assembly GCF_002743335.1. Classification (GTDB taxonomy): domain Bacteria; phylum Bacillota; class Bacilli; order Bacillales_A; family Planococcaceae; genus Sporosarcina. The sequence continues at coordinate 149,536 of NZ_PDZB01000001.1, forward strand.
CTGAACAGCAAATTGAACAGTTAAAATCGGTCTATATTGAGCGTCTCAATGAAGAGGCTACTGTGCGTAGTGAGATCAAGCATGTAGAGGAGCGGCTTCAGGGAGAAAAGTCTTCTACAGAAAAGATTACGGTTCAGACTACGTTGCTTTCCGAACGCAAACAACAACTTGCTAAAGAACAGCGGGAAAAGACTCAGCAAATGAATACCGTTCAACAACAGCTAGACGAGCTAGAGAAGTCAGCTAGAACTTGTCAACAACAATTAACAGATGAAGAGCAGCGTCTATCTACACAACAGCAAATTTTGCAGAAAGCATTGCGAAAACAATCTGAAATGCAAGGAAGACTTCGTGCCCTGGAAAGTCTTGAAAAGGATTTTTCAGGGTTCTATTCTGGTGTCAAAGAAGTACTTCATGCGAAGCAACAACAACGTATACAAGGAATCGAAGGGGCTGTAGTGGAGCTCATTACGACAGAGCCGGCTTATACAAAGGCAATCGAAACAGCTCTTGGCGGTGCCATGCAACACATCATTACCACGACTGAGCGTGATGCAAGACAAGCTATCGGTTATTTAAAAACGAAAAACTTCGGTCGCGCTACGTTCTTACCAATGGATATCTTGAAGCCGCGTGAGCTTCCTATGAATAGCCGGCAAATACTCACTCAACGGCAAGGGTTCATCGGTACTGCGTTTGAACTGATTCAAACGTCCGCTGCCTATGAATCAGTCGCCAAAAACTTATTGGGCCAGACGATTATTGCTAGTGATTTAGAAGCCGCATCAGGTTTAGCAAAGACAATAGGCCATCGTTATCGCATAGTGACACTCGATGGGGATATTATCAACGCAGGCGGTTCATTGACGGGTGGTGGTGCGAAAGGTCAGTCCACGTTGTTTTCCCGTAAGGCGGAGCTGGAGACACTTTCAAATCAATTACAACAAATGGACGAATCGATTCAACAGGCTACTGCACAAACATCTGAAACTCGCAATTTAGTTGGCGCGAGTTTACATCTTCGTGATCAATTGCGCGTAAAGTTAGAAGAAACCCAACAGAAAAAGTCCTTTATTCATGCGTCTTTACAGGAAACAGAAATGGAATTGCGTTCCGTCGAAATGGAAATATCCACAATTGAAATCGGGCGTACAGATACAGTTTCTGCAGAAAAGCAGTTATCTACTAAAAAACAAGAGTTACAAACTCATCATGAAGCATTGAAAAGTGAACTTCAAGAGACGTTGGAAAAGCTAGAGAGCTTGGAGAGACTGGTAGAGAACAGACGCGAAGAGCAACAGTTATTACAGAAGAGATTGCATGATCTACAGCAAAAAATCGCTGTATTAAAAGAGCAAACCGCCTATCATTCGAGCAGTATAGTAGAAACGATCACTCAATTAAATGAATTAGAGTTAACAATTAGCCGCTTGCAAGAAGAACAGCAATATGTGCAGGAGTTTGTAATTGGCAAAGAATTAACTCCTGAAGAAATAGAGAAGCGAAGTCAACTAGCGAATGATGCAAAACAATACGTGCAACAAACGATTGAGGTAGAGAAAGCTAAGCGTGTTGAACAAGCTAAACGTGTTCGCGACCATGAACAGCGTATAAAAACGATCCGACAACAAGTAAGCACTATTTCAGAGCGCTTAAACACAATGAGGATCCAGTTATCCAGACTTGAAACGCAATATGAAACGGTCAGGGATCGGTTGGATGAAGAGTACGGTTTAAGACCGAATGAATTGCAGATTGAGTCATTGGACATTCCGTTACTTCGCAAAACAGTGGAAGATTGTAAGAAACAACTAGCAATTATAGGACCGGTTAACCCGAATGCGATTCAGGAATTCGAAGAGGTATCAGAGCGTCATGAATTTTTGCAATCACAGCGCAATGACTTAGTCGAAGCTAAAAATACGTTACAAGAAGCCATGGCAGAAATGGATCAGGAAATGAAGAGTCGATTTGAGACAACCTTTGAGGCGATCCGCAGTCATTTCCGTCGCGTGTTTAAGGATATGTTTGGTGGTGGAGAAGCAGATCTAGTTTTAACAGATCCAACGAACTTACTCACTACTGGGATTGATATCGTGGCACGACCCCCAGGAAAGAAATTGCAGAATTTACGTCTTTTATCCGGCGGAGAACGCGCATTAACCGTTATTTCCTTGTTGTTCTCTATTTTAGAAGTTCGCCCTGTTCCATTTTGTATTCTCGATGAAGTGGAAGCTGCACTGGATGAAGCGAACGTAGTACGATATAGTAATTATTTGAAGAAAGTTTCGGATCAGACACAATTCATCGTAATCACACATCGAAAAGGTACGATGGAAGGTGCGGACGTCCTATATGGCATTACGATGCAGGAATCAGGTGTCTCGAAACTACTTTCTGTTAAACTATCTGAAGTGGCAGAAGAAATCAGTAGCTAAGGAGTGAAATGAATGTCTTTCTTTAAGAAGATAAAAGATAAAATATCAGGGACGAATGAAGTGGTAGCAGAGAAGTTTAAAGATGGACTGACGAAGACACGCGATTCATTTACATCGAAAGTGAACGATTTAGTATTTAGATTCCGTGTGGTTGATGAAGAATTCTTCGAAGAACTGGAAGAAGTATTACTTCAAGCGGATGTCGGTTTTGAAACCGTTATGGAACTGATTGATTTGCTGAAAGAAGAAGTCCAACGCAAGAACATTAAAAACACGACTGGTATGCAGTCATTGATTTCAGAGAAACTTGTAGAAATCTATAATTCAGGCGAAGTAGTTTCTAGTGAGTTGAATATCGAAGAAGGTAGACTGAACGTAATATTGATGGTTGGCGTGAACGGTGTGGGGAAGACGACAACGATCGGTAAAATGGCTGCCCGCCTTAAAAATGAAGGGAAAACCGTTATGCTTGCTGCTGGGGATACATTCCGCGCAGGCGCCATTGAACAGCTTGTTGTCTGGGGAGAGCGTACTGGTGTAGAGGTTGTCCGTCAAGCGGAAGGTTCAGATCCGGCTGCCGTTATTTTTGACGCAGTGAAAGCAGCTAAGAAGCGTAACGTAGATGTTTTAATTTGTGATACAGCGGGCCGCTTACAAAATAAAGTAAACTTGATGAATGAGCTTGAAAAAGTACATCGCATCATTGGTCGTGAAATTGAAGACGCTCCTCATGAAGTATTGTTAGCTTTGGATGCGACGACTGGTCAGAACGCATTAATCCAAGCGCAAACATTTAACGAAGTGACGAACGTAACAGGTATTGTATTGACAAAACTAGATGGTACAGCAAAAGGCGGCATTGTACTGGCAATTCGTAATAAGCTCGATATCCCCGTGAAGTTTGTCGGTCTTGGTGAAGGTATCGATGACTTACAACCTTTCGACCCAGAGAAATATGTCTATGGGTTATTTGCGAACGGATTAGAAATGGAAGAAGCAGAAGAAATTGAAACCGAAACTGAAGAAGACAAGTAAAAGTACTTGACAGCAATACGTGTGCACGATATTATATAATAGTGACTGAAGGAGGTCGTGATCTTGCTTGAAAAAACGACAAGAGTGAACTTCCTCTTTGATTTTTATCAATCATTATTAACTGACAAACAACGTTTATATATGCAATTATATTATTTAGATGATCTTTCTCTCGGTGAAATTGCTGAGCAATATGGCGTATCGAGACAGGCAGTGTACGACAATGTGAAACGGACTGAGGCTATGCTCGAAGATTACGAGAAGAAACTCAATCTGTTCGAAAAGCATGAAGGTCGACTTGAAATTGTAGAGTTGCTAGAAGAAATGGCGCCTACTGAAAATTCAAATCGCTTCATGAAATTGCTACATACCTTAAAAGACTTTGAATAGGGGGGATTGTCTATGGCATTTGAAGGTCTAGCCGAACGCCTGCAAGGAACCATGAATAAAATTACAGGCAAAGGTAAAATCAACGAAGCTGACGTAAAAGAAATGATGCGTGAAGTGCGTTTTGCACTAATTGAGGCAGACGTTAACTTGAAAGTCGTTAAACAATTTGTCAAGACGGTCAGCGAGCGCTCAGTAGGTCAGGATGTAATGAAGAGTTTGACGCCTGGTCAGCAAGTGGTGAAAATCGTAAAAGACGAATTAACGAATCTAATGGGTGGAGAACAAAACCCTATTCAGTTCGCGCGTAAATCGCCTACGGTCATCATGATGGTAGGCTTGCAAGGTGCTGGTAAAACGACAACTACTGGTAAATTGGCCACAGTTTTACGTAAAAAACATAATAAGAAACCTCTGCTTGTGGCGGCGGATATTTATCGTCCGGCAGCGATCCAACAACTCGAAACATTAGGTAAACAGATCACGGTACCTGTATTTTCTATGGGAACTGATCAATCACCTGTTGAAATTGCTCGCAAAGCGATGGAAGAGGCAGAACGTGAGCATAATGACGTTGTAATCATTGATACAGCGGGTCGACTCCATGTGGATGAAGCACTCATGCAAGAATTGAAAGATATTCGTGAGTTGACTAATCCTGATGAAGTCTTCCTCGTAGTGGACGCGATGACAGGTCAAGATGCAGTCAACGTTGCCAAAAGTTTCGATGATACAATAGGAATCACTGGCGTCATCCTGACAAAACTTGATGGGGATACACGTGGTGGTGCGGCGTTATCGATTCGTACCGTTACTGAAAAACCAATAAAATTTGTTGGTATGGGTGAGAAGATGGATGCACTCGAACCATTCCATCCAGAGCGTATGGCATCACGGATTCTTGGTATGGGCGATGTCATGTCTTTGATTGAAAAAGCACAGGAAAATGTGGATGAGGATAAAGCGAAAGAGTTAGAGCAGAAATTGCGCACTCAAAGCTTTACACTTGATGACTTTCTCGATCAAATGCAACAAGTAAAGAAGATGGGACCACTCGACGAAATTTTGAAAATGATGCCGGGTGCAAACAAAATCAAAGGACTCGACAATGCTAAAGTGGATGAGAGTCAGATGGGTCGTGTAGAAGCAGTCATTTATTCTATGACGCTTGCTGAACGGGAAAACCCAGAAATTATTAATGCGAGCCGTAAAAAAAGAATTGCTACAGGGTCTGGAACTTCCACACAGGAAGTCAACCGTTTGCTGAAGCAGTTTGAGGAAATGAAGAAAATGGTTAAGCAAATGACCAACATGCAACAAAAAGGTAAGAAGAAAGGTAAAATGCCTGGTTTTGATGCGTTTTTTAAATAAAATAGAGGGTGTTAAGAAAAAACCCTTTACAAACAAATAAAAACTTGGTAATATACTATCTTGTGTGAAACTATTCGGAGGTGTAGATAATAATGGCAGTTAAAATTCGTCTAAAACGTATGGGAGCTAAGAGATCTCCTTTTTATCGTATTGTAGTAGCTGATGCACGTGCACCACGTGACGGCCGTCAAATCGATCAGGTTGGTACATACAACCCGCTTACAAAGCCAGCAACAGTTGAAATCAACGAAGAATTGGCTTTGAAATGGCTTCAAGATGGAGCTAAACCATCTGATACAGTTCGTAACTTGTTCTCAGAACAAGGTATCATGGAAAAATTCCATAACGCTAAATACAGCAAGTAATTTGGAGGGGTGGACATGAAGCAGCTGATTGAAACAATTGTAAAACCGTTAGTCGATTACCCGGACGACGTGAAAGTGGTATCTGAAGAACAGTCTCAACGAGTCGTTTATCAGTTATCAGTGAATGCGGAGGATATGGGTAAAGTGATCGGGAAGCAAGGTCGTGTGGCAAAAGCGATCCGTACGATTGTTTACTCAGCAGCAGGCAGCCACCACGGCAAAAAAGTGTATTTGGATATCTTGGATTGATCCAAAAGGAAGGAGCCTCGGTTCCTTCCTTTTTTGCACGAATAAATACTTTTAGTCATATAATGGAGGCGAAATAATGGAATGGTTTAATGTAGGCACGATTGTGAATACGCATGGTATTAAAGGTGAAGTTCGCGTAATGTCCAAAACAGATTTTCCAGATGAACGATATGAAGTGGGAAGTGAGCTCGCGATCTTCATGCCGAAAAGCAAAGCACCTACGTTTGTCAAAGTGATCAGTCATCGTAAGCATAAAAACTTTGATTTACTAATGTTCGAAGGATATCCGAATATTAATGACGTCGAGAAGTTTCGCGACGGTGTGATCAAGGTATCGGAGAAAGAATTGACAGAACTCGGGGAAAATGAATTTTATTATCATGAAATCATTGGCTGCCGTGTGATTACAGAAACAGGTGAAGAAATCGGTACGGTTACAGAAATTATCGAAACGGGTGCCAATGATGTATGGGAAGTAACGCCTACTGAAGGCAAGCCGCATTATATTCCCTATATCGAAGATGTTGTAAAGGATATCGATATTGATGAGCAGATTATCAAAATTGAATTGATGGACGGATTACTTTCATGATGAAAATCGACGTTCTCTCTTTGTTCCCAGAGATGTTTGAGGGTGTACTTCATTCTTCCATCATGAAAAAAGCGCAAGAACAACAAGCTGCATCGTTTAAAGTCACAGACTTTCGTGACTTTTCGACAAACAAACATAGAAAAGTGGATGATTATCCGTACGGAGGCGGTGCGGGAATGGTATTAAAACCCGAACCACTCTTTGCGGCTGTCGAAGCCGTCACTAACACTAGTAATGGTAAGCCTCGCGTTATCCTCATGTGTCCGCAAGGCGAACGATTCACGCAGAAGAAAGCAGAAGAACTTGCGAAAGAGCAGCATCTAGTTTTCATCTGTGGTCACTATGAAGGATACGATGAGAGAATTCGTGAATATTTGGTTACGGATGAAATCTCACTCGGTGACTTTGTATTAACTGGTGGAGAAGTGGCTTCTATGGCGATCATTGATAGTGTTGTGCGATTACTTCCTGACGTTCTAGGTAACGACCAGTCGGCTGTCCACGATTCGTTTTCGACGGGTATGTTGGAACATCCACAATACACTCGACCTGCTACGTTCAACGGCCTTGAGGTGCCTTCTGTGCTGTTGTCGGGCAATCATGCCGAGATTGATAAGTGGAGAGAAGAGCAGGCATTCATTCGCACGGCACAACGCCGTCCTGAATTATTGCAAGAAGCGCCGTTAACAGATTATCAAAAAAAACTCTATCAGCAATGGAAACAAAAAAGAGACTAAATTTGCTTGATTCGTTAACAGGCGTGTGCTATGATTTATAAAGCGCTTTTTAAGAGCGCCTATTTTACTGTTGTTCCGCTGCAAAGCAAAACGTGCAAGAGCATCAGAAAAGAAGGAGAGAAAAAATATGCAAAAACTAATTGCAGATATTACAAAAGATCAGTTACGCACTGAACACCCTTCATTCCGTCCTGGCGATACACTTCGCTTGCACGTGAAGATCATCGAGGGAACTCGTGAGCGTATCCAGTTATTCGAAGGTATTGTTATCAAACGTCGCGGTGGCGGAATCAGCGAAACTTTCACTGTGCGTAAAATTTCAAACGGTGTTGGAGTGGAGCGTACATTCCCATTACACACGCCTAAGCTAGCTCAAATTGAAGTGACTCGTCGCGGTAAAGTTCGTCGTGCGAAGTTGTACTACCTACGTAAACTACGTGGTAAAGCAGCACGTATCAAAGAACTCCGCTAATAAGATAAACAGAAACGAAGGGGGCCTTGCACTTGGCCTCCTTTCTTTTTGCTCAGAAAGACAATTGGCTGTACAATAATAACAGACAGGGCAGGAGGCTGGATTGATGGAAGAGAAAAAAACGAGAAGTGAAGGACTAGAATGGATTAAAGCATTATTAATAGCGTTTGGATTAGCCGCCATTATTCGTATCTTTTTATTCACACCCATCGTCGTTGATGGTATTTCCATGATGCCAACGTTGGAACATGGTGACCGCATGATCGTTAATAAAATCGGCTATACGATAGGTGAACCTCATCGTTTTGACATCGTAGTATTCCATGCACCTGAGCAGAAAGATTATATTAAACGTGTAATTGGTCTGCCAGGAGATACAGTGGAGTATAAAGATGATGTCCTTTATGTAAATGATGAAGCGTATGAAGAACCGTATCTCGAACAATACAAATCTGAAGTACAGGATGGCACACTGACGGAAGATTTCACACTGCAAGATGTGCCGCAAATCGATGCGCAAACAGTTCCGGAAGATCACATATTTGTTATGGGTGATAACCGTCGGAAAAGTAAAGATTCTAGACATATTGGAGCCGTATCAATCGATGAAGTCATCGGTAGTACGAGTGTAGTATTCTGGCCGATTAAAGATTTCGGTCTTGTGAAATAACGAAAGGAGACGATTCGAATGACTATTCAATGGTTTCCGGGCCATATGGCGAAAGCGAGACGAGAAGTCTCAGAAAAGTTAAAATTAGTTGATATAGTATTTGAATTAATTGATGCTAGATTGCCACTTTCATCACGTAATCCTATGATAGACGAAGTCACGCAACAGAAACCGAGATTGCTGATTTTGAATAAGATGGACTTAGCGGATGAAATACAAACTAAACGCTGGATTACCTACTTTGAAAAGCAAGGCTTACGTACAGTTGCTATTAATTCATTTGAAGGTAAAGGTCTCCAAACAGTCACCAGGGCTGCTAAAGAAATTTTGCAGCCGAAGTATGATCGCATGAAGCAGCGAGGCATACGTCCTGGGGCAATTCGCGCCATGATTGTCGGCATTCCAAACGTTGGTAAATCTACGTTGATTAACCGATTAGCTAAGAAAAATATCGCTAAAACAGGAAATAAGCCAGGCGTAACGAAAGCGCAACAATGGATCAAATTCGAGAAAGAATTAGAACTTCTGGACACGCCGGGAGTGCTTTGGCCGAAATTTGAAGATCAACAAGTAGGTTATAAATTAGCTCTAACGGGGGCAATTAAAGACTCCGTATTGAATATGGAGGAGCTTGCAGTATATGGACTTCGGTTTTTGGAGTCGCATTATCCTGATAGACTGGCACAGCGCTATGAAATGACAACAGTGGGTGACAATATCCAATCGTTGTTCGATAAAATCGGCGAACGTCGAAAAGTATATACAGTAGGCGGAGAAATCGATTATGACAAAGTAGCAGAAATGATCGTACAAGACATCCGCGACCAGCAAGTAGGTAAATTAACATTCGATTTTCCTGAAGAATTCGAATGACTAGAAGCAACGGCTTGGAACTCTGTTTCCGAACCGTTGCTTTTTTGTCGAAAAAACCATATGGAAACCGATATAATACGTAGACAAACATATTTTAGATGGACAGGTGAAGAAATTGACAACGATACAGCAAATAAAAAAACAATTACTAGAGTTACAAGAACCAAATGATTGGCTTACAGAACTTGAAAACGACACTAGAAAGGGTGTCCAGCAAGCAATTATTCAATGGCGCACTCGATATACTAAAAAACAAGCACTTATTCAAGAATTTCAAAAGAAAATAGCGTTTGATGATTCCTATAGATCCTCAAGAGTTTTGTTAGTCGCTGGAATTGACGAAGCTGGGAGAGGACCTCTGGCGGGACCGGTAGTTACAGCTGCGGTTATACTACCTGAAGATTGTTCGGCCCTTATCGGATTGGACGACTCGAAAAAAGTTTCCAAGGAGAAGAGGCAGGAATTTGCTCGACTAATTAAGGAACAGGCTGTGGCGTACGCCATACACGTGCAGCCTGCTAAAGTAATAGATGAATTGAATATATACCAGGCAACAAAGCAATCAATGGAAGTAGCTATAAGTGAACTTGAGATTGCGCCACATGCGGTTTTAGCAGATGCCATGAATTTGCAAACAGTTTGCCCGTGTTATTCCATTATAAAAGGAGATGAAAAAAGCTTAACTATCGCAGCTGCTTCTATATTAGCCAAGACTACACGTGATGAACTGATGAATGAATTGCATGAGGAGTTTCCTTGGTATGCATTTAATGAAAATGCAGGATATGGAACTGCGAAACATTTACAAGGACTTGAAACGCATGGATTTTCCGAACACCATCGCAAATCATTCGAGCCGATCAAAACGATGTGGAGGGATCGACAATGAATTTACATTCATTATCTGCTTCATTTGCAAAAACTGCTACGGAAACTCAGCCGCTATCTCTAAAAGAAGGACAAATGATACATGGAAAGATCACACAATTATTTCCTGGTCAAATGGCGCAAGTTCAAGTTGGAAATCAACAGTTGTTTGCTAAATTGGAAGTACCCATGCAAGCGGGAGATCATTATTACTTCAAAGTCAATGGCACTGAACCTGAATTGCAGTTGCAGGTTGTTTCCGGTCCAATGCGTGGTGGAGAAGGTCAGTCGGCTCAATTAACCCAGTTAATGGATTCACTGCATGTACCTAAATCACAAGAAATGAAAGATATACTCGTGACGATGATTAAGCAAAAAATTCCTATGACAAAAGAAAATATGCTTGAGGCTGTCCAACTTCTGAAATCGTTACCAGATGGAATGAAAGCTGAGGCACTTGCTACGCTTGGTAAAATCGCTGAAGCAAAACTACCTTTCACGCCAGTTATATTTCAATCGCTTCTACAAGCTCAGACAGGCACGATTGCGCAGCAAATGACGACGTTACTAGCTACCATCCAAAATGAGCCTAATCTTCCTCCAACGATGCGTGAGCAGCTTCTAACGACGATGCAATCTCTGACTTCCCCTATGAGCCGGGTGATAGGGAAGGAACTGCTTAGTCAAAGTGTATCTCAATTGCTAAATCCACAAACGAGTAAAGCGGATCGGTTTGAAGTACTGCGCTTATTAAAAAATGCTGATATACTGCCAGCTCGAACATCGTTGGCCAATTTGCCTCAAGTACTGGCTGACCTGGTCACTAAAGCGAGTATGCAACCTGCTAGTGCTACAAGTAGCATAACGAATCAAGCAGATGCTAGTAAAACCATCCACTCTTTATTAAGTCAACTGGGTCAAACACCGGCCGCAAATCACCAAACAATAAAAGCGATTGTGAAAAATATTACACAACAATTACCGAACACAGCGCTTTTGGAACCTGTAAAAAATGCGTTGCAGACTGTAATTAATCAGTTGACCGAACAACCGCTGACGGATCGTTCTAAAGCTACTGTGGTTGAACAATTTAGTAAAGTGTTTATCCAAGCTCAAGCTATCGCAACACAAACAACCGCGACATCGGGACTAACTAGCATAGCGCAACAAGCTGTAGTTACCCCAGCTACCATGCAATCGGTCCATACAGCAATTGGTCAAATAAGCCAATTGCCAGTAGCAAACCAAGAAGCAATTAAAATAAACGTACAGCATTTGACCCAACAGCTGAGTAGTAATCCAGCTTTACCTGAATCAATGAAAAATGCATTACAAAATGTATTGAATCAATTTGCTCAGCAACCAATGACAGATGGTGCAAAAACAATGCTAGTCGAACAACTTAGTCAAACATTGGTGCAACAAGCGAGCAAGCAAGAAACAGCCGTTGTGCCATTACAGCAACAAACTATCATGAAAGAGGTACAACAGTCAGTTCCGTCGCTCTTAGTACCGCCTGAGAAAGTGGATGAGGTACTTCGGGCATTGATGCAAACGGCTGAAAAATCAGGGAATAATCAAGTGAAACAACTCATCCATACAGCTGAAGCTCAAGCATCACAGACGATGAACGGAGCTGCCATGAAAGAGACTATCCAACACGTATTCAGTACATTAGGAGTGAATTATGAAGCAATGCTTGGAGGAAAAGAATCTGATGCAGCCAATTTGGCAAGTACATTAAAACCACAATTACTAGCCATGCTTCAGGACCCATCGCTTTCACCCGCATTACGTGATGCAGCAGAGACAATGGTGCTTCGCATGAATGGGACTTTACTCCAATCAGGGGATACAGGCACACAACAACAGCTGATTATGCAACTACCACTTGAACTATTCGGTAAGAAAATCGATGCTACGCTGCAATGGAATAGTCGGATGAAGGAAAATGGGAAAATCGATCCGGCGTTTGCGCGGATATTGTTTTATTTAGACTTGGAATCACTATCGACAACATTGGTTGATATGCATGTGCAAAACAAAGTTGTAAACTTAACGGTTTTTAATGATTTACCATCTCTAAAAACGACTGGACCACTCTTTCAAGATGTATTAAAGGATGGCCTAGAAGGAGTTGGCTACAAACTTTCTGGTGTTACTTTCAAACCATTCACAGAAAAACAGCACGATATCAAAAAAACGGTCAGCACCTTCCAATTAGATGAGGGAGGAGTAGATTACAGGATATGAAAGAACAACAACGATTTACTAGAAAAGAAGCCATTGCACTGTCCTATGACCCTGAAGTATCAGATGCTCCGAAAGTAATAGCCAAAGGTAAAGGGAAAATAGCGGAGAATATTCTGGAACGTGCGAAAGAACATGCTATTCCTGTGCAAGAAGATCCAAGTCTGCTGGAGTTACTTGGTCAATTAAATGTCAATGAAACAATACCAGAAGAACTATATCAAGCTGTATCGGAAGTATTCGCTTATATATATCGTTTAGATCGTGAAAAAAGTAAGATGAAATAAGAGGGAGTTTAAATTGTTGAAAATTAAAGAATTTTGTTTTGCAATAGCGATTCTTGGACAAAGTGTGACGGTTTGATTACAATAAAGCAGTAGTTGAACTTCAAGCAATTGTAAATCGAATGGAGGCAGTACGTATGAACATCCATGAATATCAAGGGAAGCAGCTATTAAGAGATTATGGAGTGGCTGTTTCAAAAGGCCGTGTCGCGTTTTCACCGAAAGACGCAATGGCAGTGGCAAAAGAAATTGGGACAGTACCTATCGTGGTAAAGGCCCAAATCCATGCAGGTGGACGAGGTAAAGCAGGCGGAGTCAAGATTGTGAAAACTCTTGACGAAGTGCGCGCAGTGGCAGCTGATTTAATCGGTAAGCAACTCGTTACACACCAAACAGGTCCTAAAGGACAAGAAGTAAAGCGTCTTCTTGTTGAAGAAGGAATTGATATCGAAAAAGAATTTTATATTGGTCTTGTCGTTGACCGGGCAACAGATCGTGTAACATTGATGGGATCTGCAGAAGGCGGCGTGGAAATCGAAGAAGTGGCAGAACATAGCCCTGAAAAGATTTTCTATGAAGTAATCGACCCAGTAGTTGGATTGGTTCCTTTCCAAGCGCGTCGTATGGCGTTTAATATGGAAATTCCTAGCAATTTAATTAATAAAGCAGTAAGCTTTTTCCTAGGTTTATATAAAGTGTTCAGCGAAAAAGATGCATCTATCGTTGAAATTAATCCACTTGTTGTTACAAAAGATCAACGAGTACTTGCGTTGGATGCGAAATTCAACTTTGACGACAATGCTACATTCCGTCATAAGGACATTATGGAATTACGCGACTTTGATGAAGAGGATCCGAAAGAAATTGAAGCATCCAAGTATGACCTAAGCTATATTTCCCTTGATGGAAATATTGGTTGTATGGTAAATGGAGCCGGTTTAGCGATGGCTACAATGGATACGATCCATTTCTACGGCGGAGAACCCGCTAACTTCTTGGACGTTGGGGGCGGTGCAAAGAAAGAAAAAGTTGCTGCCGCTTTCAAAATCATTTTATCCGATCCAAAAGTTAAAGGTATTTTTGTCAATATCTTTGGTGGAATCATGAAATGTGACGTAATTGCTGAAGGTGTCATTGAAGCAGCTAAAGAAGTTGGTCTTCAAGTACCACTTGTTGTACGTCTTGAAGGAACGAATGTAGAACGCGGGAAAGCCTTGCTGAAAGAATCCGGTATTAATATCGTTGCAGCGGATTCCATGGCAGAAGGCGCGAAAAAAATCGTTGAGTTGATAGGATAAGAAAGGCAGGTACAAATCATGAGTATTTATGTGAATAAAGATACAAAAGTCATTGTACAAGGAATTACAGGTTCCACTGCCCTGTTCCATACACAGCAAATGTTGGAATATGGTACGAAAATTGTCGCTGGCGTAACGCCTGGTAAAGGCGGTCAGACGGCGGAAGGCGTGCCGGTATTTGACACTGTGGAAGAAGCAGTAAAAGAAACAGGCGCAACAGTTTCCATTATTTATGTACCTGCACCATATGCAGCAGACGCAATTATGGAAGGCGTTGACGCAGGACTAGAAATGGTAATCTGTATTACAGAACATATTCCTGTCCTTGATATGATTAAAGTGAAACGTTATATGGAAGGCAAAGAGACGCGATTGATTGGTCCGAACTGTCCGGGTGTTATTACGGCAGACGAGACGAAAATTGGTATCATGCCAGGCTATATTCATACAAAAGGGCACGTGGGCGTAGTTTCTCGTTCAGGTACATTAACTTATGAAGCGGTTCACCAGTTAACTCAAGAAGGCATTGGTCAAACTACAGCTGTCGGAATTGGTGGAGACCCGGTAAATGGTACGAACTTTATCGATGTCTTGAAAGCATTCAACGAAGATCCAGAAACATATGCAGTAGTCATGATCGGTGAAATTGGTGGTACTGCAGAAGAAGAAGCAGCCACTTGGATTAAAGAAAATATGACGAAGCCTGTAGTAGGCTTTATCGGCGGTCAAACTGCACCTGAAGGTAAGCGTATGGGACACGCAGGTGCTATAATTTCCGGTGGTAAAGGGACAGCTGCAGATAAAATCAAAGCTCTACAAGCAGCTGACGTTCAAGTTGCGGAGACACCTTCAGTCATAGGTGAAACATTAATTAAAGTTCTGAAAGAAAAAGGACTATACGAGAAATGTAAAACAAAGTAAACTGAAAGGAGTAGCTTAATTGCTACTCCTTTTTTCGTGCTCATGCTTGTAGTGTCGAACGGAGGAGAATTCGATGCTATATACCCATCAGCAACTACAATTACTGAACATACAATATATCCATCCCGTACCTTTTAATCGTTTTACAAGGCTTTTGAAGGAAAACCCTTCATTAGAAGATTTACATTCTTATTCAGCTCTGCAATGGTCGCGGATTTTTAATATACCGATAGAAAGATTGGAACAGTTTTCAGTGAAATTTAATGAGATATCTTGTTTTCCGATAGTAGAAATGCTGAAGGAAAACGGTGTAACCCCCATTACTTATTTTCATTCGAATTATCCTAGTGAATTAAGACAATTATGTGATCCTCCTGCGGTTCTTTATACTAAAGGGAATGAGGTTTTGTTGAAAAAGCAACTTCGTGTAGGGATCATTGGCTCTCGTAAAGCTACAAGCTATTCCAAAATGGCGCTGGAATTTATTGTGCCACCGCTCGTCGATCATCAAATCCCAATTGTTTCAGGCTTAGCAGATGGAGCGGACACGATGGCTCATCAAGCGGCTATCGAATATGGCGGGGAAACAATTGGCGTACTAGGTCATGGGTTCTCACATATGTATCCAAAAAAGAATCAAAAAATAGCTGAAGAAATGGCGAAAAATCATTTACTCGTGACGGAGTATCCACCATACTTTCCGCCAGCAAAATGGACATTTCCTATGCGCAATCGAATTATCAGTGGTTTGTCTAGCGCGCTAGTCATTACAGAATCTGTCGAAAGAAGCGGAACGATGAGTACAGTGGAGCATGCTCTTGATCATGGAAAAGAAATATTTGCAGTACCTGGTGCTATAGATTCCCCTCTTTCAGCGGGTCCAAATAAGCTGTTGGATGAAGGAGCCAAGCCGTTGTGGAGTGGTTATCAGATTGTTGATTCTTTACTATAAACCGGCATAACCTCTTTTTGGCAGATGTTTAAAAGGTTGCATTATCCTGAAAACTGTTATACATTTTGCAACAGATATTCTTTTGCTGAATAAATATAAAGAAATCTCTCTGAGGAGGGAACGATATGGCAGATTACTTAGTAATAGTGGAATCGCCTGCTAAAGCGAAAACGATTGAACGTTACTTAGGAAAAAAGTATAAAGTTAGTGCATCACTTGGTCATTTACGTGATTTACCCCGCAGTCAAATGGGTGTAGATACCGAAAATAACTATGAACCGAAGTATATTACGATTCGAGGAAAAGGACCGATACTTCAAGATTTAAAAAAAGAAGCAAAAAAAGCGAAGAAAATTTTTCTCGCGGCTGACCCGGATCGTGAAGGGGAAGCAATAGCTTGGCATTTATCACATCAATTAGGTGTAGATATCGAATCAGATTGTCGCGTAGTATTCAATGAAATTACAAAAGAAGCAATCAAAGAATCATTTAAACATCCACGACCTATTGATATGGATTTAGTAGACGCGCAACAAGCCAGAAGGATTTTGGATAGATTAGTAGGCTATAACATCAGTCCGATCCTTTGGAAGAAAGTTAAGAAGGGATTATCCGCAGGGCGTGTGCAATCAGTGGCTTTGCGTTTGATCATCGACCGGGAAAATGAAATCAATGCATTTGAACCAGAAGAGTACTGGTCCATCACTTCACAATTCACTAAAGGTGATAAAACTTTTGAAGCACAATTTTATGGCGATGCTTCAGAAAAAGTGAAACTGACGAATCAGGAACAAGTGGAAAAAATAGTCAACTCAATAAAACCGGACGAATTCGAAGTATCCAAAGTAGTGAAGAAAGAACGTAAACGTAATCCGGCATTGCCGTTTACAACATCATCCCTTCAGCAAGAGGCAGCACGTAAGCTGAACTTCCGCGCGAGGAAGACGATGATGCTTGCACAACAATTATATGAAGGAATTGCGATTGGAAAAGAAGGTACAGTCGGTTTGATTACGTATATGCGTACCGATTCGACGAGGATTTCTGATACCGCAAAAGAAGAAGTGAAATCATTCATCCATACGATGTATGGTGAAGAGTATATTTCAACTAGTACGAAAAAAGCGAAAGCTAAAGCGAAGACACAAGATGCGCATGAAGCAGTAAGACCGACTTCAGCTATGCGACCACCAGATGCAATGAAAGCGTTCTTAACGAGAGACCAACATCGTCTATATAAACTGATCTGGGAACGTCTCATCGCAAGTCAGATGGCGCCAGCGGTTTTGGATACAGTAACTGCTGATTTTTTAAATGGAGATATTCGTTTCAGAGCATCGGGATCACAAGTGAAATTCCCAGGCTTTATGAAAGTTTATATCGAAGGCAATGATGATCAACAAGAAGAAAAAGAGAATATACTACCGCCGCTTGAAGAAGGCGAGCGAATTAAATATGCAGACATAGATCCAAAACAGCATTTCACACAACCGCCACCAAGGTATTCGGAGGCACGTTTAGTGAAGACACTTGAGGAGCTAGGTATAGGTAGGCCTTCTACGTATGCACCCACACTTGATACCATTCAAAAGCGTGGCTATGTCACACTAGATGCCAAGCGGTTTATTCCAACAGAACTTGGGGGAATCGTACATCAGGCAGTTAATCAATACTTCCCAGATATTATCGATATCGAATTTACAAGACAGATGGAGCAGCGTCTTGACCATGTGGAGGAAGGCACAATCGAATGGCGTACAGTGATCGATGATTTCTATCGCGATTTCGAAAAGCACGTAGAAGTAGCCGATGCCGAAATGGAAAAGATTGAAATTAAAGATGAGCCAGCGGGTGAAGATTGTGAAAAATGTGGTTCTCCGATGGTTTATAAGATGGGCCGCTACGGAAAATTCATGGCGTGCTCTAATTTCCCGGACTGTCGTAATACAAAAGCCATTATTAAACCAATTGGCGTGAAATGTCCAAAGTGTAAAGAAGGCGAAGTCGTTGAACGTAAAAGTAAAACGAAGAGAATCTTCTTTGGTTGTGATCAATATCCTGAATGCGACTACGTTTCATGGGATAAACCGATCACAAGACCATGTCCGAAATGTCAGCACACAATGGTCGAAAAACGCCTGAAAAAGGGTGTTCAAATCCAATGTACTGATTGTGATTATAAAGAGGAACCGCAAGGCTAAAGTGATAAAAGTAATTCAACATAATGAGAAAGAGGTAGTTGTAATGACGCAAATTGTAAATGTGATTGGTGCAGGATTAGCTGGAAGTGAAGCTGCTTGGCAATTAGCTAATAGAGGAGTCCAAGTGAAATTATTCGAAATGCGTCCCGTGAAGCAAA
This sequence comes from Sporosarcina sp. P32b, assembly GCF_002743335.1. Classification (GTDB taxonomy): domain Bacteria; phylum Bacillota; class Bacilli; order Bacillales_A; family Planococcaceae; genus Sporosarcina. Next base: position 167,656 of record NZ_PDZB01000001.1, read on the forward strand.
CCCCAGCCCATCATACAGATAAATTTGCGGAGTTAGTATGCAGCAACTCGTTGCGTGCCAATAACCTGACGAACGCAGTAGGTGTGATCAAAGAAGAGATGCGTCAATTCAATTCATTAATTATTCAAGCTGCGGATGATTGTGCAGTACCTGCTGGCGGTGCGCTTGCAGTAGACCGTCATGAATTTGCTGACAACGTTACTGAAAAGATCCGGAATCATCCGAATATAGAAGTCATTAATGAAGAAGTGACAAAATTACCGGAAGGAATTACGGTAATCGCATCTGGACCACTAACGTCGCCGGCGTTAGCTGAAGAAATTCGACAGCTAACTGGAGAAGATTATTTATACTTCTATGATGCCGCAGCTCCCATCGTAGAAGCCGATTCCATCGATATGGATAAAGTTTATTTGAAATCACGTTATGATAAAGGTGAAGCTGCTTATTTAAACTGTCCTATGAACACGGAGGAATTCGAGCGTTTCTATGAAGCCTTAACTTCAGCTGAAGTGGCTCCTTTAAAGGATTTTGAAAAAGAGCTTTACTTTGAAGGATGTATGCCAATCGAAGAAATGGCGAAGCGCGGTGTAAAAACGATGTTATTCGGTCCGTTAAAACCGGTTGGACTAGAAGATCCTAAAACAGGAAAAGAACCAAAAGCGGTTATTCAATTACGGCAGGATAACGCAGCTGGAACATTATATAATCTAGTAGGATTTCAGACGCATCTTAAATGGGGAGCACAAAAAGAAGTATTGAAACTAATACCTGGATTGGAAAATGTGGATATCGTGCGCTATGGTGTGATGCATCGTAATACATTCATCAACTCACCTAGAGTCTTGAATTGCACGTATCAACTTAAATCACAGCCGACTGTTCTGTTTGCGGGTCAGGTAACAGGTGTAGAAGGTTATGTAGAGTCAGCGGGATCAGGATTGATTGCTGGTATTAATGCAGCACAATTGGCAAAAAGCGAGAAACCTGTTCGATTTCCGAGAGAAACCGCACTTGGCAGCATGGCGCGTTATATCACAGAAGCTGATCCAAATAACTTCCAGCCAATTAATATCAATTTCGGATTATTCCCTGAGCTGAATAGAAGATATAGAACGAAAGCCGAACGTGCAAACAAACATGCAACACGCGCATTGGATGCAATACAAGAATTTAAATCAACGACAAATGTATAACTAAAATCTTTGCTTTAATAACTTGAGGTCGTACTGAAGACAGAACTCCATCTAATCGGGGTTCTGTCTTCAGTTTTTTAGTTGTAGTAGCATTATGCAACTTCCTAATGTATATATCGTCTTATATTGAGGAAGAAATGATGATCAGTATGATGAAAAATTACTTAGCTATTAAAGCAATTTGACTGTTATGTGACGAAAATAGTTCTTATATCTAAAAATGATCAACAATCAGTTTTTCAAAGTTGCCCAAATTTCCTTGCTAATGTATAGTGTTTTAGGGACAACATTCGGCTTTGATAGTTTATTTCGAACTATATGTAATCAATAATCTTTCGAATCTTCAGGTGCACGTTGTACGAGGATAAATTCGTATCGAGGTGATAAAATGATTCCTGAAATAAATCAATTGGCAGAAGAATATGTATCCTATATTCGTCTAGAGAAAAACTACTCATCCTACACGGTCGCGGAGTATGAAAAAGATCTTCGGGATTTTTTATTATTCTTGCAAGAAGAGGGAATAGAGAAAATGGAAGACGTCGACTACCCCGTAGCTAGACTGTATGTTACACGTCTATATGATCGTTCTTATGCGAGAACAAGCATTTCCAGGAAAATATCAGCTATCCGGTCGTTTTTTAAATTCATTAATGCGCGATACGGGATTGAAGATCAAGCATTTCGATTATTGTATCATCCGAAGCAAGAAGAACGCCTTCCTGCTTTTTTCTATGAGCAAGAGCTAGAAAAGCTTTTTGAAGTGACGATGGGAGAAGATTTTCGCTCTTTGCGAGATCGTGCTTTACTCGAGTTGCTTTATGCAACGGGGATCCGGGTCGGTGAACTAGTAGAAATCGAAGTGCAAGATGTGGATCATTATTTAGGAATTGTGAAAGTAATGGGTAAAGGACGAAAAGAACGTTTTGTGCCATTCGGGAGTTTTGCAGAGGAAGCTTTGCAACACTATATAGACAGTAGTCGTCCAAGATTGATGAAGCAAAAGAAGCATACAAAATTGTTCGTCAATCTACGTGGAGATCCTTTAACAGATCGTGGTGTGCGCTACGTATTAGATGACTTAATGAAAAAAGCATCCTTGCATACTAATATAACGCCACATATGATCCGTCATACGTTTGCGACTCATTTACTTGGCGCTGGAGCAGATCTCCGGTCCGTACAAGAACTTCTGGGACATAGTCATCTATCGTCAACTCAGGTCTATACCCATATCACAAATGAACATTTACGCCAGACTTATTTACAAACGCACCCTCGTGCTTAGGAGGAACTATAATGAAATTTCATGCAACTACGATATTTGCTATTCATCATGATGGGCAATGTGCTATGTCAGGTGATGGGCAAGTGACGATGGGTGAATCAGTCGTCATGAAACACACAGCGAAGAAAGTCCGTAGATTATATAACGGCAAAGTCTTAGCTGGTTTTGCTGGTTCTGTAGCGGATGCATTTACGCTATTTGACTTATTTGAAGCGAAACTCAATGAATACGATGGAAATCTTCAACGGGCGTCAGTTGAACTTGCTAAAGAATGGCGTGGAGATCGAATCCTGCGTAAGTTAGAAGCGTTGTTACTCGTTATGGACGAAAATACACTGTTACTTGTCTCGGGTACTGGTGAAGTAATAGAACCGGATGACGGAGTATTGGCAATTGGTTCCGGAGGTAATTATGCACTAGCAGCCGGACGTGCACTGAAGAAACATAGCAGTGAATTGACAGCGAAAGAAATAGCTGAAATTTCACTTGAGACAGCGGCCGATATTTGTGTGTTCACCAATCATAATATTATCGTGGAGGTGCTTTAAGTGATGAAGCAAGAAATGACTCCTAAAGCGCTCACAGCGTATTTAAATCGTTATATTATTGGGCAGGAAAAAGCTAAAAAAGCAGTTGCAGTGGCTATGCGAAATCGTTATCGTCGTATGCAATTGACTGCTGAAGAACAAGAAGAAGTCATTCCGAAAAACATTTTGATGATCGGACCTACCGGTGTCGGTAAAACAGAAATTGCACGAAGGATTGCAAAGCTGATCCATGCACCTTTCGTAAAGGTAGAAGCGACAAAATTTACGGAAGTCGGATATGTTGGAAGAGATGTTGAGTCAATGATTCGCGATTTAACTGAAGTCGGAGTACGCATGGTAAAAGAGGATATGCGCGAAGCGGTTAAAAAGCAGTCTCAAAAGCTTGCGGAAGAACGTTTAGTAAAGTTACTAGTGCCTGAAGCAAAAAAGAATACAGAAGGTCAAAATCCTTTCGAAATGTTTTTCGGTCAAAAAACGCAGCCTGAGCCTGAACAAACTGAAGATCAATCCGAAATTAGACGAAAGCGTTCAGACATAGCTGTACAACTTGCGAATGGTCAAATCGAAGAAAAAATGGTGACGGTAGAAGTGCAAGCGCAACAACCATCTTTATTCGATGCATTGCAAGGGTCCGGTATGGATCAAATGTCAGGCATGCAAGACGCTTTATCATCACTCATGCCGAAGAAGAAAGTTCAGCGTCGCATGAAAGTAAAAGACGCGAGAATCGTATTGGAAGCAGAAGAAGCGGATAAGTTAATTGATCAAGATGAAGTAGCACGCAAAGGAATTGAATTAACAGAACAAGCGGGAATTATTTTCCTTGATGAAATGGATAAAATCGCAAGTAGCAACCAAAAGTCTTCTGGTGAAGTATCTCGCGAAGGTGTCCAACGCGATATTTTGCCAATAGTCGAAGGTTCTACAGTCACAACAAAATACGGGGCTGTTAAGACAGATTATATTTTGTTCATTGCTGCTGGAGCCTTCCATATGTCGAAGCCATCTGATATTATTCCGGAGCTTCAAGGTAGATTCCCGATTCGTGTAGAATTAGACAAATTGACAAAAGATGATTTTGAGCGCATACTGCGAGAACCGGATTTTTCTTTATTAAAACAATATGAACGCCTTCTTGCGACAGAAGAAGTTGAAATTGAATTTACAGACGAAGCGATCAGCAAGCTGGCTGAAATTGCATACGAAGTAAATAATGAAACAGAAAATATTGGTGCTAGAAGATTGCATACGATTTTGGAAAAGTTGCTAGAAGATTTATCATTCGAAGCGGCGGAAATCGGCCCTGCATCTATTAAGATCACACCAGCTTATGTGGACGAAAAGCTGGATGGAATTGTAAAGAACAAAGATTTGTCACATTTTATTCTATAAGGAAGTCGTAATAGTTTATTTAACGATTGAAAACCTTTAGAATATTCATTAAAGTCAGAAGAAATCCTTGAGGAGGAACAATAGAAATGAGTTTATTAGTTAAAACAAGAAAAATCAATGCAATGTTACAAAAAGGTGCAGGCGGTCCTGTTAACTTTAAAGAGATGGCAGAAGAGCTAAGCGACGTAATCGATTGTAATGCTTTTATCGTAAGCAGAAAAGGTAAATTACTTGGTTTAGAAATCCACCATCAAATCGACAATGATCGTATGAAGAAGATGTTCGAAGATCGTAAATTCCCAGAAGAGTATACGACTCGCTTGTTCCAGATTAATGAGACATCTCCAAATATCGATATCGAGAGCGAACATACAGTATTTCCTATCGAAAACAAAGAACTATTCCAAGAAGGTTTAACTACGATCGTACCAATCATTGGTGGTGGCGAGCGCTTGGGTACTTTGATTCTTGCACGATTAAAAGAAGGATTTACAGAAGATGATTTAATCCTTGCTGAATATGGTGCAACGGTAGTCGGTATGGAAATCTTACGTGAAAAGTCTGAGGAAATTGAACATGAAGCTCGCAGTAAAGCGGTTGTACAAATGGCAATCAACTCATTGTCTTACAGTGAGCATGAAGCAATCGAGCACATCTTCAAAGAGTTAGACGGAAATGAAGGGTTGCTTGTAGCATCTAAAATTGCTGACCGTGTTGGAATTACACGTTCAGTTATCGTCAATGCACTTCGTAAACTTGAAAGTGCTGGTGTTATTGAATCGCGTTCTTTAGGAATGAAAGGTACGTATATTAAAGTATTGAACGATAAGTTCCTAGAAGAGCTTGAAAAGCATAATTCATAATAGTAAATATCAATTTAAAATAATGTTTAAACACTGAAGGGCCTTCCGTAATTACGGATTCCCTTCAGTGTTTTATTTTTTTTATATACTTTCTCTATGTTAGAGCGGAACTCATATACAGTTTTATATATTACGTAGGAAATATTAATTAGATCCGTATTAATTCATAAAAGGTGTTGGTGAGCTGGGAAGCATCATATCATCTGTCAGAGCAAGCCGTTTACACTATACGACAAATTGTGATAAAATAACCCGATTTTATAAAAAAACCACACTTACTAATTATATTAAAAATAAATTCATATCAGACTAAGTGATTAGTGTTAATGTATAGACTACTCTGAATACCGTGTAGTGGTTACTTTATACTATAAAATCATTTAGAAAACATTGGACAAAAATCATTAGTCTCAGCTACAATAGGAAAGTAGAATAATAAGAAATAACCTTTTTGATTAAAGATATTATTAAAGATTAGTATGAACTATAAAGAATTCTAAAATAACCGCGAAAAATGTACTAATTTACGGAAAGGTGGGGAAACGATGGAGATTTATGGTGGTACCATCAACCTGCTTGAAAAAGGATTGGACTACTCATCTGCGAAAGGTAAAGCAATTTCGCAAAATATAGCGAATGTAGACACTCCCAACTATAAAACTAAAAATGTCAATTTTAAAGAAGTGTTTTCTGATGAGAAAAGTAAAGGCATAGAGGCATACAAAACCGACTCGAAGCATTTAGACTTTACACATTCTACGACAAGTAAAACATTCGATGTATCTAATTTACGTTATCGACAAGATCGCAATGGTGTTGATATGGACAAAGAACAAGCAGATTTAGCTGCAAATCAAATTTATAACTCTGCTTTGATAGAACGATTAAACGGGAAATTCAATTCATTACAAAGTGTTATTAAAGGAGGTCGTTGATCATGAGTATATTTCATAGTCTGAACTCGTCGACTTCTGCATTGACTGCTCAACGGTTACGTATGGATGTCATATCTTCCAATATGGCGAATGTTGATTCTACTCGGGCCAAGCAAGTAGAAGGCGAGTGGGAGCCGTATAGAAGAAAAACAGTCACTTTACAACCGAAGGAAGGTCAGTTCTCTTCATTCTTGCAAGCAGCAAGAGGTGTTCACTCACATGGTAATGCGGGAAATGGTGTGGCCGTAACACGTGTGAAAGAAGATCGGGAGACTCCGTTCAAATTGGTATTTGATCCCTCTCATCCTGATGCGAATGAAGAAGGTTATGTAGAGATGCCAAATATTGACCCATTGCGCGAAATGATTGATTTAATGTCTGCAACGAGATCGTATGAAGCGAATGTAACTGCGTTGAATGCAAATAAATCTATGCTTATGAAAGCGCTGGAGATCGGAAGATAATATAGTAGTATTCAAATAGGAGTGAACTAGATGGCTATACAATCTATTACAGGTGCTATGCCTGCAATGACGATGCAGCAACCCGAAGTGAAAGCACAGCGAACACCTTTTGAAGCTCAACAGAATTTCTCGGCAATGTTGAACGACGCAATTCATCAGGTAGACAACACGCAAAAGGTCTCAGATACTATGACAGCGAAGCTTGCTAAAGGTGAAGATGTCGATTTACACAATGTGATGATTTCGGCACAAAAAGCGAGTATTGCATTAAATGCAACAGTAGAAATGCGAAATAAAGTAGTAGAAGCATACCAAGAAATCATTAGAATGCCTGTCTAACAGATAGAGAGCACTGGGCACAAGTGGAATCTGGCCTAGTGAGGCTGACCGGGGGATTAGAATGAAAGAAAGATTGACAAAGCTCAGAGCCGATCTCAAAGCTTTCTGGGGAAGTCGGACAAAAAATCAAAAGATTATATATATAACGACAGCGGCGGGCATAATAGCACTGGCGGTTTTTTTTAACAATGACTATGTCCCGTACTACATATGTAACGCTCTATTCAGAAGTGTCACCTTCTGAAATTGGACGGATAAAAGAAGTCCTAGATGGACAGGGAGTGCCATATTTAGTGGAACCGGGTGGTACTGCAATTTCAGTGCCTGAAAAACAACTGGATAATTTACGTGTATCACTAGCGGCAGAAGGTTTCCCAGATTCGGGTCTAATCGATTATTCATTCTTCTCGGATAATGCCGGGTTTGGTACTACGGATAATGAATTTAATATGATTAAGCTTGCTGCAATGCAAACAGAATTAGCTAATCTAATAAAGGGTATAGAAGGTATTAAGGATGCAAAAGTAATGCTTACTTTACCGACAGAGGGAATTTTCGTAAATGACACGACATCGGAAGCTAGTGCAGCGATTATGTTGAAGACAAATCCCGGACAAAGCTTTTCTGAACAACAAATCACATCACTTTATAATCTAGTATCAAAAAGCTTGCCTAACCTATCTAATGAGAATATCGTCATTCAAAACCAATATTTTGAGTACTTTGATCTAAAAGATGCAGGAGATTCTTACGGAGCTAGTGTGACGGATCAAATGGGTGTGAAAAAGACCATTGAGCGCGACTTGCAACGACAGGTTCAAATGATGCTCGGTACGTTGATGGGGCAAGACAAAGTAGTTGTATCCGTTACGACAGATATCGACTTTAAAAAAGAGCAACGTGAAGAGAATCTTGTGACACCGGTGGATCCTGAAAACATGGAAGGTATTGCACTGAGCGTGCAAAGGATAACTGAATCATTCTCAGGTACCAATCCGGCAGTAGGCGGTACACCTGAAGGGGAAGATCCGACTGATAATCGGACTACCTATGTTGAAGGTGAAGGTGGAGACGGAGATTACGAGCGTCTAGAAGAAACAATTAATAATGAAGTAAATAGAATTAGAAAAGATATAGTAGAGAGCCCATACAAAATTAGTAATATCGGTATCCAAGTGATGATTGAACCCCCTACTGCTGATGATCCAACCTCATTGGAGCCTGAAGTACGACAGGATGTTGAACGTATTTTAGAGACGATAGTACGTACTTCATTGGATACAGAAGTAGCTGGAGAATTAACAGAGGAAATACTGGCTGAGAAAATAGCAGTTTCAGTTCAACCATTAAAGGGGAAAAACATCGCGTTTGAAGATACTAAGACATTCATTCCATGGTGGGTATATGTGATTGGCGGTGTATTGCTACTTGCAATTATTGTTTTAGTTGTGCTGTTCTTGCGTAAGAGACGCAATGAAGCAGAAATGGAAGAAGAGCTGGCGTTGGAACAAGCTCAGACTCAATTAGATTCAGTACAAATCGATGACATCAACATGGAACAAGAGACAGAAGCGACAGCGCGTAGAAAACAATTGGAGAAAATGGCTAAAGAAAAACCTGAAGAGTTTGCGAAACTATTGCGAACATGGATCGCCAAAGAATAACGGAGGGGTTTAGTTGGTTAAGAAAAACAAAGACATGTCAGGGAAACAAAAAGCTGCCCTTCTGCTTATCTCATTGGGTCCTGAAGTCTCAGCCTCAGTCTATAAGCATTTGAATGAAGAGGAGATCGAGCAACTGACGTTGGAGATTTCAGGTGTGAAAAAAGTAGAATCCTCAGTAAAAGAAGAGATTATTGAAGAGTTTCATCATATCGCTCTTGCACAGGATTACATTTCTCAAGGTGGTATTGGCTATGCCAAGACAGTACTTGAAAAAGCACTCGGAAAAGAACATGCCCAAGCAATTATTAACCGTCTGACATCTTCCCTACAAGTGCGACCGTTTGATTTCGCTAGACGTGCAGAACCTTCACAAATACTAAACTTTATCCAAAATGAACACCCACAGACAATTGCATTAATTTTATCTTATTTGGAGGCGGAACAAGCAGGATTAATCCTGTCACAGCTTCCACAAGAAACGCAAGCGGATATTGCAAAACGAATAGCTACAATGGAATCGACTTCTCCTGAAGTAATCAGTGAGATCGAAGCAGTACTTGAACGAAAATTATCATCTACTGTAACTCAAGACTTTACCGAAACAGGCGGCGTAGACGCGGTAGTTGAAGTGTTAAATGGTGTAGATCGTTCGACAGAGAAAACAATTCTCGATGCTCTTGAAATTCAAGATCCTGAGCTTGCTGAAGAAATCCGGAAAAGAATGTTTGTCTTCGAAGATATTATCACATTGGATAACCGATCAATTCAACGCGTCATACGTGATTGTGAAAATGAAGATTTGATTTTAGCGATGAAAGTGTCTAGTGAAGAAGTAAAAGATATACTATTCAAAAACATGTCACAACGTATGGCAGAATCATTCAAAGAAGAAATGGATGTAATGGGACCTGTGCGACTGCGTGACGTGGAGGAAGCACAGTCTCGAATCGTAGGAATCATCCGTAGACTTGAAGATGCGGGAGAAATCATCATAGCGCGTGGTGGAGGAGATGACATCATTGTCTAATCTGTTTCGTTCCGAGCGAACTATAATGAATCAAAGTCCGACAAAAGCGATATCAATACGCAACTTGCAGTCGGTGGAACCAACTGATGAAGCGGAAGAGCCAGTGAGCACAGGCATGATGTTTATGGAGCGCAATCGCTTATTGCAGGAGATAGAGCAACGAAAGAATATTATAGATACTGAAATTCAACAGCGATTGGAACAAGCGGCGGCGGATATCGAATCGATGCATGCGGCTTGGGCAAGTGAAAAAGAAGAACTGCAACAACAAGCATATGACGAAGGGTTTCAAGTCGGATTCGACGATGGACGCAATAAGGCAATCGCGGAAATGAGTGAAATGATAGAGTCTGCGAACGAAATTACTACATTATCTTATGAGAATGCTACGCAATATTTAATAAATCAAGAACGGGTGATTTTAGATATTGGAATGCACTCAGCAGAACGAATAATTAATAAAGTGATAGAAGCAGATGATGAGGCGTATTTATCCATCGTAAGGAAAGGGATTAAGGAAGCACAGGAGAGCAAAGAGATAAAATTATTCGTACCAACTGAACAGTTTAAAATGGTAACGACACATCGCTCTGAGCTAGCTTCAATATTTCCGCCAGAAACTCCATTCCTTATTTTTGTCAATGAAGATTTCAATGCAACAGATTGTTTTATCGAAACGAACCATGGCCGAATCGTAGTGAGTGTAGATGAGCAACTGAATGAACTGAAAGAACAATTGGTGAAAATTATGGAAGATGGTGTGTGAATGTGAAAAAAGCCGAAGATTTAATTCCAATCATTCCAAATATCAACACCTTTAAAAAATATGGTCGGGTAATACGGGTTGTTGGATTGCTAATTGAATCCAAAGGTCCTGAGTCATCGATTGGAGATGTATGTTTTATCCATTTGAACGTTCCTGAAGGAGGACGCTCTCTAATTCAAGCAGAGGTTGTAGGTTTTAGGGAAGAGATTGTCATGCTGATGCCTTACACGGATATACGCAATATATCAAGTGGCTGTCTAGTTGAAACTCTTGGCAAGCCACTTGAAGTAAAAGTAGGCATGAATTTATTAGGACAAGTCCTCGATTCTTTAGGTAAGCCTATTGATTCAAGTGCATTGCCTAAAGGCTTGGCAACTGTTCGTACAGAAAACAGTCCACCGAACGTTTTGACACGACCTACAATTAATGACAAGTTAGCTGTAGGTGTGAAAGCCATCGATGGCATGTTAACGGTAGGTAGCGGTCAACGTGTAGGTATTTTCGCGGGATCCGGTGTCGGCAAGAGTACATTATTAGGGATGATCGCACGCAATACGGAAGCGGATATTAACGTGATTGCCCTAATAGGTGAACGTGGCCGTGAAGTACGTGAATTTATCGACAGAGACTTGGGTCCAGAAGGTCTTAAGAAAACAATTGTAGTAGCGGCCACTTCTGATCAGCCGGCACTTATGCGAATTAAAGGCGCTATGACAGCAACGGCCATTGCAGAATACTTCAGGGATAAAGGACTGAACGTGATGTTGATGATGGATTCAGTCACACGTGTAGCCATGGCACAGCGTGAGATTGGTCTGGCGGTTGGAGAACCACCAGCAACACGGGGATATACTCCTTCTGTTTTCGCTATTTTACCTAAGCTTTTGGAACGTAGCGGAACTAATGAAAAAGGAGCCATTACTGCATTCTATACCGTGCTAGTTGACGGTGACGATATGAATGAGCCTATAGCGGATGCTGTTCGAGGTATTCTAGACGGTCATATAGTCTTGGACCGTACACTTGCCAATAAAGGTCAGTACCCTGCAATCAATATTTTGAAAAGTGTCAGTCGTCTGATGAATCATATTGCAGATCCTGAACATTTGAAGGCAGCCGCGAAATTACGCGAACTGTATTATGCCTACGACAAATCCGAGGATTTAATTAATATTGGTGCATATAAAAAAGGGACGTCTCGTGAAATTGACGAAGCGATTGAATATGAGCCAATCATTACCGATTTTCTAAAACAAAAATTTAATGAGAATATCCAATTGGAAGATACGGTAAATGAAATGATCGCGTTAGCTTCTGGAGGAGGAGAGCGCAGATGACTTCATTCCTTTATCGTTTTGATAAAGTGCTGAATTTACGTGAACAAGAACGTGATGAAACAGAAATGGCTTATAAAGAAGCAATCGAAGAATTTGAAAAGATCGCAACACAATTGTATGACCAGATGAAAAAGAAAGAAAATATCTTGGAAGAACAGCAACAACGAATGACTACAGGTTTTTCCATTGATGATTTGCACAGCTATTCTCGATTCATAAACACACTTGATTTGACGATTGACCATATTCAGCAAGAAGTAATGAAATCCCGAACGAAAATGAATTGGTATGAATCTCAATTATTAGACAAGAATATTGAAGTGAAAAAGTTTGAGAAGATGAAAGAAATTGGAAAAGAACAATATGATGCTGAAATGGAACACGTAGAGACAAATCGAATTGACGAGCTATCGACGATGAAGTTTCGTTCAAGAGAAGACGGGTGGTAAAGTGGCTAAGTTGAAAAAGAAAAGAGTGGTTGGAGAATCAGTGGATAGGCAAAGCAAAAAGTCTATTGGCTTTTTCCAAATATTGCTCGCGTGGATCATCATCCCTCTTATGTTCACAACGGCTGTCGTTCTGATTATAGCCAAAGTAGCTGATGTCAATGTCTTTGATCAGGCGAAGGAGTGGACATCAAAAGTTCCATTCCTTGAACAAAAAGAAACGGATGAAAAGGTCGAGGGAGATCTAATATTGGAGGAACGTGTCATTTCTCTTCAAGCAGAGATTCAAGAAAAAGAAGCGCAGTTATTTGAAGTTCAAGATGAACTCACACAAGTAAAAGATTCGAACGAAACACTTGTAATAGAGAAAGAAAAGCTGAATGAAGAAATCGAGAAATTAAAACTTGCGCAAAGTGAATCTACACGTGATTTCAAAGAAATTGTCACAACGTACGAGCAAATGTCAGCCAAATCCTCAGCTCCTGTCATTACGAAAATGGGAGACGCGGAAGCTGTTCAAATATTATCTAGTCTAAAGCCCGCTACTTTAGCATCTATACTAGAGAAAATGTCCCCTGAAGATGCCGCAAAATATACTTCTATGCTCACGAAGTAGTACAATAGTGTATGAGGGAGGTGAAATAGTGAATTTAGGACTACTAATGAACATTGGTGCACCAAGCATGCCTATGAATTCATCCGCTTCAACAGCGAATGTTGAAGGGAAAGGATTTGGTAGTGTGTTCCAAGATCTTATGTCTGCTACAGCTTTGCCTGTTGCAATCAAGTTAATAGATACGGAACAAGAGTTAACCGAATTACTTGGTGATGTTCTAAACGCTGGCTCTTTGGAAGAGCTAGAAGGATTCCTTAAAGAGTTAGAGCGGCCTGTTAAGTCAACAGCTGTTGCCGGTTTTTTAAAAGATTCAGGAATGCTTCGGGATATTACGGAAAATGATGTAGCTGTTAAAACGTTGCTTTCAGGAATACTAGAAGGAGACCAGCTCCAAAATAAACCAGTAGAGTTAAGTGAAGATGCTGAATTAAGGTTAACGGATCTACCAAACTTGCAGGAGTTCCCTAGTCTGCAACAATTAGCACATCTTATTAGTGAAAAACCTGATAAACTAGTAGAAACGATTACAAACGTCCTAGAAGATGTTGGTATGACCAAAGAACAGCTTGATCAGATGGCAACTACAGGGGATATCTGGTTCATGCTCGATGTACTACAGAAATTACCTACTGAAAAAGTTCAAGCTGCGATTGAGAAAATACTACCTAAAGTAACAGTGGAATTAACGGTATTGCTTAAAGCAATTGAACTAGCGGCACCTAAAATGGATTTATTTACAAAACAGATAGATCTTGTAGAAACGATCAAGCCAATTCTTTCACAATTTGCAGGTCAACTGGAACAAAAGATTGTTCAACCTGAAGTGAAGCAACCTTTACAAATTCCACCGACAATGCAGCATATCGTTCGGTTCATGACAGAACAATCTGCCGCGGATACAAAGCAACAAGATCAACAGTCGAAGCCAAATGAAACTGTAACTCCAGTTTTAGCCGCTACGCAGAATGAAACAAGACCGGTCTTCCAAATGAATGCTACAGAGAAAGTACCGGAGAGCCGAAGTGAGGCATTGATGCGGGAATTCCAAGCAGTACTAAACAGGGCGAATTTCGGTCAAACAAATGGAATGAATCGGATTTCAATTAAATTATATCCAGAACATCTTGGACAAATACGTGTTGAACTTTTGGAAGTGAATGGTGTTATGACTGCAAGGATTTTAGCATCTACTGCGATGGCGCGTGAAATGCTCGACAGCCAAATGCATCAGTTGCGCCAAGCTTTCACACAACAGAACTTACAAGTAGAACGGATCGATTTATCACAAACGCTACAAGATCCTTCAAAGAGTGATCGGGAACAGGCATTTAATAAACAAAATCAGCAACAAAAAGAACAAGCTACCGAACAAAATGAAACACCAGATGAACAGGAACAAACATTCCAAGAATTCATGATTGAACTGGAGGTGTAAATATTGCCAGAAGGAACAAATTCCACAACAACGAAAAATGCAATTACAGATTCGATGTATTTAGTTAATAAGCAACGCGACCAGCGCAAGACTGGACCCGATACGATGGGGAAAGACGCATTTATGAAAATCTTAATTGCTCAGATGGCAAACCAAGATCCAACCAACCCGATGAAGGATACCGAGTTTGTCGCTCAGATGGCACAGTTTTCATCATTGGAACAAACAATGAATCTAGCAAAGGCGTTTGAGAAATTCGCAGATTCACAAAATCAGAGTCAGTTAATTCAGTACAATAGCTTTGTGGGAAAAGAAATACGTTGGCATGAAGTTTCAGATAAAAAAGGTGAAGACGATAAGCCGATTATTAATGAAGGTACTGGTGTTATACAGTCGATCAAGTATATTGACGGTTCGGTCATCTTCACGATGGCGGATGGTAAGGAATTATCACCTGGAAATATTTCTGAAGTAATGGGGAACGGATCTACTTCAGGCTCGGGTGCAGGTGGTCAACCAAATAGTCTAGTTCAGGCGAGTATGCTGATTGGTAAGACGGTAGGCTATATGGAAGGCGAAGACGAACGTACAGGTAAAGTTGTATCAGTTACAAATAAAGAAGGTAGTCTTCATTACGTATTACAAGACGGTACAAAAATCGAAGGTAATCAATTTACAACTATTAGTGAATAATTGAATGGAGCGATGTCATGAACAAGATCGATGCCCATCGCATTCCATCACCGCCACTCATACGCCAAGGACAGATACCAGCACAATCAAAGCAGTCATTTCTTGAACACTTACAGCAAGCAACACAGCCAGAGAAATTAAAGATTAGTAAACATGCTAACGACCGGATGCAAGAACGTGGAATTCAAATGACCGACGTAGAATGGGCGCGTATCTCAGAAAAAGTGGATGAGGCGAAAAGGAAGGGAATTCGTGACTCACTTGTGTTGACTGATCAAGCCGCACTCATAGTCAG
Source organism: Sporosarcina sp. P32b (assembly GCF_002743335.1). Taxonomy (GTDB): domain Bacteria; phylum Bacillota; class Bacilli; order Bacillales_A; family Planococcaceae; genus Sporosarcina. The sequence continues at coordinate 182,960 of NZ_PDZB01000001.1, forward strand.
TGCGAAAAACTCAACCGTCATCACCGCGATGAACCGCATGGAAGCGAAAGATCAACTGTTTACAAATATTGATGGCACGATATTACTCAGCTAAATTCGGCAGGACCTTAACAGGATGCCAACCGCACCGTCGACTGAATGACGCGGTGCACTCTAAAACCGAGAGGGGAAACTTTATTATGATTCGCTCAATGTACTCAGGGATTTCTGGCCTAAAGAACTTCCAAACGAAACTAGATGTAATTGGTAACAATATTGCTAACGTAAATACGTACGGCTTTAAGAAAGGGCGTACGGTTTTTAAGGATTTGTATTCTCAGACTGTGGCGGGGGCTACTGGACCCGGAGATACGAGAGGTGGAGTGAATCCTAAACAAGTGGGATTAGGTTCGCAAATAGCAGCTATTGATACAATGCACAGTCCGGGTTCTACACAATTCACAGGAAACACTCTAGATTTAGCTATTGAAGGTGACGGTTTTTTTGTAGTTGAGGATGGAAATGGTGAAAAACTATATACTCGTGCAGGAAATTTTTATCTCGATAAAGATGGAAATATTGTGGATGGAGATGGAAGATATCTTTCGGCAGAGGGTGGGGGGCCTATCGAAGTTCCGCTAGAAGCGACATCACTTTCAATAGGGCAAGATGGAATAGTTAAATATGTACTGAATGGTGTTTTAGAGGGTGAAGATGTAGTGGCATTAGCAAAATTCTCAAATCCAGGTGGTTTAACAAAAATAGGTGGCAACTTGTACCAGGAAAGTGCTAACTCAGGAGTTGCAGAAGATGGAACAGGGGCACCATTAGTAGATGGCCGTGGTGCTATCAAATCCGGCTCCCTAGAAATGTCCAACGTAGACCTATCCGAAGAATTCACAGAAATGATCGTTGCACAACGCGGTTTCCAAGCCAATACGCGGATCATTACTACGTCAGATGAGATTTTACAAGAACTAGTAAACTTGAAGCGATAACATAGCATAGTTTGAGAAGGAGGGTCGGGCCGGCCTTGGCCTGGCCCCTTACATATGATTAAAGTGACAAGATTGAATCGTACGACTTTCACGTTAAACGCATTGTACATAGAGAGAGTCGAGTCGTTTCCAGATACGACGATCACGTTGACGACTGGATCAAAGTATGTCGTTCTTGATTCAGCTGAAGAAGTAAATAACCGAATCATTGAATTTTATCAAGCGGTCCAGCTGCTATCCAATCCGCATATCCGGGGTGATGAAGAAGATGAAGAATAAATTATTGACGATTTCACTAATTATTTTAGTGAGTATTACATTAATCGGTGTCGTGGCGGTCGTATTGATATTGAATTTCAATAAAGACAGTGACGGAGAAGAAAAAGCACCTTCAATAGATGAAATAATTGAGTCGTCCGTAGATATGGAAGAAATCACAACGAACTTGTCTGGTCGTAATTTTGTCCGTGTGTCACTGAAAATCCAGACAGATAGTAAAAAGGCAGCAGAAGAATTGACAAAACGTGACTTTCAAGTGAAGAACCTAGCGATTCAAGAACTGTCTGAAATGACAGCGAAAGATCTTGAAGGAAAAGCGGGGAAACAGCAATTTGAAGATACCATAAAAGCAAAGCTGAACGAGCTAATGCAAGATGGTGAAATACAGAAGGTGTATATTGTCTCTTATATCATCCAGTGACGGCTAAAATGATCTACTAGAGATGTATGTGCTATGGGAGGTGGGTCTATGTCGGGAGACGTATTGTCCCAAAATGAAATAGATGCGCTGCTGTCTGCTTTATCGACGGGTGAAATGTCAGCAGAAGAAATGAAGAAGGAAGAAGAAACAAGAAAAGTACGTGTCTATGACTTTAAGCGTGCACTTCGTTTCTCTAAAGACCAAATTCGAAGTTTGACTAGGATCCATGAAAACTTTGCTAGACTACTGACGACGTACTTCTCAGCGCAACTACGTACGTATGTACAAATTAATGTGATGTCGGTAGATCAGATTCCATTTGAAGAGTTCATTAGCTCGATACCCAATATGACATTGATCAATATATTTGATGTATCCCCTCTTGAAGGGAATATTTTGATGGAAGTCAATCCGAATGTTGCCTATTCCATGTTGGAGCGACTCATGGGTGGCTTTGGATCGAGTTCAGGAAAAACGGATAATATGACAGAGATTGAAACGAAGATTTTGACAAATTTGTTTGAACGTTCGTTTGACAGCTTACGGGAAGCTTGGTCAGGGCTAATTGATATAGATCCATATTTAACAGAGATGGAAGTCAATCCTCAGTTTCTTCAAATGATTTCACCTAACGAAACCGTAATCGTTATTTCATTTAATATTATGATTGGTGAATCTAGCGGGATGATCAATATGTGTATCCCTCACGTTGTATTGGAACCAATTATTCCAAACCTCTCTGTGCAGTACTGGATGCAGACAAATAAAAAAGAACCAACCGCTGAGCAAAGCATACAATTGGAAAGACGTATTAAAAATGCAACACTCCCTATAGTTGCTGACCTTGGGAAAGGCGAAATATCTATTGAAGATTTCCTGCATTTGCAGCTTGGGGATGTAATTTCATTGAATACAAGTATTGAGGAGCCTTTAACGATCAGGATAGGAGATAAGCCTAAATTCACAGCACAGCCAGGGAAGTTACGAAATCGTATGGCTGTTCAAATACTGGAAATATTGAATACGGGAGAGGATGACGATGATGAGTGATAATATTCTCTCACAGGAAGAAATTGAAGCGTTGTTACGGGGTGAAACATTAGAACCTGCCCAAGCAGATGAACCTGAACCTGAAACTATCGATATTAGTGATTACTTGACCGAAATGGAGCAAGATGCATTAGGTGAAGTAGGTAATATTTCATTCGGTAGTTCTGCAACTGCCCTTTCCGCTTTACTGGGACAAAAAGTAGAAATCACAACACCCAAACTATCTCTGATCCAACGGGATAACTTGGAGGATGATTTCGTCCATCCGTATGTAGCCATCAAGGTTGAATATACAGAAGGATTAAGTGGTGTCAATCTGTTAGTAATTAAACAAAGTGACGCGGCAATCATTGCAGACTTAATGCTTGGAGGCGACGGAACAGCTCCTAATCAAGAGTTAAGTGAAATCCATTTGAGTGCAGTACAAGAAGCAATGAATCAAATGATGGGGTCTTCAGCGACTTCGATGTCTACCATTTTTAATAAAAAAGTAGATATTTCACCGCCCACTATTGATTTAATGAATATACAAATAGATCAGGGAACCGAAAATATTCCAGCGCATAATTTATTAATCCGCGTGTCATTCAATTTGAAAGTTGGCGAATTGATTGATTCTGATATTATGCAATTGTTCCCACTGGAGTTCGGTAAAAAATTGGTATCTACATTAATGGGAGAAGAAGAAGCGGCCACTATGACAGAAGTACCACCGAGTCCACCGGAACCCCAATATTCGGAACCTGAGCCTGCATATACACCGGATCCTGCGCCAATGCAACAACAGCAACCTGTATATCAAGCACCACCCATGCAACAAACTGCAGTACCACGTCAGACGCAAGCTCCAGTGCATGTCCAGCAAGCAGAGTTTGCGAGTTTCCAAGCGCCTACTTTGAATAAGGAAGAATCAAATAATTTAAATTTACTACTTGATATACCACTTCAAGTAACAGTAGAATTAGGACGTACGAAGCGTTCTGTTAAAGAAATACTCGAAATGTCTGGTGGTTCCATTATTGAACTGGATAAATTGGCAGGGGAGCCTGTCGATATATTAGTCAATAATCGCTATATTGCAAAAGGGGAAGTAGTAGTCATTGACGAAAACTTCGGAGTCCGCATTACGGATATATTAAGTCAAATGGATCGATTAAACAATTTACGATAGAAGAAACTTGGAGGGAATATGAATGGGAAAACGAATTTTAGTAGTAGATGACGCGGCATTTATGCGCATGATGATCAAGGATATCTTAACAAAGAATAATTATGAAGTAGTAGGAGAGGCAGCAGATGGTGCTCAAGCCATTGAAAAATATAATGAATTGAAACCAGACTTGGTTACAATGGATATTACGATGCCTGAAATGGATGGAATTGCAGCATTAAAAGCAATTAAAAGTACGCACCCATCTGCGACCATCATCATGTGTTCTGCAATGGGGCAACAGGCAATGGTAATCGATGCGATCCAAGCAGGAGCAAAGGACTTTATCGTTAAACCATTCCAGGCTGACCGTGTGATTGAAGCAATCGACAAAGCGCTGAGCTAAGAGCAGCATATGAATGTAAAACAAGTAACTCAGTATTTACTACTATTCGTTCTGTGCTTTACTATCACACCATTTGCACATGCAGAAACTGATCCTGATGTCAGCGTATCAGACTGTATTGGAAGAGATAAAGATTGCGAAGAGAAAGCTCCGGTTGCTGAGAATGATAATAAATTAGTGACAAATAATGAATTGGACGAACCTAAAGGACTTACAGCAAAAGATTACATAAGAACTCTTTTTGCTTTTGCATTTGTAATTGGTTTGCTCGTGTGGTTACTACGCTTCATGAACAAACGCAATAGAAATTTCGACTCTAATCGACTTATGACGAATATGGGTGGTGTTCCGTTAGGTCAAAATAAGTCTATTCAACTAGTGAAAATGGGTAACCATTATTTCGTAGTAGGTGTTGGTGAAAATGTACAACTATTAAGAGAAATAGAAGATCCTGATGAAATTGCTGAACTACTTGCACGTTATGACCAAGGCAATGAAGTTCAAAAAGGTATACTTTCACAACTGTATACACGGTTTTTCTCAAAGGCTGAACACTCACCATCAGAAGAAGCCACTTTCAGTCAATTGTTTTCTACCAAAATGGACGAAATCAAAACTGAGCGCAAAGAACAGTTAAAACGTTTAAATCGGAAGGAGAGCGACCGCGATGGTTGATTTTCTGGACACGTTTTCCGACAGTGATCCCACCAATGTCTCTACTTCCATTAAGATGTTGCTATTACTAACGGTATTATCACTTGCACCAGCAATTTTAATCCTAATGACTTCGTTTGCTAGGATTATCATAGTGTTGTCATTTGTACGGACGGCGCTAGCTACACAGCAAATGCCTCCCAACCAAGTGTTGGTTGGATTAGCATTATTTCTGACGTTCTTCATCATGTCACCGGTGTTATCTCAAGTGAATGAAGAAGCATTGACACCATTGTTTGATGAAGAAATCAGTTTGGACGAGGCATACGAGCGGGCCAGTGTGCCATTCAAAGAATTCATGAGTCAACATACTAGGCAGAAAGATTTGGAGTTATTCATGCGGTATAACCAGATGGAGCGACCGGATACAATTGAAGATATTCCGCTTACTATGATGGTGCCAGCGTTTGCACTCAGTGAAATTAAGACTGCATTTCAAATGGGTTTTATGATTTTTATTCCTTTTCTCGTTATTGATATGATCGTTGCTAGTGTGCTAATGTCTATGGGGATGATGATGCTTCCACCCGTTATGATTTCATTACCGTTCAAGATATTATTATTTGTTCTAGTAGACGGTTGGTATCTCATTATCCAGTCATTGCTACAAAGCTTTTAGGGAGGAATTTGAATGACGAGTGAATTTGTTATATCCATTGCAGAACGGTCAGTTTGGGTTATTCTCCTTGCATCAGGACCTCTCCTAATCGTAGCTTTAGTGACAGGACTTGCCGTGAGTATATTTCAGGCAACTACACAAATCCAAGAACAGACATTGGCATTCGTACCAAAAATCGTAGCGGTTATGGTTGCTATCATATTTTTTGGGCCTTGGATGTTATCTTATGTTACCGGCTATGCCAGCGAAATCTTTTCCAATCTCTCCAGGTATGTTGGGTGATTAAATGAATGAACTTATTCCATCCTTACCCGCATTTTTACTTATCCTTACTCGTGTTACCTCATTCTTCGTGACACTGCCATTATTCTCTTACAAGACCATCCCTGCTACGCAACGGCTACTATTCGGGGCAATATTGGCATGGATGATGTCTTACTCTATTACGATGCCAGAAATTGAGATCGATGGTCAATACATATTACTTGTACTTAAAGAAGCGGTAGTCGGCTTATCAATCGGCATTGCCGCTTTTATTATTATGTCGGCTATTCAAGTGGCTGGTGGATTTATTGACTTTCAAATGGGCTTTGCCATTGCGAACGTCATTGATCCTCAAACGGGCGCGCAGTCACCATTGCTTGGACAATTTCTTAATTCGCTAGCGATGTTATTATTATTAGTTGTAAATGGCCATCATTTGCTTTTGGATGGGATATTTTATAGCTATGAATTTGTACCCATCACGGCTATGTGGCCACCTTTTGGTAGTCCTAATATGGCAGAATTTATCGTCTTGACCTTCGCCAAATCCTTTGCGATTGCGTTTCAAATGGCGATTCCAGTCGTAGCTACGTTATTCCTGGTCGATTTGGCACTCGGTATAACCGCTCGTGCTGTGCCACAACTGAATATTTTTGTAGTTGGATTTCCAATTAAAATTGGCGTTAGTTTCTTGGTAATCGTGACAATGTCTAGTGTCTTCATAGTCGTAATGAAGAAAATGTTTGAAATTATGATTGTAACGATGAGAAATCTGATGATACTGCTTGGAGGTGGCTAACTTGTTACTAAGGCTGAATTTACAATTTTTTGCCGGTGAGAAGACGGAAAAAGCTACCCCGAAAAAGCGGGAAGATTCCAGAAAGAAAGGGCAAGTACTAAAGAGTCAAGACGTAACAGCTGCAATTGTACTGTTCTCTATTTTTACATTTATGTTCTTTTCCGCAGGTTTTATGAGGGATAATTTCTTCGTGTTTTTCCGAGAATCCTTTACTCATCTTATTCCTATCAAGTCGCTGGATGAAGAACAAGTCATGTTAGTATACATAAGCGTTATTAAACAAATGGCAATCATATTATTGCCGATAATGTTGATCGCAGTTATTGCGAGTATTGCAGCGAACCTGCTACAGTTTGGTCTCTTATTTACTGCAGAGACGTTAAAGTTTGATTTAAAGAAAATAGATCCAATTAAAGGATTAAAGCGAATTTTTTCTATTCGTGCAATTGTAGAGTTATTAAAATCCATATTAAAAATTTCGTTTATTGGAACCGTTACAACACTTATTGTATGGAGTAATCTAGGACAAGTGCTCGACTTGGCATTTAAAACACCGCAAGTCACACTCGTGACTGTTGCAAAATTAGTCGGAATGATGGGGATTATCGCGTCACTAGTATTATTATTCATTTCCATCTTGGATTTTCTTTATCAGAAATTTGACTATGAAAAAAATCTAAAAATGTCTAAACAAGATATTAAAGATGAAAGTAAAAATATGGATGGGGATCCGCTGATCAAGTCCCGCATTAGACAGCGTCAGCGTGAAATGGCAATGCGCCGGATGATGCAGGAGATACCTGAAGCAGATGTTGTGATTACCAATCCTACTCACTTTGCCATTGCGTTAAAGTATGATGAAGATCAGATGGATTCACCAATTGTCGTTGGAAAAGGTGCAGATTTTGTCGCACAAAAAATTAAAATGATTGCGGCTGAACACGACATTGTGATGGTAGAAAATCGACCTTTAGCACGTGCTATGTATGACGAAGTAGAAATTGGTGATCGAATACCTGAGCAGTTCTTTAAAGCAATTGCAGAAATTCTAGCCTATGTATATCGCATTCAAAAGAAAATATAAGTTAAATAAGAAAGTAGGGGTGGCATGCAGTTTAAAGATATAGGAGTACTCGCGGCGGTTATTATGATCATAGCGATGCTTGTCATCCCGTTACCACCTTGGTTATTAAGTTTCTTGATTATTATTAATATTACACTTGGGTTAATGGTTTTACTGACTGCGATGAATATGCAGGAAGCATTGCAATTCTCTATCTTTCCATCGTTATTATTATTACTCACATTATTCCGTCTAGGTCTTAACGTTTCTACAACACGTGCGATTCTTTCAGAAGGTAATGCAGGTGGAGTAGTTGATACATTTGGTACATTCGTTACTGGTGGAAATATTATTGTGGGACTCGTAGTTTTTGTTATTTTGATCATCATTCAGTTTATTGTAATAACGAAAGGCTCGGAGCGTGTTTCCGAAGTTGCTGCACGTTTTACTCTCGATGCTATGCCAGGTAAGCAAATGAGTATTGATGCCGACTTAAACGCAGGTATGATTTCAGATGTAGAAGCCCGAACACGTCGTGAAAAAGTAAGTAACGAAGCTGATTTCTATGGTGCAATGGATGGTGCGACCAAATTCGTTAAAGGGGATGCTATTGCCGGGATCATTATTGTTATGATCAACTTATTGGTTGGCATGATTATTGGTGTCGTGCAGATGGGATTGCCGTTTGCGGAAGCAGCACTTCAATTTTCTACACTTACTGTCGGGGATGGTATTGTTTCACAAATACCAGCACTTCTAATTTCCACGGCAACAGGTATCGTAGTTACACGAGCTGCATCAGAAGGAAACTTAGGGACAGACATTACGAATCAATTACTAGGTCAGCCTAAATTACTTTATGTAGCATCCATTACAATTTTTTTACTGGGCCTTGCCACACCGATTAATGACATATTAACCATTCCGATAGCGGGTGCACTGGCAATTGGTGCGTTTATGATGTCACGTAAAGAAGATGAAGATCCAGATGAATTATTAGAGATGGAAGAAAATGTAGAGGCTGAAGGGTTAAAACGGCCAGAAAATGTCGTTGACCTCTTGAATGTGGATCCAATTGAGTTTGAATTCGGCTATGGCCTTATCCCACTTGTAGATGCAACGCAGGGAGGGGATTTACTGGATCGAGTCGTTATGATTCGTCGGCAGTTAGCGATAGAACTTGGACTCGTCATTCCAGTTGTTCGTATCCGTGACAATATTCAATTACAACCAAATGAGTATCGAATCAAAATTAAGGGAAATGAAATGGCTAGGGGAGAACTTTTGCTAGACCACTATCTAGCTATGAGTCCCGGCGGCGAAGATTTAATAGAAGGAATAGATACTGTAGAACCTTCGTTTGGGTTGCCGGCGAAATGGATTACAGAGGAAACGAAAGAAGAAGCAGAAATCATGGGTTACACAGTAGTGGATCCACCAAGTGTTGTATCTACACACTTGACTGAAGTTATTCGTGCAAATGCTTCCGATTTACTTGGACGTCAGGAAACCAAGCAACTAGTAGATCACGTACATGAAACATATCCAATTTTGGTCGATGAACTTACGCCGACTCCATTGTCAATAGGCGAAATACAAAAAGTGCTTGCTAAATTATTGAATGAACAAGTTTCGGTTCGCAATTTACCCATCATTTTTGAGACGCTTGCAGATTACTCCAAGTACACGTCCGATGTAGATGTACTAACAGAATACGCCAGACAATCACTGGCACGTCAGATTACTGGTCAATTTGTTGTAGGTAATGGCGCGTTAAAAGTACTAACAGTCTCTGGTAAAGTAGAGAAACTCATTGCAGATAGTATCCAACAAACTGAACAAGGGAATTTTCTTTCCATTGATCCATCACAATCTCAAACAATCTTGGAACGAATTGCGCAAGAAGTCGAACGGGTAGCTATGCTTGACCAATCACCTGTAATTTTATGTTCACCTGCCATTCGTATGTACTTACGTCAAATAACGGAGCGGTATTTCCCACAGATACCTATACTGTCTTATAATGAATTGGAAGCATCAGTGGAAGTCCAAAGTGTAGGGGTGGTGGATATTTAATGAAAATGAAAAAGTATACAGCATCTACTATGGTTGAAGCTATGAGGAAAGTCCGTGAAGATTTTGGAGAAGACGCTGTCATCCTTAGTTCAAATGTCACAAAAACAAAAGGGTTTCTTGGTCTCTTTCGTAAACGTTCAGTAGAAGTTGTCGCAAGCTATGATAAAACGAATGCTGGGCGTACATATGAATCACAAGTTCGTTCTGTGCAACCGCCTGTTGCGGAACCAGAGTCTGTTGAACGTATGCAACGAGAAATGCGAGAGATCAAGCAAATGCTGAAAGATATACAGCAAGTGGATCATACATTTGAAAAATATCCTGATGAACTACTACCCATATTGAAGAAGTTACAGACGCAAGGTCTGGCAAACGAATATATCATGGAAATCGGCAATCTAGTTTACAGTCGAATGAAGCAAGATAAAATCGATTTTACTGAAGAACAGCAAATGGAATTGATTAGAGCATGGTTTAGTGATCGTCTTGGCGACATACCTTTTGGTGGAATTTCTTATCAGAAAAAGTTTATTAATGTACTTGGTCCGACTGGTGTGGGGAAAACAACGACCATTGCGAAAATCGCTGCACGTGCATTGTTGGAAGAAAAAAAGAAAGTCGGTTTTATTACGACTGATACGTATCGAATTGCGGCCATTGAACAATTGCGTACATACGCCAATTTGCTTCAGGCGCCAGTTGAAATTGCTTATAACGAAGAAGATTTTCGTATAGCGATCGAAAAGTTGAAAGATCTCGATCTCATATTTATCGATACAGCAGGACGGAATTATAAAGAAGCAAAATTTGTCGATGATTTATCAAAGCTCATTGACTTTTCATTAGATATGGAAACATTTCTTGTGTTATCTACGACGTCAAAAGAACAGGATATGGATACGATCATCAGACAATTTGATCAGTTTCCAATTAAAAAATTTATATTTACCAAAACAGATGAAACCAATTCGGTTGGGTCAATTATTAATTTAATGCTGAAATACGGAATAGGCGTATCCTACATCACCGATGGGCAAGAGGTACCGGAAGATTTAACAGAAGCCAGTTTGGAAAAGATAGTAGATCTTCTATTAGTAGGTGATTCACGTGCATGATCAGGCTGAAGCACTGCGACTAAAAATGATGAATAGTCAAAGACAAGTAGCTCGCTCAATTGCTGTCATCAGTGGTAAAGGTGGAGTAGGTAAATCGAACTTCACTGCTAATTTCTCATACGCACTTGTAGCGAAAGGAAAGAAAGTATTAATTGTCGATATGGATATTGGGATGGGAAATATTCATATATTATTTGGGGCTACACCCACGTATCATCTAAAAGATTATTTGACTGACCAACAACAGTTACAGAAAGTCGTAACTCCCATCGAAGAAAATCTTGCGTTTATTGCAGGTGGTTCTGGACTGGAAAATGTAGTGGAGTGGTCGGGACAAATGTTTGACCGATTGATTGAAGCGTTTTCTGTATTGCAGACGGAATATGATGTCATTTTATTCGATATGGGTGCAGGAGCGACGAAGAGTTCAATTGATTTGATCTTAGCGATGGACGAGGTTATTTTAATTGCGACACCAGAGCCTACCTCTATTACGGACGCGTATTCAATGATCAAGTTCATTTGTCTGCAAGATACGAATAAAACGATTCACATAGTCAGTAACCGTGTTCTTAAAGAGCAAGATGGGCGTGATTCTGTCGCACGTCTTCAGTTAGCGATTAGAAAGTTTTTATCCATGGAAACGAGCATTTTAGGTTTTTTGCCAGACGATATTCATGTGCGGAATGCGGTCATAGCACAGGTTCCTTTCGTCAAATTATATCCCAATGCAAAAGTTAGTAAGCGAATGATGGCGATAACTGATACATTTTTACACAATAATAAACCAAGTACTACTATTGAAAGCTCTGGATTCATAGACAAAATCAAAGGCGTTTTTCTGAAGGGGCGTGTGTAATTTGATTACCGCAAAGAAAAAACGAATTCTCGTAGTAGACGACTCAGCTTTTATGCGGAAGCTAATCTCGGATATGTTAAATAAACACCCCATGATGGAAGTCATCGGCATCGCTAGAAATGGTAAAGATGCAGTAGAAAAAGTGCGCGATCTTCAGCCAGATGTTCTTACAATGGACATTGAAATGCCTGTGATGAATGGACTGGAAGCTTTAAAGTTCATTATGGATCAAATGCCAGTCCCTGTAGTGATTTTATCGAGTACGACAAAACATAATACAGAGAATGCAGTTCTGGCAATAGAATACGGAGCTGTCGACGTGATAGCAAAGCCTGGTGGTGCGATTTCATTGAATCTTCATGAAATCGAAAAAGAAATTGTTGAGAAAGTGTTTGCTGCATCAAATGTAGTAATTCAAACACTTACGCGTCAAATAACAATGACACAAAAACGTTATACAACAACAACGAGCAACCAAAACCAAGCGAATGAAAGCAGAAGTGCTTCGATATTTCCAATACAAACAGTAAGCATACCTAAAAAAAAGACACTTATTGCTAAAAAGTTTGTTATAATAGGTACATCGACTGGTGGACCAAGGGCCTTGCAAGAAGTTATTACTAGGTTTCCGGCGGAATTCCAATACCCGATTCTAATTGTCCAACATATGCCACCTGGATTCACCAAATCATTAGCAGAACGACTGAATGGTTTGAGTGAAATAGTCGTCAAAGAGGCTGAACATGGAGAGCTAATTGAAAATGGAACGGCTTATATTGCGCCAGGCGGCTTGCATCTGAAGTTTGAGAAATCGAGAACAGGCTATCAAATTGTATTGGATGGAGACGAGGCACCTCGTTCTGGACATCGCCCGGCAGTAAACGTGTTGTTAGAATCAGCGGCAACACATAAAGAACTAGAATATGTAACGGCAATCATGACAGGTATGGGGTATGACGGTAAAGAAGGCATGGAACTATTGCGTACTTCATGTAAAACGATTACTATAGCGGAATCTAAAAATACGTCCGTTGTATATGGAATGCCCAAAGCTATAATTGATGCAGGCCTCAGCGACGAAATTAAAGATGTACAACAAATCGCAAATGCGATAATAGGAAATTTGAAGTAACTAGGGGGCTTTACAATGGATGTAAGTCAATATTTGGATATGTTCATCGAAGAAAGTAAAGAACACTTGCAAGCTTGTAGTGAACAGTTGCTAGCGTTAGAGAATAATCCTGATGACCTGGCCATTGTCAATGAAGTATTTAGGGCTGCACATACCCTTAAAGGAATGTCAGCGACAATGGGATATGAAGATATTGCAGATTTAACACATAAAATGGAGAACGTCCTTGATGCAATTCGAAACTCAAAAATCAGTGTTACAACAGAAATATTAGACGTAGTATTTGAAGCAGTGGATGATCTTGAATTAATGGTACAAGATATCGAATCAGGTGGTAACGGAAAGAAAGACGTCAGCAAGTTAGTGGACACTCTTAATCGAATAGAAGCCGGACAACCACTTGATTTAGTAACTGAGCCTGCAGCGACAACTGAGGAACCTTTCATTGAAGTCGTAACTTCGACGGGAATTCATTATGATGAGTTTGAATTGACGGTTATTTCCCAATCTGCTGAACAAGGCTTTAATGCTTTAGAAATCACAGTTACATTACGTGAGGATTGCTTGTTAAAAGTAGCTCGCGTATTTATGACGTTTGAGATTTTGGAAAAGTCAGGCGAAGTCATAAAAACCGTTCCTACAGTAGAACAATTAGAAAATGAAGATTTCGATCAAAAGTTTACGATTGTTCTATTGACTCAAGAAGACGCCGAAGATCTAAAGGCAAAAGTCCTAAAAGTTTCTGAAATAGAAGATGTACATATTACATACATTACGGATGAATACGTGCAAAAGTATAAACAAGCTGCATTGAATACAAAAGATCCAGAACCGGAAGTCGTGGAAACGATAATCGTACCTGTTGCGGAAGTTGCGACAACTAAAGAAGTACCTAAGGAAGCTGTAAAAACAAAAAAGGCCACATCTTCCAATTCTAATAAAACCATTCGAGTGAATATTGACCGACTAGATATTTTAATGAACTTATTTGAAGAACTTGTCATTGATCGTGGACGCCTTCAATCTATTGCCAGTGAATTGCATAACCCTGAATTGAATGAATCCGTTGAAAGAATGACACGGGTATCAGGAGATTTACAAAACATCATTTTGAACATGCGAATGGTACCTGTAGAAACAGTCTTCAATAGATTCCCAAAAATGGTTCGGCAATTGGCGCGTGATCTGAATAAGAAAATTGATTTGGAGATTGTCGGCGCTGAAACAGAGTTGGACCGAACCGTAATTGACGAAATAGGAGATCCCCTCGTGCATTTGATTCGAAATGCTTTAGATCACGGTATCGAAATGCCGGAGGAGCGCATTGCGAATGGCAAGCCAGAGATTGGAACTGTAACATTGCGCGCCTATCATTCAGGTAACCATGTATTTATCGAGCTAGAAGATGATGGAGCGGGTGTGAACCGCGAACGCGTAGTGGGTAAAGCAATTGAAAGGGGAATTATCAGTCCTGAAGCTGCCGATTCTTTGACGAATAAACAAGTAGCGGAATTGATATTAGCCTCAGGATTTTCAACTGCGGCTTCTATTACCGACGTATCAGGTCGTGGTGTGGGTCTGGATGTTGTGAAAAACACAATCGAATCTCTTGGCGGACATATTTCGATTGATTCTACTGAAGGAAAGGGTTCGTTATTCCAGGTTCAGTTACCTCTTACTCTTTCTATTATTTCGGTTATGTTAGTAGAGTTGGATAAAGAAATTTATGCAATCCCATTGTCGTCTATAATCGAAACTGCCATTATTCAAAAGTCTGATATTTTAAATGCGCATAATCAGCCAGTAATCGATTTCCGTGGAACAATTGTGCCGTTGGTGGACTTAAAAGATATATTCGAAATGAAAAATAGAAGCAATGAAGAAGATGAGTTTCAATCGATCGTCATCGTTCGTAAAGGTGAAAGTTTAGCTGGGTTAGTCGTAGATTCATTTATTGGTCAACAGGAAATCGTGCTGAAATCACTCGGCGAATACTTGCAGAATGTCTTTGCGATTTCAGGCGCGACAATTTTAGGAAACGGTCAAGTTGCATTAATTGTTGACTGTAATGCATTGATTAAATAATCGAGGTGATGACATGACAAAAGCAGCAGAAGTAAACGAAATGAAAGTGATCGTCTTTCAATTGATGAATAAGGAATATGCGATTGGACTTGACGTTGTAGAATCCATCGAGAAATCGCTATCGATTACACGAGTTCCCCGTATGCCTTCTTATGTAAAGGGGGTATTAAATTTACGTGGTGTAGTGACACCGGTAGTGGACTTACGTGAACGTTTTGATATGGAGTATAAAGAATTTGATGAAACAAGTTGCATTATTATTGTTTCGCATGCGGGTTCAGAGGTCGGTTTAATTGTAGATGATGCCAATGATGTGATGGATGTTCCAACGAGCGCAATAGGCCCTCAACCGGAAGTGGTGGGTTCTGTAGAATCAGAATTCATTTCTGGAGTGGCGAAAGTTGGTAAGCGATTGTTAGTCATGTTGAATTTGGAAAAAGTACTGCAACCAATAAAGAAGGGGAATACGGATGGATTCTAAAAATGACATCACCGAAATGCATCTGGATGTCTTAAAGGAAATCGGGAATATTGGCGCAGCGCATGCTGCAACTTCTTTATCTCAGTTGCTAGGTCAGAAAATTGACATGCGTGTACCTAAAGTCGAACTCGTTACATTTGATGAAATGTTTGATTTAGCAGGCGGCACTGAAAAAGTGGTAGCGGGTATCTTTTTGCGTATAGAAGGTGAAGTGACCGGCACCATGTTCTTCGTACTGACTATTGAATCTGCAACACAATTTATTCGTAAACTGACGGGTGATGTAGCATTTAGTATTAACGATGTAGGGGATTTGGGAATGGGTGCTTCTGCGCTACAGGAGTTGGGAAATATATTGTCAGGTTCTTATTTATCTGCACTTTCTGATTTCACTTCCTTAAATATCTACCCAACTGTACCTTCATTAAGTATTGATATGGTGGGTGCCATTGTTAGCTTCGGCCTGATCGAAGTTTCTCAGTACAGTGATGAAGTAATCGTCATTGAAACGGAAATATTACAAGAGGGCGAACAGGGAATGTCGAGTTTAGCGGGGCATTTCTTCTTGTTACCCGACCCGCAATCTTACCGCACAATATTCAGTTCGTTGGGTGTCTTATAGATGGCAAGCGTTCAAACGGTAGTGCGCGTAGGGATAGCGGATATGAATATTGCTAAATCCCCTCATACGATACGCACATCAGGACTGGGTTCGTGTGTTGGTGTAGTACTATATGATTCTTCGAAAAAAATCGCGGGCATGGTGCATGTTATGTTACCTGACAGTGAGTTGGGTAAATCGACAAAACTGAATGTGGCAAAATTCGCAGATACAGGCATTCACGCTATGTTGGAACTTTTGAAATCACAAGGAGTTAGACCTTTCAGCATTAAAGCAAAAATTGCTGGCGGAGCGCAAATGTTTCAGTTCGGTTCAAATGATACGATTCGTATCGGTCCACGCAATGTAGAAGCGGTAAAAAAAGAATTGAAAAGATATTCGATTCCGATTGTTGCAGAAGATACAGGCGGATCAAGCGGACGTACAATTGAATTTGATCCTGATACGAGTATCCTATCTGTTCGTACCGTCAATGCTGGAACACAGGAAATTTAACAGTGCAAACGAAGGCGGCTAATGCATTAGTCGCCTTTATCTATTGCGATTTGCTATACTTATACATAAGAGATGATATCGGTACAAGGAACCTGACAGGAAAGGCGTGAATTCGATGACAAATCAAGATGTAACTGAACGGTATCAGTGGAAGTTATGGATTGAAAATCGTGACCCTGATGCAGGTGATACGCTAGTTCGAATGTATACACCTCTTGTGAATTATCACGTTCAACGAATCAGTGCTGGACTGCCGAAAAACGTATCCCGTGATGAAATCAAATCTCTCGGCTATCAAGGACTTTTCGACGCGTTAACAAAATTTGATCCATCACGTGATTTGAAATTTGACACGTATGCCTCATTCCGAATTCGGGGTACGATTATAGACGGTTTACGAAAAGAAGATTGGTTATCACGCTCTTCGAGAGAAAAAACCAAGAAAATGGACGAGGAAATTAGTAAACTTGAACAGTCATACTTGAGAACAGTTACACCTGAGGAAGTAGCTGATCATTTAGGCATTACAACGGATCAAGTTTATCAAACCGTGCATGAACAGTATTTTGCTAATGTATTGTCCATCGATGAAAAAATGAATGATGAAGATGATCACGATCAAACATTCGTGTTACAGGATGAACAAACGAAAACACCTGAACAACAAGCGGTCAAAGGCGAATTAATTGAAGACTTGATAACAAAAATTAAAGAACTAAATGAAAATGAACAATTGGTACTCAGTTTATTTTATCAAGAAGATATGACGCTAACAGAAATCGGAGAAATTTTAAGCTTATCTACATCAAGGATCTCACAAATACATTCAAAAGCATTATTTAAGTTACGGTCGCTG
Organism: Sporosarcina sp. P32b; assembly: GCF_002743335.1. Taxonomy (GTDB): domain Bacteria; phylum Bacillota; class Bacilli; order Bacillales_A; family Planococcaceae; genus Sporosarcina. Next base: position 200,423 of record NZ_PDZB01000001.1, read on the forward strand.
CTGGCGGCTGAAATTACAGATGGAGGGATTTTATGAGTTTGAAAGCGATTGAACTTCAAATTGCAATCCCGAAAACATTTGAGGCAGGTAAAATAGCAGAGCAAAAGCAGCAACAGTCTCAACATGCTCAGGACAGTGCCAATATGCAAACAGAAAAGCAAGCGTTAAAAAGTAAGGAAACCGTTTTGGAATCATCACCATACGCAAAATTGGATGGAGATGATCAGCAACCAAGCGATGAGTCCCAACAAAAACAAGAGAAAGAACGACAGCAAGCCAAGCACCCATTTAAAGGTTCGTATGTTGATTATAGCGGATAATATCATGGGAATATTACTAGCTCTTTTGTTCATCTTACAAATCATTGGATTTATGCTACTAACATTGCTGTACTTGAAAATATCGAAATTCAATAATCTGGAGACAAAGCAACAACGACTGATGAAAGAAATGGATCAATCCGTATTAGCTTATCTAGAAGAAATTAGAGAGGAAAACGACCGTTTAATTCATCAACTGAATCAACGATCGAATGCTCAAGTGAAAGAAACTACTGACTCTGCGCCGCAAGAGCAATCAATACCAGAAGCTTCTGAAATGCCTGATCCGAGACCGAGGTTGCATCCGGTTCCTGTTCATTTTGCTTTGCGTTCCTACCAGAAAACGGTGGCGATCGAAAAGAATGAAAAAGAAAAGAACGCAGAATTACCCCCTAAATCACTTGACGACAAAGAAAAAGCAAAACAGCTCTATGCAGAAGGTAAATCAATAGAAGAAATTGCAAGAGAGTTGAATAAAGGTAAGACAGAAATTGAATTGATAATAAAATTCGACTAAAATTATACACAGTAGTTGCAAACAACGTAGAATTGTGTTAATTTAATAGATGGTATTACTACACACGCGTGCGGATGAATGAGTGGGTGCCATTATGGTCACTTATTCGCTGGAAGTACGCGGAGGATAAAAAACCAATAGGAGGAATTAAACATGTCAGTAATCTCAATGAAACAATTGCTAGAAGCTGGTGTACATTTCGGACACCAAACACGTCGTTGGAACCCAAAAATGAAGAAATATATCTTCGTGGAGCGTAACGGCATCTACATCATTGACCTTCAAAAAACGGTCAAAAAATTAGAGGAAGCTTACAACTTCATGCGCCAAGTCGGTGCTGATGGTGGTAAAGTTCTTTTCGTAGGTACGAAGAAACAAGCACAAGAAGCAATCAAAGAAGAAGCAGAACGTGCTGGAATGTACTATATCAACCAACGTTGGTTGGGTGGAACATTGACTAACTTCGGTACTATTCAAAAGCGTGTAGCGCGTATGAAAGCTATTGAGAAAATGGAAGAGGATGGCACGTTTGACGTACTTCCTAAAAAAGAAGTTTCTCAATTAAATAAAGAACACGAACGTCTTGTGAAATTCCTAGGCGGTATCCGTGACATGAAAGGCTTGCCAGATGTAATCTTTATCGTGGATCCACGTAAAGAGCGTATCGCGGTAGCTGAAGCAATCAAATTGAATATTCCACTCGTTGGAATCGTTGATACTAACTGTGATCCGGACGAAATCGACTATGTCATTCCTGCGAACGACGATGCAATCCGCGCAGTACGTTTACTAACAAGCAAAATGGCAGATGCTTTGATTGAATCCCGTCAAGGTGAAGACGACGAAGTAGCTGAAACAGTAAACGAAACAGCAACTGTTACTGCAGACTGAAATGAGTAAATGATGAGACGATAAGTGGCGTACCCCTTATCGTCTCTTTTTAAAGTAATAAGCAACTTCAAATGATATCTAATAGGAGGAATTTTCAAATGGCAACAATTACAGCCCAAATGGTTAAAGAACTTCGTGAAAAAACAGGCGCAGGTATGATGGACTGCAAAAAAGCATTAACTAAAGTAGACGGAGATATGGCCGCTGCAATGGAATATATGCGTGAAAAAGGCCTTTCAAGTGCAGCGAAGAAAGCAGATCGTATTGCAGCTGAAGGTGTCGCAAACATTTTAGTTCAAGGTAACGAAGCAGTTATTCTTGAAGTAAATGCTGAGACAGACTTTGTAGCGAAAAACGAAGGCTTCCAAACACTTGTTAAGGAAATCTCTGAGTTTTTACTTGCTACGAAACCTGCTTCAGTAGAAGAAGCCAACGCAGCGAAATTAGACAACGGTTTAACTGTGTCTGAGCATATTTCAAACGCGGTAGCTAAAATTGGAGAGAAAATTACTCTTCGCCGTTTTGAAATCCGTGAGAAAACAGATCAAGACGCTTTCGGACCATACCTACATATGGGCGGACGTATTGCTGTGTTGACTGTTCTTGAAGGTTCAACTGATTCTGATGCAGCGAAAGATGTAGCAATGCATATCGCAGCAATGAACCCTAAATACATTTCACGCGACCAAGTATCTGCTGAAGAAGTAGAAAAAGAGCGTAACGTATTGACTGAGCAAGCTTTGAACGAAGGTAAGCCAGAAAACATCGTAGCGAAAATGGTAGAAGGACGCCTTGGAAAGTATTTCGAGGAAATCTGTGTCTTGGATCAAGCATTCGTTAAGAATTCTGATCAAAAAGTTGGCGATTTCGTGAAATCAACTGGCGGAACATTAGTAGAGTTCATTCGTTATGAAGTGGGCGAAGGTATTGAAAAGCGTGAAGATAACTTTGCTGACGAAGTAATGAGCCAAGTTAAAGGTAACTAAGTATAATCCAATCGTACAGAGGGGCACATCCATCATGTGTTCCTCTTTTTTGAGAATAGGAAATTGCAGGAGGGCCAACATGAGTATTCCAAAATATAAGCGCATCGTGTTAAAATTAAGTGGGGAAGCATTAGCTGGTGATCAAGGCTACGGATTATCTCCGGAAGTTGTTAAATCAGTTGCGAACCAAGTGAAAGAAGTAGTAGAGCTTGGTGTAGAAGTAGCTGTAGTAGTTGGTGGCGGAAACATTTGGCGTGGGAAAGTCGGAAGTGAAATGGGAATGGACCGGACAACAGCTGACTACATGGGAATGCTTGCAACGGTTATGAACTCTCTTGCTCTTCAGGACGCTCTTGAAAAGCTAGGACCAGAAACTCGAGTCATGTCTTCCATTGATATGAGACAAGTAGCTGAACCTTACATACGCCGGAAAGCAATCCGTCATTTAGAAAAAAAGCGTGTGGTAATATTTGCGGCAGGAACTGGAAACCCTTATTTCTCCACAGATACTACCGCTGCTCTACGTGCTGCTGAAATCGAAGCAGATGTCATTTTAATGGCGAAGAACAACGTAGACGGTGTTTATTCTGCTGATCCGATGAAAGATTCAACAGCTACCAAATACTTAGAACTGTCCTATCTTGAAGTGATCAGTCAAGGGCTTGAAGTTATGGATTCTACTGCTTCAACTCTATGTATGGACAATGATATCCCGCTCGTAGTATTCTCAATTATGGAAAATGGTAATATCAAAAAAGCCGTACTTGGTGAAAAAATCGGGACGGTCGTCAGGAGGAATAAAAAATGACAAAAGAAGTAATGGATCAGACGAAAGAACGTATGGATAAAGCACATAGCGCCTATTCACGACAATTGGCATCTATCCGTGCTGGAAGAGCTAATGCGAGCCTGTTAGACAGAATTTCTGTTATTTATTATGGAGCGCCTACACCATTAAATCAAATGGCTGGAATTTCCGTGCCAGAACCACGTTTATTAGTAGTTCAACCTTATGACAAGACTACAATCAGCGAAATCGAAAAAGCTATCATGAAATCAGACATCGGTATTACACCGTCTAACGACGGGTCAGTTATTCGTCTTGCTGTACCTGCACTTACAGAAGAACGTCGTAAAGATTTGGTGAAAGATGTAAAGCGTGAAGCTGAAGATGCGAAAGTAGCGATTCGTAATGTTCGTCGCGATAGCAACGAAGATTTGAAGAAGCTTGAAAAAGATGCAGAAATTACTGAAGATGAATTACGCCGTTACAATGAACAAGTACAAAAGATGACAGATGAATTTATCGAAAAGATTGACCAAACTGCAAAAGATAAAGAAAATGAAATCTTGGAAATCTGAGTACAGAACTTTCTATAAGGAGGAGCGTCCTACTTTTAGGACGCTCTTTTCTTTCTTTTGCATGCTATTTACCATGCAATTTGGTAGGATAGTCAGTAGGAGTATCCGAATTGAGCCAAGTGGGGGAACGCTATGCTTAGAAAACTAATGCGAAAAAAGACGGTAGACATTCAATTCCTGGACGAACGGATTGAAGCCGTTAAAAATAGACAAATTCCTAACCATGTGGCAATTATCATGGATGGAAATGGAAGATGGGCGAAGCAACGTAAAATGCCACGTATTGCTGGCCACCATGAGGGAATGAAAACTGTTCGCCAAATTACTAATTTCGCGAACGCTTTGGGTGTGAAGGCACTCACTCTCTATGCATTTTCCACTGAAAATTGGAAGAGACCGAGGATGGAAATTGACTTTTTGATGAATCTTCCAGGCGAGTTCCTCAATACGTATTTACCTGAGTTGATGGAAAAAGGTATTAAAGTGGAAATGATCGGAGATATGGATGCGCTTCCGAGCCATACAGAGAAAGCAATTAGGAAAGCAATGGAACAAACTAAAGATAACCAAGGTTTGGTTTTGAATTTTGCGATGAATTATGGGAGTAGAGTGGAACTAGTTCATGCGATGAAAGAATTGGCGGAAGAAGTGGCTGCCGGAAATTTAAAAGTAGATCAAATTGATGAAAGTTTAATCGGATCCAAATTAATGACCGCGCACTTGCCGGAGCCTGACCTACTGATTCGCACAAGCGGTGAAGTACGTTTATCTAATTTTATGTTATGGCAACTTGCCTATGCAGAATTCATTTTTACCGAAGTATTATGGCCGGATTATGATGAAGACTGCTTTTTACAAGCAATAGAAGATTTCCAAAAGAGGGATCGGCGCTTTGGAAGCTTGGAAGGAGATCAGAAAAGATGAAGCAAAGAATCATCACGGCTATTGTAGCTCTCGCATTTTTTGTGCCATTGATTATTGTCGGTGGATTACCGTTTATTTTGATGATTTTTGCGATATCTACGATTGGCCTATACGAACTATTACGCATGCGTAATATGTCCCTTTTTTCTATCGGCGGATTTATCTCTTGGTTACTTCTACTCGTCATTTTACTTCCATCTAGGTGGACAGAACAAGTAGAAAGTTTCCTGAAATTAGAGAAACTTGAAATGATCTATGTATTGATATTATTGTTATTGGTTTATACTGTAGTAATGAAAAATAAATGGACATTCGAAGATATTGCATTCAGTGCAATTAGTGCGCTGTATGTCGGTATCGGATTCTATTATTTAATTGAAACTCGTTTATTTGGTTTAGAGTACATAGGCTATGCGTTACTTATTATTTGGTCTACAGATTCCGGTGCGTATTTTGTTGGACGTAAAATTGGTAAACGAAAACTCTGGCCGGATATTTCACCTAATAAAACGATTGAAGGTTTTGTTGGGGGCATAATTTCTGCGATCGTGATTACGTTGATTTATAATATGTTTTACCCTATCGCCACGTCATTCGTATCGTTTATTATCATTACAATAGTGGCATCAATTGTAGGTCAAATGGGGGACTTAGTTGAGTCTGCACTAAAACGTTTCTATAACGTAAAAGACTCCGGGAAGCTGTTGCCTGGACATGGTGGTATTATGGACCGATTTGACAGCTTGCTATTTGTACTCCCATTGCTTCATTTTGTTCAATTTATAGGATAATGGAAAGGAAGTTCATAATATGAAGAAAATCAATTTGCTTGGTGCTACGGGTTCTATCGGTACTCAAACATTAAGCATTATTGCAGCTCATCCTGACCGCTTTGAATTAACTGCAATGTCGGCAGGAAGAAATATTCAGAAAGTAAGTGAAATTATTGCAAAGTTTCATCCTAAATTAGTTTCTGTTTTGGAAGAATCAGACGCAATGCGCTTACAAAATGAGTTTCCTGAAGTTCAATTCGTTCATGGTGATGAAGGACTTATTGAAGCGGCGGTAGGACTGGAAGCGGATGTCTTGTTGAACTCAGTAATCGGTAGTGTAGGACTGAGACCGACACTCGCAGCGATTAAAGCGGGCATGACGATAGCTATTGCGAATAAAGAAACACTGGTAGCAGCAGGTAATCTTGTCGTAGAAGCAGCAAAACGACATAACGTCCCACTTGTTCCAGTAGACAGTGAACACTCTGCATTATTTCAGTCATTAAATGGTGAAAATCCGAAACGCATCACAAACTTAATATTAACAGCATCTGGTGGGAGTTTTAGGGACTATACGCGGGATCAACTTCAGAACGTTACAGTGGAACAAGCACTCGCGCATCCAAACTGGTCGATGGGCAATAAATTAACTATTGATTCAGCAACAATGATGAACAAAGGATTAGAAGTCATAGAAGCACATCATTTATTTGCGATGCCATATGATAAAATAGAATGTCTACTACATAAAGAAAGTATAATTCACTCAATGGTGGAGTTTGAAGATACAAGTGTCATGGCGCAACTAGGTTCACCTGACATGCGTGTTCCTATTCAATACGCACTGACCTACCCGGATCGTATTCCGATGGCCAACGCTAAGCGTCTTCGTCTCGATGAAATTGGTAAATTGCATTTTGAAAAAATGGATTATAAACGATTTAAAGCCTTGTCACTTGCATATGATGCAGGTAGGGAAGGGGGCACTATGCCTACAGCGATGAATGCGGCCAATGAAGTGGCGGTTCAACTGTTCATGGAAGGTCATATTTCTTTCATGCAAATTGAAGAAATAATTGAAGAAATGATGCAGCAACATCAAACTATTCGAAATCCTGATTTGGAAGAAATTTTGGAGACAGATCGCGATACGCGAAAAAGAGTCTATGGTATAGTTAAGTATCAAGATTAATTTCAGGCTGTCACAGCCGGTGAAGGTGGTTACTGAATGGAAACGGTTATTGCGTTTATAGTAATATTCGGGACACTTGTAGCATTTCATGAGTTTGGTCATTTCTTATTTGCTAAGAGGGCTGGCATCATGGTTCGAGAGTTCGCTATCGGAATGGGACCTAAAATTTTAGCGATCCGCAAAGGTGAAACGCAATACACAATTCGCTTGTTACCTTTAGGGGGATATGTGCGGATGGCTGGTGAAGATTTCGATACTGTCGAATTACAGCCGGGTTACCGCGTTGGTTTATTATTGAATGCACAAGACGAAATAGAAAAAATTTACTTAAATCGAAATGTTTCCAATCCGAATATTTTAAACGTGGAAGTTGAAAAGTCGGATCTGGATAAAGAATTATATATTGAAGGATATGACGAAGATGGACAATTCGTTCATCTGAAAATTTCCAGAACGGCTATGATTATCGAAAAAGGGCAAGAAACATTAATTGCTCCATATGATCGTCAGTTTGAATCTAAATCTTTGGGTAGCAGGGCATTGGCAATATTTGCAGGGCCGCTTTTCAATTTCATCTTAGCGTTTTTCATATTCTTGGCTTTAGGTTTAATGAATGGTGTACCAACCAATGAACCGATTATTTCGGAAGTGAAGCCGGATACTCCGGCAGAGATAGCTGGAATGAAAAAAGATGACTTAATCACAGGAGTAGACGGTAAGTCGATTGATTCCTGGCCGAAGTTTTCTGAAGCGATCCAAAAAAGTGCTGGAGTCCCGATGTCTATAGAAGTCGATCGAGCGGGCAAACAAGTTGTTTTAGACGTAGTACCTGATACAGTGGAAGATGCTGGACAGGAATTCGGTCAAATTGGTGTTATGTATTCAAGCCCACTGGAAAAAGGGTTTATCAAATCCATTGTTTTCGGTGCTGAACAGACATACACGTGGACTGTGAAGATCTTTGAATTATTAGGTATGCTAGTTACAGGTCAGTTTACAATAGACGCATTGTCCGGTCCTGTAGGCATCTATAAAGCGACTGAAGAAGTTGCTCAACACGGTATTTTCAATTTAATGAATTGGGGCGCTGTGCTAAGTATTAATCTAGGAATCATGAACTTACTGCCATTACCTGCGTTAGATGGTGGGAGACTATTGTTCTTCCTATTTGAAGGCTTAAGGGGCAAACCGATTGATAAACAAAAAGAAGGTATGGTGCATTTTGTAGGTATCATGTTATTAATGGTTTTGATGCTTGTTGTGACATGGAATGACATCCAACGATTTTTCTTCTAAAAAGGTGGAAGTATATGATGAAACAATCGAAAACGTTTATACCCACAATGCGTGAAAATCCATCTGAAACAGAGATGCGTTCGCATCAGTTATTGCTGCGTGCAGGCTATATCCGACAGAATGCCAATGGTGTTTACACATATTTAACTCTTGCACAAAAAGTCTTTAGAAAAATCGCGACGATTATTCGTCAAGAAATGGAAGCCATTGAAGGTATTGAAATTTCTTTGCCGGCGTTGCAAAGTTCGAGTATTCTAAAAGAAACTGAACGGTGGGATTCATACGGTAAGGAAATGTTCCACGTCGCTGACAGACAAACCAATCAATTGGCATTAAGCTCAAGTGATGAGGAAGCAATCATCGACTTACTACGTGATGAAGTTCGATCGTATAAAAAGTTACCATTAACGATTTTTCAAATTAAAACAAAGTTCCGTGACGAAATAAAGCCGCGTGCGGGTCTACTTCATAGCAGAGAATTTATTAGAAAAGACGCCTATTCATTCCATTCAACGCAAGAGAGCTTGGATGAAAAGTACTTGGAAGTTATGCAAGCATACACTAATATGCTAACTCGACTAGGCATGCATTTCCGCATGGTTATATCAGATGGTGGAACAGGTTCCCATGAGTTCATCGCGTTAACCGAAAACGGAGAGGATCGTATTGCTTATAGCGATAGTTCTACCTACGCCGCGAATATGGAGTTTGCTGAAGTTCATGTAGATTACGAAATGCCGGATGAAAAACAGTTGGAGATGATAAAAGTCTCCACTCCGAACCAACGAACCATTGAAGATCTCGCTACATTTTTATCAGTTAGTCCTGAGCGTGTAATCAAATCATTGGTGTATAAAGTGGATAATGATTTTGTCATGGTGGTTTGTCGAGGCGATCATACTGTCAATGAATATAAATTGAAACGGTTTTTACATGTAAAGCATATGGAATTGGCAACAGAACAACAGATAGAAGAATTACTAGGCTGTCATATCGGTTCGATTGGACCTGTGAAACTACCGATTGGTGTAAGGGTATATGCAGATCATGCAGTTAAAGCAATGGTGAATGTAGTAGCGGGAGCAAATATTGACGACTATCACTTATTGAACGTCAACCCGGAGCGCGATTTTGCTATTGATGATTATGTGGATATCCGTTTCGTTCAAGAAGGGGATGCTTCTCCTGATGGAATGGGTACGATTAAATTCACTGAAGGAATAGGTGTAGGACATCTCCGTAAACTAGGCACTGTCTTTAGTGAGCAGATGAAAGGAACATTCCTTAATGAACATGGCAGAACAAAGCCTTTCATTATGGGAAGTTATAGTCTCGGAATTTCTCGTTTACTAGCTACAATTGCCGAGCAGTTCAATGACGAAAAAGGCTTGAAGTGGCCGAAGCATTTAGCACCATTTGACATTCATTTAATTACAATGAATGTTAAAGATGAAATTCAAACGCAGCTGGCGGATGAGTTATATGCAGTTCTAGAGTCTTATCGATACGATGTATTGTATGACGATCGTGCAGAACGAGCAGGTGTGAAGTTTGCTGATGCAGACTTGATTGGTTTGCCAGTCCGCATTATAATTGGTAAGAGAGCAGACGAAGGTATTGTGGAAGTCATGTACCGCCACAGTGGAGAATCAATAGATTGGCAAAAAGAAGAAGTGTTGGAAAAACTACAATCCTTCTTTAGTGCAGATTAATCCAAGAAGGGGAGTCCGTTAACGGAACTTCCCTTCTTTTCGCGATAGAACGGAGGAATATATAATGGATGCCGCTCAAAAGTTTTTAACTTTGCTGCAACAGACGGGACTGACAGATGATCAGTTTATGACCTATTTTCAAAACGGTGAATTAAATCGTGTAACTGTACAGAAAAAAACAAGAGTGTGGAAATTCAATATAACACTGGATGAAGTGTTACCTATAGAGGTATTTCAGATTATGCAACAACGTGTTCATGAATCGTTTGCTGCTATAGCGAATGTACATCTTGAAATGGAAGCAAGAAAAAATGAAGTGAATGAACAATTAATTATAGATTATTGGCCGCTTATTATAGATGAGTTAGCGGATATTTCTCCTCCTATACGCCAATGTTTAGTGGAACAAAAGCCCACGATACACGGCGAGAAATTAATGCTTAATTGCTCGAGTGATTTGGAGTGTCAGACATTAAAGAATAAATATGTGGAACTATTATCGACGCTTTATCAACAATTCGGTTTTCCAAAGTATATGTTCGATGTTTCGATTGTTGAAAATCATAATGCTGAAGAAGAGCGTCAGCAATTCCTCACGCAAAAGCAGCAGGAAGAAGATGTGTTGTCCAAGCAAGCCTATCATCAGTTACAACAACGTGAATCGATGAAAAGTGAACAAGGAGATTCTGATAAAGTACTTGCTCTTGGTACACCGATCAAAGCTAACGAGCCAATCATTCCAATCCATGAAATACAGGATGAAGAAAGACGTTTGATTATAGAAGGTTTTGTATTTGATGCAGAAGTACGTGAATTAAGAAGTGGTCGTTCTTTATTGACATTAAAAGTAACGGATTATACCGATTCTATCTTAGTCAAAATGTTTTCGCGTGATAACGAAGACGCAGAAATTATGAAATCTTTCAAAAAGGGTATGTGGGTACGAGCTCGTGGCGGTATCCAGAACGATACATTCGTCAGGGACTTAATCATGATGGCACAAGATATTGCTGTTATTCCGACTATTGAACGGAAAGACAAAGCGCCTGATGGACAGAAACGTGTGGAGCTACATGCGCATACATCCATGAGTCAAATGGATGCAGTCGTTTCCGCTTCAGCATTAGTAGCGCAAGCAGCTAAGTGGGGACACCCAGCGATTGCGATCACAGATCATGCGAACGTTCAGTCTTTCCCTGATGCTTATAATGCCGGTAAAAAACATGGTATTAAAGTGTTATTTGGTTTAGAAATCAATCTGGTGGATGATGGTGTTCCAATTGTCTATGAAGAGCAACACCGCTTACTTGAAACAGATACGTATGTTGTATTCGACGTGGAGACGACAGGATTGTCAGCTGTATACGATACGATTATCGAGCTTGCAGCTGTGCGAGTGAAAGATGGAGAAATCATTGATCGATTTGAACGCTTTGCCAACCCGCATCATCCGTTGTCATCCGTTACGACAAATTTGACAGGTATTACAGATGACATGGTAGAAAATGCACCAGAAGTGGAAGACGTCATGGCGGAGTTTATAGAGTTTATCGGGGATGCAGTATTGATTGCACATAATGCTTCGTTTGATATGGGCTTCTTCTATGCATCATGTAAGCGTGCAAAAATAGAAACGGTCGCTTATCCAGTCATCGATACATTGGAGCTTTCTCGTTTCCTTTATCCAGAACTGCGAAATCACCGATTAAATACATTGGCTAAAAAATTCGATATCGAATTAACTCAGCACCACCGTGCCATTTATGATACAGAAGCTACAGCGTATCTATTTTTACGCCTGCTGTCAGAGGCGTTAGAAAAAGGTATCGAGTGGCTTGATGATCTCAATAAGAATATTGGAGAAGGAGATGCTTATAAGCGTTCACGACCTTCACATTGTACTTTGCTGGCAACAGATAATGAAGGGTTGAAAAATCTGTTTAAACTCGTATCAATTTCACATATGGACTTTTTCTATCGCGTGCCCCGTATACCTCGATCGTTACTTGTGAAGTATCGAAAGGGAATAATTGTCGGTTCGGGCTGTGATAAAGGGGAAGTATTTGAAGGGTTAATGCAAAAGCCGATGGAAGAAGTAGAGGAAATCGCAAGTTTTTATGATTACCTTGAACTTCACCCTAAGCCAGTCTACTCACATTTACTAGAACTTGATTTAATTCGAGATGAGTGGAACCTTGAAGACATTATGCGCAAAATGATCAAACTTGGTAAAAAAACAGGCTTACCGGTTTGTGCAACGGGGAATGTGCATTATCTAAATGAAACGGACGCCACTTATCGAAAAGTTCTTGTGCGTTCTCAAGGTGGAGCAAACCCGTTAAATCGGCACACGTTACCTGAAGTTCATTTCCGGACAACAGATGAAATGTTGAAAGAATTTGATTTTTTAGGCGAAGACGTAGCGAAAGAAATCGTAATTGACAATCCATTGAAAATTGTAGAGCGTGTAGGTGATGTGAAACCTATCAAAGATGATCTATACACACCGACAATTGAAGGTGCTGAAGACGAAGTACGCGATTTAACTTATTCTATGGCGCATCAAATATATGGTGAAACATTGCCGGAGATTGTTGAAGCACGAATCATAAAAGAATTAACATCTATAATTGATAATGGTTTCTCTGTTATTTATCTGATTTCGCATAAACTAGTTAAAAAATCTTTAGATGACGGCTACTTGGTCGGTTCGCGTGGGTCTGTTGGTTCGTCATTTGTTGCAACCATGATGGAGATAACAGAAGTAAATCCACTAGCGCCACATTACGTTTGTCCATCATGTAAAACATATGAGTTTTTTGATGATGGTTCAGTTGGTTCTGGATATGATTTGCCGGATAAAGAATGCCCGAATTGCCAGACGATGTTTAAAAAAGATGGTCAGGATATCCCGTTTGAAACCTTCTTAGGGTTTGCCGGCGATAAAGTTCCGGATATCGACTTAAACTTCAGTGGTGAGTATCAGGCGCATGCGCATAACTATACGAAAGAGCTGTTCGGAGAAGATTATGTGTTTCGGGCAGGAACGATAGGGACAGTCGCTGAAAAAACTGCATATGGATATGTTCGAGGATATATGAATGACAATGATATTCAAATGCGTGGTGCAGAAATTGATCGGCTAGTACAAGGCTGTTCAGGCGTTAAACGAAATACGGGGCAACACCCCGGAGGTATCATTGTTGTGCCGGACACAATGGACATCTTTGATTTTACACCCATTCAATTCCCAGCGAATGATCTTGAATCTAGTTGGAAAACAACACACTTTGATTTCCACTCCATCGATAATAATTTATTGAAACTAGATATTCTAGGTCATGATGATCCGACGATGATCAAAATGTTGGAGGATTTATCAGGTATCGACGCGATGACCATTCCGCCTGACGATAAAGGCGTTATGGAATTGTTTAGTGGAACGTCTTCCCTTGGCGTTACGGAAGAACAAATTGACTGTAAAACAGGGACTCTCGGTGTACCTGAATTCGGAACACGATTTGTTAGGCAGATGTTGGAAGAAACGAAACCGTCTACGTTCTCTGAATTGATTCAGATATCGGGACTGTCCCACGGTACTGACGTTTGGCTAGGCAATGCACAGGAGTTAATCCAAAATAAAACATGTCAACTGTCAGAAGTAATTGGCTGTCGTGATGATATTATGGTTTATTTGATCTATCAGGGGCTAGAGCCTTCACTTGCATTTAAGATTATGGAATCTGTACGAAAAGGGAAAGGACTAACTCCTGAGTTTGAAGAAGCGATGAAAGAGAATAAAGTGCCAGGCTGGTACATTGGATCATGTAAGAAGATCAAGTACATGTTCCCGAAAGCTCACGCCGCGGCATACGTATTAATGGCTCTTCGAATTGCATACTTCAAAGTTCATCACCCAATCATGTACTATGCGACATACTTCACCGTTCGAGCGACTGATTTCGATTTGGTGACAATGTGTAAAGGTTCAGCAAGTATTCGAGCGAAAGTTAAAGAAATCAATGCCAAAGGATTGGACGCTCTTCCAAAAGAAAAGAACTTAGTAGTTGTTTTGGAGATTGCGCTTGAAATGGTTGAGAGAGGATTTACATTTGCGAAACCTGATCTCTATAAATCGGATGCGACACAGTTTCTCATCGAAGACAATAAACTAATTCCACCATTTAACTCGATCCCTTCACTAGGAACTAACGTTGCGAAGACGATTGTAGAGGCGAGAAAAGACGGTGAGTTTTTATCAAAAGAAGACTTCCAGAAAAGAGGCCGGGTTTCTAAAACTGTAGTTGAGTATCTGGATAACCTCGGTTGCATGGAAGGAATGCCAGAAGCGAACCAACTATCCCTATTCTAATGGGCTTGTGGCGGTTGCTTCAGTTGCATTGTAAATGCCCTTGTGATACGATTAAAACAACTTTTGCTATACGTCTTGCGGAAAAGAGTGGGGCTTCCCGCTCTTTTCTGTTGTTATTTTGAATTTCGGGAGGGATACCATTTGAGTAAAATTATAGAGGAAGTCGAACAGTTAGCAAGACCAATCGTAGAAGAATTGGGTCTTGAACTGGTTGATGTTGAGTTCTTGAAAGAAGGTCGCGATTGGTTTTTACGCGTCTACATCGATACGCCTGAAGGCAACATTGACATAGATCAATGTGCGGCTGTTAGTAATAAATTAAGCGAGGAACTAGACCTTGTGGACCCGATTCCGCAAAATTACTTCCTTGAAGTGTCTTCTCCCGGGGCGGAAAGACCTTTGAAAAAAGATGAAGATTTTGAAAAAGCCGTGGGCCAATATGTGTTCATCAAAACGTATGAGCCGATTGATGGAATGAAAGAATTCGAGGGATATTTACTCGGGTACGGACCGGACCATGCAAAAGTGGAAATACGGATCAAGACGAGAAAAGTACTAGTAGAAATTGACAAAACAAAAATTGCACTTGCACGACTAGCAATTGATTTTTAAAGTGTAAATGAAACTCTGTCTAGCCTTGCGCTAGCGACAGATGAACCAAGAGCAACAACAATTGGAATGTAGGAGTGATGAACATGAGTAGTGAGCTACTCGACGCACTGACAGCTCTTGAGCAGCAAAAAGGTATTTCAAGAGACGTAATAGTCGATGCAATTGAAGCAGCGCTTGTAACAGCGTACAAACGAAATTTTAACCAAGCACAAAACGTGCGTGTGGACTTGAACTTAAACAAAGGCACAATGGCTGTCTATTCACGTAAAGACGTAGTTGAGGAAGTAGAAGATGAGCGTTTGCAAATTTCATTGGAAGATGCACAACTCATCAATCCAGTATATGAACTGACCGATATCGTTGAAGAAGAAGTCACACCGCGTGATTTTGGACGAATCGCAGCCCAAACCGCCAAGCAAGTAGTAACACAACGTGTACGTGAAGCTGAACGTGGTTTGATCTATGAAGAGTATATTGATCGTGAAGAGGACATTGTAAATGGAATCGTAGAGCGTATGGATCCGAAGAACTTATTCGTTGGTTTAGGAAAAGTGGAAGCGGTATTACCGTCAAGCGAACAAATTCAAACAGAAACATATGCGCCACACGATCGCATTAAAGTATACATTACAAAAGTTGAAAGAACAGCGCGTGGACCGCAAGTGTTTGTTTCGAGAACACATCCAGGCCTATTACGACGTTTATTTGAACTTGAAGTGCCTGAAATATATGATGGTACAGTAGAAATCAAATCGATTGCACGTGAAGCGGGAGACCGTTCAAAAATCTCTGTTTACACAACAAACGAAGAAGTAGATCCAGTAGGTTCTTGTGTAGGTTCAAGAGGGGCACGAGTACAAACCATTTCGAATGAATTGAATGGCGAAAAAGTCGATATCGTAGAGTGGTCTGAAGACCCGGTTATCTTCGTGGCAAATGCTTTGAGTCCTTCAAAAGTAATTGATGTACAAGTAAATGAAGAAGAGCGTTCCACTACGGTTGTTGTTCCAGATTATCAACTTTCATTAGCTATCGGAAAAAGAGGTCAGAATGCACGATTGGCTGCTAAATTAACGGGCTGGAAAATTGATATTAAAAGTGAAACAGATGCAAGGGAATTAGGGATCTATCCTCGTGAAGAATCTCTTGCAGTTCCGTTAGAAGAGTTAGAGGCTAATACAGATGAGTTCTTGGAAGCTTATGAGTATGAAGAAGAAACACCAGCTGAATCAGTTGAAGATTTTGATTTATACGCAGATGAAGAAAAAGAAGATTGATTTGGAAAGGATTGCATGCTGATGTCGAACAATCGGAAAATCCCTTTGCGTAAATGTGCAGCGACTGGTGACATGTTACCCAAAAAAGAAATGATTCGAATTGTCCGTACGAAAGAAGGCGAAGTATTCGTAGATTTGACAGGAAAGAAGTCAGGCCGCGGTACATATGTTTCCAAAACGGAGGATGCCGTAGAAAAAGCACGTAAGCAACACTCGATTGAACATCAATTGGGTGTCAAAGTACCGGAGCAAATCTATGAAGACCTTTTGCATGCAATTCGTCGAGAGGCAATTAAATGACAAAAGATCCGACAAAGATTTATCAACTACTTGGTATGGCAGCCCGCGCACGTAAAATTGCAACGGGTGAAGATTTAGTCGTACAGGCGGTTCGTTCAGGCGAAGCGCATCTGGTCATCCTATCAGGTGATGCATCTAAGAACACAATGAAAAAATTAACGAATAAATGTAATACGTATAACGTTGAGAAGTATGTATTTGGAGGCCGTGAAGAACTAGGGCATGCAATTGGAAAAGAAGCTCGAGTCGTCTTGGCACTTACAGATAAAGGATTCGCTAAAAAGTTATCCGAGCTTCTCAATGAATTTAATCGGGGGTGGGCTAATGACGAAAATGAAAGTACATGAATATGCCAGATCAATAGGAAAAACAAGTAGAGATCTTGCTGCAGAATTACTGAAGAGTGATATTGTGATTAAAAGCCATATGGAAGAACTGGATCCAGTTTCAATTGCAAAATTAGATGAAAAGTTCGGAGACTTGAAAAAGCCTGAGGTGAAAACTACTACAGTTAAGCCAGCGAGCAAACCAGCAAACCAAAGAACGGATCGTCCAAGCAATACAAATAAACCAGCCGCAGCACAAGGTACTAACCGTCCTGCTAGTAGCCAAGGCGGATCGAATCGCCCAGCTTCAACACGTCCTCAAGGACCATCTACATCAGCTCCAAAAGCGGGTAGCACTCAGCCACCACGTCAAGGGCAAGGTGCGGGTTCATCTCGTCCAGCTGGCGGAGGCGGACGTCCAGGCGGCGGTCGCGGTGGAAGACCACCAGCGCGCGGTATTAACCAAGGACGCCGTAGATACCGTCCGGCAGTACCAGCACAAAAGGTTGAAGTACCACTACCGGATAAAATTACTTTTTATGAGTCATTATCAGTAGGTGAGCTAGCTAAGAAATTAGGTAAAGAACCTTCTGAGATTATCAAAAAGTTGTTCATGCTAGGTGTAATGGCGACGATTAACCAAGAATTAGATAAAGATGCAATTGAGTTAATTTGTGCCGAATACGAGGTTGAAGTTGAAGAAGAGATCCGTATTGACGTAACTGACTTGGAAATTTATTTCGAAGATCCTGAAGAGGAAGAAGAAGTACCAGGTGAACTAACAGAAAGACCACCAGTTGTCACAATTATGGGTCACGTTGACCATGGTAAAACGACGTTGCTTGACTCAATTCGTAACACTAAAGTAACACAAGGTGAAGCGGGTGGAATTACGCAGCATATTGGTGCGTATCAAATTACAGCGAGCGGCAAGAAAATCACATTCCTAGATACACCAGGTCACGAAGCTTTCACAACGATGAGAGCACGTGGTGCGAAAATTACAGACTTAACCATTCTAGTTGTAGCAGCGGATGATGGTGTTATGCCACAAACAATTGAAGCGATTAACCATGCGAAAGCAGCAGAAGTTCCAATTATTGTAGCAGTTAATAAAATGGATAAGCCTTCTGCCAATCCTGATCGCGTTATGCAAGAATTAACTGAACACGGTTTAGTTGCAGAAGACTGGGGTGGCGATACAATTTTCGTGCCGATTTCCGCACTAAAAGGTGAAGGTATTGACCAGTTACTTGAAATGATTCTATTAGTTGCAGAAGTAGGAGAATTTACTGCTGATACTTCTATTAGAGCTAGAGGTACTGTAATTGAAGCGCAGCTAGACAAAGGAAAAGGTTCTGTTGCTACATTGCTTGTACAAAATGGTACATTACATGTAGGAGATCCAATCGTTGTCGGAAATACGTACGGTCGTGTTCGGGCAATGGTCAGTGACCTTGGTCGTCGCGTAAAAGAAGCAGGACCTTCAACTCCAGTAGAAATTACAGGGTTGAGCGATGTTCCGTTTGCAGGGGATCGCTTCGTCGTATTTAAAGATGAAAAAACTGCCCGCCAAATTGGTGAAACACGTGCTGGAGAAGCACTTCAAGAACAGCGTGTGGAGAAAACACGTGTAACACTTGATAACTTGTTTGATCAAATGAAACAAGGTGAAATGAAAGAATTGAACTTAATTGTTAAAGCAGACGTACAGGGTGCGGTCGAGGCAATGGCTTCTTCTCTTATGAAGATTGAAGTAGAAGGCGTTAACGTCAAAATTATCCACACAGGTGCAGGGGCGATCAATGAGTCCGATATTTCTTTGGCAGCTGCATCTAACGCAATCGTTATTGGATTTAACGTACGTCCAGATACGAATGCAAAACGTGCTGCAGAAGCAGAAGGCGTAGACATTCGTCTGCACCGCGTCATTTATAAAGTGATTGAAGAAATCGAATCAGCTATGACTGGCTTACTTGACCCTGAGTATGAGGAGAAGGTAATAGGTCAAGCGGAAGTTCGTGAAACGTTTAAAGTATCGAAGATTGGAACGATTGCAGGAAGCTATGTAATCGATGGTAAAATCACAAGAGACGCTGGCGTTCGCGTTTTGCGCGATAATATTGTAGTCTTTGAAGGCGAACTGGATACATTAAAGCGTTTCAAAGATGATGCAAAAGAAGTTGCAAAAGGTTATGAATGTGGTATCACAATTAAAAAATTCAATGATGTCAAAGAAGGAGATATCATCGAAGCGTACGTAATGGAAGAAATTAAAAGAGTATGATTGTTTACGCGGAATGTTCTTTCCACATCCCATCAGCGGCCTCATTAAAAGACAAACGAGCCGTCTTGAACCGGATGAAGGATCGGGTGAAAAACTCCTATAATGTATCGGTTGCTGAAATTGATCATCAGGACTTATGGCAACGTACCACATTTGCTTTAGTTTCTGTGGCATCTTCCAAAGATGCCGCAGAACGAGAAGTGAGACGTGCAATTCGTCTGTTTGAATCCAATCCCGATTGGGAAATGACTACGTGTACAGTAGACTACTTATGAGCAAAGAACGAGGTGAATTGCCATGTCAGTGCGTGCTAATCGTGTAGCCGAGCAAATGAAGAAAGAGTTGGGCGATATTATCGGCCAAAAACTAAAAGATCCGCGTATCGGATTTGTGACGGTGACTGGTGTAGATGTAACTGGAGATTTACAACAAGCGAAAGTCTTTATTTCTGTTCTAGGGACAGATAAAGAAAAGGAAGATTCTTTACTTGGCCTCTCTAAAGCAAAAGGTTTCATCCGATCAGAAATTGGTCAGAGAATCCGCTTACGCAAAACACCTGAAATTGAATTCGAGATCGATGAATCAGTCGCTTACGGTAACCGGATTGAAAGCTTGATTCGCAAAGTAAATGACGAAACCGAACAATAAACACGAGGAGGAAGTTCATAGTCGCTTAGGCGGCATGACTTCCTCCCTTCTTACATAGAGCAAGTTTTTTGAATGAATTGAGGAAGAAGGGGTAAGATGAACGGTATTCTGCCTTTGTGGAAAGAAAAAGGTATGACGTCGCATGACTGTGTCTTTAAACTACGAAAGATATTACGGACAAAAAAAGTGGGACATACAGGTACCTTGGATCCTGAAGTAGAAGGTGTCTTGCCTATCTGTATAGGAAGAGCCACAAAAGTCGCTTCTTATATTACAGATGCAGGTAAAGAGTATATCGCCACAGTTTCTATAGGGCGCTCCACGGAAACCGAAGATGCGCAAGGTGTGACTGTAACGAGTGATTTGACACACAAAGAATTCACGAGGAACCAAATTGAAGAGGTATTACAGCAACTAACAGGGGAAATCACACAAATTCCACCTATGTATTCGGCGGTAAAAGTAAACGGCAGACGTCTCTATGAATATGCGCGAAAAGGCATCGAAGTAGAACGGCCGGTACGTAAAGTACAGATCGATCAAATTGATTTATTGAATGAAGATCAATTTTTTAGTGGTGAAGAAATAACATTTTCTATTAGAGTGCGATGTGGTAAGGGAACGTATATCCGGACGTTAGCTGTACAAATTGGCGAACTTCTCGGATATCCAGCACATATGGATTCGTTAGTCCGAACTGTTTCCGGGAATTTTGATGAATCACATTGTAAAACTCTCGCAGAAGTGGCACAAGTGATGGAACTAGATCAAGTGCAGACGATCTTGCGTCCGATCGAAGAAGTATTGACTGAATTTCCGCAACTTGAAATCGAAGAGTCTTCATTGGAATCTATACAGAATGGTCAAGTGCTTCCCGCGGTACCGCTTCTAACTGATCATCCGTCCATCATGATGATGTTCGAAGGTCGTGTGTTGGCAATCTATCAAAATCATCCAACAAAACCTGGGTTAATGAAACCCGAAAAAATGTTGCTAGCTAGTGAGTGAGGAGAGATAGAAATGGAAATCTATAGATTACGATATCCCGATTCGGTAAACATTCGACAATATCATGCATCTTCTTTAGCTATTGGATTTTTTGACGGTGTACATAAAGGACATCAAGAAGTCATTCGCAATGCGAAAAAAATCGCAAATGATTTATCGGTAGAGACAGCTGTCATGACATTCGATCCCCATCCATCACAGCTATTTTCAGGAAAAAACGTTGGATATATTACACCGATTGAAGAGAAAGTCAGAGTGCTCGAATCACTTGGTGTGGATACGTTATTCATTGTCAGTTTTGATTGGGAACTGGCTAGTCTTTCACCGCAAAGATTTATCGATATCTTTATCAAAGAGCTTGAGGTCAAACATGTTACTGCTGGCTTTGATTTTACGTTTGGCTCGAAAGGTTCTGGGACGATGAAAGATATGCAAGAGCTTTCGGAGGGTAAGTATGGAACAACTGTCATTTCTAAAGTGACCTTCGATCAAGAGAACAAAGTATCGTCGACGGAAATTCGGCGACTGTTATCTAACGGTGATGTAGAAGCAGCAGCAGTACTTCTCGGTCGTCCATTCCGTACATTGGGTGAAGTGATACATGGAGAGAAACGGGGCCGTCAGCTAGGTTTCCCTACAGCTAATATCCAAACTGCTGAGGAACATATAGTTCCTGCCAATGGTGTATATGCCGTACGTTGCCTGATCGGAGATACTTGGTACCGAGGTGTCTGCAATATGGGTGTGAAGCCAACATTCCATGATCCAGAACACCGGATTCCTACAGCTGAGGTGCATCTGCTGGACGTGAATATGGATCTCTACGGACAGAAAATGGCGATTGAATGGTTGTATCGTATACGTTCTGAACAAAAATTCGATTCACTTGATGCATTAAAAACACAAATTGCTAAAGACAAGCAAACAGCAAAGGACTTATTAAACGACTAGTTGGTTGTTGCAACTGACATAATGCCGTGATATGATACAATAGTGTTCAATACACGAACCTCTTCTTGGCAACACGAGTCACCAACGTTTGCTCGGGAGACGGGGATACTTTTATTTAGGAGGTGAAAAGGATGGCTATTACACAAGAGCGCAAAGCTGAATTGATCAACGAATTCAAGACTCATGAAAATGATACTGGATCTGCTGATGTTCAGATTGCTATCCTTACTGAAGAGATCAATAACCTGAACGGCCACTTACGTACTCACAAGAAAGATCACCACTCACGTCGTGGTTTGTACAAAATGGTTGGTACACGTCGTCGTCTATTGAGATATCTTCGTGAAACTAACGTTCAACGTTACCGTGATCTTATTGCATCACTTGGCTTACGCCGTTAATAAGACTGAGAAGCGGGCTTTGCCCGCTTTTTTCTATGGAATTAAGATGAAATATTTCGCATACATGTATCACTTTTGATACACTATTACTAATTACATACTAGATGTATACAGTTTTACAATAGAGAGGAGTTCTACAATGTCAGAACAGAAAAAAGTTTATACACTCGATTGGGCTGGACGTACGCTTACAATCGAAGCCGGCCAACTTGCAAAGCAAGCTAACGGTGCGGTGCTCGTTCGATATGGCGAAACAACAGTACTTTCCACGGTGACAGCTTCCAAGAAACCAAAACCTCTAGACTTCTTCCCACTTACAGTGAATTATGAAGAACGCATGTACTCGGTTGGTAAAATTCCTGGAGGATTTATCAAGCGTGAAGGACGTCCTTCAGAAAATGCAGTGCTGACTAGCCGGTTGATTGACCGTCCAATCAGACCTTTATTCCCTGATGGCTTCCGTAACGATGTACAAGTAATTTCACTTGTTATGTCAGTAGATCAAGACTGTTCATCTGAGATTTCAGCAATGATCGGTTCATCTTTGGCTTTATCCATCTCGGATATTCCATTTGATGGTCCAATTGCAGGCGTTCAAGTAGGTCGTATCGATGGAGAATTCATCGTCAACCCTACACCGAGTCAGCTTGAAACTTCAGAAATTGATTTAGTCGTTGCAGGAACAAAAGATGCAATCAACATGGTAGAAGCAGGAGCTAAAGAAGTTTCTGAAGAGATCATGTTAGAAGCGATTATGTTTGGTCACGATCAAATTAAAAAATTAGTCGAATTCCAAGAGAAAATTATAGCTGAAATTGGCAAACCGAAGTTTGAAATAGAATTATTCGAGCTGGATGCAGACATCAGCAAAGAAGTTAAAGATCGTTGTGAAAATGAACTAATGGCAGCAATCCAGACTGAAGAAAAGCATGCACGTGAAGAAGCGATCAACGAAGTGAAAGCTTCGGTTCTTGAGCATTACACAGAAGCTGAAGCTGACGATGCTACAATTAAGCAAGTAAAAGCTGTTCTAGAGCAAATGGTGAAAGATGAAGTACGTCGTCTAATTACAGTCGACAAAGTTCGTCCAGATGGCCGTGGTCTTGACGAAATTCGTCCACTATCATCTGAAACAGGACTTCTACCTCGCTCCCATGGTTCTGCATTATTCACACGTGGACAAACGCAAGTGCTAAGTGTATGTACACTAGGTGCGCTTGGTGAAAATCAAATCATTGATGGTTTAGGTTCAGATGAGTCTAAGCGCTTCATGCATCATTATAACTTCCCGAACTTCAGTGTTGGTGAAACAGGCCCAATTCGTGGTCCAGGCCGTCGTGAAATTGGTCATGGTGCATTAGGAGAGCGGGCATTACAGCCTATGCTTCCGAATGAAGTGGAATTCCCATACACAATGCGTCTAGTTGCAGAAGTATTGGAGTCTAATGGTTCTTCTTCACAAGCATCAATCTGTGCCTCTACAATGGCTATGATGGACGCTGGTGTACCACTTAAAGCTCCAGTAGCAGGAATTGCTATGGGATTGATCAAAAAAGATGAAGATTATTCTATTCTGTCAGATATTCAAGGAATGGAAGATCACTTAGGCGATATGGACTTTAAAGTAGCAGGTACTAATAATGGTATTACTGCCCTTCAAATGGATATCAAAATCGACGGATTATCTCGTCAGATATTAGAAGAATCTCTTGCACAAGCAAAAATTGGTCGTATCAAAATTCTAGATCATATGTTGACTACAATTTCTTCAACACGTGAAGAATTATCTGAGTACGCTCCGAAGATTATCGTCATCCATATTAAACCGGACAAGATTCGTGATGTAATTGGACCTGGTGGAAAAGTAATTAATAAAATTATCGAAGAAACTCAAGTGAAAATCGATACAGAGCAAGACGGAACGATATATATCGCGTCACCAAACTCTGAAATGAATGAAAAAGCCAAGAAAATGATTGAAAATATCGTACGTGAAGCAAAAGTAGGCGAGTACTACTTGGCAAAGGTTAAGCGTATTGAGAAGTTTGGCGCATTCTTGGAAATCTTCCCTGGCAAAGATGGCTTGCTTCATATTTCTGAAATTCAGGAAGCACGTACCAAAGAAGTGGAAGATGTATTAAAATTAGATGATGAGCTATTTGTAAAAGTAATTGAAATCGACAGACAAGGTCGGGTAAATCTTTCACGAAAAGTAGTCATTCTAGAAGAAAAAGAAAAAGAGCAAAAACAAGAACCAAAACAAGAACAAGAACAAGCTAGCAAAGAGTAATCAATACGTTAAAAAAGCCTCTTCCTGCACAAGTTGCGGCGAAGAAGGCTTTTTGTACTTTATATAAGGAGTGAAGTCTATGATTCAAAAATATAATTGTTCAAATGGTGTACGTATTATCCATGAAAAGATGCCGCATTTACAGTCCGTAGCGATTGGTATCTGGGTTCATGCAGGTTCAGCTAATGAAACAAAAGAGCAAGAGGGTATCGCTCACTTTATTGAACACATGCTGTTTAAGGGAACAGATACACGAAGTGCTCGAATGATTGCTGAACAATTCGATCAGATTGGAGGCGATTTGAATGCCTTTACTTCTAAAGAAATGACCTGTTATTACACTACTGTTTTAAGTCATCATGCCTCATACGCATTGACAGTTTTATCCGATATGTTTTTCCATTCCCAGTTCAAAGAAGAAGAGATGGAAAAAGAGAAATCTGTCATACTGGATGAAATATCTTCTGTTGAAGACATGCCGGATGAAGATGTAGATGAAAGGTTATGGGCTGGAATGTTCCCGGAAGATGCAATTGGAAAACCAGTAGGAGGACGAATTGAAACAATCAAGTCATTTACGAAAGAAATGGTCGAGGAATTCATGGTAAAACACTACCGTCCGGAAAACTTGGTAATTTCGATTGCAGGAAACTATGATGAACGTTTGATCAAGCTGATAGAAGCAAACTTCGGAAGCTATCAAGGTAAAGAACAATCCTCTGTTTCGATACTAGATGAAAGTGTACCGAACTTTACGGCACAACAAATCATCAAAGCAAAAGATATTGAACAAGCCCATGTATGCTTTGGTTATCCTTCCTTGCCTTCAACGCACGATAAGATTTACGAGTTAAGTTTATTTGATAGTATCCTTGGCGGAACGATGTCTTCTAGGTTGTTTCAGGAAGTTCGAGAAAACCGCGGATTAGCCTATTCGGTCTACACGTATTATGCTGCATATGAAAACGCTGGATCCTTTGTAATATATTGTGGCACCTCTCCTGAAAACTTTCAAGAGACGTATCGTACAATCGACCAGGTCATCGCAGAAGTACTTCATGACGGTCTAACAGATAAAGAATTACGCAATGCTAAAGAACAACTTAAAGGCAGTTTTGTGCTTGGTTTGGAAGGCTCTGAATCGCGGATGTACAGAAACGGCCGTAATGAATTAGTGCTTGGTAAACACCAAACCATTGATGAAGTGGTCGAACACATTGAAAATGTAGAAAAACGAAGTGTTTATCGACTTGGACAGCAAATGTTGGCAAGTGATCGAGCGATATCGATAATCGCGCCTAAATCAAATATTCAACAATTAAAAAAACTGCAGAACTAGTCGACTTCCCACCTCCCATACATATGATGAAAGAGATCTTATATGAGGGAGGACTTCCATGCGATTATCAGAACTAGCACAAAAAGAGCTGATTCAAGTAGAAGAGGGCATGAGGTATGGCTTCTTGGCAGAAACTGATTTGCTGTTCGACCGCAAATCAGGAGCAATCATTGGATTTGAAATTCGGAAAAAGTTAGGGAAAACACTTTTTCGGCAAAAAGACCAGGATATTATTGAATATATTCCATGGCATGAAATTGTGCTGGTCGGGGAAGACAGAATTCTATTTGGCAAAACACATGAACTAAACAGAAAGGAAGTGGAAGGGTATGACTAAGTGGCTTGTAGTAGGGACTGATCAACGTTTGCGGATTGCCAATGAGCTTTTAGTAGAATTAGGGATTGATAGTAAATATATAAATTCTGATACGTTTAATGATCAGTTGAAGCAAACCCTGATTGATACAAAGCCAGATCATCTTCTACTTCCTTTGTTGTTAATGGAACAAAGCATACCCGTCGACTATTTGAAAGAAGGCTCTTCTGTCTATTCCGGTAATTCTTCAGCGGAATGGAGACAAGAGCTTGCGAATAAAGGTATTTCGCATACGAATTATTTGGAAAATGAACACTTTATTTGGAGAAATGCTCAATTAACTGCAGAGGCGTTCGTTCATGTTTTTTATGAACAAACCAAACGACAGATTGCGGGTAAGCATTTTTACATCGCAGGATTTGGCAGAGTAGGAAAAGCACTTGCCCATATATTAAAACAACTACAGGCTACTGTCACAATAGCTGCGCGTGCTGATGAGCAACTAGCGGAAGCGGGGATCTTAGGATATAACACACTGCAGCTCAATGAAACGACACAATTCACACGTGGCTACTTACTGAACACTATTCCTGCACCGTGGCTCGATTTAAATCAAAGTGGTGCTGTTCATGTTTTTGATGTTTCTTCAGCACCCGGGTGCCTAAAGCATGCCGATTCCTCTGAATACTATACGATACACCTCAAATTGCCCGGGAAGCACTTTCCCGAGGATGCGGCAGCTGTATTGGTTGACGCGATTTTGAGAATAAGTATAGATGAAAGGGGAACTAAATGCTCAAAGGAAAACGAATCGGATTAGGCATCACTGCTTCGCACTGCACATATGACCAATTGCTTCCGATGATCGCTTCGTTGCAAAAGGAAGGAGCGATTGTCGTTCCAATCATTACACATTCAGTTCTTCATGCTGCAACGCGTTTTGGTACAGGTGAAGAGTGGATTAAACGAATAGAAGAGGCGACTGGCGAGAAGGTAGTGTCAAGTATTGTCGAAGCCGAACCATTTGGTCCATCCAATCCACTAGACTGCATGGTAATTTCACCGCTCACAGGTAACTCCATGAGTAGGTTCGCTAATGCCGCTACTGACTCACCTGTTTTGATGGCAGCCAAAGCCACATTGCGTAATGGTAAACCAGTAGTACTTGGTATATCTACAAATGACGCATTAGGGCTTAATGGAATGAATCTCATGAAGTTATTGAATATGAAACATGTCTTTTTTATTCCGTTTGGTCAAGACGATTGCATAAAAAAGCCGAACTCTTTAATATCGGATTTCTCATTACTACCCGCTACTGTTGCATCCGCAATAGAAAGCAAGCAATTGCAGCCATTACTAATCATTCATAATAATGCATGAAAATAGATTTTTAAATTCTGCAAAATATGTTATAATTCGTTCAATAACAATTAACGAGACAAGGACATAACCATCTGTCCTTAATATTGCTTGTTAATAATTGAAAGGAAGATATAGATGAAGAATGTTAATGTTGCAATTGTCGGCGCGACCGGAGCTGTAGGAACAAAAATACTTGAGAAATTGGTGGAACGTAATTTCCCTGCCACTTCCATTAAGCTACTTGCATCTAAACGTTCTGCGGGCAACGAAATCAAAGCGGGTGGAAAAACGTACATTGTACAAGAAACAACACCGGAAGCTTTTGAAGGTATCGACATTGCATTCTTTAGTGCAGGTGGGAATATCTCTGAGAAGTTTGCACAAGATGCAGTGAAGAGCGGAGCGGTTGTAATTGATAACACAAGTGCATTCCGAATGGACCCTAACACACCACTCGTTGTTCCGGAAGTAAATCCACAAGAGTTGAAAAATCATTCAGGTATCATTGCGAATCCAAACTGTTCTACAATTCAGATGGTAGCAGCATTGAAGCCTATTAAAGATCAATATGGACTTAACAAGCTAATCGTATCTACTTACCAGGCAGTCTCAGGTGCTGGTGTGGAAGCGATTGAAGAACTAGCAGAACAAAGCAAGCAATTCACGGATCGTAGTGAAATTGAGGCAGGAGTATTACCATCCGCTTCTGCAAAGCGTCATTATCCGATTGCATTCAACGCGATCCCACAGATTGATTCATTTGATGAATCGGGCTATACATTGGAAGAACTGAAAATGATCAATGAAACGAAGAAAATATTCGGCGATCAAAACATGGCAGTAGCAGCCACTTGTGTCAGATTACCGGTTGTATCCGGACATTCAGAATCCGTCTATATTGAAATTGATCAAGATAACGTTACGGTTAAAGATATCCAGTCATTGATGGAGAATGCCCCAGGAATTGTCTTGCAGGATGATCCCGCTTCACAACTATATCCAATGCCGCTTTATGCAGAAGATAAAGATGAAGTATTTGTAGGAAGAATTCGTAAAGACTTGGATAACCCAAAAGGATTCCATCTCTGGATTGTCTCCGATAATTTATTAAAAGGTGCTGCATTAAACTCTGTGCAAATCGCAGAGGCTCTTATTAAATAAATTTTGTAGGTAGATTTATGAATGATAACGTAAAGGAATGATCTATGTGCAACTTGGAAATGTAGGGACAGCAATGGTCACCCCTTTTTCTCCTGACGGCACGATTGATTACGTTCAAACAGCGATCTTACTTGAGCATTTAATCGCAAATGGGACAGATTCTGTCATCGTCAGTGGTACGACTGGTGAATCACCAACGCTTACCATTACGGAGAAGAAGGAATTACTGGACTTTGTAATAAAGGTTGTGAATAAGCGTATTCCGGTGATAGCAGGTACGGGGACAAACAATACTACCGAATCTATAGAGCTGACTAAGGCCGCTGAGCTATCAGGGGCTGACGGAATTATGCTGGTGACACCTTACTATAATAAGCCAGACCAAAAAGGAATGTATGCACACTTTTCTAAAATTGCTAATGTTACGGCATTGCCTGTATTGCTATATAATATTCCAAGTCGTTCCATCGTCAACTTGCTTCCGGAGACGGTTATTGCATTATCGAAAATAGATAATATTAAAGCAGTCAAAGAAGCAAGTGGAAATTTGGAGCAGATGGCAGAAATCATTGAAGGAACTGCTGAAGATTTTGAAGTATACAGTGGAGACGACGGGCTGACTTTGCCATTGCTTGCAATTGGCGGAAGAGGAATTATTTCAGTTTCTGCACACGTGGTAGGCAATGAAATGCAAAAAATGATTCAAGCGTTCCAAAACGGCAATATAAAAGAAGCTGCTGACCTCCATCGTTCATTATTACCGATATTCAAAGCGTTATTCTCAAAGCCGAATCCTGTGCCTGTGAAATACGCGCTAGGAAAAGCAGGTGTACCAACGGGTGGCGTTCGTTTACCACTTATAGAAATGGACGAAAGTGAAGCCGCGATAATCGATGAAGTGCTTGAAAAATTTGAAAAAAGAACACGGATTCTGTAATAAACAAAAGCCGGACGACCATTCCGGCTTTTTTTGTTTGTACTGAACGCCTACTATCTCGTATAATGGTGTTTAGTCGTTGTGGGCGGGAATAGAATATAGGAGGAAACAATGTGACGAAAATACAAAATGAATTAATTAGAGTGATTCCACTGGGTGGAGTAGGGGAAATTGGAAAGTCTATGTATGTCGTTGAAGTCGACGATGAACTATTTGTTATGGATTCAGGATTAATGTTCCCAGAAACGGAAATGCTAGGTATTGACTTTGTAATACCTGATATGACGTATCTGGAAGAAAATAAAGATCGGATCAAAGGAATCTTCTTAACTCACGGTCATGAAGATGCAATAGGATCTATCGCTTATTTATTGCAGAAAGTACAAGCTCCTGTCTACGGTACAAAGTTGACATTAGCGTTAGCGAAAGAACATTTGAAGAAAATGCCGGCACCATCTAATGTCCGCTTCTTTGAAGTGACAAGCAAAAGCCGGATGAACTTCAAGCGCACGCATGTGACATTCTTTTACACGACGCACAGTATTCCGGATTCTCTAGGAATTGTCTTCCATACAAGTGAAGGTGCCATCGTTAATACAGGAGAGTTTAAATTTGACCAAGCAGCGAAAGGCAAATATCGCCCTGATTTTGCGAAAATGGCTACTCTTGGTGAAGAGGGTGTCTTTATCTTGATGTCCGATTCTACAGAAGCAGAACGTCCGGGGTATACGACGTCTGAATCTGTAATCGAAAAACGTCTATTCAAAACATTCCATGAAGCGCAAGGAAGAATTCTAGTAGCTTTGTATGCATCAAACTTCATTCGAATTCAGCAAGTACTAGACCAGGCAGCTGCAAAGAAAAAGAAAGTTGCGGTTGTTGGTAAAAGTTTGGAGAGCTACTTTGAAGTTGGGTTAAAACTAGGCTATTTACAAGTGGAAGAAGATGTAGTCATTCCAGTAAAAGACATGGAGCGCTATGATGATCAGGATATCGTGATTATTGTAACGGGTAACCAAGGTGAGCCACTGGAAGCGTTAGAGAAAATCGTCCGTAAACATCATAGAGAAATTAATATCAAAAGTTCAGATACAGTATTGATTACATTTACGCCATCACCTGTTATGGAAACTTCCATGTACAAAATGATGAATGAGCTAGCAAAGGCTGGAGCGACTGTACTGACGTCCACACGAAATGTACACGTTTCCGGTCACGGTTCTGCTGAAGATTTAAAAATGATGTTAAACTTAATGCAACCTAAATACTTTATTCCGATTCAAGGGGAATATCGTATGCTGATTGCACATTCTAAGCTCGCTCAAGAAATTGGTCTCCCTAAAAACCGAATCTTCATTGCGGATAAAGGTGATATTGTTGAATTTAAGAATGAAAAGCTTCGTATGGCAGGCAGAGTACAGGCTGGTAATGTTTTGATCGATGGTATTGGTGTAGGCGATGTAGGAAACATCGTGTTGCGTGATCGCAAGTTGTTATCGCAAGACGGAATCTTTACAGTCGTTGTAACGTTGAACAGAAAGCAAAAACGTATTGCTGCAGGACCGGAAGTCGTCTCTAGAGGCTTCGTCTATGTGCGCGAATCAGAGGAATTATTTGAAGAAGCGACAAAACTGATCACTAAAATTGTCGAGAAGTATGTGAATAAAGAAACGTTTGAATGGACAAACATTAAACAAGAGATCCGTGAGACATTGAGTTCGTATTTATATCAGCAAACAAAACGTCGCCCAATGATTATCCCAATCATCATGGAATACTGATCCATACTGTTTGTTGACGAATTAAAGAACAACTGGATTTCCATGCCTTTACGGCTGGAAATCTTTTTTTCAGAAAGGGGGTTAGCAAATGGCGAAGAAACGTGCTAAAAAGAGAGCGCCAGCCAAGAAAAGACAACAGAAAAAACAGCAAAGTCAAATGCAACCGCTCTGGTTTGAAATTTTAGGTGTCGTCTTAATTGGTATCGCAATAATCATGATCTTTGAATTTGGTATTATTGGCCAGGGTTTATCGGCTTTTTCTCGATTTTTATTAGGTAACTGGTATGTTGCATTGCCATTTTTGATTATTGTGCAAGCGTTGATTTTCATGATCAAAAGACAAATTGGCGGCTATAAGCACCGAATCGTCATCGGTTGTTTATTCATTTTAAGTAGTATGCTGTTGTTCAGTCATGTTCATTTATTTCAGACATTGTACGAAAGTAAAGTTCTGATGTCCAATTCTGCACTTAAGGAGACATGGAAAGTTCTGATCACTAATGATGGCATACATGACCAAACAGGGACGCTGGGTGGCGGTATGCTGGGCGCTGTACTGTTCGCAATGTTTTACTCATTAGTAGATTCATCAGGCGCTACAGTGGCTGGTGTGCTGTTACTGCTCATTGGTATCATCTTGCTGACAGGAAAGGCCTTGATTCCGTTTCTAGTAGAGCAAACACCGATCTTTGTGAATGATATAAAGAAGAAGTGGGCAGCGAGGGAAAAGAAATCAGTTAAGTCACCTGAAGAAAAACGTAAAGAAAGTGCGCGAAGCAATAGAAAGAATAAGCCTAAGCCGGTAACGACACTTGAAACGGAAGTAGTACAAGAATATCCGGAACCGGCAAGTGAACCGATTATCTCTAGCTTCACGGCGAAAATCGAACAGGCTGCACAACCAGAGATGGTACAACAAAAGCAGTCGAAAGTTAAAGAGGACGCAACTCTTGATCCTAAAGACCCTGCGGTTGATTATCCAGTAATGGGTGGAGAACAAGAAAACGAATCGTATATTTTACCATCCGTCAATCTTTTGGAACCACCTGTAGCAAGTGATCAGTCTGGAGAATATGATTTAATCCAAGCGAACGCCAAAAAACTAGAGAAAACGTTCCTAAGCTTTGGAGTCAAGGCACGCGTAACACAAGTCCATTTAGGACCAGCCGTCACTAAATATGAAATCCTGCCTGATACGGGTGTGAAAGTAAGCCGCATTGTTAGTCTAGCGGACGATATTGCCTTGGCATTGGCAGCCAGTGGTATTCGTATTGAAGCGCCAATCCCTGGTAAATCAGCAGTGGGAATCGAAGTACCGAACACTGCAGTAGCAATGGTAAGTTTACGTGAAGTGCTCGAATCTAAGGAGAATAGTCCTCCAGAGTCCAAGTTACTAGTAGGTTTAGGACGTGATGTAACGGGACAAGCCATGATGACGGAACTCAATAAAATGCCTCACGTATTAATTGCAGGTGCTACAGGTAGCGGTAAAAGTGTTTGTGTCAACGGCATCATTATGAGTATTATCATGCGGGCGAAGCCACATGAAGTAAAAATGATGATGATCGATCCCAAAATGGTAGAGTTGAACGTTTTCAATGGCATTCCACATTTGTTGGCGCCTGTTGTCACGGACCCGAGAAAAGCAGCGCAAGCATTGCAACGTGTTGTGTCCGAGATGGAACGTAGATATGAGTTATTCTCCCATACCGGCACGCGAAATATCGAAGGGTATAATAACCATATTGAACAATGGAATGAAGATCACGATGAGAAACATCCGCGCATGCCATATATAGTTGTCATAGTAGACGAGCTGGCAGACTTAATGATGGTGGCGTCAAGTGACGTAGAAGATTCCATCACACGTCTCGCACAGATGGCAAGAGCAGCGGGAATTCATTTAATCATCGCTACTCAGCGTCCAAGTGTTGATGTGATCACGGGTATCATCAAGGCTAATATCCCTTCCCGAATTGCATTTGCTGTATCTTCAGCGATCGACTCGCGGACTATTTTGGACGGTGGCGGTGCGGAGAAGTTACTAGGGCGAGGAGATATGTTATTCCTGCCAGCTGGCGCTTCAAAACCTACGCGTATTCAAGGCGCATTTGTCTCAGATGAAGAGGTAGAAGCGGTAGTGAACTTCGTGATCGAACAGCAAAAAGCTCAATATCAAGAAGAAATGATTCCGACTGAAGTAGAAGTGGTAGCGCCACATGAAGAAACCGATGATTTATATGATGAAGCGGTACAGATGGTAGTCGATATGCAAACTGCTTCTGTTTCAATGATTCAGCGTCGTTTCCGAGTTGGTTATGCAAGAGCTGCACGTATAGTGGATCAAATGGAAGCGCGGGGAGTCGTTGGACCGCCTGAGGGCAGTAAGCCAAGACACGTACTACTTACTAAGTCAGAGCTGGAAATGTAAGGATTCGTTCGTCTTTATTTTGATAAGTCAAAGTTATTCGTGATTTTGGCTAGATATTTCCTTCTACCTAAGTAAATGTTATAGTGAAGGTAGAAGGAAATTATCATTCCAGGCTATTGAAATAGAATGTGACATTCAATATTTGGCGGAACGGAAAGCGCTATCATACAATGCAGTACAACCACTGGTATAATGAATAACATAACGTGTAATGTAACAAAATTTCTTAGTAAGCTATTAAGAATGATTATTTTTTGAACGATTATTTAGGTAAATAGTAGTGTTGATCGGGGTATAAGACGTATAGCGTCCTGACATAATACCAAAAATAGCCAGGGGAGGTCATTATTGATGAAAAAAAGAAAGTTTGGTCTAGCAATGTCTTTAGTGTTAGCCGCAGGTACGATGTTAGCAGCATGTGGCTCTGACGATAAGGGCAAAAACGACGAGGGTGAAAAGCCAGCAGCAGGGGGGAGCGGTGAGAAAAGCGAATTCTCAATCGCTATGGTAACTGACGTTGGAGGAATTGATGATAAATCATTCAACCAATCCGCATGGAAAGGCGTTAAAGAATTCGGGGAAGATCAAGGATGGGAAAAGGGAACTGGCGGATACGATTATCTTCAGTCAACTGGTCCAGAAGATTATACAACTAATCTAAACAACTTGGCTCGTCGTGATTTCAACTTAATTTACGGAGTAGGTTTCTTGATGGAAGATGCAATTGAAGATATTGCAGCGCAACAAAAAGATACTCAATTCTCTATTATTGATGGTGAAGTAGATGCTCCAAACGTAGCTAGCATCCTCTTTAAAGAACAAGAAGGCGGATACTTAGCTGGAGTAGCAGCTGGATTAATGACAAAATCAGATAAGATTGGTTTCATTGGCGGTATGGACAACCCTGTAATCGAACGCTTCGAAGCTGGATTCCTTGAAGGCGTTAAAGCAGTTAAGCCTGAAATCAAAGTAGATTCAAAATATGTAGGTGCGTTTGATAAAGCGGAACTTGGTAAAGCTGAGGCAGGCCGTATGTACTCTTCAGGCGTAGATATTATCTTCCACGCTGCAGGCGGAACAGGTAACGGTATTTTCTCAGAAGCAAAAGAGCGTAAGCAAGCAGATAAAGATGCATACGTTTGGGTAATTGGTGTAGACTCCGACCAGTATGAAGAAGGTAAAGTTGGAGATGACAACATTACTCTAACATCTATGTTGAAGCGTGTTGACGTAGCAGTTAAAGACATTGCTGATCTTTCAATGGCTGGAAACTTCCCTGGTGGGGAAACAAAAGTATATGGCCTTCAAGATGATGGTTTAGGTCTAGCTGATTCACGTGGCGCAATTCCACAAGATGTATTGGATCAAATTGATGAACATGCACAAAAAATTGCAAATGGTGAAATTGAAGTACCTGAGTTTGTAGAAAAGAAGAAATAAGGTCATTAAACAGATGGAGGCCGGTTTGATATCCGGCCTTCATTTCATTAGGTTAATAAAATAAAGGTTCCTTGGTGTTTGTTCTGGAACTTTTATTTTATTAATTTTTAAGATTAATAATAAAATATACTAAATAGTATCGGCAGGCTACTTATTAAGAAATAGTAAAGCTTTCAACTTTTCATATAGAGGCTTAATCACGTATTATTGAAGATAAGAGTTGGGCTGCTTAAAGTTATTGAATTCAATTATGGGCAAGGAAGTGATTGGGATGGATTATGTAATTGAGATGCTAGATGTTTCAAAAAAATTCGGAAATTTCTATGCGAATGATCATATTACATTACAACTGGAGAAAGGCGAGATTCATGCATTGTTAGGTGAAAACGGTGCTGGTAAATCTACCTTAATGAACGTATTATTTGGTTTGTATCAACCGGATGGTGGCGAAATTCGTGTCCATGGTGAAAAGGTAGCAATCACTGATCCGAACGTAGCAAATGATCTAGGAATTGGGATGGTGCATCAGCACTTTATGTTGGTGGAGAATTTAACGGTTACCGAGAATATTATTTTAGGTAGTGAGCCAACTAAATCAGGCATTATCAACATTAAGGATTCCGCGAAAAAAGTTGCTGAAATTTCAAAAATGTATGGACTGGATGTAGATCCGTACGCCAAAATAGAAGATATTTCTGTAGGTATGCAACAACGTGTCGAAATTCTGAAGACGCTTTATCGTGGGGCAGATATCCTAATATTTGATGAGCCAACCGCATCATTAACTCCTCAGGAAATTGATGAACTGTTGAATATTATGAAAAAACTCGTTGCAGAAGGAAAATCAATCATCTTGATCACCCATAAATTAGCAGAAATTATGAACGTCTCAGACAAAGTAACTGTCATCCGCAAAGGTAAAGGAATCGGTACTGTTATCACATCGGAAACAAATCCCGAAGAGTTGGCGACGTTGATGGTAGGACGTCAAGTAACATTTAAAACGGAAAAAGGCCCATCTTATCCGACTGAAGAAGTTTTAAAGATAGAAAATCTACAAGTGAATGACTACCGAGGTGTTGCTAAATTAAAAGGCCTTAACCTCTCTGTCAGACGTGGTGAAATAGTGGGGATTGCCGGCATAGATGGTAACGGTCAATCCGAATTAATCGAAGCAATCACTGGCTTGACTAAAGTGAAGAGCGGTAAGATCTTCATCAATAATGAAGATGTTACAAATAAAAAACCACGAAAAATTACTGAAACCGGGATTGGACATATTCCGCAAGACCGCCACAAGCATGGACTTATATTAGATTTTTCAGTGGCGTATAATACCGCGTTGCAATCGTATTATCATGAACCATTATCTAAAGGTGGAATCATGAATTATAAAGTGATCAATGAAAAAGCGGGAGAATTAATTAAAGAATATGATGTTAGAACACAAGGTACACACGAATTAGCGAGAGCGTTATCCGGAGGGAATCAGCAAAAGCTGATCATCGGACGAGAAATTATGAGAAATCCTGATTTACTGATTGCCGCATTACCTACACGTGGTTTGGACGTTGGGGCAATTGAGTTTATTCATCGCCGTCTGATTGAACAACGTGACAGTGGCAAGGCAGTTTTACTCATTACGTTTGAATTGGATGAAGTCATGAATGTGTCAGATAAAATCGCGGTTATTTATGATGGAACTATTGTAGGTACGGTAATTCCTCAAGAAACAACAGAACAAGCACTAGGGTTAATGATGGCAGGCCATTCAAAAGATGTTGCTGAGAAAAAAGTACTAGCTGCTGAGAAGGATGGTGATGAACATCATGTCGAATAGAATGATCAATATACTAGTCCCGGTGATTTCAATTCTTTTAGGACTCTTGGTAGGCGCGGTCGTGATGTTGATCAGTGACTATAATCCAATCACAGGCTATATAGCATTATGGAATGGTATTTTTGGTGATTCTTATGCAATCGGTGAAACCATTCGTCAAATCAGTCCATACTTACTTGCAGGTCTTGCAGTAGCATTCGCATTTAGATCTGGACTTTTCAATATTGGTGTAGAAGGACAATTGATCGTTGGTTGGTTTGCTGCCGCTTACGTAGGGATGGCATTCGACCTTCCGAAAATCATTCACTTACCTTTCGCGCTCATAGCAGCTGCAGTGGCAGGGGCACTATGGGGACTTGTACCGGGTATTTTAAAAGCAACATTGAAAGTTCACGAAGTTATTGTCACCATTATGATGAACTATATTGCCTTACACGTAGTAAACGCATTAATTAAAACACTATCTGGTGGTGGATTTAAATTAGAGCGTATCCATGAATCGGCCTCGCTTCGATCAGAGTTTTTATCTAATTTAACGGACTACTCCACATTGCACTACGGAATTTTCGTAGCATTAGCAATGGTGGTTGTCATGTGGTTCATATTAGAGAAAACGAAGACTGGCTATGAATTGAAGTCTGTTGGATATAATGATCATGCAGCTCGCTATGCAGGGATGAGCGCTAATAAGAATATTGTTCTTGCTATGGTCATTTCTGGTGCGTTCGCTGGACTTGGAGGTGCGATGGAGGCACTTGGTACATTTGGCAACATGTCTTCCATGGGCGGCTTTACAGGGATCGGTTTTGATGGAATTGCCGTAGCCTTGCTTGGAGCGAATACGCCACTTGGTGTGATCTTCGGTGCAACGTTATTTGGCTCATTGAAATATGGAGCGAATAACATGCCGAATGAGGCGGGAATTCCGGTAGAAATCGTTTCAATTATTATAGCGTTGGTTATTTTCTTTGTTGCCTGTGGATATATCATCCGTGTAGGACTCATACGTTTGCGTAATAAGAAGGAGGCGAAGTGACATGTTAGATGTATTATATTTCATCATACCCATAACAATTGCTTCTGCAGCTCCTCTTATTTTTACAGCAATTGGCGGTGTGTTCTCTGAACGATCCGGAGTCATCAATATCGGATTGGAAGGCCTTATGATTATGGGGGCATTCATTGGTATTTTGTTCAACCTATTTTTCGCGGATACCTTTGGTGCATGGACACCTTGGATTGCGTTAATTGTAGCAATGCTCGTTTCGGCTTTGTTTGCAACACTTCATGCTATAGCGTCTATCTCGTTCCGAGCCGATCAAGTAGTTTCAGGTGTTGCAATTAACATGTTAGGACTAGCTATTGCATTATTCTCAGTAAAAATGATTTTTGGTAAAGGTCAAACCGATTTCATTCAACAAAAAATCCCAAGATTCAACGTACCGTTTTTGGAAGATATTCCAATTATC
The DNA here is from genome assembly GCF_002743335.1 of Sporosarcina sp. P32b. Taxonomy (GTDB): domain Bacteria; phylum Bacillota; class Bacilli; order Bacillales_A; family Planococcaceae; genus Sporosarcina. Next base: position 238,947 of record NZ_PDZB01000001.1, read on the forward strand.
GGCCCTATGTTTTTTAAATTAGTTTATGGCTCTTCTATTATGGCGATCGCCGTTGCGTTCATCGCATGGTTTGTTATTTATAAGACGCCATTTGGTCTACGTCTTCGCTCGGTGGGAGAACATCCGATGGCGGCAGATACGATGGGAATCAAAGTAACAAGAATCCGCTATATTGCAGTTCTGATTTCTGGTGGACTAGCCGGTATTGGTGGAGCAGTTTATTCTCAGACTATCACGAATGATTTTGGACATGCGACAATTAATGGGCAAGGATTCATGGCCCTAGCAGCGATGATCTTTGGGAAATGGCACCCACTGGGAGCTATGGGAGCTGCGTTATTCTTCGGATTTGCGCAGGCGCTAGCAATTAGTTCTTCTAGTATTAAGTTCCTAGCAGATATTCCAGCAGTGTATTTCCATATATTCCCTTACGTTTTAACTATACTGGCTCTAGCTGGATTCCTTGGAAAAGCGAAAGCACCAAAAGCACTTGGTAAACCTTACATTAAAGGAAATAGATAAAAGTGATAAAAGCTATCTGGAGACACATACTCTTCAGGTAGCTTTTCTAGTTTTGTTAGAACTTTTAAGATTAACTAATACTAAATTGTCGCTTCTAAGTGGAAAGTAAAGACAAAGACGGCCTATATTTTTAAGTCCTTCAGTGCCTATCGCGGTTAAACGGCGCTCTCAGCACTAGAAACATCCAGCTTCGAGCGCCAACCTCTCGGGTCACTTCGGCCTTAAAGATAAAGGCAAAGAAAAACACCGCCTTTATTTTTAAGTCCTTCAGTGCCTGTCGAGGCTAAACGGCGCTCTCAGCACTAGAAAGAGTTGTATCATTTTCCAAATGGCGGGCTTAAATGTATAGTGAGACTAGGAATACATATAATAAGGTAAACGAGGTGTTTGTATGTTCAATAAAACAAAATTACAAGATGGCGTACATTTGTATATACGTAAAACGGAACAGTTCAAAACAGTTAACGTGACAATTAAGTGGAAAGCACCATTGGATCAGAAGAAAGCTTCTGAACGTACGGTATTGGCAAATGTGATGGAGGATTCAACGAAGCAGTATCCAACATTAAGTTCAATGCGCAAAGCACTTGACGAGTTATACGGCACAGTATTATTTACGGACGTTTCGAAAAGAAGCTCACAACATATGGTTTCACTTTATACGGAATGTGTAAACGATGAATTTTTTGCAGGCGAAGATATCTTTAAACAGTTATGGCAATTAATCCGTTCTGTAGTATTTGATCCAAATGTAACGAACAATGCATTTGATCCAGATGTAACAGAAAGGGAAAAACGTAATGTTCGTGATCGGATTCGATCTATTTATGACGACAAAACACGTTTCGCTCAGAAGCGCATGCTTGAAATCATGAGACCTGATCATCCGGCGTCGATCTCGGCTTATGGCACAGAAGCTGCGGTGTCTGAAATTACTAATGAAAGTCTCTATGCTACATACGAAGATATGATCAATAATGATTTGATTGATATTTATGTAGTGGGGGATGTAGACGAAAAGGAAATCATTGAGCAAATTAAACAGTTTCTACCGTTTGCAGCAAGAGACGCAGCGAAACAAAATGAATTACCAGATGTAAAAGTGTCAGATTCTGTGAATACGGTTAGAGAAAAACAGGACATGAAACAAGGTAAACTTCATCTTGGATTCCATACACCCGTATCATTCCATCATCCCGATTACCATAAGATGCAAATAACAAATGGTGTTTTTGGTGGATTTGCTCACAGTAAACTTTTCATGAATGTAAGAGAAAAGGAAAGTATGGCGTACTATGCAAATAGTGCATTTGCTTCGCATTACGGTATTGTCTATGTCACAGCAGGTATTGATGCGGATTTAGAAGAGAAAGCCGTCAAACTAATTCTGGAGCAACTGACAGCTTTACAAAATGGCGAGAGTACAGAAGTCGAGTTAAGTCAGACGATTGCACTTCTTGAAAATAGCATTTTAAGTGCAAACGATTCAGCCCGAAGTCAGATTGAGATTTATGATCAATATAAAGAGTTAGACGAGAACTTCACTGCTGAGCGATTAATCGAGAAGTGGGAATCGGTCACATTGAATGATATAAAAGATATGGCGAATACAATTCAATTACAAATTGTGTATTTGTTGTCAGGTAAGGAGGATGTTTCCAAATGAAAGAAGTAAATTTTGATCAACTACAAGAGAAAATTTATACTGAAACACTAGATAATGGCTTGAAAGTTGTCATTTTACCAAAACGTGGATTTTCTAAAACATTTGTCACATTTACAACGAAATATGGTTCTATTGATCGTACGTTCAAACCGCATGGCAAAGATGAATTCATCACAGTGCCTGATGGTATTGCCCATTTTCTTGAGCATAAAATGTTTGAAAAAGAAGATGGAGATGTTTTTCAGAAGTTTAGTTTAAATGGTGCTTCTGCAAATGCTTATACAACATTTGGTAGAACGGCCTATCTATTTTCCGCAACCAATAAACTAAAAGAAAATACAAAAGTATTACTCGACTTCGTTCAACAACCATATTTCACGAAGCAAACTGTCGATAAGGAAAAAGGTATCATTGCCCAGGAAATTACCATGTATGATGACCAGCCGGATTGGAGACTATATTTCGGTACAATTGAAAATCTCTATGAAAACCACCCAGTGAAAATCGACATTGCGGGTACTGTTGAGTCTATCCAGGACATTACAGCTGAACACTTATATACATGTTATGAGACGTTCTATCATCCGTCTAATATGTTGCTGTTTATCGTAGGAGCAGTGAATCCGGAGGAAATGATGGCGTTTGTTAAAGAAGATCAAGCACAGAAATCATTCGATAAACCTGAAGCAATCGAACGCCAATTCCCGTCCGAATCAAAAGAGGTGGATGTGCCCGAACGTACATTGACGATGGATGTTTCGAAACCGAAATTGAATATTGGTATGAAGTGTACCGAGACAAATCTACAGGGCCAAGAAATGCTTGAAACGGAATTGTCGGCAAACCTCGTATTAGATAGTCTATTTGGTCGCACGTCTGCATTTTATGAAAAAGCGAACGCGGAAGGTTTAGTTGATGAATCATTTTCATATGAATTCTCCATGGAAGAAGGCTATGGTTTTGCCATGGTTGGTTCTGATACAGATGAGCCCGAGCGCTTGGAAAAATTAATTCGTCATACAATTAAAGATGCAAAAACAAATTGGCCAGTACAAGACGAAGACTTGGACAGAATGCGTAGAAAGAAAATTGGTCAATTTATGCGTTCATTGAATTCCATTGAATTTATTGCTAATCAATATACAAGATATGAATTTAACGAAATGAATTTATTCGATGTCGTACCGACTTTGGAAAACTTATCGATGGATAAATTAAAACAAGCATTTGCCACGTTTTCTGATGACGACAGTTATACAATCTTCAAAGTCATGCCACCAAAAGCACAATGAGTATGCCACGTTTTGCACTCGTTTTAGGAGCCACTGGAGGAATTGGGGAAGTCATCTGTAAACAGCTAGCAGAAGCGGGATGGTCTTTGTATTTGCACTATAATACAAATAAAAACCAGCTCGATCTATTGCGTACGGAGTTAGAAGAGACGTATCCCAACCAGCAATTTCTCAGTGTGCAAGCTGACTTTAGAGTGGAGCAAGCAGCAGAAAAATTAGCGGCAAGCATTCAAAGCGTTCAAGCAATTGTTGTAGCCAACGGTCAAGCAGTTGTAAAACTGTTATCCGATACAAGCGAATTGGAAATGTCGGAATTATGGCAAGTCCATATGCAGAATCCAGCTCGTTTAATCGCACTATTATCCGAAAAACTACGCAAGCAAGATGTTTCCTATATACTATTTATCGGCTCAATATGGGGCAGTGCGGGGGCTGCAGGTGAAGTCATGTATTCTGCAGTCAAAGGTGCCCAACATGCCTTCGTCAAAGCATATGCAAAGGAATCAGCTTATTCTGGTATACGGGTCAATGCCATTGCACCAGGTTGGATTGACACCCGAATGAATCAGGAATTTTCTGCAGAGGAGCGTCAGATGGTACTTGAACAAATACCACTTTTGTCAGTCGGGACACCGCAGGAAATAGCGAATATGGTCGAATTTATGCTAAGTGGCAAAGCAGATTATATGACAGGTGAAATAATTCAAATTAATGGTGGCTGGTATATTTAAAGCCTTTGGAAAAGGACAATGCCTGTTGTCCTTTTCTTTTTTTCTTTTATTCGCTTTGGCTATCCGCTATTATAGAACTAAGTGCATACTTGTGCATTCTGGAAAAAGTAGTTTTATGAAGGAGTGTGTTGAATGGGAGAATGGTATGTCGAATATGAGTTGCAAGTCAATCGGCCTGGGTTGCTAGGGGATATTGCTTCCTTACTTGGTATGTTGCGAGTAGATATTGTGACCATCAATGGGGTGGATGGAAGATACCGTGGTATGCTCGTTCACACTGATCACGATCAGCAAATTAAACGTTTTGAGTTGATTGCCTCTACTATGGATGCAATTGTCATCCACAAGATCAGAGAACCTAAACTACGTGATGTATTGGCTGTTCGTCATGGACATTATATTCAGCGTGGAACGGATGACCGAAGAACTTATCAGTTCATAAGAAGTGAGCTTGGAATCTTAGTGGATTTTTTAGCGGAAATATTTAAACAGGATGGTCATAAACTAATCGGTGTACGTGGGATGCCGCGAGTAGGTAAAACGGAATCCGTAGTAGCGGCAAGTGTGTGTGCCAATAAAAAATGGGTCTTTTTATCTTCCACGATGATTAAACAAACGATTAGAACGAGTATGATGGGGGATGAGTTCTCTGATGATAACATCTTTATACTTGATGGGATCGTGACACGAAAAACTTCTGACGAACGTCATATGCAATTAGTACGTGAAATCATGGGGTTGCCGACAATTAAAGTGGTTGAGCATCCGGATATGTTTGTAAAGCAATCCGAATATACAATTGAAGATTTTGATATCATCATAGAGTTACGAACGACTGTGGATCAAGAAATCACTTACGATATTTTAGAAAAGAATGATCCAATATCCAACCGTAACCCTATGGGCGGCTTTAATATGTTTAATTGATTGAAAAGAGTTAGGTAGGTGTTGAATTTGATCGGAATAGGTGCTCGTTTAAAAGAAGCGAGGATTTCAAAAGGGTTGACGCTAGAAGATTTACAAGACAGTACGAAAATTCAACAACGTTATTTGTCAGCGATTGAAAATGAAGAGTTTCAAGTTATTCCTGGTGCTTTCTATGTTCGTGTTTTTATTAAACAGTATGCTGAAGCAGTTGACTTGGATGCGGATGAAGTATTGAGTCTTTATCAAGAAGTGTATGAACCGGGAGTACAAGAAAAGCAGGAAAAAGTTGTGCCAGCGACTATGCAACGTAGTATGGGTTCAAAGCAGAGTAACCAATTAAGAGAAGCAATGCCGAAAATAATTGTTGCACTATTTATCATTCTGATTTTAGTTATTGTTTATACTTTGCTTAGAGACAAAGCAACAAGTCCGGCTACAGACGATGAATTATCGGAACCCGGTTCATCAGTAGTCACTGACCCACAACAAGATCCGGTAGATGTTGAGAAGCCCAAGCAACCGTTTGAACACGCTTCTACTGATGGTGAAACATCTACATTCAAATTGTCTGATACTGACAAGATCAAAGTCGTTGTCAAAACTACGGGTGCGTCTTGGATTTCAGTAACAGATCAAGATGGCAAAGAATGGATGCCTGATCCAGGTGGTGCCCGTGTAGTACAAGAAGGCGAAACAATTGAAATTGAAGCGAATGATGTGGAAAGTTTGAGAATCCGAGTTGGGAATTACGAAAACGCGGAATTAACTGTCAATGGACAGCGTGTAGATTACCCAACAAATCTCATACCACAAAACATTGTGTTAAAAAAACCATAGAAAAATAGTCATCTCAAAAGGTGACTATTTTATTCTTTATAAGTAGATTTTACCGTTAGAAAGGCGGACATGTAATGAATTTACCAAATAAAATTACACTCTCAAGAGTATTTATGATCCCTATTTTCATCCTGTTTCTTGCAGTGGACTTTGGATGGGGAATGATTCAACTAGGTGGAGTGGAAATGCCTGTTGAACATTTAGTGGGAGCGATCATCTTCATCATTGCTTCAACAACGGACTGGCTAGATGGATACTTAGCTAGAAAAAACAACTTAGTGACCAATATGGGTAAGTTTTTGGATCCGTTAGCAGATAAATTACTAGTCTCAGCTGCTTTTATTTTATTAGTGGAAATGGGGACAGCTCCTGCTTGGATCGTCATCATTATTATTAGTAGAGAATTTGCCGTGACAGGTTTACGTTTGATTTTAGCAGGAGGCGGTGAAGTAGTAGCAGCCAACCAGTTAGGTAAAATTAAAACAGTCGCGCAACTTCTAGCGATTTCATTTCTTTTATTGCATAATATATTCTTCGAGGCAATTGGTATTCCATTCGGAACGATCATGTTGTATATCGCATTAGTATTTACAGTATGGTCAGGTGTCGATTACTTCGTTAAAAATCGTAAAATTTTAGTGGAGTCAATGTGAGGAGTGAAATGTATTCATGAAAGCAGAAATCATTGCGGTAGGATCTGAACTTCTTCTAGGACAAATCACGAATACTAATGCTAGGTTCATATCGGCCAGATTGGCTGAAGCTGGAATTGAGGTATATTGCCACACCGTTGTAGGGGATAATCCTACACGCTTGTCACAAACCATTCAACTGGCTCAGAAACGTGCAGATATCCTTATCTTTAGTGGCGGTCTCGGACCGACTAAAGATGACCTGACAAAGCAAACTATTGCCCATGAATTAGGTTGTGAGCTTGTATCTGATGATGATGCGATGAAAACCATCGAAGATTATTTTACTCAAGTTGGAAAAGTAATGACGGAGAATAATAAACAGCAAGCACTTGTTTTAAAAGGATCTACGGTATTGCCAAATCGAAATGGTATGGCTCCTGGCATAGCGATAGGCAAGAATGGTAAACAGTATATTTTACTGCCGGGCCCTCCCCATGAAATGGAGCCCATGTTTGAACAAGAAGCGATTCCATACTTGCTTGGTGTATACGGAAAACAAGATGTAATCACATCGAAGGTATTGAAGTTGCAGGGAATTGGCGAATCAGAATTGGAAGTGCGTATCCAGTCTATTCTAGAGAAGCAAACAAACCCTACAATTGCACCACTTGCTTCACCTGGTATGGTGAAGTTGCGTATTACCGCAAAAGCTAAAACGGAAGAAGATGCTCAGAAGTTAATATTACCTGTGGAACAGGAAATTCGTTCAATTGTAGGGGAGTTTATTTATGGTGTAGATGAAGATACGCTGGCTTCCAAAACGACTGAATTATTGCTTCAAAATGACTGGACTATTTCGGCGGCAGAAAGTTTAACTACCGGAATGTTTATGGCGGAACTTGGTTCAGAAGCTGGAATTGGTAATGCGCTAAAGGGCGGTCTTGTAGTATACAATAAAGAAATGAAAATCGAGCAATTAGGTATCTTATCATCATTGCTTGATTACCATGGGATTGTCAGTGCAGAGTGTGCTGAAGCGATGGCTGAAAGCGTTAGAGAGAGATTTTCTACAACATTTGGTGTTAGTCTGACAGGAGCTGCAGGTCCTGAACCTCATGATGGTCAGCCACCCGGTACAGTTTGGATCGGGATTGCAGCAGAAGGTATGAAGACAACATCTTATAAGCTTCAGCTTTCCGGGTCTCGCAATACAAATCGTAAACGTTCTGTTCAATTTGCCTTACATTACCTTATTCAGAAAATAAAAGAGAAAAAAGAACTGAAGTATTAAATTTTGCTATTAAATTAGCTACCAAAAATCAATTCATCCTAGCCTTTTGCGCTTGTTTTTCAATTTCTATAACCGATTTATCGAATGCCCGTTCGTTTAAATCTTGTGTATTCCATTTGAAAAAGGTATAATAAGAGTAGAAAAAGAGTTTGAGGAGGAATTGTAATTGAGCAATCGTAAAGCGGCATTAGATATGGCACTAAAACAAATAGAGAAACAATTCGGTAAAGGTTCTGTCATGAAAATGGGAGAGAAGACAGATCTTCAAATTGATACATCTTCGTCAGGTTCACTAGCTTTGGATGCGGCACTAGGAATAGGCGGATATCCACGTGGACGAGTCATTGAAATCTATGGACCAGAGAGTTCTGGTAAAACGACTGTTTCGTTGCATGCAATTGCAGAAGTGCAAGCAAGCGGTGGTACTGCGGCATTTATTGATGCGGAACACGCATTAGACCCTGTCTATGCACAAAAGCTAGGTGTCAATATCGATGAGTTGCTATTATCACAGCCGGATACAGGTGAGCAAGCATTAGAAATTGCAGAAGCACTTGTTCGTTCAGGCGCGGTAGATATTGTCGTAGTTGACTCTGTAGCAGCACTTGTACCAAAAGCTGAAATCGAAGGCGAGATGGGTGACGCACACGTTGGTTTGCAAGCTCGTTTGATGTCTCAAGCGTTGCGTAAACTTTCTGGTGCTATTAATAAATCAAATACTATTGCAGTATTCATTAACCAGATTCGTGAAAAAGTAGGCGTTATGTTCGGTAATCCAGAAGTAACACCAGGTGGACGTGCATTAAAGTTCTATGCTTCTGTTCGTCTTGAAGTGCGCAGAGGTGAAGCAATCAAGCAAGGCAACGACATTATGGGTAATAAAACTAGAATTCGTGTCGTGAAAAATAAGGTAGCTCCACCTTTCCGTACAGCAGAGGTAGACATCATGTACGGTGAAGGAATTTCAAAAGAAGGTGAAATTCTGGATTTGGGGTCTGAATTGGAAGTAGTCCAAAAGAGTGGTGCTTGGTATTCTTATGAAGGCGAGCGTTTAGGACAAGGTCGTGAAAACGCGAAACAATTCTTGAAGGAAAACTTAAAAATGCGTGATGAAATCGCGGTCAAAATTCGTGAATCATACGGTTTAAATGCTACAAACTATGTAATCGCAGCACATGATGAAGAAGATGAGCTGGATGACTTACTAACACTTTCAGATGAGAAGTAAGATATACTTGCAAAACCGCCAATTTTCAATTGGCGGTTTTTTTATATAAAATCACTACATTTCATTTTAGAGATAATTAGCTTGACTATGACATTCCTCACGCTGTTCTGGAACTATAAGTACATTTCAAGGAAAAGGCGAAATGTACAGTGGAAAGACTCGAGCAAAAAACAAAAAGCTTCTATAGAGTCATTTTTCCTTCATCATTCCTTGACACAATAAAAATACAACTATACAATTAAAGTGGCGTATTATATACGTCCTATATTTAACAAACCAATCAATTGTTTTTGGCGGTATGTTGATTTTAACTTAATTCAGCAAAATGAAAAGTTAAGCAAAAAGTAGTGACATCAATAGAAAATTAGTCCCGAAACAGCAGGTTTTCTACTACCCGTTGGATTAAGTTAAGCCTTCGGCGTTTTCACAGATCGTCGGGACATTACCGGGAATCTCCGGTAACAAGTAAAGTGAATATATTCGCCGTGGCAAAATTGATTATACAAGCCGACTGAAAAGAAAAGAATAAGCAGGAGGAGGTGACCTCAATGGGTATTGAAATACTCATCTCCGTTTTGCTAAGTCTCATCGTCGGTGCAGTTGTTAGCTTTTTTATATTGAAAAATGTGAATGATTCAAAAGTAACTGGTGCCAAGCATACTGCCAACCAACTCGTCGAAGAGGCGAAGCGTGAAGCGGAGTCAGTGAAGAAAGAGGCACTGTTAGAAGCGAAAGATGAAACTCACGAACTGCGGATTGAAGCAGAAACAGAAGTCCGTGAGAGAAGGACGGAATTACAGAAACAGGAAAACCGTCTCTTACAGCGTGAAGAAAACCTTGATCGCAAGGATGATGCGCTCAATAAAAGAGAAGCAGGTCTAGAGCGCAAAGAAGATGCGCTATTAGAAAGACAACAGCATATTGAAGAGATGGAACGCAAAGCGGAACAACTCGTTACTACACAGAAGACTGAACTGGAAAGAATCTCTTCGTTAACTAGAGATGAGGCAAAGCGCGTCATCTTGGAAGATGTTGAAGAAGAACTATCTACAGATATTGCTGTCATGACAAAAGAATCGGAGCAACGAGCTAAAGAAGAATCGGAGCGTAAAGCTCGTGAAATTCTATCGTTGGCATTGCAACGTTTTGCAGCAGATCATGTGGCAGAAACAACAGTTTCCGTCGTTAACTTACCGAATGATGAGATGAAAGGTCGCATCATTGGTCGTGAAGGACGAAATATTCGTACTCTCGAGACGCTTACAGGAATTGATCTAATTATTGACGATACACCAGAAGCAGTCATTCTTTCCGGTTTTGATCCAGTACGTAGAGAGACGGCAAGATTGGCTTTGGAGAAATTGGTTCAGGATGGACGAATTCACCCTGCACGTATCGAAGAAATGGTGGACAAGTCTAGAAGAGAAGTGGACGAGTTAATCCGAGAAAAGGGAGAACAAACTACATTCGATGTAGGTGTTCACAACTTGCATCCGGATATGATCAAAATTCTTGGACGTTTGCACTTCCGTACGAGTTATGGACAGAACGTCTTGAAACACTCTATCGAAGTAGCCTATTTAACTGGCTTACTGGCGGCAGAGCTAGGAGAAGACGTAACACTTGCTAGACGTGCTGGCTTACTTCATGATATCGGTAAAGCAATCGACCATGAGGTAGAAGGTAGTCACGTTCAAATTGGTAAAGAGTTGGCAGTGAAATATAAAGAACATCCAGTTGTCATTAACAGTATTGCTTCTCACCACGGTGACGAAGAAGCTACTTCTGTTATAGCAGTACTTGTAGCAGCGGCAGATGCATTATCTGCAGCAAGACCAGGTGCTCGTAGTGAAACATTGGAAAACTATATAAAACGACTGCAAAAACTCGAAGAAATTTCGGAATCATACGAAGGTGTAGAGAAGTCATTTGCCATTCAGGCAGGACGGGAAGTGCGAATCATTGTTCGCCCCGAACAGATCGATGATATTACCGCACATCGCTTAGCACGTGATATACGAAAACAAATCGAGGAAGAATTAAACTACCCAGGGCATATCAAAGTGACGGTCATACGGGAGACCCGCGCAGTAGAGTATGCAAAATAATACCTAATAAAAAAACAGCTTCCGGTTCGTTAGGAAGCTGTTTTCATTTTGGAAAGAGGATGTTACAGATGAAAGTAATATTTATTGGAGATATCGTAGGATCGATGGGAAGAGAAATGGTAATAGATTATTTATCGCGTTTGAAACGCAAATATCAAGCAGACGTTATTATCGCGAATGGTGAAAATGCTGCTTCAGGTAGAGGAATTACAAAATCCATCTATCATGATTTATTGCATGCTGGAGTAGATGTCATCACAATGGGAAACCATACATGGGATCAACGGGAAATTTATGATTTCATAGATGAAGTGGATTATTTAATTCGTCCTGCTAACTTCTCTGAACAAGCACCGGGTAAAGGCATGACGTCCATTACCAAAAATGGCGTTACACTTTCCGTAATTAATTTACATGGCCGTACATTTTTGCCGCCGCACGATGATCCATTTGCAAAAGCAGATGAATTAGTAGAAGAAGCGTTGCAAACATCACCATTAGTCTTTGTAGACTTCCATGCAGAAGCAACAAGTGAAAAGATTGCGATGGGTTGGCATTTAGATGGAAAAGTTTCCGTTGTTGTTGGGACACATACACATGTTCAAACCGCAGACGATCGAATATTGCCGGGGGGTACTGCATATTTAACAGATGCAGGTATGACAGGCCCGTATGATGAAATTTTAGGAATGAAAAAAGAAGATGTGTTGTATCGCTTCTATACCAACTTGCCAACTCGCTTTGAGGTGCCGAAAAGTGGAAGACCACAGCTAAACGGTATGTTTGTAGAATTGGATGACAAAACCGGTAAAGCACTCAAAATTGAGCGGATACGAATCAACGAAGATCATCCTTTCAAAAACTAATTATCTAGGTGTCTAAATCCTCCTTGCCTATCATAGGATGTTGTATGGAATATACACGTTCCATAGACATTGCAAAATAAGGAGGAAATATCGTGAGTCCCTTGAAAGTATCATCTCGCTCAAATCCGAACTCAGTAGCAGGAGCATTGGTTGCAGTTATTCGTGAACAAGGCTATGCCGAGATCCAGGCAGTCGGTGCTGGAGCACTAAATCAAGCAGTGAAAGCAATTGCAATCGCAAGAGGATTCGTAGCACCAAGCGGAGGCGACCTAATTTGCGCGCCAGCCTTCACCGATATCGAAATCAACGGGGAAGCTAGAACGGCGCTCAAACTTTTCGTTGAAAAAAAGGAACGTAAGTAGAATACAGAAGACCACGATCAATTTCGTGGTCTTTTTTTCATGACAAACCAGCGACATTTTTCCCCTTTGCTGTCATATCAGACAAAAGTTCAGTATAATAACAACAGGTATGCTTATTTCCCGATAAGTAATAGAAAGGGGCTTCTGCAATGAATGAAGAACAGCGCTTGCAAGCTGGACTCGCAACGAAAGACCGATCGAAACCAGACATCTTAGAAAAAGACTATAGCAAATATTTCGAGTCTGTGTATAGCGGGCCTTCTCTAAAAGACGCAAAAAAACGCGGGAAAGAAGAAGTGGAATATCACGATAACTTTCAAATAGATCAACGCTTTAAAGGAATGGGACAAGGTCGTAAGTTCTTTATTCGAACATTTGGCTGTCAAATGAATGAACACGATACGGAAGTGATTGCAGGGATTCTTATGGCATTAGGATATGATGCCACTGACAATGTTAAAGAAGCAGACGTTATACTGCTCAATACATGCGCAATCCGTGAAAATGCCGAGAATAAAGTGTTTGGTGAATTAGGTCATTATAAACCACTCAAACTGACAAACCCTGATTTATTAATCGGAGTATGTGGCTGTATGTCACAAGAAGAATCCGTTGTAAATAAAATCTTGAAAACGTATGATCAAGTAGATATGATCTTCGGCACACATAACATTCATCGCTTGCCGAACATTTTACATGAAGCGTATATGTCTAAAGAGATGGTTATTGAAGTGTGGTCCAAAGAAGGCGACGTGATTGAGGACTTGCCAAAAGTCCGTCATGGTAAGATCAAAGCATGGGTTAATATCATGTACGGATGTGATAAGTTCTGTACGTACTGTATCGTGCCGTATACGCGTGGTAAAGAACGTAGCAGACGTCCAGCAGACATCATTCAAGAAGTTCGTCAGTTGGCTGCAGAAGGCTATAAAGAAATCACCTTACTAGGGCAAAATGTGAATGCGTACGGCAAAGATTTTGACGATATTACATACCGTCTAGGTGATCTCATGGATGAGTTACGATTAATTGATATCCCAAGAATTCGATTCACTACAAGTCACCCTCGCGATTTTGATGATCATTTGATAGAGGTCCTTGCAAAAGGTGGAAACTTGGTCGATCATATTCATTTGCCTGTACAATCAGGTTCAACTGAGATGTTGAAGATTATGGCTCGTAAATATACTAGGGAAAGCTATTTGGAACTGGTTGATAAAATCAGAAGTGCAATACCTAATCTATCACTCACAACGGATATTATTGTAGGGTTCCCGAATGAGACAGAAGAACAGTTTCAAGAAACGATGTCTCTCTATCGCGAAGTTGGGTTTGATATGGCATTCACATATATTTATTCACCGCGTGAAGGAACACCGGCTGCGAAGATGCAGGACAATATACCGATGGAAGTAAAGAAAGAACGCTTGCAGCGCCTTCTTAAACTAGTGAACGACATGTCCGCCGAAGCAATGAAGCCATATGAAGGACAAACTGTTAAAGTACTAGTTGAAGGGGAAAGTAAGAGAAATCCTGATGTACTAGCGGGTTACACAGAAAAAAGTAAATTAGTGAATTTTGTAGCACCGCGCTCTGTGATTGGTGAGATAGTAGAAGTGCGTATTAAAGAAGCAAAATCATGGTCACTCAATGGTGAATTCATTGGAGTAGTCCAACAAGAAAAGGTGATGGGATAATGGAGAAGAAGTTTACAAAAGAAGAAATCATAGAAAAAGCACGTGATTTGGCACATATGTTGGCAAACACGGAAGAAGTAGAGTTTTATAAACGTGCAGAAGCGCAAATCAATGAAAACCAAAAAGTACGTGAAAAAATCGCTAGTATGAAATCACTTCAAACACAGGCAGTGAATTTCCAAAACTACGAAAAAGAGCGTGCATTAAAAGCGATTGAAAAGAAAATCGAACAAGTACAAGGTGAAATTGACGCGATTCCATTGGTACAAGAATTCAAACAGTCTCAAGACGAAGTGAATGATTTACTTCAATTGGTTTCTAATACAATAGCTAACAGCGTGACAGATGAAATTATTGAGTCTACTGGCGGCGATCTATTACGCGGTGAAACAGGATCATACGTAGAGAATACGCAGAAAAAATCCCTTTCTTAAATAAAAAATCGGCTAAGGAGAAAATTCCTTGCCGATTTTTTTCAATTTCTGGGCTGCTGTTGCATAGGATGGATAGAAGCCAAAGAAGGAGGAAGAAAACTGAAAAACTTACGACAAATTGTGACTAAAGCTGTTATTGCCAAAGGGAAGCATCGTTCGGAAACTACTGAGCTGCTGAAGCCGCCTAATCGCCCCTCCAGCATATTGGGTTGCTGGGTGATCAATCACACGCAACAAGCAAAGAAAGTTGGAGCGCATGTAGAAGTAACGGGTAGTTTTGACGTGAATGTTTGGTATTCACATCATGATCATTCCAAGACGTCTGTCTTTACTGAATCGATTCCTTATAAAGATAAGATCGCGTTGCATTACCGCGATGAGCCGACATCCGCAAAAGAAGAAACGATTGTCACGGTATTGCAGCATCCTAACTGTACAGAAGCCAGTATTTCTGAATGTGGCCAAAACTTCTCCATTTCCATTGAAAGAGAACTATTAGTTGAGATGATTGGTGAAACAAAAGTTTCTGTAACCATTCATCCCGATCCATATGATGAAGAATGGCCGATACTTGAAGCAGAATCTTCTTCTCTTGTGATGGAGGATAAAAAGGATAATGAAGTACCGAATAAAGAGAGACCACACCAACCACCAAAACGTAAAGATTCACCATTTTAAAGCCGGAGATTCACCGGCTTTTTTTTATTTTGCTTTAAGTAAAAAAACATGATGCAGGTCAAGTGGAATTTTCGCTAGTAGATGTAGTCTATAGATAGGAAGGTGATCCTATGGTGAAGATCAAATGGCTTATACTCCTATCTGCTTTGACACTGTTGACAGCATGTTCGAAAGAGAATGAAATACAAACACTAACAGCTCCTTCACCTGAGCAGAAATTAGTGACGAATGAGCAAGGCCTGACATTTTCGATTCTAGAAGATCAATATGAGGAAGGTATGCCGTTATTCCACACGAAAGTAAAGAATGACAGTAAAAGTATTTATGAGTACGGTGAATATTATCAAATAGAAGTATTAAAAAATGATGAATGGTACACTCTGACACATTCGAATTCAGTGTTTTATGAAAATCCACACTTTACTAATTTAGGTAATTTGATTGCACCGGGCAAGGAAATCCAACAAAGTTTTTCCGTAGAAACTCTTGGAGTGACTCTCGTACCCGGCCAATATCGCCTAGTGAAAATATTTCTGACGCCAATAGCTCCCTATTATACGATAACACTCGCTGTACCATTTACAGTGACTTCTAAACACAGAGCACCAGAATAGCACAAAATTGGAATAGAACAGATTAAACTATCCTAGCTAATCAAAAGCAAGAATAGTTTATATTTTTTAAATACCGTTTTTATTTGATTATATATGTCTATTTACCTTTTAAAACCACATCAACCCCTTTTGATTCGTTAACTCTTAGGGTGTTTGGTATAATGTATAGAAAATGAGCGAGAAAAAGAGGGTTTACCATGTCTGAACATACACCAATGATGCAACAATATTTGAAAATTAAAGAGCAATATACAGACGCATTTTTATTCTTCCGTTTGGGAGATTTCTATGAGATGTTTTTTGAGGATGCCGTTAATGCATCTGCATTATTAGAAATTACGTTAACTAGTAGGGATTCCGGTGCACGAGAACGTATACCAATGTGCGGTATACCTTATCACTCCGCTACTGGATATATTGAAACATTAATCCATAAAGGTCATAAAGTAGCGATATGTGAACAAATGGAAGACCCACGCAACGTAAAGGGAATTGTTAAACGTGAAGTCGTTAAAGTTATTACGCCTGGAACATTAACAGAAGGTAAAACAATTGATGTCGAGGCAAATCATTTTATAGGTGCTATCGATAGCTTAGGGTATCAACGTTATGCACTAGCGTATCTTGATGTCGGTACTGGAGAAGGGAAAGTAGAGTTAATTGAAGGAAGCGAGCGAACACTGCTGGCAGAAATCGAAGCACTTAACATGAAGGAAATTATCGTTGATCAACAACTTCATGTTATTTTGACAGATCTGTTCGAAAGTCGCGAAATCATGCTTTCAATTGAAGATACGGAGCATTCGGGATCAATTGGTCATGATACATATGACCATTTGCCAGAAGAGTTGCAGGAAGCTTGCCGTAAGTTGCAGTCGTATCTACTACGCATGCAAAAGATGGTTTTTGGTCATATTCGGCCTTTCATCTATATAGAGAAAGATGCTAAGTTATCGATTGATGCGAACTCGATGCGGAATTTAGAGCTTGTACAAACTATTCGTTCAGGCAAAAAAGAAGGTACGTTGTTCTGGGTACTTGATGAAACCGTTACAGCGATGGGTGCGAGGAAATTACGGATGTGGATTCACCAGCCTTTGGCGCAGCGACAAGCGATTGAAGATCGTCTAGAAACTGTAAACAACTTACTTGATGAGTATTTCTTGCGTGAAGAGTTACTAGAAGAATTGCATGACGTTTATGATGTAGAACGCCTTGCCGGCAGAATATCTATGGGTAGTGCAAGTGCACGTGATCTTGCACAATTACGCAATTCATTGTCACATATACCAAAACTAAAACAATTGCTTGAACAATCGAAGCGTCCGATGTTACAGCGCTTTGCTGACCGAATGGATCCTTGCGGAGAAACATTCCAGTTGTTGACGGATGCGATAGCAGTCAACCCACCGATATCTAGTAAAGACGGTGGACTCATTTTGGACGGTTATCATGAAAAATTAGATGAGCTTCGAAATGCTTCCCGTAATGGAAAGACATGGTTAGCGCAACTTGAGCAAAAAGAGCGACAACTGACCGGAATTAAAACGTTGAAAATAGGCTATAATCGGATTTTTGGGTATTATATTGAAATCACTAAATCCAATATTCATTTAGCTGACTTATCTCGCTATGAACGTAAGCAGACACTCGCGAATGCAGAGCGATACATAACGACGGAGCTGAAAGAAAAAGAAGAACTGATCCTAAACGCGGAGGCAGACAGCCAGACATTGGAATTGGATTTATTCCAGTCAATTCGCGAACAGGTGAAGGGCGATGTACAACGAATTCAACAACTAGCATCTGTCATCAGTGAACTGGATGTTTTGCTGTCATTTGCTAAAGTATCTGAAAAGAATCAATATGTTCGACCAGTGTTCCATACAGGGAAGGCTGTCGACATTGAAAATGGCCGACATCCAGTCGTGGAGAAAATGATGAACCATTCATTATATATCCCAAATTCTTGTATGCTAGCTGAAGATGAAAATATGTTGCTTATTACAGGCCCCAACATGTCGGGTAAAAGTACGTATATGCGTCAAGTAGCTTTGACTGTAGTGATGGCACAAATCGGTTGTTTCGTGCCTTGTGAAAAGGCTATACTGCCCATCACAGATCAAATATTCACACGTATAGGAGCTGCGGATGACGTGGCGTCGGGACAGAGTACATTCATGATGGAAATGATGGAGTCTCAATATGCATTGGCTCATGCGTCCTCCCACAGTCTATTGTTGTTTGACGAGATTGGGCGCGGAACTTCAACGTATGATGGGATGGCACTCGCACAAGCGATGATGGAGTATATCCATGAAGAAATTGGTGCGAACACACTGTTTTCTACCCATTATCATGAACTGACACAATTGGAAGATGTGTTAGATCGCTTATTGAACGTACACGTTGCGGCGAAAGAGCAAAATGGTAAAGTCGTGTTCCTGCATAAAGTATTACCTGGAGCAGCCGATCGAAGCTACGGGATTCATGTAGCAGAACTCGCAGGTCTTCCTGCAGATGTAGTAGGACGTGCAAAAACCTTGTTACAGCGATTTGAAGAAGATAGTACAACGAAAGGCGCGTCATCTGTGTCAGAACAGCTTGCCTTGTTTGAAACGGACAGCGAGCCTATGCTTTCCGCAGAAACACAAAAATTGCTCGATGAAATAGAAGCGGTGGACTTGATGAATATGACACCTATGCAAACCATGCAGAAAATAATGGAGTGGAAAGAACGCCTGACCACAGAGAAGAAGGGGTGAAGCGGATGAATCAAATTCACATCATGGAAGACACACTAGCCAATAAAATAGCGGCGGGAGAAGTGGTGGAACGTCCTGCTTCTATCGTTAAGGAACTAGTGGAAAATGCGATTGATGCGCAAAGTACTAAAATTGAAGTATCTCTAGTGGAGGCGGGTTTGACTTCGATCCGTGTTACCGATAATGGCAAGGGGATGTCTGAAGAAGATGCCATTCGCTGTTTTGAAAGGCATGCTACTAGTAAAATAACTAATGAACATGATCTGTTTCGAATTCGTACGCTTGGGTTTCGAGGAGAAGCCTTAGCAAGTATTGCCGCAGTATCAAAAGTATCGTTATGGACTTCTGATGGTGTAGAAGGTGCTGTAGTGGAGATAGAAGGCGGTAAAGTACTGAAGTATGAAGCGGGAGCATTACGAAAAGGCACAGATTTTCTTATACAACATTTATTTTTTAATACGCCCGCACGTTTGAAATATATGAAAACGATTCAGACGGAACTTGGACATACGATAGATTTATTGAATCGATTAGCATTAAGTCATCCTGACATTTCCTTTTCGTTAACTCACGATCATCATGAAGTTCTTAGAACATCGGGTTCAGGAGACTTATTACGGGTATTATCAGATATATACGGTGTAGGAGTTGCCCGTAAGATGATCCCGTTTCAAAAGGAAGATGCTGATTTTAAGGTGAAAGGTTTTATTACACTTCCTGAGATGACACGCGCATCTAAAAATTATATTTCACTTCTGATGAATGGCCGTTGGATTAAAAGCTATGCGGGAACGCAAGCAGCTATTGATGCGATGCATACGTACTTACCTATAGGAAGGTTTCCGATTGCAGTTATTGATATTACAGCAGATCCTATTTTGACAGATGTCAACGTTCATCCTGCGAAGCGTCATATCCGTATTAGTAAAGAAGGAGAATTACTTTCTTTGATAAAGGCAGCAATTAGAGAGGCAATTCAAGGAGTCACTATAATTCCTGACGCGGTAAAGAAAGAGAAGCCTGTTAAAAGAGACTCGCAACAGCAGACAATTTGGACACCTTCTTATCGTCGGCCGGAAGTAGCGGTTCCATTAGAAGGACAAGAAGTACAGTCTTCCATTACGCCTGTGGAAGCGCCTATTACAGAGCAAGCTACACCGGTCTTTCCAGAAGCTGTTTTTGAACCGCAAGAAGAACCCATGCCGCAAGAGCCTACTGTCTATGAGCAGCAACAGCAGGAAATGAATCATTTTCCTTCCATTGCACCGATCGGACAAGTTCATGGAACATATATAGTGGCGCAAAATGAAGACGGATTTTATTTGATCGATCAGCACGCTGCGCAAGAACGAATCAAATATGAATACTTCAAAGTGAAGCTTGGACAAGTGGATGCTGGTGAACGGCAGCAATTGCTCTTACCACTAGTTTTTCATTACTCAGCTGATGAGCAAGTAAAGATTGAAGAGTGTAAAGATGCACTGGAAGAAGTCGGTGTGTTTTTGGAAGCATTCGGTCCAGCGACGTATACCGTGAAAGAGTATCCTTCATGGTTCCCTGAAGGACAAGCTACCTCGATCATAGAAGAAATGATTGAGCAAGTACTCGAGAAACGCAAAGTCGATGTCGAGAAACTGCGTGAGGAAAGTGCCATTATGATGAGTTGTAAAAAATCGATCAAAGCAAATTATTACTTAAGACAAGAAGACATGGAACAATTACTGACTGATCTAGGTGCATGTCATAATCCTTATACATGTCCGCATGGTCGTCCAGTATTGATCCATTTTACAACGTATGAATTAGAGAAAATGTTTAAACGAGTGATGTAACAGAGCACATCAGAGAGGAGCGATTTTATGTTTTCTACATTAGAAAGATCAAGCAGAATTCAGGACTTGAGAAACTTTTCATTCGATGTTTTAGTTGTCGGTGGAGGGATTACAGGTGCCGGAATCGCATTGGATGCGGCTGCAAGAGGATTTTCGGTTGCCCTAGTTGATATGCAAGATTTTGCGGCGGGAACATCTAGCCGTTCAACTAAACTGATACATGGCGGTTTACGCTATTTAAAACAACTAGAAGTGAAAATAGTGGCAGAAACGGGAAAAGAACGGGAAATTGTCTTCCGTAACTCTCGTAACATTACCAAATCAAGACCGATGCTATTGCCGATTTATCAAAAAGGAACGTATGGCAAGTATTCCACTTCTGTCGGGCTTCTCGCCTACGACCTACTGGCGGGTGTAAAGCCGGCAGAACGACGGGAAATGTTGACGAAAGAAGAAACAGCTGAACTTGAACCATTACTGAAAAAGGAACGCTTAAAAGGTGGCGGGTATTATGTGGAGTATCAAACCGATGATGCGCGCTTGACGATTGAAGTACTGAAGAAAGCGGCAGAAAAAGGCGCACTTTGCTTGAATTATATGAAGTGCGAACAATTCAACTTTGAGAAAGATCGAATCGTTGGAGCAGTATTAAGTGATCAACTAACCGGTGAACGATTTTCCGTAGGGGCTTCTATGGTGATCAACGCATCTGGTCCGTGGGTAGATGAGTTGCAGCAGAAAATTAGCAGCAAACATACGAAACAATTGCATATTACGAAAGGTGTCCATATCGTAGTAGATCAATCTATCTTCCCGTTGCAACAAGCAATCTATTTTGATAACTCGGATGGTCGTATGTTATTTGCTATTCCACGGGATAATAAAACGTATATAGGAACGACTGATACATTTTATACCGAGGATAAACAGCATCCTATAGCGACCGAAGAGGATATACATTATATTATCGATGCGGTTAGTGAGATATTCCCAAGCATTCATCTTCAACGTCAACATGTAGAATCTACGTGGGCAGGAATTCGTCCATTGATTGCACAAGAAGGTAAGGATGCCTCTGAAATCTCACGAAGAGATGAAGTGTGGGAAACAGTTCCTGGATTGCTGACGATTGCAGGAGGGAAGTTAACAGGCTACCGTCAGATGGCGGAAGTCGTAGTGGATCGAATTAGTGAACAGCTAGTAAAGCCATCTATCAAGCGATGTGAAACGAAGGATATCCCCGTTTCAGGAAGTGATTTCATAGACGATGAAGCGTTGAAGCAATTTATTGACCTACAAGCGGAAAGAGCACCTAAATTCGGCTTAACTCCACAGCAAGGAGCGCGTCTTGCTTCATTTTACGGAAGAAATAGTGATGAAGTTTTCCAATTAGCCCACTCGATTTCAGCAGAAGAGAACAATTTGCCGATAAGTTTACGCGCAGAGATCTTATATGGAATTCATCATGAAATGGTCACAACGCCAAGCGATTTCTTTATCCGCAGAAAAGGTGATTTATATTTCCAAATCGATGTTGTAGAATCATTAGCGACACAAGTAACCGACTATATGGCAAAGTTGTTGCAGTATACAGAAAGTGAGAAAGCCACTCATGAAAATGATTTGCAAAATGCGATTGCGGAAGCGAAGGGAAGTGTAAGTTCATGACAGACCAATGGATAACAATGCGTGACGGGACTAAAGTGTATGGGACAAGTTATACACCGGAGACTGAGCCGATTGGCCGTGTGCACATCATTCATGGATTAGCAGAACATAGCGGACGCTATAAAAGATTCGCACAGTACTTGCAGTCGCAAGGGTATGTCGTGACGTTGCATGACCAAAGGGGACACGGTAAGACAGCTATAGAAAATGGGCATGTTTACGGCTATATAGGTGAGTCTGCTACATTCGACCAATTGGTAGATGATGCATTCGAAGTGAATCAATGTTATCAACTACAATACCCGGAACTTCCCGTTGTACTACTCGGTCATAGCATGGGTTCATTCGTTGCTAGGCGCTATATCCAGCTTTATAGTCAGACGATTAGTCAAGTGATCTTATCGGGCACTGGATCTAATTCTGAGTTCACTGCACATGCTGCGATTGCGTTGGCTGCGTATAGGGAAGATAAGTTCCCTAAAGAGCAACCGGATGTGTTTTTGAACAACTTGGTCTTCGGCAATTATTCGAAACAATTTCCTGATGAAGGTGAATTTGCTTGGCTATCGCGCGATGTAGAAAGCGTGGCTGATTACGAAGAGGATGAGGCATGTGGTTTCGTACCGACTGCTCAACTATTTCGTGTGTTGCTTGAAGGAATGAATTCAATGGAAGTGCCTGAATTTTTGTTGAATATTCCGAATGAACTACCGATTTTATTATTCTCAGGTACAGATGATTTAGTAGGAGACCGCGCTAAAGGTGTGTGGAAAGTAGCCAAACAATTCGACAAAGCGAAACAACAGCAAGTTACTGTTCAGCTCTATGAAGGCGGAAGGCACGAGATGCTTCAGGAAACCAACTACAAACAAGTGTATATGACTATCGTAGAATGGATGAAACGACATGAACTTACCCGTTGATGTACTAGCAGTAGTAGGACCGACTGCTTCAGGGAAAACAGCGCTTAGCATAGCCCTGGCAAAATTATTTAATGGAGAAATCATTAATGGAGATGCTATGCAAGTATATAAAGAATTGGATATCGGCACAGCAAAGATTCATCGTTCTGAAATGCAAGGAATTCCACACCATTTCTTTGATGTAAAAGAACCAACAGAATCGTTTTCCGTAGCGGAATATCAGCTAGCGGTGAGACAATGGATAGCGGATATTCAATCTCGTGGAAAACTACCTATTATTGTTGGTGGCAGTGGAATGTATGTTCAGTCCGTTTTGTTTGATTATCGATTTACTGAACAAGCCGCCGACCCTGAAGTGCGAGCGCGCATAGAACGGGAACTTGAACTAGAAGGCGCAGATGTCTTGCACGCGAAACTTGCAGAATTAGATGCGAAAAGTGCAGAGAAAATCCATCCGAATAATCATAGACGTCTAGTGCGTGCGCTAGAGATCCTTGAAGTGACGGGTCAAACAAAGCAAGACCATGAACAGCAACAAGGAAATCAGCCGATGTATCATTCTGTAATTATTGGTCTGGATCTTCCCCGTGATCTACTCTATGAACGAATCGATATGCGTGTGGAACAAATGGTTCAAGCGGGTTTGTTTACAGAAGTACAGCAACTCTGGAATAAAGGGATTCGGCACACCCAATCTGTACAAGCGATAGGTTATAAAGAACTGATTTCCTATTTTGACGGACAATTAACAAAAGAGCAGGCAATAGAAGCGGTAATGAAAAACACACGTAATTATGCAAAAAGGCAGCTGACCTACTTTCGTAATAAATTGCCTGTCCAGTGGGTAGATGCTAATCAGTCGGGGGAAGAAGTTTTTCAAACAACCTGTAAGATAATAAAGGATTTTCAGAAGTGAGTATGGAATAACTAAATAACAGGGACGAGGAGGCAATCGAATGGCACAAGGAAATATGCAAGATACGTTTTTGAATTCTTTACGGAAGAACAACACATTCGTGACAATCTTTTTACTAAATGGTTTTCAACTAAAGGGTCTAATCAAGTCGTATGATAATTATACGGTTCTATTGGAAACAGACGGTAAGCAACAGCTTATTTATAAGCATGCGATTTCTACGTATGCCCCTGCAAAACCAGTTATTTTAAAAGACGAACTATAAACAGGCGCTTGCCTGTTTTTTTGTTGTCTTTCATTTGGTATATACACTTCATCTGGTAAAATAGAATATGACAAAATGAAATGAGGTACTACACATGCAAATAACACCCATAAATGATGAATTACTGATTAAATCACAAGAAGCGGAGGAACTAATTGCTCCGTACGTGAAGACAGTAGAAGAAATTGCGTTTTTTAACCAAAGAAAAGTCTTACAAGCATTCAAAAAAAATCAGGTAAGCGACTTTCATTTATCCGGCTCTACAGGTTATGGTTATGATGACAGTGGCCGTGATGTATTGGAACAAGTATACTCAGATGTATTCGGAGCGGAAGACTGTCTTGTCAGAAATCAAATTATCTCAGGCACGCATGCCATTACAATTAGCTTGTTTGGGATATTGCGTCCGGGTGATGAACTTCTTTATATTACGGGTAAACCATACGATACGTTGGAGTCTATCATTTCCGGCAATGGCAAAGATACGGGTTCACTAGAGGACTTTCACATTTCTTATCAGCATATTGATTTGAAAGAGGATGGCTCTGTTGATTATGAGAAAGCCAAAGTGACGATTTCATCGAAGACGAAAGTCGTAGCAATCCAACGTTCGAAAGGTTATTCAAGCAATCCATCATTCAGAATCCATGAAATTGAAGCGATTATTAAGGAAATCCGTAAAATCAAAGAAGATGTCGTGATATTTGTAGATAATTGCTATGGAGAATTTGTGGAAATGAAAGAGCCCGTAGAAGTTGGAGCAGATCTGATGGCAGGATCGCTCATCAAAAATCCAGGCGGCGGACTTGCCAGAACAGGTGGATACATAGCAGGTAAGAAAGACTTGGTTGAGAAGTGTGCATATCGAATGACTTCTCCAGGCCTTGGAGCTGAGGCAGGAGCCTCACTAGATACGTTACTTGAGATGTACCAAGGATTCTTCTTAGCCCCACACGTAGTAAGTCAAGCGGTCAAAGGCGCGCTATTCACATCGGCATTTTTCGGTAGCTTTGGTATGGATACCACACCGCATTACAGTGAGCTTCGAACGGATTTAATCCAATCAGTGAATTTTTTAAACGCCGAACAAATGATTGCATTCTGTCAGATGATCCAGCAAAACTCACCAATTAATGCTCAATATGCACCGGAGCCATCCTATATGCCCGGTTATGCCGATGACGTCATAATGGCAGCGGGTACGTTCATTCAAGGATCCAGTATCGAATTGACAGCTGACGGCCCAATTAGACCACCCTACACAGCATATATTCAAGGTGGATTGACCTATGAGCATGTAAAATCCGCAGTACTAGATTCTATGGAACAATTGCTTGAAAAGAAGTTGGTATAAAAAAAGTGTATCGAGAACCTATTAAGGTTTCTCGATACACTTTTTTGTTGATTAATGAATCATACGGAAAACACCAATCACTTTTCCTAAAATAGAAACTTGATCTACAATGATTGGCTCCATAGAGGAGTTTTCTGGTTGGAGTCGGAAATAGTCTTTCTCTTTAAAGAAACGTTTAACTGTCGCTTCGTCTTCTTCTGTCATAGCTACAACGATTTCACCATTACTTGCGGAGTGGGTTTGTCTGACAATCACACGGTCTCCGTTTAAGATGCCAGCTTCAATCATACTATCTCCTACAATCTCTAACATGAAGATTTCATCCTCTGATGAACCGAATGTATCCGGCAATGGGAAGTACTCTTCGATATTTTCAATTGTCGTAATTGGATTACCAGCTGTAACTTTACCAATCAATGGCACATGCATAACGCCACTCTTTAACTCGTCCAGTCCTTCAGGATCCAAAATTTCGATGGCACGAGGTTTTGTCGGATCTCGGCGTATAAAACCTTTGCTTTCGAGCCGTGATAAGTGACCGTGAACCGTGGAACTTGATGCAAGACCGACAGCTTCTCCAATTTCACGAACGGAAGGGGGGTAACCTTTTAAACGCACTTCATCTTTTATGAAAGCAAGTATTTCTTCTTGTCTCTTTGATATTTTCTTCAACAGATTCACCTCTTCTACTAGTTTGCGAGCAATGGAATACTGAACCACTATTTTGAATATAGTATAACATGTGTTCGATTAGTAATCAAACAAAGGTTCTAATTTTGCTTGACATGGAATCATATGTTCTCTTATAATTAAGAACAGGTATTCCGAACGTGCATTCTAAATGCGCAAATTAGAGGAGGAGTTATTATGGAATTTGTTAAAGAATTTATTAAAAACAATTATTATTTCGCTGTATTATTAATAGTATGTGTGTCATTTGCCTGGGTTCAATTCGATAAAATAGCCGTGGAAGATCACTATATGGAAATCGTTGTTAATGAAGGAGATACACTATGGCAACTGGCTTCTAACTACTCAGAAGATATACCAACCACTCATTGGATCGAACAGGTACGTTCATTAAATGAATTGCCTACCGATCAAATCGTTTCAGGTGAATTACTGCGTGTGCCTGTTAAAATTAATAAACAAACAGATATCCGGGTGGCTGAAATAGGAGTGGGAACTAAATGACAGAAAAGACGTGTGTAATATACTGCCGAGTGAGTACAGAAAAAGAAACACAAGAGCAGTCTATTGTAAGGCAGCAGGAAGAACTAGAAAAGTTAGCTACTGAGTTATCCTATGATTGTGTTGGAATTTACACAGATCGGCAGAGTGGGTATGATATGGATCGTGAAGGCCTTCTATCCATGTTGGATCAAATCCAAAATGGTTTAGTGGATGCAGTATTCATTCAAGATGAGACACGATTAGGTCGAGGGAATGCAAGGGTCGCGATATTGCATGTAATTGCAAAAAGTGAAACGGCTGTGATTACCAATCATTCAAACGGTACAATAGAACTGAATGAAATGGATTCCATGTTACTAGAAATTCTCGCAATCGTAGAGGAATATCAACGTAAACTACATAATGCAAAAATACGTAGAGGGATGAAGCGTGCTGTTGACAGAGGCTATGATCCATCAAAGAATCTGCGGAATATTGATCAGGGACCGGGGCGTGAAAGACTTGAACTACCAATAGAAGAAATTGTCTCGCTTCGCAACAAAGGTCTCACATACGAAGAAATTGCAACGGTATTGAATGGACTTGGCCATGCTGTCAGTAAAGCGACGGTTCATAGAAGATATAAAGAGTTTATTGCACAAGAACACTAATAGGTTGCACTTTTCCTTCAGGTTGTTTACATTTTATTAAACGACTAACTTATGGAGGGTTTTAAAGATGCTATCAGAAAAGAAAATAAAACGTATTAATGAATTGGCGAATAAAAAGAAAACAACAGGATTATCGATCGAGGAAGCAAAAGAACAGACGCGGTTGAGAAAGGAATACTTGGAATCATTCCGTTCAAGCATGCGTGAAACGATCGAATCGGTCAAAGTAGTAGATCCTGAAGGAAATGATGTAACACCTGAAAAAGTTAAACTAGCGCGAGCGAATCAAAAGCCGCTAAATTGATGATAGGTAAAGGATTAACATTGTAATTAACTCTAGAATTGACTACACTAGAGAAGGAATATGTACTATAAAACACTCATATGAGACAGGACGGAAAGGATGTACAGCATGACCGAAAAAATCGATCAACTGGCAATAACGACAATCCGAACATTATCAATCGATGCAATTGAAAAAGCAAATTCTGGTCACCCGGGATTACCGATGGGTGCAGCACCGATGGCGTATACACTATGGACACAACATTTACACCATAATCCATCAAACCCACAATGGTTCAATCGTGACCGTTTTGTACTTTCAGCAGGACACGGCTCCATGTTACTTTACAGCTTGTTGCACTTAAGTGGCTACGGTTTGACTATTGATGACTTAAAGAACTTCAGACAATGGGATTCAAAGACACCTGGACATCCGGAGTATGGACACACTGCAGGAGTTGAAGCGACAACAGGACCACTTGGACAAGGGATTGGTATGTCCGTTGGTATGGCAATGGCTGAAAAACATCTTGCGGCAACGTATAACAAGCCCGGTTTCGATATTGTCGATCACTACACATATGCACTTTGCGGTGATGGAGATTTGATGGAAGGTGTGGCGGCAGAAGCAATTTCTATGGCAGGCCACCTTCAATTGAATAAACTGATCGTGCTATATGATAGTAACGATATTTCTTTAGATGGCGATTTAGATATGTCGTTCTCTGAAAACATTAGAAAACGCTTTGAATCATATGGCTGGAACTATGCACGCGTAGAAGATGGCAATGATACAAAATCTGTTTCAGATGCAATTGAAAAAGCAAAAGGCAATACAGGAGGACCGACAATCATTGAAGTGAAAACTGTCATTGGTTACGGATCACCAAATAAGTCTGGTAAAGCAGATGCACACGGTGCACCGTTAGGTGAAGATGAAATGGCGCTTACGAAAGAGTATTACAAGTGGACATTTGAAGAAGACTTCTACGTTCCAGAAGAAGTTTATGACCGTTTTAATTCAGCAACAGATCAACTGGGTGTTCAATCAGAGAATCAATGGAATGAACTATTCGCAAGCTACGAAAACGAACATAAAGAATTGGCAACACAGTTAAAATTAGCGATGGCAAACGAACTTCCAACTGATTTAAAAGAACAAATGCCAGTTTATGAAGCAGGTGCTTCTGTAGCGACTCGTTCAGCATCTGGTGAGTCAATCAATGCATTAGCGAAAGCAGTTCCGGCATTATTTGGTGGTAGCGCGGACCTTGCGGGTTCAAACAAGACAACGATTAAAAATGCAGGTGATTTCACTGCAGACGACTATGCTGGCCGTAATATATGGTTTGGTGTTCGTGAATTCGCTATGGGGACTGCTCTAAACGGCATGACTCTTCACGGCGGAGTGAAAGTATTTGGTGGAACATTCTTCGTGTTTAGTGATTATGTACGTCCTGCTATTCGATTGTCTGCATTAATGGGCTTACCCGTAACATATGTATTCACACATGATAGCGTAGCGGTCGGAGAAGACGGACCTACTCATGAACCAGTTGAGCAATTGGCTTCATTACGTGCAATGCCTGGATTGACTATCATCCGTCCTGCTGACGGAAATGAAACATCTGCAGCATGGCATATAGCTGCTACTTCAAAAGACACACCAACTGTCTTAGTCTTGTCTAGACAAAACCTTGAAGTATTGCCTAAATCACAAGAACTAGCGATGGAATATGTACCAAAAGGTGCGTATGTCATATCACCTGCTTCTAAAGAGCAAGCGGATGGTTTACTGCTTGCAAGCGGCTCGGAAGTAAGTCTTGCAGTTGAAGCGCAGAAAGCTCTTAAAGAACAAGGTGTCGACGTCGCTGTCGTCTCCATGCCTTCATGGGATCTATTTGAGAAACAGGATCAAGCGTACAAAGATTCTGTTCTTCCAAAGAACATCAAGAAGAGAGTAGCGATTGAGATGGGAGCTTCCCTTGGCTGGCATAAATACTCAGGCGATGAAGGAACTGTCATGGCAATTGATACATTTGGTGCAAGTGCGCCAGGCGACTTAGTCATTGAAAAGTATGGCTTTACTGTAGAAAATGTTGTAAGAGAAATGACAAATCTATTAAATAACTAAGCATACGCAACACACGGCTCTTTCTATCAAAGAGCCGTGTGTTTTTTTGCGCAGCTTTACGACAATAATAGTGATGAAGTTTTCCGCAAACTGACACGATTTACTGAGGACAAGTTCTATGATAGACAGTAGGAGGTGTTCGTTATGAGGAAGTATGAAATTTTCAAGATCAAGTCAGCGTATCAGTCCTTCATAATGGGACGTGAACGATTATTATTTGAGCTGCTAACAGTAGGTCCTTCTACGAACTATCAAGAAATTGAATATTTATGTGATCGGTTAAATCAAAGAGAACTAGATACTATTATTCAGAATAACTTGGCAAAAAGTTTTGATGAATTGGATTCATATCATAATGAATATCGATTGACACACTTAATCAAGGGAGAAGTATTCATCAAAATGGGTACGCACAGTATACAGGTGTATTGCCAAGGGTCACGCATGTTGGATTTAGATTTATTTGTAGCACTATCCACTTCAACTGATCGTTTTTTTGCGGTGATGAATGAACAGCAAGAATGCGGCTGGCTCAAACCACTTAAACACTCTGAACGCATGATACTAGAAAATTCGATGATGTAAAAACTTCCGCACAATTTGCGTACAGTCATTGCTATTCACTGCTGCTATGTTGTATAATCCTTCTTGGTAGTATGTAATCGAACTATTTTTATGAGGGGGGTTTGGCAGTAATGACTTTATGGATAGCAATTTTATTGATCGTCGTCGCTTTGATCGGCGGAGTAGCTCTCGGCTTTTTCATAGCACGTAAATATATGATGAATTATTTGAAGGACAATCCGCCAATTAATGAACAAATGTTACGTATGATGATGATGCAAATGGGACAGAAACCTTCACAAAAGAAAATTAACCAAATGATGGCTCAGATGAGCAAGGTTCAAGACAAGCCAGCTAAAAAAAAATAAGTAAAACTCCGTGATTAGCAGAATTGCTAACACGGAGCTTTTTTATTTTCTATTGTATAGCATTATCAAGAATATAAACGAAAACGACTGAGGAATGTTTGAACCGTTTGCAGATATTCATCTGGATTATCATTATATGATTTAGCGTGAGCACCTTTTGCGAAAAGCTTCATCATTTTATCGCCTTCTTTTAATTCGTATAACTCTTCCGTCATTTGAGGCAAAATGAATGTGTCTTCCATGCTATGAATGAATAATACGGGTTTATCAATAAACTTCATCACTTCGCGGGGGGAAACAGCTGCAGAAGTATAACCATCACGAATCTTCAAAAACAAATTGGCGATTCGCAAGCTCATTGAGGTCTTAAAAGGCATCTCTGTACGAATGATATGCAATAGTTGCTCTGAGAAATCAGAAAATGGACAATCAGATATATAGAAATCCGCCTCATCTTCATACGTACCTGCGTACAACAGCGTAGTGGCAGCTCCCATAGATTCTCCATGGATGCCAATTAAAGCGCGCTTACCTACACGTTCACGAACAGCTGTCACAACTTCTTTTAAGTCTATTTTTTCATAAAATCCAAAACTTGTTGTTTTGCCGCCAGAATCACCATGCCGCCGATGATCAAAAATAACAGAATTAAATCCTAAACGTTCAAACAGTCGTGCATATTTGATAGAATTCACTTTATTTTCCGTTACGCCATGACAAATGACAACCGTTCGTGTTGTATCTAAAGGTCGCAAGAAGATCGCGCGTAAGTTATAGCCGTTAGGTGAGGGAATCCAAATATCATCTTTTCTTATAGTTTCAAACCACTGACGATCAAAGCGTTTAGCAATCATTTCACGCTGCAAAATAACTTCTGAGTCTTTTGTTTTTAAATACATTAGACGATTAGTGAGAAGAATCCCGAAAATTGTAAGAAACGCTGTCATCACACTTGACGCTATACCGACAATATACACTACTCTACGTTTCACCAAAATCCTCCTTTCTATTTACTTCTTCGTTTATATAAGTTATACATCGCCGTTTCAATGGGATGTGACAGATAAGGTGCAACTTCATCTACTGCTGCACATATTTTATCCAGATCAATCCCTGTTTCTACATTGATTGACTGCAAAAGATATAACGCATCTTCCGTTGCGACATTACCTGTAGCGCCAGGTGCAAAAGGACAGCCACCGAGACCACCTGCAGATGTATCGAATCGATCAACACCTGCTTGTAAGGAGGCGTAAATATTAGCTAATCCTAATTTACGGGTATCATGGAAGTGTGCTGTAATTAAAATATTTGGAAACTGTTTTTTTAGTTCTCGAAACAAAGTATAGCTGGCTAAAGGGTTGGCCATACCGTCAGTATCTGCCACACTTAATTCATCTACACCCATATCGACAAACTTCTTGCAAAGTGCCAGAGTTTGTTCAAGTGGAATAAAACCTTCATACGGACAGTGAAATGCTGTTGAAATACAAGCTCTTACAAAACGCTGATCTATTTTGAGCTGATGGACAATAGGTCGCAACGTCTCCACGCTCTCCGTAGTGGAGCGATTGATATTATGTTGATTGAATGTATCACTCACGCCTACAAACACCGCCATGCTATCTGCACCAGCTTTGAGTGCATTCTCAACACCACGTGCGTTTGGCGTGAGAACAATCTGCCTGCCTTGTTTGCTAACTCGTGCCATAATCTCTTTGGAATCTGACATTTGTGGTACCCACTTTGGCGATACGAAAGAGGTAACTTCCATTTCATGTATACCTGCTTGCTGCAAAGAATGTATAAAAGCTAATTTTTGATCAGTAGGAATACTGTTTTTTTCATTTTGTAAGCCATCGCGCGGTCCAACCTCGATTAACGTTACGTTTTTTGGTAAGCTATACATAAACATCCCTCCCTCAATCTATTGTACGTAATTAAAGCGAATAAGGGCAATGTATAACCCTTGACAATTATCTGGATAATTTCAATAAGAGGCATCTCAATTATCAAATAGAAAGTAGTGTTTACTATGTCAAAAAAACAACGAAAAGCATCGACGAAACAAGAGAGCAAAATCGTAGATGAGTCTGCAACTTCACTTTCAGATTTAATGAGCGATGATATGTTAGCTAAATTAAAAGGAATGAAGCAGGAAATGAAAGTAGAAGAAGAATTAAAATTGGAACAGGAAAAAGAAATACGTATTCAAGAGCGCAAAGAACGTGAGAAAAATAAAAGTTTTGAAGAATTACTAGAGGAATATGGATATGATGGAACCAAGTATTAAGAGTACTACTTAAATAGATGTGGGAATAGCTGTACTAGTAAAATGATTGCTATATTAAAAGCCTTTTGCAAAGGAGAGGGAATAATGAAGTTTTTGTATATTACGTATTGTGATAAACTAAATACTCAAAAAGAACCTACATCCCAAAATCTTTTGAAGCGCGTTCATTCAGCCCCAATTGAGCATCCAATTGTTCATTGGGTGCAAAGAAATTTAGAAACTATTGAGAAAACAGGGCCTATTATATATTATGATTTTCCTGAAAAAAAGGTAGAGAGTTTTTATAATATGTTATTAGATGCACATGCGGAAAAAAACAATGATTCTCCAAGACCTTGGAAGTTCTTGCCCATCCCTTCGGAAGAACAGTATGTATATCCGATTGCGCAATATGACAAAGAATATGGCATCACGTATTATGAATCTATATACAAATACATAACGGTTCTTGGGGTCATATTAAATATCTTTGACTTTGAAGCGAATCAATTAATTATACACATTCAATAAGATCGAAGAACGTATCCAGGAGGATGTAAGATGAAACAGCTTGATGTAAGGCTTTATGAATATTTACTAGCAAAATTGCCGAAAATCACTACTTCTTGGTTAGCGATGAGAATAATAGAAAAAGATTCTATTTATTCACTCAGCGCGCACCCAGAAATGGAAGAAACACTTCGTGAACAAAATAGATTAACGAATTTAACCATCATTAGTAGTTTACTTGATGATCCTGAAATCTTTGAAAAAAACAAAATAAAATGGGCTGCCGTTGTCGCTCTAAGTAGAGTCAACAGCAATACCCCCATAGAAGAAGTTATAGAGGCGTTAAGTAAACTTCGTTTAACATACTGGCAAATAATAAATGATTTTAAGTTGGCCAATATAGACGACATTAAACTAGAAGATTATATGCGTTGGAGTGAAACGATCAATAGTGCATTTGATCAAATTTATATTAATTTCGCGGAAACCTATAATGAATATATCAACAGCAAGTTTGATATCCAACAAAGCTTAATTAATGAGTTAAGCTCACCCATCATTAAAATTACCGATAAAATTGGTATAGTACCGCTAATTGGTGATATGGATGAGCTGCGTGCACGTATTATGTTGGAAAGTATTCCGGAGAGAAGTTTAGAGTCTGACATTGAACATTTATTCATTGACTTATCGGGAGTGACCGTAATTGATACACTGGTAGCTCAGAAGATTTTTCAAGTTACAAAAGTGTTATCTCTATTAGGAACAAGATGCACCATTACAGGTATCTTACCGGCAATTGCCCAAGCGTCGACAGAGCTTGGTTTAGATTTTACGAATATCCAAACATTTAGTTCTTTGCAATTAGCTTTCTCAAAAGAATTTATTATTGTAGAACAGTAAAAAGCCAAGTCACTTATGAGTGACTTGGCTTTTAGATTTCACTTATTTTTTTCTTGGAAATCAAGCATGAATTGCTGTAACGCCTGACATGCTTCAAATGGTACTGCGTTGTATGCAGACGCACGACATCCGCCTACAGAACGGTGACCATTTAGCCCGACGAATCCTGCCTCTTTAGCTTCTTGTAAGAATTGTTTTTCCAACTCTTCATCCGCTACACGGAAGGTGATGTTCATCAATGAGCGACTTTCTATTTCAGCATGTCCTGTATAGAAACCATTACTGTTGTCGATTACCTCATAGATCAAGTTCGCTTTTTCTTCATTGCGCTTTGCGATTTTTTCCAAGCCGCCTTGTTGTTGCATCCAACCAAGCACTTCACCCAACATGTAAATACCAAATGACGGAGGAGTGTTATATAAAGAGTTGCTAGACGAATGTGTACTATATTTCAAAATAGCTGGAATCGCGCTATTCGCATTATCTAACAAGTCTTTGCGGATAATCGCAACTGTAACACCTGAAGGTCCAAGGTTTTTTTGAGCACCGGCATAAATCATTCCGAATTTACTAACGTCTAATGGTCTTGACAGAATATCACTGGACATATCAGCAATCAACGGAACATTGCCAGTGACAGGGAACTCGTGGAATTGTGTACCGAAGATTGTGTTGTTTGATGTAATATGCACGTACGCATCCGTTTCTTCAAATGTAATTTCTTCTGAAGATGGAACGCGATTATAATTTGCATTTTTTGTAGAAGCAGCTTCGTATACTTCACCGATTGTCCCTGCTTCTTTAAGTGCTTTGTCTGACCATGCGCCTGACATAATATAGCTTGCTTTTTTTCCTTTTGCTAAGAAGTTCATCGGTACCATTGCAAATTGTAGACTAGCTCCACCTTGCAAGAATAGTACTTCATAGTTTTCAGGAATTGTGAATAAAGAACGTAAGCGTTCAATTGCTTGATTATGTACTTGTTCATAAGTAGCACTGCGGTGACTCATTTCCATAATAGACATTCCTGATTCTTTAAAATTCACTAGTTCAGCTTGTGCTTTTTCAAGAACTTCTCGTGGGAGAGCGGATGGACCCGCGTTAAAATTATAGACAGACTTTTGATTACTCAACAAACTCACTCCTTCATTAGTTTACAACCCTAAAGTAAAGTATATATGAAAAATCATACATGGGGAATAGCTATCTGCCAATTCGCAATAAATTACTCAACTCAATAAGATGCTCGTCTTGTTTGTTTTGTTGGGGAAATGGGTAAATTGTAATCAAGTAGCATCTACATAATGATGTAAAATCCAGCTCACATAAAGCCGAAACGGGGGAGACAGAATGAAAACAGGTGGACGTAGAAAAAGTTCAAATGTTGAGGATCGAAGAGGGAAGAGTGGTGGAGGCGGAGGTGCGATCGCATTAGGTGGTGGCGGTCTTGGGATTGTCGGTATTATATTGTTTCTTATATTAGGTGGAAACCCAACTGATTTATTAGATAGTAGTTCAGCTGTACCTGATCAACCGTACGTGGAAACCGAACAAGATAAAGAATTGGCAGATTTTGTATCGGTTGTACTCGCGGATACAGAAGACATTTGGTCGGAGTTATTCGCTCAACAAGGAATTCAGTATGAAAACCCTACACTAGTTCTATATTCAGGACAAGTGGATACAGCTTGTGGATATGGAAGTGCAGCTGCAGGACCGTTTTATTGTCCGGGTGATCAAAAATTGTATATTGATTTAGCATTTTATAATGAATTACAAAGTTCGTTTAAAGCACCTGGTGATTTTGCTATGGCCTATGTAGTAGCTCACGAAGTAGGACACCATGTGCAAACATTACTCGGAATTTCAGATCAAGTGATGCCGCTACGTCAAAAAATGAGCGAAGAAGAATTTAATAAATATTTAGTGAGATTTGAATTACAGGCAGATTATTTTGCGGGAGTCTGGGCGCATCATGCAAAGGGACGCGGATATTTGGAGCAAGGGGACTTGCAAGAAGCAATCACTGCTGCGGGTGCGGTTGGTGACGACACGATCCAAAAACGTGCAAGAGGGTATGTTGTTCCAGAAAGTTTCACACACGGTACAGCAAAACAACGAATTTATTGGTTTGAACATGGATTTGAATTAGGTACCATTGATGGTGGGGACACATTTAATCAAACCGAAAAATAAAAGTCGCGAAGGTCATTTTGTTTATCAAAGTGACGTTCGCGATTTTTTTATTTTGTTGCGGCTATGGCAGGCTCAGCTGGAATGATCCCTTCTTTTTCATTTCGTAGTCTTTTAATATCCACTCGTATGAGTAAGGAAATGACTAGAGCAACTGCGAATAAGCTAGCAAAGAACAGTAGGCTACTCTCGTAACTACCTGTCGTATCTTTCATCCAAGCGGCAAACATCGGCCCTGCCACACCAGCAGCAGACCATGCTGTCAAAATATAGCCGTGGATGGCTCCAAGTTGTTTCGTTCCGAATATATCACCAATATATGCCGGAATAGAAGCGAAACCTCCTCCATAGCACGTATAGATTACGGCTAGAATGACTTGGAAAATAATTGCGTTTGTGGTGAAGGGTAAAATAGCGAACAGAACAAGCTGAATGACAAAGAACGTAGTATACGTATTCGGACGTCCGATAAAATCCGAAATCGCAGCCCAGCCAAGTCTTCCGGCCCCGTTAAAAATGCCTAGCACACCAACTAATGCTGCTGCTTGAATAGTCGTCATGCCGATACTATCAATCGCCATTGGTTTGGCAGCGGATAGAATTGCAATACCACACGTGACATTAATAAATAACATTAGCCATAAATAATAAAAGCGTTTTGTTTTGACTGCTTGATTTGCTGTCAATTGAGCAAGATCTTCTTTAACTTCAGTTTTACCTGAACGAACTTTTTCAATGAATCCAGGCGGTGCCCATCCTTCTTCCGGCTTTTCTAGGTAAAGAGAAGAGAGCATCATGATAAGAAAATACGATACACCAAGAATATAAAAAGTGTTTTGTAAACCAACGTTGACAATCAAGTATTCCATGATTGGACTACTGATGGCTGCTGCGAATCCAAAGCCCATGATGGCGAGTCCCGTAGCTAGCCCTCTGCGGTCGGGGAACCATTTGACGAGCGTAGAAACAGGTGCAATATATCCTACACCTAAGCCAATTCCACCGAGCATACCGTAAAAGACATACAGCAAAGGTAATGAAGACATTCCTACTGCCAGTCCGGAACCTGTCACTCCGACCCCGAAGAACACAGCTGCAAGTAATCCTGCTTTTCTTGGACCATATTTCTCTACAAAGTGACCTAAAAAAGCAGCTGATAAACCAAGAAATAAAATGGCTATACTAAACGTTAGCTGTACTTGGCTTGTAGTCCATCCAAATTCTTCAATAAGTGGATTAGTGAAGTTACTCCAGGCATAAACAGATCCGATGGAAATGTGAATACCTACTGCAGATAACGCGATCAACCATCTGTTCTTCGTTTTTTTCATTTGTAGTCCTCCTTTTTAACAAAAAATTTCCACAGTTCTAATTCCAGTAAACAAACCTCTTAACTAGTCGGTGGAGTAAATGAATAGTCGACAGTCCACTAGTTCGCGAAGTGGAAATGAAAGG
The DNA here is from genome assembly GCF_002743335.1 of Sporosarcina sp. P32b. Taxonomy (GTDB): domain Bacteria; phylum Bacillota; class Bacilli; order Bacillales_A; family Planococcaceae; genus Sporosarcina. The sequence continues at coordinate 277,086 of NZ_PDZB01000001.1, forward strand.
AAGATAATTAAACAATTACTGGAATGTAACTTAGGATTAAGGAGTATATTATTATCAATTCACAAGATTGTCAATATTACTTTTTCCTGTAGTCGGAAAAAGAGAATTGTCATCCATAACGATTCTTTCAGGATGTGTGTATACGTTAAAGGATCCTCCACGTATGAAACCGACCGTAGTTATTCCTAAATCGTCTGCTAAGCTCAAAGCTAATTCCGTAGGTGCAGATTTTGATAGGACAATTTCACAACCGATCTTGGCAACTTTAAGTAAAATTTCGGAGGAGATTCGTCCGCTGAACACAATGATCTTATCTCGCACAGAGATATCGTTCTTTAGACAGTGCCCATAAATTTTATCTAACGCATTATGGCGGCCAATATCCATACGGGATAACAACAATTGATCAGGTACACATAAAGCTGCATTGTGAACACCGCCGGTATGTCGGAACATTTCTGCCTGATCTTCCATTTGATTCATCAAGGAAAATATTTGTACGGGTGTGAGTTTAACAGAGATACTGTCCATCTTTTTCGCTGTCAGTGCATCGTTTGCAAAGATAAATCCTTGTCTGCTCATGCCGCAACAAGATGTGATATACCTTTTATTTTGCAATTGTTCAAAGAATGGATAGGCTTTGTCGGTATCGACGTAAATAAAGCCATTTTCCAGATCAAGACGAATGTCCTTTACTTGTTCCCACTTCGGTACTATTCCTTCTGAAGCTAAGAAGCCTACTGTCATATCCTCGATATATTCTGGCGTACATACAATCGTCGCAAATTCTTTGTTGTTTAGTTTAATTGTGATTGCGTATTCAACTGCAACCGAATCTTCTTTTTCAAAGACTGTCCCATCCTGAAATCGAATAATGGATCGTTGTTGTTGCTGTTCCATAATTCTTCCTCCCTTTTAGTCAATCGATCGATCGAATAAAAATACTGAAACCGCAATATCATCATCAATTTTAAAATCGCTGAATAAATGCAGAAACTTCGCGTCGACTAATTGTTCCAATCCTTCTGGCGGCTCTTTTGCATAGACTGCCTGAATCATGCTAGTTCGCGCGCGGTGGACCATTTCTTTTCCCTCTGGCGTTCCTGCAATGAATTTCTCTGTAGGAGTCAAATTACCGTAGAGTGTAGAGACCACCATATTATCGATAAATATTGTATGAATTCGTTCGGGACCTTTGCCAAATAAGTCTTTTCGTAATTTACGGATGATATCATTAAATTCATGAATTTTCTTCATAGGACACTTCCTTGTAGTATTTACAGAATAGTCTAATTATTTGAGGATAGCCATTGTATTATACGCTTTATTACTTTATACTAAATACATAACAGATGGAAATCTAGTATGTGATTGCTAGGAGTCCATCAACCTACATGTAATAGTAAGTATGGATTGGTTCTTTAGCAAGTCCTGTTAAGAAACTATTCCACCATAAAAAAATACCGTAATGACGGTTTTTTTATGGTGGATTTTTTATTTGAGAAGGAGGACGCCTGTATGTCAATTTCAATCAATGATAAGATTTTTAACTTCGAACCAGGGTCGACACTCATTCAAATTATCAATGCAAATAAGATTGAGCACCCACAAATATGTTATTTGCCAGAAGTCGATCCAATACAGACATGTGATACGTGTATTGTCGAAGTGAATGGTGAATTAACACGAGCTTGTTCAACACAAGCTGTCGACGGCATGGATGTTAAATTAGCGTCCCCGCGTGCAAAGGAAGCACAAACGGAAGCAATGGATCGGATTTTAGAGAACCATTTACTTTATTGTACCGTTTGCGATAACAACAATGGGAACTGTAAAGTACATAATACCGTGGCACTTATGGAAGTGGAAGAACAAAAATATCCATACGAGCCGAAATGCACGAAAGATGCAGTAGATTTCACTCATCCATTCTACCGTTACGATCCGAATCAATGTATCGCTTGCGGTCAGTGCGTGGAAGTGTGTCAAAACTTACAAGTGAATGAGACGCTTTCAATCGACTGGGAGCGTGATCGTCCAATTGTTCTATGGGATGGCGGAGCGAAGATTAATGATTCTTCTTGCGTAGGCTGTGGCCATTGTATTACGGTTTGTCCATGTAATGCCCTGATGGAAAAAACGATGCTTGGTGAAGCTGGATTTATGACTAAAATGAGTGACGAGCTGATGGAGCCTATGGTGGATTTGATCAAAGATGTAGAACCAGGTTACAGCAGTATCATGGCGATTTCCGATGTAGAATCAGCGATGAGAGAATCTACAATTAATAAAACGAAAACTGTCTGCACATTCTGTGGAGTAGGTTGTTCATTTGAAGTATGGACAAAAGATCGTACCATATTAAAAATCCAACCGGTTTCCGATGCACCTGTCAACCAGATTTCTACTTGTGTCAAAGGGAAATTTGGTTGGGACTTTGTGAATAGTGAAGAACGTATCACAACGCCTCTTATTCGTAAAGGTGACGACTTTGTTGAAGCGTCATGGGATGAAGCATTGGATTTAGTCGCAAAAAATCTAGGTGAAATCCGTGACGAGCATGGCAGAGACGGAATCGGCGTCATCTCCTCGTCAAAAATCACAAATGAAGAGAACTATGTCATTCAAAAATTCGCTCGACAAGTATTTGGTACAAATAACGTAGATAATTGTTCTCGTTACTGCCAGTCTCCCGCGACAGACGGATTATTCCGTACGGTAGGTATGGGTGGAGACGCTGGCACGATTAAAGATATTGCCGAAGCAGGCTTGGTCATCATTGTAGGTGCAAATCCCGCAGAAGGTCATCCAGTTCTTGCTACACGTGTAAAGCGAGCACACAAGCTACACGGTCAAAAGTTAATTGTAGCTGACCTCAGAAAGCATGAAATGGCTGAACGCGCAGATATCTTTATGACACCTCAGCAAGGAACTGATCAAGTATGGCTAATGGCAGTGACAAAATACTTAATCGACCAAGGCTGGCATGATCAGCAATTCATTGACGAAAATGTACTTCATTTTGAAGATTTTAATGAAGTGTTGGATCGCTATACGCTTGAATATGCAGAAAAAGTAACTGGCGTTTCAAAAGAAGTATTAATTCAAACAGCTGAAATGATCCGTGATGCAGATGGTACATGCATATTATGGGGAATGGGAGTTACACAAAATACAGGCGGTTCCGATACTTCAGCAGCAATTTCTAATCTATTGCTTGCATCAGGAAATTATCGTCGTCCAGGCGCAGGTGCTTATCCATTACGCGGACACAACAACGTACAAGGTGCCTGTGATATGGGGAGCTTGCCTGGTTGGTTGCCTGGCTATCAGCATATTACAGACGATGCAGCACGAGAGAAATTTGAACGTGCTTATGGTGTAGAGATAGAAAGTAAACCAGGACTTGATAATATTCAAATGCTTCACTCGATTGATGAAGGTGTTATGAAGGGGATGTACATTGTAGGAGAAGATATGGCACTGGTGGATTCCAATGCAAACTATGTTCATGATGTACTGTCGAAGCTTGATTTCCTTGTTGTACAAGATATCTTCTTCTCACGCACAGCACAATACGCAGACGTCATTTTACCTGCAGTGCCATCACTTGAAAAAGACGGTACATTCACAAATACGGAGCGCCGTGTACAACGACTTTATAAAGCATTGCCGAATAAAGGTGACTCTCGCCAAGATTGGTGGATCATCCAAGAAGTGGCAAATCGCTTAGGTGCTAACTGGAATTACACACATCCAGGTGACATATTTGCTGAGATGACAAGTTTGAGTCCTATGTTCGGAGAAGCTTCTTACGAGATGTTAGAAGGTTGGGGGAGTTTCCTTTGGGGAAGTCTAGAAGGGAAGAACACGCCACTTCTATATACAGATGGATTTAATTTCCCAGACAAGAAAGCACGCTTTGCATTATCGGATTGGATTGAACCAGTAAAGTTCCCTGATGAATTTGATCTTCATATTAACAATGGCCGTATGCTCGAACATTTCCATGAAGGAAATATGACGAATAAATCTGAAGGTATCCAAGAGAAAGTTCCTAATATATTTGTTGAGATTTCACCTGAATTGGCAAAAGAGCGTGGAGTAGTCACAGGTACTTATGTAAGACTTATTTCTCCGTATGGAGCAGTGAAACTACCTGCATTGGTAACAGATAGGGTACGGAAAAATGAATTATTCTTACCGATGAATTCTGTTGATAAGGAATCTGCCATCAACTTCCTAACCGGACCTGCGACTGATGAACGAACGAATACACCCGCTTACAAGCAGACAAAAGTTCGCATGGAAGTGCTCGCGAAGCAAGGAGACAATCCACTACCTAAGAGCAACCACCGTGATAAGAAACGCCATCCTCAAAATGGTGTAGAAGTAGAGCGGAAATGGAATCGACCAGGATATGTCCAATTAACAGATCAATAACTAGTGAGGTGAATATCAATGGCGGCACCCATAACTTCTATTAAAAGAACAGAACGATCCGAATTGGAAATACAGCAGGATAAGTTGGCGGAACTACAGAAACAAATTGCTGAACAGGAAGAGTCTTTGCAGAAAATCATGGAGATCACAGGTGAATTGCATAAGATTGGCGCACTAGACGCATTACAAGCCATGCTTCATTCAAAAGAAAAGATTACCGGCATAGCGTTAGGTCAAGTATCCAGAGAACCTGTCACCAACCTGCTCAATAATTTGATGGCAGGAGCTGGAATTCTAACTGCATTAGACCCAGCCACCATTCAGCAACTCTCAAAAAGTGTCCAAAAAGGATTGTCGGAAGCAGAGCAAGGGAATGATGAAGGTCAGAAAACAGGCGTTCTTCAACTGATGAAAGCTATCAATGATCCTGATATCAATCGTGCGTTAACTTTCGGTATGAACTTCTTAAAAGGGATGGGGAGAGGTTTAGAAAAACCTGCTGAGTAAGATTTTTGCGAAAAACATCACTTTGCTTCATACTGTATGAGAAGCGTTTACACGTTCCCTAGCCTTACTGGCTGGGGAACTTATTCATTACGTAACATTATTTGTAGGAGATGAAAATATGTCGGCCCAAAGTAAAATTGCAACACATTTACAAGAACAATCTACAGCACAGAAAAACATCGGAAGACTGCTTGTGAAATGCTCAGATAAACCGGGAATTGTATCTGCAGTCTCCGCATTTTTGCTACAATATGAAGCAAATATCGTAGAATCCAGCCAATATTCAACTGATCCAGAAGGTGGCATGTTCTATTTACGTATCGCATTCCATTTAGACAATCTAATGGAGAAAAAAGAAGAAATGGAAGAACATTTTAATGACATTGCGAACCAATATGAAATGGACTATCACTTTTCGTACGCCGTAGAACTAAAACGAACGGCGATCTTTGTTTCCAAAGAACCGTATTGCTTAATGGAATTGCTATGGGAATGGCAGAATGGTGATTTAAATACTGACATCGTTGTGGTTATCAGTAACCATGAAGATGCTCGCGGAATGGTCGAAGCACTTGGTATTCCTTTCTACTACATTCCGGCGAACAAAGATATACGCCAAGAAGTAGAGAAACAGCAAGTGAAGTTAATGGAAGAATACGATGTGGACGTACTCGTGTTAGCACGTTATATGCAAATACTAACACCTGAATTCGTTAGTCACTTCCCGAATCAAATTATCAATATTCATCATTCGTTCTTGCCGGCCTTCATCGGTGCGCGTCCTTACGAAAGAGCTTTTGGACGTGGTGTAAAACTGATTGGTGCAACGTCACACTATGTAACGAACGATTTAGATGAAGGTCCAATCATTGAACAGGACATCGAGCGCGTAGATCACCGTGATGATATTGTTCAATTGAAGAAGATTGGACGCACTATCGAGCGACGTGTTCTTGCACGTGCAGTGAAGTGGCATCTTGAAGATCGAGTGATTGTAGAGAATAATAAAACCATTGTCTTCCATTAAGAGACACGAAACCGCCGCTCAAATGAGTGGCGGTTTTTTTAATGTATAGGTGACTTGAAGGTCGCTCCATGTGTTTCTTGTGTGTTCATGATGGTCAAGAACGCAGAAGGGTCTATGTCGGTAGTGATTTGCTTTAGCTTTGAAATTTCTAGTCTTGTCACGACTACATAGATGACGTCTTTTTCGTTATCCGAATAGCCACCCCGACCGTGCAACATTGTAATGCTGCGGCCGAGTCGTAGACGAATCGCTTCACCCAGCTCTTCATATTCATCGGAGATAATAAAGACGGCCTTGGTTTCGTCTAGGCCTTGAATCACAATGTCGATCGCTTTTGAGGCTATATAGTATGTAATGATCGAGTACATCGCTTTTTCGGGTCCGAGTACAAAGCCTGCCCATCCGAAAATGAAGAGGTTGAAGAACATTACGAATTCTCCGACACTGTACGGGATTTTCTTTGTAAGTAAAATGCCGAGAATCTCCGTCCCGTCTAGCGCCCCGCCATTACGTATGATGGTTCCAACACCTGCGCCAAGCAACAATCCTCCAAAGACTGTAGCCAGTAACGAATCTGTGACGAATGGACCTAGTTTTTTTAGTGGAAATTCTACAATCGCAAGCAAAGCAATCGCATAGGAAGAGGAGAAGAAAAAGTTCTTGCCGATATGTTTATAGCCGAAGAACAAGAAGGGCAAATTTAAGATCAAAATCAAAATCCCAAAAGGTACTCCAGAAATGAAATTCAATATAAGTGCGATCCCGATAATACCCCCGTCAATTACGGAATTAGGGATTAAAAATAAATCTAAAGCAACTGCTGTAATTACAACACCAATAGAAATGAATAAATAGCGTCTAAGTAAATGCCCCACGGTTTCTTTTTTATGCTGTTTGCTCATAAAACTCCCCTTTTTTCAAACGTATTTATTCTATCTTAACGGAATTTTTAAAAAGAAAGTAGTGAAAATCTAAGGTTGTCAATTTTTCTTCCGAAGGACATGATGAATCTTTTACTCTTTCAGAACATAAGATGATACATCATAGCCTAATTGGAGGAGATATGTTGGATATCATTCGTCAGTTGCATAACTATCGCAAAGAAGAAAATCAGTTGAAGTGGGAAGGTACATTTTTGGAGTATCTAGAATTAATTAAAGAGCGTAAAGAAGTGGCACAGACTGCACATTCCCGTATTTATGAAATGATTAAAAGCGCAGGAATTGAAAAGAAAGACGGTAAGAAGATTTATAATTTCTTTGATGAAGAGTTATATGGTCTGGAAGAGTCTATCGAACGTTTAGTGGAAGAATATTTTCATCCGGCAGCCAAGCGTTTAGATGTAAAGAAGCGCGTACTGTTACTGATGGGACCTGTTAGTGGTGGTAAATCTACTATCGTTACGATGTTGAAACGTGGGCTAGAAGCGTATTCCCGCACGGATGAAGGAGCGGTGTATGCGATCAAAGGATGTCCGATGCATGAAGACCCATTGCACTTGATTCCGGAATCATTGAGGAAGTCATTCTTTGAAGAGTATGGCATAAGAATCGAAGGTAGTTTATCGCCTTTAAATCAGTTGCGTCTTGAAGAAGAATTCGGAGGTAAAATTGAAAATGTTGTAGTGGAACGCATTCTGTTCTCAGAAGACCGTCGTGTCGGGATTGGAACATTCACACCATCCGATCCGAAGTCACAGGACATCGCTGACTTAACTGGAAGTATAGACTTCTCCACTATTGCTGAATATGGTTCAGAGTCGGATCCACGTGCATACCGATTTGATGGAGAATTGAATAAAGCGAATCGGGGCATGATGGAGTTCCAAGAAATGCTGAAGCTCGATGAAAAGTTTCTTTGGCATTTATTGTCTTTAACACAGGAAGGAAATTTTAAAGCAGGAAGATTTGCATTGATTAGTGCAGATGAACTAATCGTTGCGCATACGAATGAAACGGAATATCGTTCATTCATTAGTAATAAAAAGAACGAAGCGCTTCACTCAAGGTTGATTGTCATACCAGTTCCATACAATCTAAAAGTAAGTGCGGAAGAAAAGATTTATGAAAAAATGATTCGTGACAGTGATATGGCTCACGTCCACATTGCGCCGCATGCATTGCGAGTGGCTGCTATTTTTTCTGTTTTGACACGTTTGAAAGCATCCAAGAAACAAGGCATCGATCGCTTGAAGAAATTGCGCTTGTATGATGGTCAGAATGTCGAAGGTTTCAACGATGCAGATGCGGAAGAACTGAAGAACGAATTTATAGATGAAGGCATGGACGGAATCGATCCACGCTACGTCATCAACCGTATTTCTTCTGCAATTATCCGAAAAGAAGTACCAAGCATCAATGCACTAGATGTATTGCGTTCATTAAAAGACGGCTTCGATCAACACGCTTCCATTTCGAGTGAAGACCGTGACACGTATATGAACTATATTTCAATGGCGCGTAAAGAGTATGATGAAATTGCGAAAAAAGAAGTCCAGAAAGCTTTTGTCTATTCTTACGAAGAGTCTGCCAAAACATTAATGGATAATTACTTGGATAACGTTGAAGCATACTGTAATAAAAACAAACTACGTGACGCACTTACTGGGGAAGAAATCAATCCCGATGAAAAGCTAATGCGTTCGCTGGAAGAACAAATAGGAATTTCCGAGAATGCGAAAAAAGCATTCCGAGAAGAAATTCTGATTCGCATCTCGGCATATGCAAGAAAACACCAGCGCTTCGACTATCGCTCTCATGACCGTTTACGTGAAGCGATTCAGAAAAAACTTTTCACCGATCTAAAAGACGTCGTGAAGATCACCACAACTTCTACAACGCCTGACGAGACACAACTGAAGAAAATGAACGAAGTCGTAGCACGCCTAGTAGACGAACATGGCTACAACTCTATCTCAGCAAACGACCTACTGCGTTACGTAGGCAGTTTATTAAATCGATAAATTGGATGAGTACTGTGAATTGAATTGGCGTAATGATGGGATTGCAACTCGGGTTTAAGTTCGCACTCCGAAGAGCAAATCCCGGTTCCAGAACTAATAGAAGCCTATACAAATCAAAACCAAGAGACCTCAAATCATGAGGTCTCTTTTTAGTTTTGTTGCCGTTTAGTCAATATTCAAATAGCTATCGCATATGATAGGGAAACAAATTGTTCGAAAGATAGGCGGGGATACGAGTGGAAGAAAACCAGAAAAGTCGATTCGTTGTCACTGAAGAAAATTGGTCTCTCCATCGCAAAGGCCATCAGGACCAGCAACGCCATCTAGATAAAATAAATGAAGTACTAAAAAGTAACTTACCCGACTTGATTAGTGAAGAGAACATCATACTTTCAAATGGAAAAGACATGGTGAAGATTCCAATACGCTCACTAGATGAATTTAAAATTCGTTACAACCACGACAAGTCCAAGCACGTTGGCCAAGGCGAAGGTGACAGTGCGGTAGGAGACGTAGTGGCGCAAGGAGAAAAGAAAGCGCAGCCAGGTGAAGGAAAAGAAGCAGGCGATCAGCCGGGGCAAGATATCTATGAAACGGAAGTCTCGATTGAAGAGTTGGAAGAGATGTTCTTTAAAGAATTAGAGCTGCCAGACTTGGAACAAAAAGAACAATCAGTAACAACGATTGAAGATATTGATTTCACGGACATCCGTAAAAAGGGACTAATCGGTAATATTGATAAAAAACGGACTTTATTATCTGCCATAAAACGTAATGCGATGAAAGGAAAAGCTGAAGTTGCTCCAATTCTAGGAGATGATCTACGGTTTAAAACATGGAATCCCGTGGAAAAACCGCAATCGAAAGCGGTTGTCATCGCAATGATGGACACGAGTGGTTCAATGGGTAAATTTGAGAAGTATATGGCACGAAGTTTCTTCTTTTGGATGACAAAGTTTTTACGGACAAAGTATGAAACGGTAGAAATTGAATTCATTGCGCATCATACGGAAGCGAAAGTAGTATCAGAGGAAAACTTCTTCAACAAAGGAGAAAGTGGTGGGACCAGATGTTCATCTGCCTATAGTAAAGCATTGGAAGTTATTAAAGAATCTTATCCTCCAACTAGGTATAATATCTATCCTGTACATTTTTCGGACGGGGAGAATATGACAAGTGACAATAAGAAGTGTTTGGAACACGTGGATGAATTATTAGCGATATCGAATATGTTTGGATATGCCGAAGTCAATGAACATCGTAGAATGTCAACGTTGATGTCTGCGTATAAATCAATTGAACATCCAAAATTCAATTATTATATTTTGCAAAAAAATCGCGATGTCTACTTTGCGCTCAAGAAGTTTTTCGAAAAGCGAACGGAGGGATTACGCTGACTGATCAACGGGCATTATATTATGCAATTGATGAGATTACGGAGATTGCCAGTGGGTTTGGACTCGATTTTTATCCGATGCGGTATGAAATTTGCCCAGCGGATATTCTGTATACGTTTGGTGCCTATGGAATGCCTACACGTTTCACGCATTGGAGTTTCGGTAAACAGTTCCATAAGATGAAATTGCAATATGATATAGGATTAAGCAAAATTTATGAGCTAGTGATCAATTCAAATCCTTGCTATGCATTTTTATTAAATACGAATAGTTTGATTCAAAATAAATTAATCATTGCGCATGTATTAGCGCATTGTGACTTCTTCAAGAATAATATCTATTTCTCTAAGACGCGTAAAGACATGGTTGAAAGCATGGCGGCTACAGCCGAACGAATTGCAGACTATGAGGTACGTTACGGAAAGAAATGTGTGGAAACGTTTCTTGATGCGGTATTAGCCATTCAAGAACATGTAGATCCAAGTATGATGCGAGACATTATCCCGGCACCGTTTATTGTCCAACAACCTCGTAGATCAGCATATGAAGATTTATGGGACCTGGATCAACGGACAATTCCCGGTCAGCAAGCGATTGAAATGCACAAAAAGAATCCGAAGGAACAAGAAAAGGACATCTTATTATTTATTCTAGAAAATAGTCGTAATCTAACGGAATGGCAATCAGACATCTTGACGATGTTACGTGAGGAAATGCTGTATTTCTGGCCGCAGTTGGAAACGAAAATCATGAATGAAGGGTGGGCTTCTTATTGGCATCAAACCATCCTCCGACAAATGGATTTAACGCCTTCAGAAACAATTGAGTTTGCAAAACTTAATGCTAGTGTACTACAGCCTTCTAAGACCTCCATTAATCCGTATTATCTCGGTGTTAAAATGTATGAGGATATTGAGAAGCGCTACGATGTTTTAGCTAAAGAAGCCACTTCACGTGGAGAAGAAGCGATGACGGGACGGGAAAAAATATTCGAAGCGCGTGAAATCGAAAATGATACATCTTTCATTCGAAATTACTTAACGGACGACCTCATCAAACAAGAGGATCTGTATGTATTTCAAAAGCAGGAAGACCAATACAAAGTCTCTGACAAACAGACCGATGCTGTCCGGAATCAGTTAATTGGTCAGCGAGTGAACGGTGGTTTTCCTTATATAGTAGTAGACGATGGGGACTATATGCGTAATGGTGAACTGTATCTTATTCACCGCTACGAAGACACTGAACTTGATTTGCCATATTTAGAACATGTTTTACCTCATATACATCAGCTTTGGGGACGCATCGTGCATATCGAAACAATACTTGAGAACAAACCTTTAGTATTTTCATATGATGGACACAAAGTGTTTAGGAGAAGTAAATAACGAAAAGAGAATAGTCATAGCGTATTCTTGGACTGAAGACAACTCCTGTAATATGGAGATTGCCTTCAGTTTTTTCACTTTGCTACTTTTCATTTTGTGTATCTAATGTTATTTTTATAGTATACTAACTCATTAACGTACTAAAGAGTAAAGAAAAGAGGAAAACCAATGAAAAAGACCACTATTGCTTTATTATTCGCAGCATTATTCCTAGTGCTAGCAGGATGTTCGGACAAGTCTTCAAGCGGTGAAAAGCCTTCAACGGAAACCGGTAAAGGAGACACGAAAGAAATTATCATCGGTGTAGATGACAAATTCGCACCTATGGGATTCCGTGACGATAAAAATAATTTAGTCGGCTTTGATATTGATATGGCGACAGCAGCGGCTGAGCATATGGGCGCTACAGCAAAATTCCAACCGATCGATTGGAAGACGAAAGAGACGGAACTTAGTAGTGGACGAATCGATTTAATTTGGAACGGCTATACGATCACGAAAGAGCGTCAAGAAAAAGTACTATTCACGAAGCCTTATTTGGATAATAATCAAGTTATCGTGACGTTAGTAGACTCTGATGTCAAAGCAATTGAAGATTTAGATGGAAAAACGGTAGGTGTGCAAGCATTATCATCTGCTGGACCAGCACTAGAAAGCCACCCGATTCACGAAAAAATAAAAAATATTACAGAATTTGCGGATAATGTTCTAGCGTTAACAGATCTAAAAACAGGTCGACTAGATGCAGTTGTTCTAGATGAAGTCGTCATTGATTACTATATGACTACTGAAGAAGGTGTCTTTGCAAAAGTTGATGGATCATTGGCAGTGGAAGAGTATGGCGTTGGAGTGAAACAAGGCAATGAAAAAATGCTTGAAAATCTTCAAAAGGCATTGGATACAATGAACGAAGATGGCACTTCAGCTGAAATTTCTACAGAATGGTTCGGAGAAGACAAAGTTCTACGCTGAGTAGTAGAATAAGTAATGTCAACGGAAGTTATAATTATGACTTCCGTTGGTATTTGTATTGTAAGAGAAGTACATAAAACCTTGAATGGTTTTTTGGAGGAATTTACTAATGAGTTATGAATATTTTATGTCCATGCTGATCCCCATGTTGGAAGGTGCTAAAGCGACTGTCCTATTATTTGTAATAGCGATCGTCTTATCTATTCCACTCGGATTCTTGTTGACACTTGCCGTAAGAAGTAGTATTAAACCAATTTCTTATTTGGCGCAGACTTTTATATACGTCATGCGTGGGACCCCTTTGTTATTACAGCTATTGTTCTTTGTATTTGGTTTACCACTTCTGCCGGTAATTGGTGAGTATTTAGTTTTTGACCGTTTTGTTGCGGCTACAATAGCGTTCATTTTAAACTATTCAGCGTACTTTGCTGAAATATTCCGTGGTGGATTAATTTCCATCGATAAAGGACAATATGAGGCTTCCCAAGTACTTGGATTATCGAAATGGCAAACAACGGTGCGAGTCATCTTGCCGCAAATGTTTCGTGTTACGCTACCGCCAATTGCGAATGAATCGGTATCTTTAGTAAAAGATACGGCGCTTTTATATGCGGTAGCTGTTCCTGAGTTGCTACACTATGCGCAAACAGTCGTAAACAGAGACTTCACAATCATTCCGTTCTTCATTGCAGCGGGGATTTACTTGCTGATAGCATTCGGTTTGACTGTAGTGTTTAAGTATTTAGAGAGAAAGCTGCAATACGAATGAGGAGAGAAAACTATGTCTTTCATTGAAGTACGTAACTTACAGAAATCATTCGGTCCATTGGAAGTATTGAAGGATATATCGTTTGATGTTCAAAAAAATGATGTAATGGCAATTATCGGACCTTCGGGTTCTGGAAAAAGTACGATGTTGAGAAGTTTAATTCAACTGGAGCAAGTCGGTGGCGGAAGTATTAGAGTGGATGGGGATTACCTAGTTAAAGATGGCATTTACACAAACCCTACAGATAGTAAAATAATTAATTCTAAAATGGGAATGGTATTTCAACAATTTAACCTGTTTCCTCATTTAACTGTAAAACAGAACTTGGAATTGGCGCCGAAACTTGTGAAGAAAGAAAAAGCTAACGATTATGGGCATAGAAGTATCGAGTTACTTGAGAAAGTCGGATTGGCTTCAAAAGCTGATGAATTACCTTCACGACTCTCGGGTGGCCAGAAACAACGTGTAGCGATTGCGAGAGCATTGATGATGGATCCGGATATTTTATTATTCGATGAACCGACTTCTGCTTTAGATCCGCAATTGACGAAAGAAGTATTGCAAGTTATGAAAAACCTTGCGGAAGAGCATATGACGATGATTGTGGTGACGCATGAAATGGAATTTGCAAGCAGTGTCGCGAATCATGTAATCTTTATGGACGACGGAATGATCATTGAATCGGGTACTCCAGAAGAAGTGATCAAATCACCGAAAGAAATGCGTACAAAGAGATTCCTGAATTACGAGTTAAGTAAATAACCAAAAGTAGTGATGCGAATATAATACTCGCATCACTACTTTTTTTGTGGATTACTCAATTCCTAGTGAAATTATTGCAATATATGAAAGATTACAGCAAAATGTTAGTAAACTTGTTAGAATTCACGAAAAATATTGAATAATGCATTGACGAATAACTTTGTTAAGGGTACGATTACGTATAATTATTACCTTTTCTGAATACTTCGAACCGGTAATAGATAATAGTTGAGGGGGATTTACATGAAGAAACGTTGGGTGACTTATGTAGCTGCACTATTCAGTATCGTGCTCATTCTAGCTGCGTGTGGTGGGAAAAAGGAGTCATCTGATTCAGTAGCAGATGATAAAAATGATGACAAAGCAAGCACTGAAGAAAAATACATAATTGGTGTTACACAAATTGTTGAACACCCGTCTTTAGATGCGGCGTTTGAAGGGTTCCAAAAGGCGATTGAAGATGCAGGATTGAATGTCGAATATGACAAGCAAAATGCGCAAAATGATAATAGTTCCAACTCAACAATTGCCAACAACTTAGCAGGCGCAGGCGTAGATTTAATATTTGCTAACTCTACACCAAGTGCACAGGCAGCAGCTAGTGCGACACAAGATATTCCAATCATCTTTACATCCGTTACGGATGCAGTAGCAGCGGAACTTGTTGCATCTAACGAAGAACCAGGTGGAAACGTTACAGGAACTACTGATAACCATCCGGATGCTATTCCAAATACAATGAAATTCTTAAAAGAAAACTTAGCTGCAAAAAAAGTAGGCATGATCTTTAACTCAGGAGAACAAAACTCTCGCTTACAAGTGGATCATGTAAAAGAAATTCTTGCAGATATGGATATGGAAGTTGTAGAAGCATCTGTTGCGACTTCAGCAGACGTAAAACAAGCAGCTGAATCATTAATCGGTTCAGTAGATTCATTCTATATCATCACAGATAACACAGTAGTATCAGCACTAGAATCGGTCATCTCTGTTGCGAACGACAATAAGATTCCGATGATGGTTGGTGAATTTGATTCTGTGAAACGTGGTGGACTTGGAGCATACGGCTTTGAGTATTACGACATCGGCTATGAGGCGGGTGAAATGGCAGTAAAGATTCTAAAGGGTGAAGAAACGCCTGAATCATTACCTGTTCAATTACCACAGAACTTAAAGTTAGTGATGAATGAAGAAACTGCAAACGCAATCGGCTTGAAGATTCAAGATGATTGGAATGCAGAAGTAGCAGAATAAATACAATTAGGAGATGATCTTGCATGTTTTCAGCTGTATTTGGCTCAGTTGAGCAGGGTATCATCTATGCGATCATGGCACTCGGAGTGTATTTAACATTTCGGGTGCTTGATTTTCCAGATTTAACAGTGGATGGAAGTTTTGTAACAGGTGCTGCAGTAGCGGCTACGATGATTGTATTTGATTATCATCCACTTGTTGCAACACTTACCGCGATCTTGGTCGGCTTTTTTGCTGGATGTATAACAGGTTTATTACATACCAAAGGAAAAATCAATCCACTTCTATCCGGAATCCTCATGATGATAGCTCTTTACTCGATAAATCTTCGGATAATGGGACTGACTACCGAAAGTTCAGTAGGCCGCCCGAATATTCCGCTTTTAAATTCAGAAACGATTTTCAGTAAGTTCCAAGGTTTCTGGAGTAGTCTAGGAATTGATGAAGCAATCAATGGCTTCTTAGCAGGTCTCGGCTTGGAACATTTACCATCGACTTGGGGAACATTAGTATTGATGATTTTAGTTGTCGTGATCATTAAATTCATTGCGGACTGGTTCTTGCAAACCGAAGTTGGTTTGGCTATTCGTGCAACTGGCGATAATAAAAAAATGATTCGTAGCTTCTCTGCGAATACAGACACACTCGTTATTCTAGGACTAGGAATTTCTAACGCATTAGTAGCTTTCTCAGGTTCTCTGATTGCACAATATGGGAAGTTTGCAGATAACGGCATGGGAATTGGTATGATTATTATCGGATTAGCTTCTGTTATTATCGGCGAAGCAATTTTTGGAACGAAAACTATTTTCCGCACTACGTTGGCGGTAGTTATCGGAGCAGTCATCTATCGTATCGTACTCGGTCTATCACTACGTGTGAAAATTCTCGATTCAGGCGATATGAAATTGATTACTGCAGTCATCGTAATCGCGGCATTGATTATTCCACAGGTTCTTGAAAAGAGACGGGAAAAATCACGTAAAGCGAAAAGACAAGCTGAACGAATGGCGATGAAGTCATCACAAGGAGGTCATAGCGTTGTTGAAGCTGGATCAAGTCAATAAAATATTTAATGAATCGACTCCGGATGAAAAAGTAGCGCTTGACCAGATTAACTTGCATTTACAACCAGGTGATTTCGTTACTGTGATCGGAAGTAACGGTGCAGGGAAATCCACCATGATGAATATGATATCAGGCGCATTGACACCGGATTTTGGTGCTATTTATATTGATAATAAAGATGTCACGCGTTTGGCAGAGTTCAAACGATCTAAAATGATCGGGCGCGTTTTTCAAGATCCAATGTCAGGTACAGCACCTACTATGACAATTGAAGAGAATTTGGCAATGGCTTATTCCCGTAATCGGCGTCGTTCATTGCACCGCGGAGTGGATAAGAAACGAAAAGATTTATTCCGTACATCGCTTGAAACATTGCACTTGAATCTCGAAAATCGGATGACAGCGAATGTTGGATTATTGTCTGGTGGTGAGCGTCAAGCATTGTCATTGTTGATGGCGACTTTTACGCAGCCTTCTATATTGTTGCTGGACGAGCATACAGCAGCGCTTGACCCGTCCCGTGCAGAGCTGATTACCGATTTAACGAAACGTTTAGTTGAGAAAGATCAACTGACGACGTTGATGGTAACGCATAATATGCAACAGGCACTCGATCTTGGAAATCGTTTGATTATGATGGATAAAGGTCAAATTATCTTAGAAGTGGAAGAAGAGCAGAAACAGCACTTGACGATTGCGAAATTGATGGAAGAATTTCAACGCATTCGTGGAGAGCAACTTACGAGCGATGCAGCTTTACTTTCTGTATAAACAAAAGTCCCTGTTTTCCAATTGTGGAAAACAGGGACTTTTTAAGCGTTTTAAGCAAGCTTTGCTATATGTTTCTTGATTTCATATACCCAATCAAATGGATCTTGTTCTTTACCTGTTTGAATATTTGTTAGCGTGTTATAGAGACGAGACGATAGTTCACCCGTTTGACCGTTACCGATGATCATTTTATAACCGTCCCAATTCAGTTCACCAACAGGGGAGATAACAGCAGCTGTACCTGTGCCAAATACTTCTTCCAGTTCTCCACTTTCATAGGCGAGTCGGATTTCATCCATCGAGATTTGGCGCTCTGCTACAGGCATATTCCAGTGTCTCAGCAATTGCAATATCGATTTTCTTGTTATTCCTTCAAGGATGCTGCCGTTGATTGCGGGTGTTACGACTTCACCGTTGATCTTGAAGAAAATATTCATACTTCCTACTTCTTCCACATATTTACGCTCGACGCTATCGAGCCATAAAACTTGGGAGTAGCCTTGTTTGTCCGCTGTCTCCTGTGCCTTTAAAGCGGAAGCATAGTTACCAGCCGTTTTAGCGCTACCGGTTCCACCTTTTGCAGCACGGACGAATTCATTTTCCACAAGAATTTTCACTGGATGAATTCCTTCTTTATAGTACGAGCCAACAGGGGACAGAATCATGTAAAATTGATAACTTTTCGCTGGTGCTACACCAAGGAAAGCTTCTGTTGCAATGACAAATGGGCGGATATATAATGAGGTTCCTTCTAGTGTAGGAATCCAATCCTGCTCAATTTGCAACAACTGATTAAGTGCGTATAATGCGTTTTCTTCATCGATCCGTGGCATACATAGACGGTCAAGAGAATAATTCAGACGCTTCATATTTTGATCTGGACGGAACAAACGAATGGTTCCTTCTTTAGAACGATACGCCTTCATTCCTTCAAAAACCGTTTGTCCGTAATGTAAAACGATTGCGGCTGGATCGAGCGTTAAAGGAGCGTAAGGAGTAATGCGATGATTATGCCAACCTTTGCCTTCCTCATAGTCTATAATGAGCATGTGGTCTGTAAATGATTTCCCGAAAACTAAAGTGCTAGGATCTGGCTTTTCTTTTTTATTTTGTGCAAGTTGAATTTGCATAGGTAATCTCGTCATAATCATCAAAACCCCTTAAGATATAGAATATTCCGAAACTTTAAGTTCGAATAGTGTAATTATACTGCTTTTTCAGAAAAAATAAAGTGTAAAGTTTGTCGATATTAAGAATTATTATAAAAAGGAGCAGGTTTTCATGAAGAAAATAGTAATTGTGGGTGCTGGAATCGTTGGAGCTTCTGCTGCTTATCATTTGTCTATGCAACATGCAGAAGTCGTTTTAATCGATAGACAGGAGCCAGGACAGGCCACGAAAGCTGCAGCAGGCATTATTTGTCCATGGGCATCTCAGCGCCGTAATAAGGATTGGTATGCATTGGCGTCGGCCGGAGCTGCCTATTATCCTGAATTCATTCGTTCTTTGGAAGAACAGGGCGAGCTAGAAACAGGATACAAGAAAGTGGGAGCATTGGCACTTCACACCGATGTAAGTCGTTTAGAGAAAAAAGTCGAGTTATTGAATAAAAGAAAAGAACACGCTCCTGAAATCGGAGAAGTGAAATTACTGGATACAGAGCAAGCAGCTAGCTATTTCCCGGTGTTATCTGACGAATATGCAGCGGTCCGTATTTCTGGCGCTGCCAAAGTAGAGGGGGATCAGCTACTTGGAGCATTAGTACGTGTGGCAGTTACACGTGGTGTGAAAAGTATAAAAGGCTCCGCAATACCGTACATAAAAGAAGGGAAAGTTTGTGGTGTTATCGTTGATGGGCAAATCATTGAAGGAGATCAAATTATCGTAGCGGCAGGTGCCTGGGCTAGTGAATTTACAGAGCCGCTAGGTAAGAAGCTACAAGTAGCAGGACAAAAAGCACAAATCCTCCATTTACAATCAAATCATGAGGCGTCAGGTGAATGGCCGGTCATTATGCCACCGAGCACTCAGTATCTCGTACCTTTCCAAGACGGCAGATTCGTAGCGGGCGCGACGCACGAGGATACAGATGATTTCGATATTCAACCGACAGCTGGTGGTATATTGGAAATATTATCGAATGCGTTACCAATTGCCCCTGAGCTGCGTCAGGCGGAATTGGCTGAAGTTCGTGTGGGCATCCGTCCACATACACCAAACTTCATGCCAGTCATTGGTCAATTGCCTGATCATCCGGAGGTGTGGATTGCCAATGGTCTTGGTTCATCAGGTTTAACAGTAGGACCTCTTCTTGGCAAGCTTTTATCCGAGCTAGTATTAGATCATGAGACAGGATGGGATTTGGAAAGCTACTCTATTGACCAAATAATCGACAAAGAGCATTGAATAAAGTGTGTATAATGATTAGTATGAATATATAGGGATTGAACGGTAAAGGGGAAGATTCTTGATGAGAAGATATGTTTCGTATTCTGAAGAAGTGAAAGAAGCGATGAAATACGGCAAGCCACTGGTCGCATTGGAATCTACAATTATTACATACGGCATGCCGTATCCTGAAAATGTAAAAGCCGCACGTGAAGTTCAGCAAATTGTGCGAGATCATGGAGCGGTTCCGGCAACCATTGCCATTATGGACGGTAAAATAAAAATCGGGCTATCTGATGAGGAATTAGAACGGTTCGGAGACAGCAAGGGTGTTATCAAAGCATCTAGACGCGACATCAGTTATTTAATCGCTACTAAAAAACCGGGTGCAACGACGGTTGCTGCCTCGATGTTCTTTGCAGACTTGGCGAGAATCCGTGTATTCACTACCGGAGCCATTGGTGGTGTCCATAGGGGTGTGGAACACACGATGGATATTTCAGCTGATCTTGAAGAGTTCGCACGCACAAGTGTAGCAGTTGTTTGTTCGGGAGCGAAATCTATTTTAGATCTCGGTAAAACACTTGAGTATTTGGAAACAAAAGGTGTGCCAGTAATGGGCTATCAAACAGACATATTCCCTGCGTTTTATACAAGAAGCAGTGCACATCATGTAGATTATCGAGTAGATGAAATCGACATGATAGCAGAGATGTTACGTGTTAAATGGAATCTAGGTTTGGAGGGAAGTGCGATTATCGCCAATCCTATTCCAGAAGAATATGCGATGGATCAAGAGTATATGGATGGATTGGTTTCAGATGCGCTTAAAGAAGCTGAACAACTGGGCATTAGTGGAAAGAATCTTACACCACATATGTTAAAAAAAGTTCAGGAAATGACAGGCGGTAAAAGTCTGGAAGCCAATATCGCATTGGTGAAGTCAAACGCTGAACTTGCAGCAAAATTAGCAGTAAGTTTTAACGGTAATTAATAAAGATAGGTTGTGTAGTATTGAAAGTTGTATCTTGGAACGTGAACGGTATTAGAGCATGTGTGAAAAAAGGTTATAATGACTTTTTTGAACAAGTACAGGCAGATATTTTCTGTGTTCAGGAAATCAAATGCCAAGAAGGACAAATCGATCTTTCTTTCGATGGCTATGAATCCTATTGGAACTATGCAGAGAAAAAAGGATATTCCGGTACAGCGGTGTTTACGAAAAAAACGCCTCTATCTGTACGCTATGGATTGAATGATCTAGATCACGAAGCAGAAGGACGAGTGCTGACGCTAGAATTTGAAGAGTTCTTTCTCGTCAATTGTTATACACCTAATTCACAACGGGACTTGGCACGATTATCATTTCGATTGGCATGGGAAGATGAATTACTCGAGCATTTACAGTCGCTTGATGCCATCAAGCCAGTCATCTATTGCGGAGATTTAAACGTAGCGCATGAAGAAATTGATATTCGCAACGTTAAATCAAACATTGGTAATTCAGGGTTCACGAATGAAGAACGTGGAAAAATGACACGGCTATTAGATACGGGATTCATTGATACATTTCGCTTTATGAATCCGGATCTCGAAGGAAGTTATACGTGGTGGTCTTATATGCGCGACGTACGTGCACGAAATATCGGCTGGCGTATCGATTACATTATCATTTCAGAGCGTCTCCAGTCAGCTCTAAAAACAACAGCCATTCATTCAGAAATCATGGGCAGTGATCATTGCCCAATTTCTGCAGAGTTAGAAATATACTAATTAGAGCCAATGCATCTGAAATTGACCTGTTTAGTTGGAGGATACTAAAGCTGTAAAATAAAAATCGCAACACAAGTCAAACTTGTGTTGCGATTTTTTGATTAAATCAGTTCTAGTTGCTTGGAAAAAATTAAATGAAAAGAAGTGTCATATGATTTTATCCTCGGAGTAGACAGCGATAAGTAAGACGGCCACTTCTTCTCCGATGTTTTTTACAAAGTGAGGTACACTAGCATTCCAACTGAATGAATCGCCTTCTTTTGCAATGACAGAATCTTCACCTTGTTCAGCAAGGACCGTGCCTTTAAGTACGACATGGCTCTCTTCACCTTCGTGGGCAATCGCTTGACCAGTCGATGTACCGGGGGGTAATTCAACGTGCATCATGCGAAGGCCGCTTTGAGTAGAAATATGTTCAATTTTTATGCCGTTAAACGTTGTATATACCCGATCGGCTTTCCTAATGACTTTCATATGCTCCTTTTTTTCTAGCAGCAAATAGGGTAGAGGAACGTCAAGGAAGCTGGCGATTTCTTGCAACGTATTTAGGGAGGGGGATGCATTATCGTTTTCGATGTTGCTTATGAACCCTTTTGAGAGTCCAATTTGTTCGCTCATCTGGGCAATTGTTATTTTCTTTCTCTTCCGTATATCTCGTATTTTCGAGCCGATTTCCACTCTAATCCCTCCAAGAATATTGTTGTTTGACTATATGATAACACACATATATTGACGTGAACTTTCGCATGATGTTATCCTATAGAGAATTATTATTCACCTAGTGATACTTATTATTGGGTTATATACTAATAATAAAGCTATTGATGTTTTTCACGAACATATATATAGTTTTAAAAAGTAAAATAATACTAGGGATATAGTAATATTTGAGAAAGGAGGAGAAGTTTATTAGTCAGATATTTAGCTATGCGGATTGAACGAGCTGTTAAAATATTTGAGCATTCCATTGGGAGTCTAGCTATGTTTTGGTTTCTTACGTTCCGTAAACTGTAATTTCTACTGGAAATCAATTGAAAGCGAAGGTTAATTATTTTTACAAAAAGTGTTCACCTATGTAGAAATAATAATCTTTTGGTACATAAAATTTGGGATGATGACACAACGGCTTTTTATGATCTTCGAAGCCCGGAACACAATGACTTTGGAATGAATTAAGTAATAAAATTTAGGAGGAAATGAAGATGAAGAAATTAGAGATAAGCATATTTTTATTAAGAATAATGTTAGGGATTATTTTTTTGTACATGGGTTCGTTAAATTTCAAGATGGAATAGGAAATACCGCAGGATGGTTTGATAGTATAGGAATTCCAGGGTTTTTAGCATACTTTGTAGGGGCTGTGGAACTAATAGGTGGAATGGCACTCATTTTAGGCGTAGGGACGAGAGTTGTTTCTGCATTGCTAGCTATAATCATGGTTGGTGCAATTCTAAAGGTTAAACTCACCGCTGGATTCTTAGGCACGGGGGAAAAGGTTGGCTACGAACTAGATCTTGTACTTTTAGTAATCGCTATATTTTTAACCATAAATGGAAGTAAGATTTGGGCAGTTGATCAAGCTATATTTAATAGAAAAAAGAAAAACTCATATCACGAACAGTAAGAAACAATACTAGATAGAAGAGAGGCTGATTGCAAAAATGAAAAACTTTCATCAAAGGCCTAATATATTTGTTGGACAGGTTAATATAAATGTAACAAATCTTAATTCATCGCTTGAATTTTACCAAAAGGTTATAGGATTTCAAATATTGGAGCAAACAGATCGAAAAGCCGTTTTAACAGCGGATGGTAAAATAGGATTATTAACAATTGAGCAACCGGTTGATGTACTACCAAAGAAAAAAGGGAAAACCGGTTTATTTCACTTTGCACTTTTGTTACCAACACGGGCTGACTTATCTGTCTTTTTACGCCATTTATCTGAGACAGGCCTTCGATTCGGAGCATCAGATCATCTTGTAAGTGAAGCTCTATACATTACAGATCCAGACGGAAATGGCATTGAAGTGTATATAGATCGGCTAGCTATCGAATGGACCTGGTCTAATGGGGAAGTCAAGATGGTTTCTGACCCATTAGATGTAGAAAGTCTATTAGCGGTAAGTGATATGGATTGGGATGGGTTGCCTGCTGACACGGTTATGGGGCATGTTCATTTGCATGTGGCCGATCTTCAGAAAGCAGAGGAGTTTTACACGAAGGGACTTGGTTTTACAGTTGTGAGTCATTATCCTCAAGCTGTTTTCATTTCAACCGGTGACTATCATCATCATATCGCCTTGAATACATGGCAAGGAGTAGGTGCTTCGAAGCCACGAGAAAATAGCGTCGGTATAAATTGGTATACTCTTACTTTTCCAAATGAAGAAGCAATAGCAAAGGTTATTGAACAATTACAGCATCTAGGCGCATCGTATATAGTTGAAGATGGATTGTTTGTCATAGAAGATCCATCAGGAAATAAAATTCAATTAACCGTGTAAACTCGTTTCAGTTATTCTTTCTAAAACGGTGTAATAGCTGAAGTTCCACTAATTTCATGTACATATTTCGTGGTTCTGTTCTAATGACATAGTCACCATTCCTGATCGATATAAGCACTTTTCCATGCTAACGAATTGCT
The DNA here is from genome assembly GCF_002743335.1 of Sporosarcina sp. P32b. GTDB lineage: Bacteria > Bacillota > Bacilli > Bacillales_A > Planococcaceae > Sporosarcina. Next base: position 301,214 of record NZ_PDZB01000001.1, read on the forward strand.
TCATAAGTATCACGTGCACTCAACATGATAAAGTACGAATCTGCTCCAATATGTACCTTGTTAATCTGTAGGTTTAGCCATAATAAAATACACGAAAAGTTAGATATCACTCTAGCTTGTAGAGTGCACATTATTATTGGTTCTTCTATTTATGAGTTAACATAATTTATTAATGAGTTTTATTTATACATTGGCAGTGCAAAAACAGCAAACGACTGCCTGTTATTTGGATTGCTAACAAGCTATTTAAAACTGCCGGCTTTTTATACTCTAGGTTTATACACTGGTTAAACGAAGAACCCCAATTCGTATGAATTGGGGTTCTTCGTTTAATTATTGAAATGTGTTTTTATCATAGTGAACTAAAGAGCGTAACCCCAAACGTATTCTCACTTTTTTATGATGCATTCTGTTTTGGTTCAAGCGAAATATAACGTTTCTTACCTGCGTACATACCACTGATAAATAGTATAGTTGCTACAACTATGAAGGTATAAAGTGGTGCCGTCCATGAACCGGTAAAGTCGTGAAGGATACCGAACAACACAGGACCGACGGATGCTAGTAAGTAGCCGATCGACTGCGCCATTCCGGAAATCGAAGCCGCTTGGTCTGGTGTGTTGGTACGTAAAGTGAAGAACATCATAGCGAGTCCAAATGCCGAACCGCCTCCGAGACCAATGAAAATCATCCAAAGTGCAGTTAGACTTTCGCTTCCAAACTGTACACCGCCGTAGCCAATTAAATAACAAGCGAAAACAGCTACGACAAGAATACGTTGATCACGTACCTTATCAGCGACCACTGGTATGATAAACATCATTGGCAATTGTGCGAGCTGGACAAGCGCTAACATCCATCCAGCAGCATCAGCGGTCATACCATTCGTTTGCAACACAACGGGAATCCATGATGCTGTCGTATAAAATAGGAACGACTGTAGTCCCATGAATATCGTGATGCTCCAAGCTAGTGGTGAACGCCAAATAGGAAGAGCTGGTTTCGACTTCGTGTTTTTCTGAACTGTTTTGATGACTTCTTTCTTTTTGCGAATCTGCGGTATCCATACGATAATGGCTAACAACGTAATGACTCCCCAAATTCCTAGCGCGCCTTGCCAGCCATATACTGTTTCATTGGCGATGGGAGAAGCGATACCAGATGCAAGTGTTGCAGATATACTCATAGACACTGAGTACAGACCCGTCATCAATCCGATATGTAAAGGGAAGCTCAGTTTAAGAAGACTCGGCAATAGGACGTTTGCAAATGCGATTCCTACTCCGATTAAAAATGTACCAATTAGTAGCAATGTGCTAGTACCGATAGAACGCATGATGATCCCTAGCAATAAAATAATCATTGCATAGAAAAGCGTTCGCGACATGCCGAATCGTTTTGCAATCCGTGGTGTAAAAGGTGATACAATAGCAAATGCCAGTAGTGGGATGGTTGTTAGAAATCCTGCTAATGAGTTAGAGATTTGCAGTTGATCACGAATGTTACTGATAATAGGCCCTACAGATGTTAGTGGGGAACGGATAGTAGCGGCTAAAAATAAAATACCTGCTAATAACACCCACTGACTCTTAGGGAAATGTAAATGTTTACTTGGTCGTTCTTTTTTCATTGTGAAGCCTCCTGTATTCCTTGAAGATTGTTCTGAGAAGTATGTAGCTGAAGCAACAGAAAGGAGATTCCTTTATGGAGTACTTACTCATAGTCTTTGTAAATGTTATCACACCGATGCTTATTTTATTAGGAATTGGTGTTGTTTTACAAATAAAGTTTACTTTTAATGTTAAGGCATTAGGCAATATTCTGACATATTGTTTGATACCTGCCGCCGTATTCATGAACTTATATCATACCGTTATTGATGTAGAAATCTTACTTGACGTATTAATGTTTGTTGTATTATTCACGACCACTTTAATAATTACTGGTCATTTATTCAGTAAAATATTACGTCTAAATCGCCAGCAAACCGCCGTAATGAAGAATAGTATTGTTCTCATCAACTCAGGAAACTATGGATTACCTGTTAGTCAGCTAGTTTTTCATGCGAATCCGCTTGGTGTGTCCATTCAGATTGTTTTGATCGTCTATCAGAACTTACTGACGTATTCATATGGCTTGTATAATCTCGTATCTTCCACGCAATCGGGAAAAGACATTGCAAAACAGTTTATTCGGATGCCGATTATCCACGCTTTATGGCTAGGTGCATTGCTTAACTTGGCAGATATCCGGTTGCCGCAGTTTATCGAGCTACCGATCGGTCATTTATCGGATGCTTTTATCGCCATCGCACTCATCACACTTGGCGCACAGTTAGCACAGATTAAAGTGAAGACACTTTGGAATCGTTTGATCTACCTTAGCGCTATCGGCCGACTCATCATCTCCCCAGCCGTTGCGTTGCTGTTGATCTTACTGTTAAAAATAGACGGGGTCACGGCTCAGTCACTGTGGATCGCCAGTTCGTTTCCAACATCGAGAAATAGCTCAACACTTGCATTGGAATACGACGTAGAGTCCGAGCTAGCAGCCCAAATCGTCCTATTCAACACCGTAGCCAGCAGCTTCACAGTTGGCGTAGTAATTTATCTATCATCTATCTTGTTTCAATAAACGAATAAGAGAGAGTAATCGTTGGGATGGGGATTGGCACTTCGGAGGGGATGCTTACCTGAGGGTTCGCGGCAAATTGATTCTCTGGAAGTCGCCACTCCTAGTGCAAAGATGTGCTCCTAACGCTTCGCTTTTACTCGTAAAAGCCGTCCTTCGCTACGACTCTCGCTCCAATCCCTTGCAGTGTAAGTGGGTGATACTCCTAGTTGCGTATTGAAGTTAGGGTAGTAATTGGCTTTGAACTTCAGCACTTGAATCTAAATAAGTTAAGACAAAACAATGATTCACATACTTCAGACAGTGAGTGATCTAAGTAACACTACTATCAACTGGAGCTCCCATCCCCTCGCACTCATTATTAACTCACTTTGCAAATAACGTTTATTCCAATCCCTCCCAACTTCTTGTCAAGAATATGTCCACATGCTCACTGAGTGAAAGCTAGCAAGCAAATCGTCAAATATTCGTATTGAAAAAATGTCGAATCGTGCTATACTGTTAGCATTCAGTTAAATAAGACTCATATAATCACGGGGATATGGCCCGTAAGTTTCTACCGGTCTACCGAAAATAGACCGCCTATGGGGAGAATGAAAAGCAGCTTTCTTTGTCGTTCGACAAGAAATTGCTTTTTCATTTTTAAAAGCGTACATGCCGCTCTCTCATAGTTGTTATATGGGAGTATGGCATATACGCTTTTTTTATTCGGAAAAATGAAGGGAGCATAACAGCGTGGAGTTGCTAAAAAACAAGATTCGACAAGAAGGTAAAGTATTATCGGAAGAGGTACTAAAAGTGGATTCCTTTTTGAATCATCAAATCGATCCATTACTGATGCAAGAAATCGGAAAAGAGTTTGTTAGCCGATTCAGCGATCAAAACATCACGAGAATCCTCACGATTGAATCTTCAGGTATTGCTCCTGCGACAATGGCGGGAATGATTTTAGGCGTTCCGGTAGTGTTTGCCAGAAAACGTAAATCACTTACATTGACGGATCATTTATACTCCGCGAAAGTGTATTCTTTCACGAAGAAGGAATCAAATGATATATCAGTTTCTAAAGATTTCATTTCAAGTGAAGATACGGTATTGCTCATTGACGATTTCCTTGCGAATGGACAAGCTGCACTTGGACTCATAGATATCGCAAAACAAGCAGGTGCAACTATTGCAGGAGTTGGAATTGTTATTGAAAAATGCTTCCAGCCAGGCGGAGATCTGATCCGCAAAGAAGGGGTACGTTTGGAATCGTTAGCTGAACTTCAGTCGTTACAAAATGGTCAAGTCCAGTTTGTCGGGGAGGAAACGGAACGATGAAAACTACGCTGCTAGGTTTTCAACATTTACTAGCTATGTATGCAGGCGCAGTATTGGTACCGCTTATTGTGGGGAATGCTATTGGTTTAACTCCAACACAGCTGACATATCTTGTTTCGATTGATATTTTAATGTGTGGTATCGCCACGTTGTTACAAATTTCACGTAATAAATATTTTGGCATTGGATTACCTGTAGTTCTCGGTTGTACATTCACAGCGGTTGGCCCGATGATATTGATAGGCAATGATTATGGAATTTCAGCTATTTATGGAGCGGTTATTGCTTCAGGCGTAATCATTTTCTTCATCAGCCGATTCTTTGGGAGTCTTGTGAAATTCTTCCCGCCAATCGTTACCGGCTCTGTCGTAACAATTATTGGAATCACGTTGATTCCGGTTGCGATCAATAATATGGGTGGCGGACAAGGTGCGGAAGATTTCGGATCGTTGACAAATATATCACTTTCATTTGGAACGTTATTATTTATTGTCTTGATGTTCCGATTTACTTCAGGTTTTATGCAGTCGATCGCCATTTTATTAGGTTTAGTCGGTGGTACGATCGCAGCGATTTTCCTTGGTATTGTAGATTTCTCCAATGTACAAGATGCTTCTTATGTTCATATGGTCATGCCATTTTATTTAGCAACACCTACGTTCCATCTACTGCCGATTGCCATTATGACACTGGTTGCAATGGTGTCGCTCGTAGAATCGACTGGCGTATACTTTGCACTCGGCGATATTTGTGAGGAAGAAATCGATCAAAAAATGCTGGAAAAAGGATATCGTGCAGAAGGACTAGCTTCCGTTATTGGGGGCATATTTAACGCATTTCCTTATACGACATTTTCACAAAACGTCGGCTTAATGCAATTGTCTGGTGTGAAATCACGCCGTGTAATATTCGTTACTGCAATCATGCTGATTTCTTTAGGTTTCTTGCCGAAAATAGCAGCTCTTGCAACGATTATCCCTCCCGCAGTTCTGGGCGGAGCGATGGTTGCTATGTTCGGCATGGTGGTTTCGCAAGGAATTAAAATGTTGAGTCCTGTTATTTCAAAAACTCAAGATAACGCGATGATCGTAGCATGTTCTATCGGTATCGGCCTTGGTGTTTCGGTTGTACCGGATCTATTTAAGGAATTGCCGGAAAGTGTACAAATTTTAACTAGTAACGGGATTGTACTCGGAAGTATCACTGCGATTTTCTTGAATATCATTTTCAATATGATTCCTTCAAAAAAGAAGCAAACAACAAAACAAGCGTATGAAGCTAAAGCTATGCCTCTTAGCATCAAAGAAGGGCCATCTTCTATCTTGGTAAATGCAACTGCTAATCATAAATAAGTAAAAGAGCAACTGCTGGAAAATGCAGTTGCTCTTTTACTATTTACACTCGGTGCTGTTCATATTGATGTGGCTCTGTTTTGCTTGTCAATAATGTTAGCAATTGTGGATCAATTTGCGTTTCATAAGCGTTTAAAGATTCGCGAAGTTGTTGTTGTGTTCTTGAACCAATCAAAGCAGAGGCAACAGCAGGCTCTTTCAGTGCAAAAGCAAGAGCATATGCATGTAAGTCGTTCGTTTCTTTGGATAGTGCTTCAACTGTCTGCTGTAAATCAGACGGTGCATAAGCTACGAAGCCATTCAATTTCTTCGCACGCTCCATGCCTTCGTTCGTCAGTAAGCCTTTTGCCAGAGTGCCTCTAGTGACGACAGATGCACCCTTTTTAGCAATCATAGAAAAGTATTCTTCGGGACGTCGGTCAAGCAAGTTGTATTGCATCATGACGGAAACAGCATGGCTATTATTCAGGAAACGTTCGATAACAGTGGGACGAATACTTGAGATACCATATTCACGTATGATTCCTTCTTTTTTTAATGTTTCAAACGCCTCAATTGTTTCATCTACATCATCTTCCATCGTACCGCCGTGAAGCTGATACAGATCGATATAATCGAGTTGTAAACGTCGTAAACTCTGTTTTACAGCATCCATAATATGCGCTTTGGAAGGATCCCATGTCCAGGACTCTTCTCCTGACATCCACTTGTTACCGGCTTTTGTCGCAATGATCAAGTCTTGACGTTTTTCTTTCAACACTTTTCCAACGAGTTCTTCATTGGTTCCTTTATCATAAAGATCTGCTGTATCGAAATAATTGATGCCATGATCCACTGCTTCGTCGAGTACAGAACGAGCCGCTTCCAATTCACTTGGTAACGACATACAGCCCAATCCGAGTTCCGAAACAAGCAAATTACTTGTACCAATAGTACGCTTCTTCATGTGCCTCACTCCTTTCGTTTCATGGTACAATGAAAGCGGGATATAAAACCAATGGAAAGGGTTGAGTGCTTGATGAAGTTTGAAGAAAGAACCCTCTCAACAGAACAGATCTTTAAAGGCAAAATCATTTCGGTGCAAGTCGACGAAGTAGAATTGCCTGATGGAAAACTAGCAAAAAGAGAATTAGTTAAACATCCAGGAGCGGTGGCGATTATCGCCTTGACTAAAGATAAAAAAATCGTGTTAGTTGAACAGTACAGAAAGCCTTTGGAACGAACGATGCTAGAAATACCTGCAGGCAAGATTGAGCCGGGAGAAGAACCTAAGCTGACGGCGATTCGTGAACTGGAAGAAGAGACTGGATACCGTGCGCATTCATTCGAATATTTGCAGACTTTCTCAACTTCACCAGGCTTCGCGGATGAAATCATTCACTTATATGTGGCAAAAGAGCTCGAAAAAGTGGAGCAGCCTGCTGTTGGAGATGAAGATGAATTCATAGAAGTGCTGGAAGTAACTGTTGAAGAGGCAGAGGAATTCATTGCGAATGAAAGGATTTATGATGCCAAGACGGTCGCTGCTGTCTGGTATGTAAAAAACCTATAAAGGATTGAGCTATTTCTGGACGGACAAGCATATGTTATAGAAACGATGCGGAGGTGTCCTATTTATGGCTCGATCATTGTCTTTTGTGTATTTATTCGTTATACTCGCAATCAGTTATATAGGAGGGGCTTTATTATTCAGGGAGTGGCCGGTCACGTCGCTAGAGCAGATCATCGGTTTATATGATCAACGCGTAGTGAAGGGATCTGAAGCGGCTATGTGGTCGCCTGTTGTGGTGACATTGAGCTTTATTCTAGTAGCCATCATTCTGTCTAAATATAAAAGACTCCGTTTTATCACTATGTTTCTCGGTGCAATTAAATGTGCTTTTTTTGGCTTGTCATCCACTTATTTATTGTCGACAGGCTTAAAATTGGTATCCTATACGATTTGGTGGTTCCCATTTCAATTAATCAGCTGTTTGTTGTTCCTGATTTTATGTTCTGCGTTAAATCCACCATTTTTCTCTACACCAGCAAGTAAAAAAGATCGTCCATTAACTGCTGTTCCGCCATTGATTGCTTTATTGTTGATCACGCAAATACTGGAACTATCGATCTTTCATTTTATAAAGTAATATCCACTACACACTATAATGAACTGAACCTTTCCTTTCTATTGTCATCTGGAACGACAGTTTGGTATAATGGAAACAATTTGAGGGGGGCGTCGTATGGAAAGCCGAATCGAACGAATCAAGAAGCAATTGCACGGGGCCAGCTACAAGTTGACGCCTCAGCGTGAAGCGACTGTAGCAGTTCTTCTGGAAAATGAAGAAGACCATTTAAGTGCAGAAGATGTATTTTTATTAGTAAAAGAAAAAGCGCCAGATATCGGTCTGGCGACTGTATATCGTACATTAGAATTATTAACTGAACTAAAAGTTGTCGATAAAATTAACTTTGGCGATGGTGTAGCACGTTATGATTTGCGAGAAGAAGGCGCTGCGCGGTTCCACCATCACTTAATTTGTCTAGAATGTGGAACGGTTGATGAAATTCAGGAAGACCTACTTGGCGAAGTCGAAAAAGTCGTAGAAGGTCGTTATGGTTTTACAGTCAAAGATCATTGGCTGACGTTCCATGGAATTTGTAAACGTTGTAAAGCGAAAGACGAAGAGACAGAACAGGAAGACAATGGGATGGCCTAAGCGCTGTCCTTTTTTACTTTTTACATAAGAAAGGAGGGACAGTCTATGAAGGATGCGCAGTTTGCTTTAGAAGACTATGTGCATTTTTTAACAGTTGAAAGACAATTAGCTCAAAACACCGTCAAGTCGTATCAACGCGACCTTACAGCCTATATACGTTTCATAGAAAGTTTGAATTTGGAAACAGTGAATTTGATCGAACGAACGATGGTTCTACAGTATTTGCAGAAGTTGAAAGATAGTGGTAAATCCAGTCGTACCCTTTCTCGACATATTTCCTCCATTCGTTCGTTTCATCAATTTTTAGTGAGAGAGCAAATCACGACACATGATTGTACGATTCATATCGAATTACCTAAAATTGAACAAAAGTTGCCGGATGTGCTCTCTATACCTGAGATTGAACGATTGATTCATGCCGTTGATGGTAATACTTCACAAGGCATGCGCGATATTGCATTGCTTGAATTGTTATATGGAACGGGAATGAGGGTAAGTGAATTAATAGCGATTGATTTGGCTGATCTTCATTTGACAATGGGTTTTGTGCGGGTATTCGGAAAAGGTAGTAAGGAACGGATAGTTCCACTTGGACGTTCCGCAATCGATGCTTGTACTTTATATTTAAATGAAGGGCGTCCTAAGTTGATCAACGATACCGAAGCCTTGTTTCTCAATATGCATGGCAGACGGCTGACGAGACAGGGATGTTGGAAAATCTTGAAGGATGCAGGAGTGAAGGCAGAAATTCAGAAAGTCATTTCACCACACTTATTGCGCCACTCTTTCGCCACGCATTTGATTGAAAATGGAGCGGACTTGCGCGCAGTTCAGGAAATGCTCGGACATGCCGATATTTCTACGACGCAACTTTACACGCATGTCAGCAAAAAACGTTTGAAAGATGTCTATAGTCAATATCATCCTAGAGCGTAAACTACTATTACTGGAGGTTTTCATATGGAGAAATTTCGTTATAATCGTATACATTTAATCGTACTTGACTCAGTAGGGATCGGTGAAGCACCCGATGCTAAAGCTTTTGGTGATGTTGGATCCAATACTCTTGGACATATCGGCGAAGAGATGGATGGACTGAAACTACCAAACTTGGAACGTCTCGGTCTTGCGAATATAGCACCAATTAAAGGTCTTGCACCTCAAAAAGAAGCGCAAGGATATTACACAAAGATGCAAGAAGCATCTGTCGGTAAAGATACGATGACAGGACACTGGGAAATCATGGGCTTGCGTATAGATGATGCATTCAAAGTGTATCCAAATGGTTTTCCAAAAGAATTAATAGATGAATTGGAATTAAAAACGGGTAGGAAAGTTATCGGAAATAAGCCGGCAAGCGGAACGGAAATTATCGAAGAACTTGGAGAAGAGCATATGAAGACAGGCGCTCTCATCGTTTACACGTCAGGTGACCCTGTACTGCAAATTGCAGCACATGAGGAAATCATTCCTATTGAAGAGCAATATCGTATTTGTGAAATCGCAAGAGAACTTACGTTGCAACCCGAATTCTTAGTAGGTCGCGTGATTGCACGTCCATTTGTTGGAGAACCCGGTACATTCACACGCACAACAAATCGTCATGATTATGCATTGAAGCCATTTGGTAAAACGGTGATGAATGAATTGCAGGATAAAGGCTATGACGTAATCGCAATCGGTAAAATTGCAGATATTTATAATGGTGAGGGTGTAACGGAAGCAGTTCGTACAACTGGGAACATGGACGGTGTGGATCAGCTTGTCACGGTTATGAAAAAAGATTTTGAGGGCATCAGTTTCGTTAATCTAGTAGACTTTGATGCATTATATGGTCACCGTCGCGATCCGATTGGTTACGGTAATGCACTTGAAGAATTTGATGCACGTTTACCTGAGATCATGGATGCACTGCGCCCGGATGATTTATTAATTATCACAGCAGACCACGGAAACGACCCGACTCATGAAGGAACGGATCACACAAGAGAATATGTACCACTACTTGTGTATTCACCTTCGAATAAAGGGGCTGGCCAGTTGCCAATCCGTAAAACATTCTCTGACGTAGGTGCAACGATTGCTGAAAATTTCCAAGTAGATAAGCCTGAACATGGTGAAAGTTTCTTGTCTGCATTGGTTAAGGAGGACTAATTTTATGTTGCGCATGGTAGATATCATTGAGGATAAGCGAGACGGGAAAGAACTAAATAAAGAAGAGATAGAGTTTTTTGTGACGGGGTATACCGATGGCTCAATCCCTGATTATCAAGCCAGTGCATTTTTGATGGCTATTTACTTTAAAGGCATGACTACAGAAGAACAAGGCTACTTAACGATGGCTATGGCGGAGTCAGGTGATCAAATCGATTTATCTGCCATTGAAGGAGTGAAGGTAGACAAACACTCAACGGGTGGAGTAGGTGATACTACGACACTCATCTTAGCTCCACTGGTCGCAGCATGTGGTGTGCCAGTTGCCAAAATGAGTGGTAGGGGACTAGGTCATACAGGCGGTACACTTGACAAGCTTGAAGCAATTGACGGCTTTCACGTAGAGATTTCTACGGAACAATTTATTCAACAGGTCAATGATTTGAAAATCGCTGTAATCGGCCAAAGCGGCAACTTGACGCCCGCTGATAAAAAACTATATGCGCTGCGAGACGTCACAGCGACCGTCAATAGCATCCCGCTGATTGCAAGCTCTATCATGAGTAAAAAGCTTGCGGCGGGAGCAGATGCTATCGTATTGGACGTCAAGACAGGCGCGGGGGCCTTCATGAAAACTTTGGCGGACTCCAAGCGGTTGGCGGATGCGATGACTGCGATCGGAAATGAAGTGGGAAGAAACACAAGTGCTGTTATATCGGATATGAGTCAGCCGCTCGGATTTGCGATCGGTAATGCTCTCGAAGTAAAAGAAGCCATTGATACGTTGCAAGGAAAAGGTCCGGCCGATTTAACAGAGCTATGTTTAGTACTTGGTAGTAAGATGTTGCTAGCTGCGAACACAGATCAAACTGAAGAAGACGCGCGTAAACAACTACTGAATGTCATAGAAAATGGTGACGCACTGCGCTTGTTCGGTGAATTGATCAAAGCGCAAGGTGGCAATGAAAAAGTGATAGTGGATACAAATCTACTGCCTCAAGCACAGAATCAAATTGAAGTACCCGCTCTTGAAAGTGGGTATGTATCCATGATTGATGCCGATGAAATAGGTGTAGCTGCCATGCTTCTGGGTGCAGGTCGTGCCACAAAAGAGGACGTCATTGATCTCGCAGTTGGGATTGTATTGCGCAAGAAAATAGGTGACTTTGTAGAAAAAGGAGAAGCGCTCGCGATTCTCCATGCAAACACCGAACAAGTTGATGACTCGATCAAACTACTGCAATCTCATATGCACATCTCAAAAGAAAAAATAGAAGCACCACCACTTATACATTCCCAATAATCAATTCAAGCCATGTGCCTGAAGAACGCCAAGAAATTGGTCGCCTTCAGAGCACATGGCTTTTTTGTCGTTCATGTGTAAAAACAATTCCAACTGTACATACTCTTGTGTAGCTCGTGAAGAGTGAAGGAGTGACGTCATTAAATACACTACAGCGCTGACGAATGGCTTCCACGTAATTAGCCAGTTCGAAAGTGTGACTAACTGTCTCATTGAGAGGCTTACCTTTTGGAAGCTAGCTTTATTTAGTAATGGAACAACTATTTACACGTCATAATAGTTAGAAAGCCAAACTAGTTGATGGAAGTGGAAGGCGGTGACTCAAGCCGTACCCGCAGGAAAGTATCCGCCTGGAACGCAGACCAACGATGACTTCTCACACACCCTTAGCTTCTCTGTCACAACGTAAGAAGTTTTAGGGACAGCTGACTAGTTTTGTCAAAACTAAAGGATAGCGGTTCTAAATGTGCGACAATGCCTTCATGAAGGAGGCGTATCCACACATGGCAACTATTACACAACTGGAAAATGGCATAGTCCTAATCACGCTAGCAGGAGAACTCGACAACCACGAAGCGAATCAAATTAGAGAAGAAGTATCTACCGCTATATTCACAGGAAAGACGCGTGCAATCGTCTGGGACCTCTACCAACTAGGCTTCATGGACAGCGCAGGAATTGGGCTTATACTCGGAAGAATGCGCGATTTAGTCCCTGTAAACGGAGAAACACTTATATTGAATCCATCTCCGACAATGCAGAAACTATTCCAATTTTCGGGTCTTGGTGATGTCGTCAGAATATGTACAGTCGAAGAAGCAATCGACGAAATCGGAGGGGTTGTACATGAAAAATGAAATGACCTTGTCGTTTCTAGCGATAGAACAAAATGAAGCACTTGCCAGAATGGCACTCACCTGTTTTATCGCACCGTTGGATCCGACACTGGAAGAAATTTCGGAATTTAAAACTATTGTTTCCGAAGCTGTCACTAATGCCATTATCCACGGTTACGAATGCGATGGGAAAAGTATGGTGAAGATCCATGCAACGATCGATGACCGCTCAGTAAAAATGACGGTAACAGATGAAGGAATGGGTATCTTCGACATAGAGCAAGCGATGGAACCAATGTTCACGACTAAACCACAAATGGAGCGTTCCGGTATGGGCTTTACGATCATGGAAAGTTTCTCGGACGGTATCCGTGTAGATTCTACCCTTGGAAATGGGACAATCGTGACATTTGAGAAGAATTTTTCTCCAGTCACAGAAGTAAGTAGAATGAGGTGACGTATGGAAGCATCTGTTGAGAAGCAACACGCTCTATTGTCACAAGAAAAAATGCGAGAACTCATCAAAGAATCACAAGCGGGTGACAAAGAAGCTAGACGAATGATGGTAGAAGGCAATACAAGACTCGTGTGGTCCATCGTTCAACGCTTCGCTTCGCGTGGTGCGGATTTAGAAGATTTATTTCAAATAGGCTGCATTGGCTTGATGAAATCAATAGATAAGTTCGATCTATCCTATGAGGTGAAGTTTTCAACGTATGCAGTGCCGATGATCGTCGGAGAAATCCAACGTTATTTACGTGATGATGGAATGGTGAAAGTAGGGCGCACCATTCGTGAGTTAAGCTATAAAATTCGTCACGCAACCGATGATTTCTTTAAGAAAAATGGCCGTTCACCTTCTATTTCAGAAATTGCGGAAATATTGGAAGTGAAACAGGAAGATATTATTCTAGCTTCTGACGCGCTTCGAGATCCGGCTTCGCTACATGAACAATTGTATGAAAGCGATGGAGATAGCTTGACGCTAATGGATCAACTTCGGGACGATAGATCAGAAAGGGTATTCGATCATATTCCGTTACGTGATGTCATTACACGGTTGAATAAACGTGATCAGACGATCATTTATATGCGCTATTATTTGGATTACACACAAAGTGATATTGCGAAACGAATCGGCATATCACAAGTTCAAGTATCACGGCTGGAAAAGAAAATTCTAGCTCAAATGAAAACATGGATGGGCGCAGATGCCGAAGATGCGCTCGAGAAGGTGAGGAGACCGTAATTTGACCGATACACTATTTACGTCCATACGAGAAGGGGAAAGGTGGTTTATCAATCAGTTTGGCGAAGACGAGACATTCGACGCGACTAAACGGTTGATCCACCTATGGGATAAAGAAATACTTCTTCTGTATATGAACGGGTTAGTGGATGGTGAGGTCTTAACTACCTTATTGACAGAAATGCAGAATCGAAATGAAATATTTGCAAGTGAATCCGTTGAGAATATTGATCGTGCTATGGTCGATTATTTTCCGTATCATTCGCTGGAAATTGTAAAGGATGAAGATCAACTTGCGAAAGTGATCTTAAGTGGGTTAGCTGTATTCGTTATGAAAGACGGTTTCACATTCGCGCTTGATGTTCGGTCATATCCAGGTAGAAACCCTGAAGAACCGGATACTGAAAAAGTCATACGTGGCTCACGAGACGGTTTTACGGAAAATATTCTGACGAATACAGCATTAATTCGGAGACGCTTACGCACAACGGAACTACGGTTTGAAATGCATGAGACGTCCGTAAAGGGTAAAACGGACATTACTATAGCTTTTTTGAAAGGTGCCGCCAATGAAGGGCATTTGGATTTTGTGAGAGAGCGACTGGATGCATTGAAAACGGATGGCTTGACGATGACCGATAAATCACTCGAAGAATTTCTCTTCAAACAAGGTTTTCATCCGATGCCATTCGTTCGGTATACGGAACGCGCTGATATTTGTGCGGCCCATTTACTCGAGGGGCATATTGCCATCATCGTCGATACGTCCCCATCCGTCATTTTAGTCCCGGTTACGCTTGTACATCATCTGCAACATGCGGAAGAATATAGACAAGCGCCTTTAATCGGGACGTTCATTCGATTGGTACGCTTCATGGGGACATTTTTAAGTTTAGTCATGTTGCCGTTTTGGTATTTGATGTCCGTCGAAACACAATTCGTTCCGGAAGCAATCAAATATATTGGTCCAAATGAATGGGGAGAAGTTCCGTTATTGGTCCAATTGTTAATAGCAGATGTCGGTATAGAAATATTACGGATGGCTGCAATCCATACACCGACACCGCTATCGACAGCCATGGGACTCGTTGCAGCTATTGTTATTGGGCAAGTGGCGATTGACGTAGGCTTGTTCTCTTCGGAAGTCGTATTATATGTGGCGGTCAGTGCCATTTTAACATTTGCGATTCCTTCATTTGAATTAAGTATCACGACAAAAGTGTTTAGGATTTTCTTATTAGTCTCCACTGCATTACTCGGGGCTCCAGGATTTTTCATAGCACTTGCTGTCATTTATTATTATTTATGTTCATTAAAGCCTATGAATGTGCCATATTTGTGGCCGTTTACGCCTTTCTTCCCGAAAGCTTTGTTGCGTGTATTGATTCGTTTCCCTATGACAATCGACGATCCACGGCCGTTTATCACGAAATCGCCGAACCGTGACAGGATGTCGTAAGGGTGTTCAGACATTCTGCATGTCGTTGCTACTTTCCGTCTTCTTGTGATAAAGTTATCTGAGAGAATTCGGAAGGGGTATGGGACATGCATCTTTATGGAACACAGGCAGTGAATGAAAACGGTCATCTGACAATCGGTGGAGTGGACGTTTCAGAACTGGCTTCACAATATGGAACGCCAGTCATGGTCTATGATACAGAGTTATTCAAAGAGCGTGCGCAGGCATTTAAAGAAACGTTTGAGAAAAAGGATATTAAAGCACAAGTTGCTTATGCGAGTAAAGCCTTTTCTTCAATCGCAATTTATCAGTTGGCAGAACAGCAAGGGTTATCCCTTGATGTTGTTTCAGGTGGGGAATTGTATACGGCCGTAGCGGCAGGATTCCCGCGCGAGCGGATTCATTTCCATGGTAATAATAAAAGCAGAGAAGAAATAGTATATGCATTTGAAGAAAAAATTGGATGCATCGTAGTCGACAATTTTTTGGAAATCGATATCATCAAAGAAATTGCAGATGAACGAAAGCAGACAATGAATGTCTTAATCCGTGTAACACCGGGAATTGAAGCACATACTCATGACTATATTACGACAGGCCAAGAAGATTCAAAGTTTGGTTTTGATTTAAAAAATGGCCAAACGGATCAAGCGTTCCTAGCATTGCATGATCATGGATATATTAAATTCCTAGGCATGCATTGTCATATAGGCTCACAGATTTTTGAAACCGATGCATTCAAATTCGCAGCAGAAGTGCTAATGGAAAGAATGGTTGAATGGCGGAAGAATTATCAATTTATCTGTCCTGTCTTAAATCTAGGTGGCGGATTTGGTATTCGTTATACTGAGGAAGATACGCCGCTTGAGCCAGCTGTCTATGTAGAAGAAATGGCAGATGTAGTGAAAAAGATGGCGCAGGAATGTGAGTATCCAATTCCTGAAATTTGGATTGAACCCGGCCGCTCGCTTGTCGGAGATGCAGGAACGACCATTTATTCTGCTGGCAGTACGAAAGTTGTGCCGGGTGTCCGTACATACGTAGCAGTAGATGGCGGAATGTCTGATAATATTCGTCCGGCTTTATATGACGCACACTATTCCAGTGCGCTTGCTAATCGGATGAACGAACCACATGACCAGCAATGGACAGTAGCAGGGAAATGCTGTGAGTCTGGCGATAAATTAATTGAAAATGCCGATTTACCCAATGTGGAAACCGGTGATCTACTAGCTGTCTTTTGTACAGGAGCCTATACGTACTCCATGGCCAGCAATTATAATCGTTTGCCTCGACCTGCCGTTGTGTTTGTAGAAAAAGGACAACATCAATTAGTGGTAAGACGCGAAACCTACGAAGACATCATTAAATTGGACCTTCCGTTACAATTAGATGAGAAGGAGAATTTCTGATGAAGAAGAAAAACATTATTCTTTTTGCTTCCATTGTTGCTGTCGCTATAATTTGGGGAGTCATCTATTGGTACTTGGTTGTCCCAGTGATCGATCCGCGCTATAAATAATGCGCTAGTTGAAGTAAGCGAGCTAATGGTGTAGACTGTACAAAGGATTTCTGAAAAGAAGGGGTTACTATTGAATCTTATTCGTTTTAAGAAGGCACAAGAGAAAATTGCTATGGGCTTTTTATCTTATATCCCTAGTGAAAAGATGTTATGCAAATTGCAAGAGACTGTACAGCAATATCTAAGTGTTGAACAGTGGCAGCTATTTCTTTATAAAGAGGCAGAAGATTACATCGGATTAATAGGGGTAGAAGTCAACGACACTGACAAGATGTACACTGTTCAACATATTTCCGTCAATCCATCGTTTCGTGGAGAAGGAATTGCATTTAAGATGATGAAAGAATTGCAAGAAATCTATCCAGGGTACGGTTGTCAAGGTACTGACTTTACCGAACCATTTATACAAAGTTGTTTAAGGAAAGAAGAAGGCGCAGATCTTTAACCTCTGCCCTTCTTCTTTTCTTCACGTTGTAAAAGAATATCTGACCTGTCCCGTTGCATATGCTTATGAATAACAGACGCGCTGTCTTTAGGCAGTAATGCAATCAGAGGCTTGGATTTCTCTGCTTTAACTCTCAACTCTGGAGAGATCGGAAGTTGGAATGAATAAAAATCTTCATCTGATTCAATGCGTGTAAGGCAATACTCCAGCTGCATGATAATTTCATCAATGGCCACATCTTCAAGGTAGTCGCCAAATTGTACAGGCATTTCACGGAAGCGTGTGATGGCTTTAGTTAAAGTACGAGAAGCACCTGCTGTATTTCCTCTGCGCCAATGGTATAATCCGGTAGCCATAAGAATATACCCTGTCAGTGGATGGTCTTTTGAAAAGTTCTCTTGTTCTTTCCAATATTCCTCCAGCACCTCATGGCATTCGAAATAATCTTGATTGTCGTTGAAATACACAATAAACTGTAGAAAAAGAGGATGGTAGTAAGGGTTCATCCAAATCATTCCTTTCTGGTTAGGTAGGTTGGTAAAAATGAGTTATAGTGTAAAACTCGAAGTCTTCGAAGGGCCACTTGATCTGTTGTTGCATTTGATCAATCGGCTCGAAATTGACATTTATGACATCCCCATGGCGGAGCTAACACAGCAGTACATAGAACATTTGCATGCCATGCGTGTTCTTCGTTTGGATGAATTAAGTGAATACCTTGTACTGGCAGCGACGTTGCTTGAAGTGAAAAGCAAAATGCTGTTACCGGTCAATGAAGAAGAAGCGTTCATCGAAGAATTCGGTTATGAGGAAGATCCGCGTGAAGAATTGATTGCCCGCTTAATGGAATATCGGAAGTTTAAAGAAGCAGCAAACTCGCTTCGTGAGTCGGCGGCGCACCGTGATGAGCATTTCACCAAAGAACCTGAAGACTTAACGGATTATGGTGAACCGCTTGTAACCGAGTCAGAAGAACAGCTGAATGTTTTTGACTTGATTGGTGCATTTCAAAAAATGTTACACAGAAAGAAGCTGAAACTGCCTCTTACTGCGAGTATAACAAAATCCGAGCAATCTGTCGGGGATAAGATGTCATCGATCATGAGCAAGTTGGAACTATGCGGTGGAGAATGTGATTTTCATGCGCTTTTTGAAACGACGACTGTGCCCGAACTCGTATTAACATTTTTATCGTTGCTTGAACTGATGAAGTTACAAGAAGTGAAAGTGCGACAAAATAATAATTTTGAAGAATTACGAATCTCGTTGATGTGAAGGGATGATAGGAATGGACATCGAAACACGTTTCGTCGGGATGACGGAAAGCTTTTTATTCGTAGCAGGTGAAGAAGGCTTATCAATTGCACAACTAGCTGCGCTATTGGAATGTGAAGAGCAAAAAGCAGAACAAGTACTTATATTCTTGCAAGCTGCGTATGACGACGATGACACACGTGGCATCACGTTGAAAAGTTACGGCGGGATTTTCCGCTTGGTGACGAAGAGTAAATGGGCAGATGACATCAAACGAATGCTAGAAGATCCAAAACCTTCTACATTTACACAAGCAGCACTCGAGGTACTTGCCATCATCGCCTACAAGCAGCCTGTGACGCGTGTAGAGATTGATGACTTGCGTGGTGTAAAGTCCGAGCGGGCATTGTCTTCGTTGGCCGGCAAAGGCTTTGTAGAAGAAGTAGGGCGCATGGATGGACCAGGTCGACCTATTCTATATGGAACAACCACTTTCTTCTTAGATCGTTTCGGATTGGCGTCGCTCGAAGATATGCCGCCACTATCACTTGACGAAGAACAAGAAACGTCGGAAGAAACGGATTTATTCATGACGAAATTCCAAGAAGCATTTTCCATAACAGAAGAAGGAGGACATGATGCTTGAAAAAGATTTCGGTCATCGCTCTACTGATCATCGGTTTATTGATGAATCCCGCAAGTAGCCAGGCTATGGGTTCGTCTTATGCAGTGATAGACGGAGAGAATGGTAGGTTACTGATGGGATCAAATGAACATGTTCCACTTCCTATCGCCAGTTTAACTAAAATGTGGACGGCTTATACTTTTTTGGAGTTAAAGCCCAGTGAAGAGGAAACGGTCATTTCTTCACAAGCCGCGACAGCAGAAGGGTCATCCATTTATCTCGAAACGGGTCAAGTAATGAAGACAAAAGATTTACTGTATGGCTTAATGCTTCGTTCAGGTAATGATGCAGCGCAAGCGCTCGCTGAACATGCGGGTGGCTCACTTGAAGGATTCGTCTATCTAATGAATGAAGTAGCGCAAAGTCATGGCCTAGAGCAAACGCATTTCATGAATCCATCCGGTTTACACGGCGAGCATCATCTCTCTTCTGCGTATGACACGGCTAAAATGTTGTATTTTGCTATGAAGAATCCAGAATTTCGTAAGATAGCTTCTACAAAGAACTATCCTTTTGAAACGGAACAGGGGAAAAATAGTTGGCAAAACAAACATCGCCTAGTGATATCTGAACCGACTGCTGTTGCAGGTAAAACAGGTTTTACAAAAGCAGCAGGACGTACATTGGCTACCTATTTCGAAAAGGATGGCAAGTCCGTCATTGTCGTTACATTAAACAATGGAAACGATTGGCAAGTCCACAAGCAGTTATCCGAGCAAGTATTCTCTGAATATCAATCGTATACTGCAGTGAAAAAAGGTAAGTATCAAGTATTTCCTCATATGATCGCAAAGCTAGATCAATCTGTTAAGTTACTCGTAACGAAAGAAGAGAAGAAAATGTTGTCCAATGTGTTACAGATTCCTCAAGCAGATGAACCACAGAAAAAAGGCTATTGGTCTATTTATTTAGGGACAGAACCAATTAAGACGGTAGCAGTAGATATCGAGTCCGAAAAGTGAATAGAAAACATACTATTTCGAAGATTGACCTACACAGGTCAGTCTTCTTTTCATTTACCCGAAAGTATGACATAATTTTTTCAGTATGTAACATCAAGGAGGAACCCATGGAAAGATTACAAAAGGTATTGGCACAGGCCGGCGTAGCATCAAGAAGAAAGTCAGAAAAACTAATTTTGGACGGTTTAGTTAAAGTGAATGGTAAAGTCATAACGGAACTTGGGACAAAAGTTAGCAGAATGGACACAATTGAAGTGGAAGGCGTTCAATTGACGAAAGAAACACCTGTCTATTATCTGCTTTATAAACCACGCGGTTATATCTCTACAGTTGATGATGAAAAAGGTCGTAAAACAGTAATGGATTTAGTACCGGAAGTCAGCCAGAGAATATTCCCAGTTGGAAGACTAGACTATGATACATCAGGCGTATTGCTGATGACAAACGACGGTGATTTCTCGTATTTAATGACTCACCCGAAATTTGAAATAAAAAAGAAGTATGTAGCTAAAGTAAAAGGAATCCCTTCTCGCGATGATCTCAAAAAGCTCGAGACAGGAATTGAATTAGATGACGGCAGTACGGCTCCTGCTCGTGTGAAAATGACAAGCTCGGATAAAAAAACGAATTCTGCAATTGTCGAGATCACAATTCATGAAGGACGTAACCGTCAAGTACGAAGAATGTTTGATGCAATTAATTGTCCCGTGCAAAAATTGAAGCGTGAAGAGTTTGCTAACTTAACTACACGTGGATTGAATGCCGGAGAAGCGCGTGAACTAACGAGACATGAATTGAAACAACTACGCGTGTTAGCAGAAACAGGAAAGATCGGCTAAGAAAGTGTCAAAAGTTCACAAACCTATCACTAGTGCCGAGCCAACTGATTTTATGTTTTGGTATAATAGCAGTTGGGACATAAATTAGACAGGAGGTTACATGATTGGCCCAAAAAAAAAATAAAAAGACTATCAGGCTAATTAGCAGAGCAGCCCTTCTATTAATTTTAGCTGCAATTCTTATCTACGCAATTACTTCAAAAGATAAAGTGAAAGTCTTGGCGGAAGGTGATACAGCGCCTGATTTCGAGCTTGTAGATTTAGAAGGAAATGAACATAGGTTATCGGATTATAAAGGACAAGGCGTATTCCTGAATTTCTGGGGTACATGGTGTCCACCTTGTAAAAAGGAAATGCCTCACATGGAGGATCTCTATAAAGACTTTGAAGCGAAAGGTGTACATATCCTTACTGTCAACGTAGGAGAACCCAAAGTGAAAATAGAACTTTTTAGAGATGACATGGACCTTTCATTCCCGATGTTATGGGATAAGAACAAAACCGTTATGGATTTGTATAATATCAAACCATTACCTACAACTTTCCTCATCAATCCAGAAGGAAAGATTACGAAAGTCATTAAACAGGGAATGACAGAGCAACAAATTTACGAGTATTTAGAAAGCATTCAACCAAAGTAAGGAGATTGTTACTCAATGAGCAAAATCAAATGCCAATGCGGGCATGAAAATCCTTATGGTACAGAGCTTTGTGAGAAGTGTGGTCGTCCCTTATCTGAAAAAGCAAAGAAAAGTGATATTGTAGATATGCGCTACGAAGGATCTTCTAGAAGATCTCAAACCTATAAGAGTTCCATTGTCGATAAAATTTGGAACTTCTTCTCCAGTGTCAAGATTGGCGTTAGTATTATTGCGGCGGTATTAATCGCGTCAGCAATTGGAACCATCTTTCCGCAGAAGTTCTATGTACCTGCCACTACGCCGGAAGGCTATTTGGAATACTATGAGCGTTTGTATGGTACGGTAGGAAAACTTTATTATGAGCTAGGCTTATATGATATGTATAATAGCTGGTGGTTTAAAGTGCTGGTCGGTATGCTTGCAACGTCTATTATTATCGCAAGTATTGACCGTGTGGTTCCGCTTTATAAATCACTTAAAAAGCAACGTACACGTCGTCATCCATCCTTTATGAAGCGTCAGCGGATTTTCGGAGAAGGTGATGTTCAAAATACAGAAGAGTCACTTGTAAAAGCAGAAGAGAAACTAAAAGCAATGCGCTACAATGTGAAAACGGAAAATGGCGCAATTTTAGCTGAAAAACATCGATTTTCACGTTGGGGCCCATATATTAACCACGTCGGATTAATTATTTTCATTTCGGGCATTCTGCTGAGAGGGATTCCTGGTTTTTATGTTGACGAAGCGATGTGGCTCCGTGAAGGAGAAACACGTAATATCGTCGGAGCACCAGGTTATGTACTTGAAAATAAAAAGTTCACTTTAGAGAATTATACAAAAGAAGAAGCAGAAGAAGTATTCGGTGAGGCGTTGGATAAGAATGGCACGATCGCCAAATCATATACAACAGACGTTACATTGTATAAACAAGAAGAGGGAGCACTACCTGGTAGTGAAAGTCTTAAAAAAGTGGAGGATTACTCCATCAATGTCAACAAGCCATTGAAGTTTGATGGATATAATGTTTTCCAGATGGATTATAAACTGGACGAGCTTAAAAACATGACATTCCATTTGGTAAATAAATCTTCTGAAGAATCTCTTGGAGAATTTACGGTGAATTTAAGTGACCCAGAGAAGGAATATGATCTTGGAAATGGCTCTACTGTCAATATGCTCGGTTTTTATCCAGATTATGATGGAATTAAAGACGGGGAACCCTATTCGAAATCACCTGTTCCGAATAATCCAGCGTTCATTTTTCAAATGAACACACCGGATAAGCCAAAAGGTGAAAAGAGTTTCGTTGCAATTCGTCAAACGCTGGAAGTAGAAGAGAACGACTATGCGATTAAGTTCGCAGCTGCCGAGACTCGAAACATTTCAGGTTTAACCATCCGCAAAGATAAAACTTTATATATTCTCTTACTCGGTGGCCTAGTATTTATGATTGGTGTTATTCAAGGTATGTACTGGCAACATCGCAGAGTATGGATCCAAGAAGATACAGAAGGTCATCTATTGATTGCTGCACATACGAATAAAAACTGGTTCTCTTTACGAAAAGAGCTGGATACATTACGAGAAACTGCAGACTTGCCTGCTTATATAGATCGTCAGGATCCTGAGTTGGACAAGCCAGAACAGGAAGGGGACGAGGAAATATGGACTTAGTAACCATTAGTAGTAACTTATTATTTGTTTCATTTGTTGCTTATTTAGTAGCGACACTCTTTTTTGGAGGCGCTATAAAAAAGTCGAAATCAGAAAAAGCATATCATAATAGTAAATGGGGAACGATTGGTCTAGTTATTACAATCATTGGGTTCCTTACTCACTTAGGCTATTTCTTTACAAGATGGGCTGCATCAGGTCACGCACCACTTAGTAATATGTTCGAGTTTACAACTGCGTTCGGCATGATGCTCGTAGGGGCATTTATCCTGTTGTATATTATTTACCGAACACCATCACTTGGATTATTCGCGTTGCCCATTGCGATTATCATTATTTCATATGCAACGATGTTCCCAACTGATGTCACTCCACTAATTCCTGCACTTCAAAGTAAATGGTTGTTTATTCACGTAATCACGACGGTTATTGGTGAATCCATACTGGCGATCAGTGCAATAGCGGGTCTTGTATTCTTAGTGAAGAATATCGATATGACGAAAAAATCTAAATCACGCTTTTGGATAGAAGCAGTTATGTATACACTAGTTCTAGTTCTTGGTTTTGTCATATCTTCTACGACTTTCAAAGTCATGGACTATGAAGCAGAATTCACGTATATAGATAGAGATCAAGCACCAGCTGAAATTACGTATCACGTACCTCCGTTATTCGGAATGAATGAGTATGAAGCGATGACGCCGGAGAAAATGACACCTTGGGTTGAATTACCTCCGATTATCAATGCACAAAAAATGTCTTCTCTTGTTTGGTCTATAGCTGTAGGTTCAGTGCTTTACGTATTATTACGCTTAATCGCACGCAAACCTCTTGCCGCGGTATTCCAACCGTTGGCGAAGAAGGCGAATTCTCAACTGATGGATGAAATCGGCTATCGTGCTGTATTGATTGGTTTCCCCGTCTTCACGCTCGGTGCGTTGATTTTCGCCATGATTTGGGCACATGAAGCCTGGTCACGATTCTGGGGTTGGGATCCGAAAGAAGTGTGGGCACTCATTACATGGTTGTTCTACGCTGCATTCCTTCACTTGCGTCTATCAAGAGGTTGGGAAGGTAAGAAGTCTGCATGGCTTGCTGTCATCGGATTTGTTATCATCATGTTCAACTTGATTGCCGTAAACTTAATTATTGCAGGTTTACACTCATACGCATAATCTTCGACTGCATGACAATTATTGTCATGCAGTCTTTTTATTTCTTTTTATAGGTCAGTAATTGTACAATAGAGATAGAAGGTTGTCGAAAGGGGTAATGAATTGTGGAAGAAACAGTGAAGCTCTTAGTGGTGGATGATGAGGATCGCATTCGTCGCCTATTGAATATGTATTTATCTAGAGAAGGTTATGAAATTGAAGAAGCGGTCGATGGAGCAGATGCGCTAGAAAAAGTGTTTGCTGGACAATATGATTGTATATTGCTCGACGTCATGATGCCTGAAAAAGATGGCATGGAAGTATTAGCCGAACTGCGTGAAAATAAAATTATGACACCTGTTATTTTATTGACAGCAAAAGGTGAAGAAGCAGACCGTGTAAGCGGTTTTGAAAGTGGTGCAGATGATTACATCGTCAAGCCATTTAGCCCGAGAGAAGTAGTTTTACGCGTAAAAGCTATGCTCAGACGTTCAGTTGCATTCCCGAACGTGTCGTCTAACTCAACGTCAAAAGATTTAGTAGTATTCCCACAGTTGACGATTGATCATGATGCACATCGTGTAACAGCTGAAGGTAAAGAAGTGAATTTAACACCGAAGGAATATGAGTTATTATATTTCTTGGCGAAATCACCAGACAAAGTGTTCGATCGTGAACAATTGCTGAAGGAAGTATGGCATTACGAATTCTTTGGAGATTTACGTACGGTGGATACACATGTTAAACGGCTACGTGAAAAATTGAGCCGTGTTTCAGAACGGGCAGCGAAAATGATTGTCACCGTTTGGGGTGTAGGGTATAAGTTCGAGGTTCCAAACGAATGATTAGAATATGGAATTCAATTGTCGGGAAGCTATGGGCCACCATATTGCTTCTCGTTTCCTTTGTCTTGTTTATTGTCACTCTGTTCCTGTTAGAGTTTCTAGATAACTTCCATACGAAACAAGCAGAAGAGTCATTGCAGAGGGAAGCAACTACCATCAGCAAAATCGTCAATGATTATAATGGGCAAACGAATCCCTCCATGAAACAGTCTATGAACCAGATTATCGATGACATCTTGGATGTGGAGACCAATGCCATTGTCGTTGATCAACAGGGGGATGTGTTGTATTCATTCCATACGTCTTCAAGTAAAGATGAAATTGAAGATAAATTGCTATCCGAAGGCAGCTTATTCAAGTCGCCAGAATTGGGTAAGCAAAAAATGAAAGAAATGATATTGCCTTCATTGACAGAGAAAGACGTCATGGAGCAATTTTTGATTTTATCCTATCCATTCGAACGGGTAAGCGGTGAGCAAGCGAGTGTACTTATGTACCAAAGTCTTGATGCTGTGCACCGTACGACGAAAAGCACGACGAATATTGTCTTCCTATCTGCATTCATCGCATTTATTTTAACTACATTCTTTGCATTTTTCTTATCTACACGTATCACGTTGCCGTTACGTAAGATGAAACAGGCGGCGTTTGAGTTGTCAAAAGGAAATTTCGATACGCATTTACCAGTTGCACAAAAAGATGAAATTGGTCAATTGGCAACTGCGTTCAATCAAATGGGACGGCAGTTGAAATATAATATTGAAGTAATTAAGCAGGAGAAAGAACAGCTCTCGAGCATTCTTACATCTATGACAGATGCAGTCGTGACGTTTAATCAAGATTATTCAATCCTTCTGAAAAATCCGCAAGCTGAGCTATTGTTGAAAAAATGGTATGGATATAATCAGAAAAATCATCATCCGTTGCCTAAAGAAGTTTTTCATATGCTAGAGCATGCCATTTCATTCGCCGAAGAAGTCGAGGATGAGTTGGAATTGGGTGGACAGTTTTATGTAATTTCCATCAGCCCGTTGTACAGTGAAAATAGTATTCGAGGAGCGGTGGCTGTATTCCGTGATATGACGGAACAACATAAACTGGATAAATTACGTTCGGATTTCATTGCCAACGTATCACACGAATTGCGAACGCCGATTTCGATGTTGCAAGGATATAGTGAGGCCATCATAGACGATGTTGTGAGCAGTGAGGAAGAACGGTTGGAAATGGTTCAGATCATCCATGATGAATCTAAGCGTATGAGTCGCCTCGTCACAGACTTGCTGAATTTGGCAAGAATGGAGTCCGGCTACATTCAACTAAATAAAAATCCTTTATCAATAGTAGAGTTCTTGGAACGTATGGTAACAAAGTTCTCGCAAGTAGCGAAAGATGCAAAAGTGGACTTGTCTTTGGAAACGGAAGAATTGAATACGCTACTGGTAACGGCTGATGAAGATCGGCTTGAGCAGGTATTCACTAATTTGATTGATAACGCCATCCGACATACTCCAGACGGTGGAGCAGTGACACTGGGTGTCTTCCGGTCTACTGGAATGCTTGATATTACCGTAGCCGATACAGGTGTCGGTATACCTGAAAGAGACTTGCCATTCGTCTTTGAGCGTTTCTATAAGGCGGATAAAGCAAGAACAAGAGGAAAAGGCGGTACAGGACTTGGTTTAGCCATTGCCAAAAATATTATGGAAGCACATAATGGGGCGATTTTAGCTACGCGTGGTAAAGAAAAAGGAACCATCTTTATCTGTTCACTTCCTTATGAACCAATAGACCAATGAAACTTTCCCTAAACTGAACCGACTACTATTATAGAGCGAGGGGATTGAATGGATGATTCCGTTTTTCAACGATTATATGAAGACTATAACGGTGACGTATTCAACTTCCTCACCTATTTGACTCGCAATCGAGAAGTAGCGGAAGATTTGATGCATGAGGTATATGTGCGTGTACTCAAATCATATGGCCGTTTTGAAGGGAAAAGCTCTGAGAAAACTTGGCTGTTTGCGATTGCGAAAAATGTCTCCATTGATTATTTCCGAAAACAATCCACAATTAAGAAACATGCAAATATTCATTTCGATTGGGAAACAGAGCAATTAGCTTCAACTGATCGCTTGCCTGAACATTTAATTGAAGCGGATGAAGAACAGAAGCAAGTGCTTGAAGCGTTGCACACATGTACGGGTGATCAGAAAATGGTCATCCTCATGCGGTTCTTTCAGGATCTATCAGTTGCTGAAACGGCTGAGGTCTTAGGTTGGACCGAAAGCAAAGTGAAAACGACACAACATCGTGCGATCAAAGCGTTGCAGGTGAAATTGGAAGTACGTTCCGTGAGGGAGGGGTGATGAGGTGAGCAAAGACAAGTGGAATGAAGACGATATTGAAAAACGTTTACGTGACATGCCGGTCGTTAAAGATCAGCGTACCAAAGACGAAATTTTGCAACGGTTAAAAGAAGATTCGAGACTTTCTGAATCGAAAGAGCCTATAAAAAAGCCTTCCAAGTCAAAATGGCCACCAATCATTGCAGCTGTTGCTGCCATTGTATTGCTCACCATCATCGTGCCGACATTCATTCAGCAAAATAATGAAGTATCGATGGATAAAGCAACGACAGACGAAACAGCTGATACTATCGAGATGGAGAATAGTGAAGAAATGCAGTCGAATGACGCGAGTGATGCAGACGTGTTTACAAGGCAAGTTTCAGCTCCGCTTTCGTACGCTGTCTATCCTGCCGACGTCCTGGATCACACAGCGTTTCATATTGGCTTGGCTACCGATCAGGCAACCATTGTTCCTATAACATTCCTAATACCGAATGAACGTCTTCCTGAAGGCTTAGGGGCATCGCCGGATACAGTTGCACTGTATAATGAGTATGCAAATACAATAGATGAAGAAGCACTTGGATTTATAGAGTACCATCCGTATAAAGCGATGATCTCCTCAAACGGTAAGCAAGTTCAAATGAAGTTTACTGCAAACCATAACTATGATACGTCGAGTGCGACACTTGAGATGTTGAATTTATCTGTACAAGATACATTTCAAGGATACGATGAAATAAAGTTTTCACAAGAAGATGCATCTTCAATAACGTTTGAACAAGTAGGTCAAGTGGATGAACCGATTGCCTTGTCAGGAGCGGTTTCACATCAAGCCTACTATCGATTTTTAAAATCAGATGGAGAAGCAGTACTCTCCACTAATTTCGGCAAGACCTCTGAAACGGTAGAGCAAGCTTTGCGTGACATGAAGAAGACACCAAATGATATCTATTCGACAGTGGTCCCTAAAGGAATAGACTTCACAGTCAAAGAAGTTAAAGGTATTGTTAACGTAAAATTTACTGATGTGCTTGATTTAGATAAAATGCAATCAGAAGAAGCAATGCAACTACTAGACGGAATCTTGCTGACGGCGGCAAGTTTCGATAAACAGGTAGAATTTGATCAAATCGCGCAGGAACAATGGAATCATTTTGACTTCACTCAACCATTGGAAAAGCCGATTGGTTCAAATCCAAAGTATTTAATTAACGAATAATTCTGTTTTGTAAACTCGTGAAGTTTACAAAACAGTTTTTTTACGCTATAATAGGTTCATAATTAAATATTGATTCATCTTCGGGGCAGGGTGTAATTCCCGACCGGCGGAAATGAAGTAGAATTCTACTTTTAGCCCGCGAGCTTAACAGCTGATTCTGGTGAGATTCCGGAGCCGACAGTATAGTCTGGATGGGAGAAGGTGAAGGTGCAGCCATCTTTTTGTGTACGCAAAAGTGGTGCTTGTTTCCTGACGGATAAGTTTGTTAATTATCTGTTCTTAACAGTGCATTTAACTCTCCCTAAAGCATTTATGCTTTAGGGATTTTTAGCGGAACAACAGATGAGCCAGCCTTTCCTCTTTTGAAGTGAATCGCAAAAGGAGAGAGGAACAAGTGAATAACAAGAAGTTACGTAAGCTAATTTTGGTGGCGATTTTGGGAAGTATTTCAACTGTGCTAATGCAGTTCAACTTTCCGATCCCGGCAATGCCTGGATTTTTAAAGATCGATTTTAGTGAGATTCCTGCTGTTATGGCAATCATGACGATGGGACCTGTTGCAGGTATAGGCGTAGAGATATTGAAGAACGTCATGCACTGGTTCTTATCAGGAAGCCCGACAGGAGTACCGGTAGGAGAAGTTGCAAACTTTGTGACAGGTGTATTATTCATTATGCCAATCTACTGGATTTTCACGAAGTATCGTTCAGCTAAAGGTCTTGCATCAGGTTTGATCGCGGGTACGGTAGCAATGGCAGTAGGTATGAGCGTATTAAATTACTTAGTGTTCTTGCCAATGTACACATATTTCCTAGGTATGCCAGCAGTTACAGGCGACTCGCTGTATCAGATGATTATATTAGGAATCTTACCGTTCAACTTGGTCAAGGGTGTAATGCTATTAGCCATCACGTTGATGTTATATAGAAGCATGGAGAAGTGGATTCTTCAGCAACAAAAGAAATTATCGTTTTAAACAAATACACGCCAGGCTCCCTGAATAATAGGAAGCCTGGCGTTTTTTATTGTCGTTTAATTATTGAAGTTCAAATGCATATCGGGTTTAAAATTGAATGCCACTCTATTTTTAGGTTCTATAATAAATGTTGGGGTTCTCAAACAATTGAACAAAAAAATGCACGTGATCACCAATTTCTTTTATACTTGAATTGTCGAGAAACAAGTCAAAGAGAAAGGTGATACGTGCATATGAATTTTATCATG
>NZ_PDZB01000002.1 GCF_002743335.1 Sporosarcina sp. P32b
ATTTT
This sequence comes from Sporosarcina sp. P32b, assembly GCF_002743335.1. Taxonomy (GTDB): domain Bacteria; phylum Bacillota; class Bacilli; order Bacillales_A; family Planococcaceae; genus Sporosarcina. The sequence goes on from NZ_PDZB01000002.1 coordinate 6, forward strand.
GAATTTCACTGGAGATAGTTTCAGAGTTACAAACGCTTTATCGCGACAAAGATAAAAACTAAATTGAAGGCTGGCAAGCTTGTGTATTTTTCATTGCAAACTTATGCACTTTCTTCTTGCAAAACACAAGTATGTGGAATGAACATAAGTATGGGGTAGTGTATTACGGGAAGAGAAATTGGGGCTACAATATTGAGGGGATTATTCATATCGATGAGAATGGTAAGGAGCAGACTCCTACAAAAATCACATCTGAAATAATTGGCTATACGGTATCTATTTTTGTCCCTGGAAAAGAGAAAGAGATACTACCTGCAAGATATACTTTAATTGGTGATCCAGATTGGAGTCAGTCAAATACGACTCAAAATCAAGAAAGTTTTGAAGCTGATCGGCAAGAGATAGCTAATACCAATGAACAGTTTTATTACTCAAAAGAAGTAGGATATATGTTACATGTTACGGATAAAGCATTAGGAGGTACTTTGTATGCACTTAGAAAGACCAGTGACGGTGGTGAAACTTGGGCAGTTATAAATCAAAATCCATTCAATGGAACAGTTGGTAGTGCAGCAGGAATAACTTTTATTACTGATGATATTGGATTTTTAAGGGCAGCAAGACCTTCTGGTACGGAAGGAGTGTTATATCGTACACATGATGGAGGGATATCGTTTGAAGAGGTAAGTTATGCCCTTCAGGAAATGAAGCTGGATAGTGGGCAATCTATAAATCCTTTTGATTTTCCAGGTCTGCCCTTTGAAAAAGATGGGGTTCTTACTATGTTAGTGGGGCAAGGATCAGATGGTGATTATAATGGTAATAGTAGTGGACTTTATCAATCAAATGATAATGGTGAAACCTGGGAGTATATAAAAGAGGTTGAAAATTAATATTCTTATAAAATGGATATTTACAGTTTAGAACTATCGGTCGTTCTTTTAGTATCTACGGTGAAACTTCATTCGATCATACTAGTAGTTTCGAAGAACCGTACCGTAAGATAAAAAAGCCATCCCCTCCACTAGGGGAAAGGATGGCTAACTTTCACATATTGTAAAATTACGGATTAGAGTTTTGACCAACGTTCCTCTAACCAGCTCATAAATTCTACACCTTTGTCGCCTTCATACGCATCAAAGACGTCTACACGCATACGCTTTAATTTATCCGCAAAATCAGCCACAGTATGATCTTTCGGCAAGCTCTTTTTGACCCGCAGGAAGATCTTGTCCGTGTTTTTAATAATATCAAAACGTGGAGGTGATGGCTTTTCCACATCCTCGCCAAATGCGGCAAGTGCTTCATACGCTGCTAATTGAACTTGGTAGACAGTATCATGCTGCATACGATTATTTAATAAATCTATGACTTTGTCATGTTTATAATCCGATAATGTTTTCACTGCTTCCAAACGTTCTCGCCAGCTAGACGTATAATTGGCCTGTTTTTTTAATGCTTCATACTGCTCAGGTAATGCTGTTTCAAACTTTTCCACGTAATTGCACCTCTTTTTTTAACTAAAGAAAAAATGAATTCTTCTTCTGCTTTTATCATTATACGTTGTCTGGGTGAAAATAGCGATGAATCGCTAGTAAGGATATATAGTGAGAAAATAGAAAACAAATTAACGAAGTATGAATTTCCTAGAATGGGAATACATACTTCTTTTTTTGTCGAGATTTTCGTCTTGGCATACGACCATCAAAAAGGATTCTATGTATAAAAGTGAATATCGAAATTTACTCTATTCACTTCGTCTGAACGCTTCCAAACACGGACGGCAACCTGCCTAGGACTGGGTTATCATAGAATGGAAAGGGGGAGCTGGAAAACTTGACAGCGTCCGGTGTATTGCTGTGTGTGTAGCTTTCCGTTATCAAGCGGTGCAGTAGAAGGGAAACGGTTCAAGGATGTGAGAAGAATCAATTTGTACAGACGGTGAATGAGCTGGTAGAGCTTAATATTTACGCTTATTTTAAGTAGTCGATGTTACGGAAAAAGACAGTAGCGGACAGCCAGTTTCATTCAACAAAATAAGGTGAGTATATATATGCATGTCAACGAACATATTGTCATCATGGGTGAAGGAATTGCTGATGTTTGCACAGCGAGTACACTAACGATAATTAATTGTGTTAGACATTGAAGAGTAAATTCCGAAGTGCGATTTAGTTATCTAGGAGGAATGAAAATATACATTCAGAATGTTCATCCGCTACCAGTGGACAATAAGAAGTGGCATGCAATTCAAACGTGTTTAAAAGAAAAAGTGAGTAGGGTCAACAGAATGACTATTACTGATCTCAAGTTCATTGCGGGTGTGGATGTAGCCTACTGGGAGGTTGAAGGAATTGAATGGGGTGTTTGTAGCATAATTGTTATAGATTATGCTACAAAGGTAGTTATTGAAGAAACAAATAGCATGGGAATTATCGCAGTCCCTTATATACCAGGTTATTTGGCATTTCGCGAACTCGCCCTAGTGATTGAAGCGGCCAAAAAGCTTACACACGCGCCAGATCTTTTTATGTTTGATGGCAATGGCTATTTGCATCCAAGGCATATGGGGATCGCAACACATGCTTCATTCTTTCTGAATAAACCGACCATCGGCATCGCAAAAAGTTATTTGAAAATAGCTGATGCCGAATTTAAAATGCCTGAAAATAGGGCAGGTTCTTATATAGATATAATCATAAATAAAGAGATTTACGGCAAAGCTTTACGAACACATCAAGGCGTAAAACCGATATTTGTTTCATGTGGGAACTATATAGACTTACCAACAGCAACAACTATTACTGAGCAATTAATCAATAGTGAGAGTCGATTACCCATACCAGTTAGACTGGCAGATTTGGCAACAAAGAGAAATAGAAGGCTGCTAAGAGATCTTTAGGAGGATGCCTAGGTTCAACAAAACGAATACTTTTATTAAATAATTAACTGCATCAACTGAGGTGAATTAAATCAATACCGCGATTACTAGTTTCATTAGACAGGACGAACATAGCTATACCTTTAATAAGTGGTAACATCATAGCACTAAGTTACTAATGAAGTGAAATTATGATTTCCGGTACTTCTTACTATCATTTGTAAGATTATTATGTATTTCATTTTCACTATTTTTAGTATGACTAACTTGTACGATTGCAACACAAGTGATGTCGTAATATCACAATTAGGCTAATATATTTAATTGAATGAAACCAATTAGGCATTCATCCGTATATAAATCAAGGCGAAAAAAGTAAAGTAATATAGTTATTGGACGTATTCATAGAATAACCATTTCTTATAACCGGAAAAAGACTGATAAAGAGGTGAGGGAATGAAGAAGGTATTTGAAGCTATATACGAGGGTCATCGAATACAAGTTGAGAATAGATGGTTTTCAGGTGAGAAGTTGTATGTAGATGGAGAATTGCAAGATGAAAATTTAGGCGTAGCATTTAGAGGGACTTTAAATGGGCGTATTAGGAATAAAGGAAACGGATCAAAGAGTATAAAGGTGGCTTTAGGTGGGTTTTTTAGTGTCCACTGTAAAGTCTTTGTTGATAATATATTAGTTCCTTCATATCCAATAAAAACAATGCAGTTGTAGAAAATGAACAATTAAATCATAATGAAGTTACTAATTAAAGCGAGAAGTTTGAGAAGGAAGGATGAATGATTATATGTTATGGGTACTTGCACAAAATAAAAAAAGCTTGATGAATGTAAGAGATGTTTCTGTAAAAGGAAAACATATCGTAGGTTTTATTGAAAATAGTCTTTTGGATCAATGGAATAAAAATATCGGTACATATGAATCTAATGAGAGAGCAATAGAAGTTCTCGAAGAAATATTTAGTAGGATAGAAGAATGTACCGGTGCCGCTGTGACGTACTCGATGCCGCAGAGGTAATAATACGAATCAATTATAGGGCTACTTTCTTAGCGATAGGGTTCAGATTAGAAAAAGCTTGTATTGGAGGTGTAAAGCAATGAAGACGACGACTGGATTATATCTTTTCTTTATAGCCATACATCTTGTCAATCTCGCAAATATTACATTATCAAAAGGGGACTGGAACGGCATTACGATGTGGCTTAGTACAGGATTGTTTATAGCAGGTACCGCCTATTATGCATTAAATAAAAGTGCTACCGGGAAAGCAAAGTGATTAGGACGAGAGAGAATATGCTGCTCATCTTCTTAGAAATGCACCCAGATAACAGGAGGGTGTTTGAACCTGTCGATCTGAGCGTAGCCTGATAAATTTGGCGTAGGAACGAGCGAACGCTTCTGAACTTACGTGATAAACGCAATTATTTCCATTAACGGAACACATTGAAAGCTTTTTAAAAGTTGATTTATACGTCTTCAAATACCAATCGTAAATATTCCTCTTTTCGATAGGATGGATCGCTAGTGATGAAAGATACACTATGGGCATCGTGGTCAGCTAACAAAATTATGGATTGTTGCTCCATATCAATACATGCAAATTGGTTTTTATAGTACAAATCAACGTTTTGTGTAACTACCCACATGCAATTTTCCTGTGCTAAATGGAACCATTCTGCAAATGCTGTTTTTAATGAGTCTTCGTTAACTATTGTGACCGTGAAGGATGGAATCTCGGCATGGTATGTTTTTCCATCCGACGTAGTGAGAACTGTTCTTCCAGTGTTTTGATAATAAATGGGGAAGTCCCTTTGATGTAATACTATCGAATCGATTTCATCTTCGTACCCCTCAAAATGAATATAAAAGGGGAAAGCAAAGCATGTGATAGCGGCTTTTTGCATTAAAGCTGCTGTGTATTCTACGTAATCTTCATGAAGATCATAATCACCATAGACATGAAATTGATCATACTCTCCATGTAAATTTACCCAATCTTGATCTGGTTCTACATTTCGTAAAACTTCAATATCCACTATGTATTTCACCTCGTAAGTTATTTCCACACAACTATCTAGTAGACTTTAATTTAAAACTATTCAGTTTACCATTACATTCCAGAAAAACACCTATTTTTCTACGTTCTTCTGTATCCTGACATCCTGAAATAGAGCTTTTAGTGCTTTGTTCAGAAGGGACCAAGTAAGTTAAATTGAACCACGATGATGACGGCTACTATTATGACTAGCATTTCGGTTAACGTTAGGATCGATTGTTTTGGATAGAGTGTATACTTCCATTCAAAAAATGCTGTGATCATAAAATCGAGTATCGCAAAAGCCAGGACAACGAAGAAAAACAGATAAATTAAGTCTTCATAATAAAAAAGTAGAACAGTATATAAAGTGATCAGGCTAATTGTAGAAAATATACGCAAACCTTTATCGATTTTTCGATGTAATTCATTAATGTGGTTATAAGAAAAAAATTCTTTTTTCACTTTTTCAATTTTAAGTAACTTCCTCAGAATAGCCTTAAGTAGTGAATTAACAGCAAACATACATACTATAATCACCCCAAATCTTAACCAGAACACAAAACCCCTCCTCTTTCCTTAATCACCTGTTATTTTTCGTAATCATTCTGTAAATGGACGCGATGGTTGAATAACACTTGATTATTATATTTCTACATAATTATACCAAAGATATCCAATAGGGCTATTGAAAAATTAAAAACAGTACGAAATGAGACATCCAGATCAACCCAATACTAGTAAGTTTCAATTAGAGTGTATCCATAAGCAGAAATCCCTCTATATAACCTGTGAAGCGAGCAATATAAATTAAGGAGGAATTGGATATGCACCAAATAGCTACGAAGCAATACTTGAAAACGACTGCACTGTTAATGGAAAAGAACGCTTGGCATGAATATATTGCACTGCAGGAAATCCATGCGTATGTCTACAGCTTGAAACATGAACATGACCAAGATCGCTGGATTTACAAAACAGCGAAGGAGTGGCAAGAGATGTTTCCGTTCTGGACGCCAGCCATGATCGAAGACATTCTATTCAATCTTGAAAACATGGGTTATCTCGCCATATTGAATGGCAGACAAGATTCTTCTTCAAAATGTTATCAAATTAATTATGCGATGTGTGTGTGAAAACATAGAGTCTACAGGGGTTGGAGAGCTATACTCCCACTCCTTTTTTAGCGTATGTAAAATTATTTTTTAAAATGAGTATCCTTTTCTGAAAAACTCTCTATATGGAGTATGAGAAGTGCAAAGTGAGCACTCATCCACTACTGATCTACAGGGGGAGCAACCAAATGAAATTATTAATTGATGAAGAGCCGATACCGCTACTACCGTCGCTCGTGCACTTAGTGGGAATTAACGGGGCCTTGGTTATGCAACAAGTGCATTTCCGCTCGCTCATATCTAAGAACGTTCGAGAAGGTCATAAGTGGATCTATAAAACGTATGAGGACTGGACAAAAGAATTTACGTTCTGGTCGACGAACACGATTAGACGCATTATTTATGATCTTGAAGAAAAGGGCTATCTCATTTCTGCACATCATCATAACCGAATGAAGATCGACAACACGAAATGGTATCGAATCGACTACACTAAATTGCCAGCAAGTACGTTCGAACTTGAGCAAGTCACTTGCTCAGAAGCGCCATGTGCACCTGTCGAAGTGAAGCAAGTCCACGTGGCGGATTTGGGCAAGCCAATAACCAAAGAACTTAAAGAATCTTTAAAAATAAAGAATAAAGACCAAGTCGAGATGAATCTCGACGTTGCGCATATGGTGATTCAGTATCTGAATGATAAAACCGAAAAGCAATTCAAAGCCAGTTCAGCTGCTACTAAGAAGTTCATTGCTGGCAGAGTAAAAGAAGGTTATACGCAAGAGGACTTCATGAAAGTCATCGATCTTAAAGTGTCACAGTGGATGAATCACGCTGAATTCAACCGCTTCCTGAGGCCTTCAACTTTATTTAGCGCAACGAATTTCGAAAACTATGTCAATGAACTAGCTGTAGTGCAGAAGCCGAAAAAACGTTTGCTTGCTCTGCCAGTGCTAGATTTCAATAAAGGGGATGAACACGTATGAATAGTGAACTAATGGAAAAAAGTCTTCTGGGTACGATGATGGAGGAAAATTATTTGGTACTCGACAGTGGAATCCAAACAGCATTCTTTGAGAAACAGCTGCACAAAAATATTTATCTGACCATGAAAGAATTAGCCAACAACGGACGTCCAATCGACTTCATCACATTGCTAACGACACGTGAACCGGCAGAACTTGGTGGGGCCAACTACGTATCGGAATTACGTCGCTTTGCCAATCCTGCACGCTTTGACGAGTATTTAGAAATTATCGTTTCTAAGTGGAAGAAACGTGAGACAGCAAGGATCATCGAGTCGGCACAGAATGAACAATGGGAGTCAGATAACCTTATCAAGGCATTAGAAAAAATAGATACCGATCATAGGTCCGATGAGTTATTGTTACTTGATGAATACCTTGTGAGTCAGTACGAACGCCCATTCATCCAAGGACCGGACATGACAGGAATTAGCACTGGCTTACAGCCGATGGATTATCTGCTGAACGGATTCCAAGACAGTGAATTCATTGTCATCGCGGCAAGACCTTCTATGGGGAAGACGGATACACTCAATCATCTCGCGCTAACTGCCGGATTAAACGATCATGTACCGATCGTCTTTTCTCTCGAAATGAGCCGTAAAACGATGACCGATCGTCTGATATCAGCTGCGGGTGGGTACAGTCGATTGAAAATGCGCAATCCATACAAACACTTCGACAACTCACAGAAGGATACGTGGATGACGGCACTCGAGCATCTGCAAAGCGCTAAGATCCGTATTGACGACAGAAGCGGAATAAAAGTGAGCCAAATAAGAGCCACTGCCCGGAAAATCATCAAAGCACAACCTGACAAGCGACCGATTATTTTCATTGATTACTTGCAGATCATTCGGCCGGAAGAAACAACGAATAATCAAAATCAAGCAATCGGTCAAATTAGCGCAGATTTAAAAACGATGGCTAAGGAGTTTAACTGTCCTGTCGTCGTGCTATCTCAACTTTCGAGAGCGGTCGAACAACGGCAAGATAAGCAACCGATGATGAGCGACCTACGAGACTCCGGCAATATCGAACAAGACGCAGATGTCGTGTGCTTCCTTTACAGAGAAGATTACTACGATCAAGAATCAGAGCTCAAAAACCATCTTGAAATTACCGTCGCTAAACATCGCAACGGTCCAGTTGGTGGCTTCATGGTTTACTACAATAAAGACAATGGGCGACTGGCATCGATTCGGTGATACAAAAGCGCTTCCGTACCAGGTTCCAAAACAATTCTGGATCTTTCGTGGACCTAGTACCCCTAAAAAAGGAGAGTGAACGTATGATCACAGTGGAAGACTTATTTGATTATGCAGTAGACACCGATATGTCCCTAACCGCACACAGCATCTTCTGGGCGATCACGAATCAAAAGATCCGCATGGACGATGATAGCAAAAAACTTAAAGAAATCGAATTCGACGAAGAAGCGATCCAGCAATCGATGCAAGTGAACATATTGCGTATTGGGGAAATAAAACTTTTCGTGGTGGAAAGTAAGCAACCGAATTGGTACGCATTTTATCTTGGTAAGAAAGAAGCTGACGCTTATCGGTTACATAGCGAAACATTTCATGAAACCGGTGTAAAGGTTACACATGCCGATCGGCTGATGCCAAACTTATTAACATTTGTGGAATCCGGAACAGAAGAAAGTTTATATGAGTATCGAAAGCGCATAGTGCAGTTTCCGGTGTATGTGGGACATGTAGAAGCAGGGAAGCGCTTGGTGCATCGAGCATTATAAATGCGAGAGGAGAGATAGTGTGGAGATAATGGATATGGTGTTGATCCCAGTGATTGTCGGGCTGGTGGATGCGTTGAAAGGGTATGGGTTGCCGAAGAAGTGGTGGCCGGTTGTATCGGTGTCGCTTGGTATAGCCGGCGGGGGTGTGTATTTTTTCCAGGGGACTGGTCTAGTGGGGTGTTGAGTGGAGTTATTATGGGTTTGTCTGCTGGCGGTTTGTATAGCGGTGGGAAGACGGTATGGAGTAGTTAAGAGATACGCTGTAGAGGATACGTACGTTTTGGTCCTCATAGCCATGGTAATCCAGCTCATCTTCATGTAAGAAGACGAGCTGGATTACTATATGATGTACTATCAATACCTAAGCGGTTTCACTAAGGACTTTCAGATTCCTTTTTCAATTTATTTTTTCGAAATGCATACACGATAGCGAGCAAAAGAGGGAAGAACAGTCCAATACTTATGGATAAGTATATTTCAGTCGATTGTTCTATTTCTTTTTGATAGACGACGTTAGGATAGATCACGAGAGAGAGTATAACGGCCAACACGCCTAACGGTAATGTTAAAGGGCGGTAGTCTTTCAAATTTAATAGTTGCGCAATGCCTAAAACAGAAGCATAAAAATAAAGAATCGCCTTAAAATAGAGGGCGATAAACCAAAGGAAACCCATCAATTCTTCAATGCGCTGTACAAAATCCCCCACATTAATTCGTTTGGCTAATTCATAACTTGGATAAATCTGTCTAGCTGTATCATCGGCACCTACTACCGAAACGCTTAAGAATGTAAAAATAAAGATGAAGATTCCACCTATTAAGTTTCCAATTAGAAAGGACTTTCTCGCTTGTTTCACTTTATTAATCAAGGCTGGGAAGATCATTAATAACACAATGGCATTGACAGAGGAAGAGGTAATAAAATAGATGCTGGATTGAACGATCGTTTTGGTCCCTGCCTCAAAAACCGGCTGTAAATTTTCAAACTTGATTTGAGGTGAAATAAACACCACTACAATAAGGAATAGGACAAAGAATACGAAAATAAAAATTTCTGCTGAACGAGCAATTGTTTCCAACCCAAGACGGACGCCCATCACGACGATCCCCATCATAAGAATATTTAGGGCTACTATTGGAGTGTTAGGCATCATATTGGTCGTGATGAACGTAGAGGAATAATACAATAAACTAGCAGTGTATAGAGTAGCCATTGCTACAAATAGTACGGAAACAGCTTTACCTATCCATTTTCCAAATATCTTTTCATTAATTTGGATATAAGTGAGATGAGGAAACCAAAGGGCTATAGTTGTGAATAGCCATATGACCAATAAGCCGATGCCAATACCGACGATTGCGGCAATCCAAGCATCTTGCTTTGCTTCAGTAGCTAATACTGACGGTACAATTAAGATCCCTGTACCAATTGTAAAGAAAATAACCAAAACTAGAAATTGGTATGGGTTAATTTTAACATTTTGCATCATTTCATATCCTACCTTTCCCTCTACTTAGATCTTTACTTCAGCAAAGGAGCCATCAGGTTAGTTAACAGTGTGAATAAAAAAGTGAGTAAGTCCAGTGGTGTCGGAATCGACTTTCCAAATCCAAGCACCATGCCTAATACAACTCCAATCGTAAGAAAAACAGAAAACGCGAGCAATTCTTTTTTATGCTTTCTATCTAAGAGAGGGGGAACTTCAAACCAGATAATGGCAGCTGCTATTAAGAGAATACCTATACTATTCAGCATGATGAGTTAGTCCTTTATCTTTTTTAAGAAGGAATTATTTACTGTACCGATGCGACGAATTTTCATATCAATATGAACATTCACGGTTAAATCGGAAAACTTTTCATCCCAGTGCTCTTTCATCTCGTTCCATTCTTTCGGGTTGGATCTGTGAATAGCTTCACCAAATCCAAAAATGTCTGATTGATATTGTTTTTGTACTGACTCGATCGTTTGATGAATAATCTCTTTCACTTCTTCTTCATAAATTTTCTCTAGCTTGTCAATGGTTTCAGGTTCCATAATATCAATTGAACATAAAACCTCCCCTATATTGCCTTCCGCTTCAATTTTGATATCCACCTCAGGTTCACCTTTATTTATAGAACCTATAATTTTAGAATGATATCGAAAAATATCTATAATAATTTTTCCTTCTTTAGGACATGTAATAGAGGTTACGGTTTTTTTAACGGTGTTGGTGATATCTGAGTAGCCTCTGCTTTCTTCTTCATTTAACCAGCCGACTAGCTGATCTTCTTTAAACACAGCTAAATTATCATATTCAATTCGCGTAGATGGAGTAATCGATTCCACATTCTGTTTGCTAGTTCCTGTTTCTTTGTTACCTAATACTTGAATCCCTGTTAACACCGCTTCCTTTCCGTCACTTATCAGATTGGTTACTAGCTCATCTAATATAACGCCTTCTGTCCCGGCCCAGTTTTTTTCTGATGTTTTTAAGGAATTAAACATTTTATTAGCTGGGATGTTTTCTATAGGTGTAGTCACATTCAATACTTCAGTAGCCGTTATATCTTTCGCAACTACTACGTAGAAGTCTGATCGAAGCTCCCAATCCCTTGATAGCAATTCTAATGATTCGGCTATTCCTTCTTTAGCCAAGTCCTCATTGATGACTAGAATTTGTAGATGTCCCGGATACATTTTTCGTGGGGCGTTCTTTGTCATTTTTCGAATGGCTTCATATACAGTCTCCCCGGTTGCTGTATAGAGAGTGACTGCAGAACGTCCCGTACTTGCCTTCATGGATACTTCCGAAGGTACGACCACTTGTGCACTTATTACGTATTCATTTTCAGTTTTATCGATTCCTATTGCCATTGCGATACCCAGCTCATTTAATTCCCTTCTGTCCCAGCACCCCGACAAGAAGAGGGTGAGAACCAGGAGTGTAACTATGCACTTTTTCATCAATGTACTCCCTTTCCTAATCTTCATTTTTTGGTGGCTGTGGCTTTGCGGAAGCTGGATTTTGTTGTCTTACCTTATTTGTTTGATTGGTTAGGCGTGGGCGGGTAAACATTTTCCATATAGGTGCCACAATCAACGTATCTTTTTGATCGGAAACATTAAATGGAGCTAATGGTGACATATAAGGCACACCAAATGAACGTAAACTGCATAAATGGAGAATCAGAGCTACCATACCTACGGCAATACCGTATAAACCAAACGAAGCAGCTAGTGCCATAAATCCAAAGCGGAGTATCCTTGCAGATATCGCAAGGTTGTAAGTAGGCGAAACAAAACTTGATATAGCGGTTATGGAAACGACGATGACCATCGCGGCTGAAACAATGCCTGCTTCGACTGCTGCAGTACCAATTACGAACGCACCTACAATGGACATGGCTGAACCGATGGAGCGGGGCATCCTAACGCCTGCTTCCCTTAAAATTTCAAAAGTAATTTCCATTATGACGGCTTCAATAAATGCCGGAAATGGCACACCTTCTCGTTGTGCTGTCAGGCTAATGAGGAGTGCAGGTGGTAGCATCGTTTGATGAAAGGTGGTAATCGCAATAAATAACGCGGGAGCAAGCAAAGCAATCAGGTATGCCAAGAAGCGTAGAAGTCGAATTAGACTTCCAATACCGGTATGCACATAGTAGTCTTCAGGAGATTGGAAAAATTGGACGAATAGTGCGGGAACAAGTAGTACAAAAGGAGTTCCATCCACTAAAATGGCTATGCGTCCTTCGAGAAGTGCTGCAGCGACTGTATCGGGACGTTCGGTATTAAAAACGGTAGGGAAAGGGGAGTACGTTGAATCTTCAATTAGCCCCTCGATATTACCGCTTTCCAAAATCCCATCAATATCAATTCGGTCCAAACGTAAACGGACTTCATCGACGATTTTGTCATCAGCAATGCCATGGATATACATAATCGCAACATTCGTTTTCGTCCGTGTCCCAATCACTTTTGACTCCATCCACAGACTTGGATCTTTCAGTTTCCGACGAACCAATGCCGTATTGACACGCAGATTTTCAGAAAAACCTTCGCGCGGTCCTCTAACTACTGTCTGAGACGTTGGTTCCGTTACTCCACGCTCAACCCAGTGCTTATTTCCAATGACCAAACCTTCGGAATATCCATCAATTAACAAAATAGCATCCCCAGATAAAAGAGAAGTAAAAAGATCATCAAAGTTGGTTAGATCTTTAATCTCTCCCACTGTCATAGCAAAATCTTTTAATGCAGTTAAGAGATTTTGTTCAGGCGTTAACTTCTTCTCTAACGGGGTCCCTTTTATATCTAACATCAACGATTCCATAATGAAATTTTGCAATGACGGTGTATCGCTTAAGCCGTCAGTATAGAAAATCCCTGCTTTTACCGATCCACCTTTACCAATTCGAATTTCACGAATGACAATATCCGTGCTCGAACCAAGGCTATCTTTTACAAATTGTATATTGTCTTGAAGACTTGTCTTTAGACCATTAGGCGAAGTATTTTCTTTCGTTTGGCTAGGGGGAGTGGATTGTACTTTAGTATTCACTTTCTTTTTGAAAAAGCCCATACACTACCTCATTTACTGTTTGGTATTTTGCGTAGGTCCGCATATATATTGATTTTTCATTACTGTTTTATTCATCATGTCCTTATTGTTGTTGTTTTATGCGGGTTGGGGTGGTGGTTTTGTGGGAGGAGCGGGGAAATGAAAGGAGTATTTGACTATAAAAGCGTATAGATTAATGTAGAATAAAGTAAAAGAGTAGAGTTAATGGCAGAAGTAATTGGAAGTCTAGAAGATAACTAAAATTGTGTAATATAATACGAGCACATAAAAATTTTCTTGCATTTTGCCGTCTGAACAGAGCTATCATACTAGAACTATCAGAGAAACAAACACGAGTATTTTTCACGATTTTTACTACATCTAGTGAAAAGATTAGTTTTTATAATCCAAAAAAGTATTGGGACAAGGCACCTTAAAGTACCAGCTATCGATCATCATATCGATAGCTGGTACTTTTTTCATTGAGCTGAATCGTAAAATACTAGGTTTTAATACGATGCAGACTGGTGCGAGAACCTGGTACCTCTACTATAGGAATGGTATACTGGCAAATGGATATTTATATAAACCCGAACACAAAGATGGTGAGGAGATAAATAGAATGACATACGCATTAGAAATTAAAGATCTAAAAAAAGTCTATGCTGGTGGTGTTGAAGCTTTGCGTGGCATCGATTTGAAAGTGGAGGAAGGGGATTTTTATGCTCTTTTAGGTCCTAATGGTGCCGGCAAATCTACAACTATCGGAATTGTGACGTCTCTCGTCAATAAGACATCAGGAAAAGTGAATGTCTTTGGCTATGATATGGATACGCAGTTAATGCAAGCCAAGCTGCAGATCGGTCTGGTTCCTCAAGAATTCAACTTCAGTCCGTTTGAAACGGTTCAGCAGATTGTAGTGAACCAGGCGGGCTATTACGGTGTGTCTAGGAAAGAGGCGCTAAAGCGTAGCGAAAAATACTTGAAGCAGTCTGATTTGTGGGAGAAACGAAATGTTCAAGCCCAGATGCTTTCTGGAGGGATGAAACGTCGACTGATGATCTCACGTGCTTTAATGCATGAACCGCGCTTACTTATTCTTGATGAGCCTACAGCTGGGGTAGATATTGAATTAAGACGAGAGATGTGGACGTTTCTTAAAGAATTGAATGAAAATGGCACGACGATTATTCTGACAACACATTACTTGGAAGAAGCGGAAATGTTGTGTCGTAATATCGGGATCATTCAAAAAGGGCAGCTGATTGAAGATACTAGTATGAAATCATTGCTCGCTAAGCTTCAGTATGAAACCATTATTTTAGATATCGAACCTTCAGGACGGACGCCAGTGATTAAAGGTTATACTAGTGAACTCATGGATGATGGGTCTCTTTCTGTAGAGGTAGCACGTGATCAAGGGATCAATGAAGTGTTTAACCAATTGACAGAACAAGGGATTAAAGTGTTATCTATGCGCAACAAGTCCAATCGATTAGAAGAGTTATTTTTAAAGCTTACAGAAGAAACTGCGTAGTGGAGGATGTACATGTTTAAATTATATTTAACCGCATTAAAAGGTTTATCGGTCAAAGAAACGAACCGCTATTTAAGAATCTGGATCCAAACATTGGTCCCGCCAGTCATCACAACTTCTTTGTACTTTATCATTTTCGGGAATTTGATTGGTAAACGGATTGGCGAAATGGACGGATTCTCTTACATGGAATTTATTGTCCCAGGATTGATCATGATGTCCGTCATCACCAGTTCCTACTCGAATGTTTCGTCATCATTTTTCTCGCAAAAGTTTCAAAAGAACATTGAAGAACTATTAGTTGCCCCTGTACCGACTCATATTATTATTTGGGGCTTTGTCATTGGAGGAATAGGTAGAAGTGTTCTCGTAGGGATACTGGTCACGATCATCTCTCTGTTTTTCGTTCCGTTGCAAGTGCACTCGTGGAGCATGGTCATCTTGACATTTTTGATGACGGCTATTTTGTTCTCGTTGGCAGGCCTGTTGAACGGTATTTTTGCCAAGTCATTTGACGATGTGTCTATTGTGCCTACGTTTATTCTTCAGCCGTTGACTTACTTAGGTGGAGTGTTTTTTGCCATCTCGATGTTGCCTCCATTTTGGCAGGTGATTTCACAGTTCAACCCGATCGTTTACATGATTTCCGGATTCCGTTTCGGGATTCTCGGTGTAATCGATGTTCCCATTTTATTTTCCATTCTCATTTCGATTACGTTTATTGTAGTGCTTTACGTAATCAACTGGTATTTGATTGAAAAAGGCCGTGGACTGAGAAGTTAACATCTGTGACGTACTGTAACAGTTATTTGAGAAATTAACTTGAATTCCTAAACAATACACTAGACTCCTGATCAGCCCACTTCGTCATGTGAGCCAATCAGGAGTCTGTTTTAATTTAACCTTGCATAGCTTCTTGAGCAGCAGAGAACCCTAACAAATCAATAGGCATTGCTGTCATAATCCAGAGCCCTTCGTATTAAACGTCGTCTCGATAAATACAGCACTCAACATCTTCTGATTGTTGTCTCCATGAGCAGCCGCTTCAAGTGCAATAAGTCCTTCAAATACGCTATACTCAAATAATTCTATTTACCTATATATACCGACGCTATAATACAAAAAATAAAATAATAATAATCTTTGAAACTATATTGAAAATTTAGCGTCTATACGTCGACCTACGATTACAGAACAGAAAGGAAGGATACACAATGAAAAAGATCTGGATAGCATTTAGTACGGTAGCTCTCGCTCTGAGCTTGCCATTAACAAGTATGGCCACTAGTAACCAGAAGTTCACAGATGTGCCTGAAACAAAGCACTTTGCGGAGGCCGTTAATGAATTGGCAGAACGTCATATTATTACGGGGTATGCGGACGGCCTGTTCAAACCAGGCAATCCCATCACTCGCGGGCAAGCTGCAGCGATCATCGTGAAGCTGCTGAAAGAAAACCCGGATTATTATGTACAGGATCCAGGATTTAAGGATGTTTCGAAAGCAAATGGCTATTACAATTCCATCGCGAAGCTTGCAGAACTTGAAATCATGTCAGGCTATGCGAACGGCAATTTCGGTCCGAATGATCCTGTCACACGTGGGCAACTGGCTTCTATTCTTGTCAAAGCGTATGATTTGCCGCGTTTTGATTTCATTTCTAAGGAAAATCCTTTCCGTGATGTGAAATCGACTAATTCACACGGTGCCAATGTGTTGATTCTGTATAAACTCGGCATCACTTCAGGCGTGACGCCGGAGAGGTTCGGCATCAATGAATTCGTGACAAGAGGGCAAGCTTCTAAACTGATGCTGACAACGGAGCGCGTGTATCCTGATACGTATTCTATAAAAACGCAAGGCGATAAGTCCGGAATGATGATGCGATTTTCGGAAATCATGGCGGATGAGGATACGGATGAATTCATTCCGAACTCTGAAATCTACCATGCAGCAATCATTAAAGGCAGACAAACACCTGCTGGCTATACAGGCGACCGCTTGCAGTTGACGCCGCTTAAAGAGGGCAGAGGAACACTTCAAGTCGGTGGTAATTATGGCATGGAAGCGCAAAACATTAAACGGTATTACGATAAATATTATGTCGATGTGAAAAAGGTGAACGGTCGATTGAAGATCGAGCTTCAACATCCGAGCGAAATCTTAAAGACTCGTGCACGGCTGAAAATGGCAGCGGGTGAAAAGGTCGAAAGTATTCATTTCGCGCAAACCGATGGAGTGGTGATATCCGACAATATGGCATTTGAAGGATATACCGATTCACCGGATGTGTTCATTCGCGTCAATAGACACGGCAACTATATCGCGACAGTCCGTTTAACTAACGGAAAAGAAGTGCGTTATGCGGTGGATGTGAAAGCGCCGACTAAGCATAAGCTGTATTACGAAATCGAAATAACAAAAATGAAAAACAGCAAGTGAGTTAAGAGCGCTAGGTTTCGACACTATTTAGCATGGTGTTGGGATTTGGTGCTCTTTTAAAAATGAAAGGGAGAGATTGGGTCGGTTAGTGAGTACTTTAGGTAGATCGGGGAGATATGGATATATCTAAAAAGTAAGATGTTTGAAATTTTATAAACGCTATTTACTAAAGGGGATAAAATTGCTTTTGTGAAATGGATTTACTTATTTTAAAGTGAAACTTATAACTCTTCCATATTTTTCAAATGATTACACATTTAAGAATATTTACTGATATTATAAGATGAGCTAGTTTCATTTAGCTGACTAAGTAAAAGGAAGTGAAAATATGAAAAATGTAATCAAAGTATCTTGTTGGACTGTATTGCTATTAATGTTGTCATTTATTTGTGTAGTGCCGCATGAAGTGGCAGCGAAGGAATTTAGAGATGTGGCGAATTCACACCCTAACTATGCAGCAATCCGAGAGATGGAGAAAGCTGGTTTTATTAGTGGCTATCCTGACGGTAGATTCCATCCAAATGAGCCGGTTAGCCGGAAGCATGTAGCTGTATTGATGGACAGAGCATTAGGTTTCAAGCAGCCGACAAGTAATAAAGTTGTCTTTAAAGATGTCCCGAAAAAACATTCATATTATACACCAATCATGAAGTTGTATAATGAGGGCATTGTCGGAGGGAGCGCGAACGGAAAGTTTAATCCGGATGCTTCAGTTACGCGTGTGCAGATGGCTAAAATGCTTGACTTAGCATTTGGTTTGAAAATCAGTGATACGCGTTGGTTTAATGATTTAGATAGCTATCACTGGGGATTTACACATGTAGATGCACTGTATTCTAATGGAATTACTAGCGGTGATAATGGAAACTTCTATCCCAATAAACCTGTTACAAGGGCACATTATGCAGAATTTTTATCGCGTTCTATGAAGGTGGGGAAAAGTAAACCAAGTACAAGTATAGTAACCAAGTCCGAAGCGATGGATGTTTTCTTTAGACTACCAACAGAGATTGATTACAAGATTTATCAAAGTAAAAGTAAAAAAGAGAAATTCAGCCAAGCGCGCTCTGAATTCCTACCTTATGCAACAGAGCGATTTGCAGACGGTTTGATTAAACAGGAGTACCCTCACCTGTGCAATATGTGTGACGCTTTTATCTTCCCTTATGTTTCATTTGAAACACAAATTAGATTTGATTTTGAACAACCAGATTCTAATACATTGAAGGTCCACACAATCCTAGTTCATACTCCAGGTGCTGTGTTAGGAGGAGGTTTTGTGGATTATATCTACAAGAAAGAGAAAGATAGATGGAAAATACATGATCTCCAATTCACAAGTCCCGGTAAGAAGAATTTTGAACTGACGATGGAAGAAGCAAAATTGATTATAGAAGACTTTTACGGTGAAGTAAGATATAAGTCAGTGTCTTCTATGACTAGTACGAACTTATTGACTAACGAGAGATATGTATTTAATCAGTACAAATTTAGTACGTCTTTGTATAATGAAGTAACGATAAATTCGGATGATGGCTGGTTTGAGTAAGAAAATGTTATGGAAGTATATAAACTAAAGTATGCATCTTAGAAAATAATCTAACAATAAAAAAACACATGTATATAAGATTGTTTTTATAGTTCCAGTTTAGGGTCTATCCAATGAAAACCCTATTCCCCCAGAAAGAAGGCACCACATGACACCAACAAATTCCCTGGAAAATAAATTCCTAAATTAAAATCTAGAATCCTCACTATTTTACTCATGGAAACCAAGCATACGATTCGAACTCTGCGTGAATGAAAGTTCTCTCAGCATTCACGTGAGTTTCTCTCACAGGTACCTTTTAAAATACTCACATTTGTCTCAAGCACAGATAATTTTTATCAAGGAAAGTTCCTCCAGAAGGTAAAAAAGCAGATGATTTGTCAGAACCCATTCATGTATACTGACAGTAAGTAACGACTATAGGGAGGAATATACATGAAAAAGAAAATACTCGCCTATCGACGTCTAGAGCAACCGGTTTATGATCGACTAGCGAAAGACTATGACGTTCGACTGTTCGTAGATCCAGAAAACGACTCTGATTTTCCTGAATTCTTGCGTCAGGCGGAAGGCGTGATCGGAATTGGTTTCCCTGGGAATGCAGCGATTCTCGATAAGGCGCCGAATCTGAAAATTATCAGCAACGTTTCTGTCGGTTACAACAATCTCGAACTGGGCGATCTGACAAAACGCGGTGTGATGGGGACCCATACGCCTGGCGTGCTCGACGATACTGTGGCTGACATGGCAATGGGGCTGATGCTTGCGACGGCGCGGAGGATGCCTGAGCTTGATGGTTATGTTAAACGAGGTTTGTGGAAAGGGCTTCTGCCGAATGAATGGTACGGTGTGGACGTCCATCATAAAACTCTCGGTATCATCGGTATGGGGCGTATTGGCAGTGCAATCGCCAAACGCGCGCGGTTCGGCTTCGATATGGACATCCTGTATCATACGAGAACAAGGAAGCCGGAAGCGGAGGAACGGTTTGATGCATCTTACCGGGACCTTGACAGTTTGCTGAAAGAATCTGATTACGTCTGTCTCGTAATCCCGTTGACTGAAGAAACGCGGGGCATGATCGGCAGCGAGCAGTTCCGTCTTATGAAGTCGTCCGCTATATTCCTCAATATTTCGCGTGGCGGCACTATCATTGAAGAAGATCTAATCGATGCACTACAACAAAATGAAATCGCGGCAGCTGGCCTCGATGTGTTCGCACAAGAACCTGTCGACCCGGAGAATCCACTGTTGCAGATGAAGAACGTCGTCACTTTGCCGCATATTGGCTCCTCTACGCATGAAACAGAAATCGCGATGGCGCATCTTGCTGCTGATAATCTCATAGCAGGACTTGAAGGAAATAAACCAGCGAACTTGTTGAATTCCGATGTTCTCTGATAGTGATGGTCGGAGTCGTAGGACAAAATTTCGAGCTGCGCGTGATAATGTACTCGGAATAAGAAAAAAGAAACATTTGCCAAATTGCCGAGAGCTGTATGAGTACCTGTCTTATTCTCTTATAAGAAGTTAATTGAAGTATACTTGCAACAAATCGATCTAATTGATGCAGAAGATCAATTTCAAGATCGCGGGGCATCCTATACAACTGTCATTTTCTATTACACAGAGATGCAACGGGAAGCTGCTAAGAAGTCGAAAGACAATCTAGCTGTGAGAGGTATTTTCGCAAAACCGATCGTGACACCCATCCGAAATACTTTATCCGGCAGAAGAATACCATCTAGATTATTAGATAACAGAAGAAGACATTATCAAGAAGATTGTGCACGTTCAGGGCGCAAAGAATTCATCGCTGAGCGCTGGGGAAGTAATGAAAGGCGAGTAGTGCAAGCGTTCTACATGATGGAACTTGCGCGAAAAGCTAACGTGATGATTGGAATAAAAAATCATGAAAGTTTTAGCGACACGCACTGAATGAATCTACATAGCAAAAGTATATAATAGAAGAAATGAGTTTTTTATACGGGGTGCCGACACAATGTAGAATCATATAAGACATATTTTTTGTAAAGAATTTGAAACTATTTCCTAATTTCCTCGTCTATACGCCGCTATAGGAGAACACAGGAGAAAGGGAGATAGTAAATGAAAAAAATAATTATGATAATAGGCGCGATTATACTCACGCTGAGTCTTCCACTATCAAGTACAGCCGCAAGCACTCAACGATTCCCAGACGTCGCACCATCACATCACTTTGCGGAGGCAGTCAATGATTTCGCCGCACGGAATATAATAGGAGGTTATCCAGACGGCACGTTTAAGCCAGGTAATCCAATTACGAGAGGACAAGCTGCTGCAATTATTGCGAAGTTGACGAAATTGGATATGACGAAGATCAAGAATCCTGGCTTTAAAGATGTTTCGATAGCGAATGGCTACTATAAAGCTATTGCTGCACTGGCGGAAGCAGGAATTATCAGTGGATACGGAGATGGGCGTTATGGTCCGAATGATTATGTGACACGTGGCCAATTTGCATCAATACTTGTCAAAGCATTTGATTTACCGCGTTATGATTTCCATAGCATAAAAAATCCGTTCAGGGATATTCATGTTTCACAATCGCACGGTGAGAATATCCTGATCCTTTATAAATTAGGAATCACGACAGGTACATCGTCTAACACATTCGGCATAAATGCAGCTGTGACAAGAGGACAGGCCGCTAAATTAATGAAAGCAACAGAAGAAAAGAAGCCGTCAATGGTCACATTAGAGGCTGAAGATGTTGGGATGGATAAAATTGATGGTGTTATACGGCAAACGGATACAGATTTATATGAATCAGTTATGGTTTATGGAAAGCCAGGCTATACAAAAACAAAAATTCAACTCATTCCACTAAAAGAGGGGAAAGGCACACTCAATGTGTCGGGCCGTATGTTAACTGGGGCTTCTATTGAGAAAGGATACCACGTTCAAGTGGAAAAAGTGTCAGGCGTCTTGAAACTTAGGTTGCAAGAGACAGATGATT
Organism: Sporosarcina sp. P32b; assembly: GCF_002743335.1. Classification (GTDB taxonomy): domain Bacteria; phylum Bacillota; class Bacilli; order Bacillales_A; family Planococcaceae; genus Sporosarcina. The sequence goes on from NZ_PDZB01000002.1 coordinate 21,906, forward strand.
ATTTACCGACAGAAGCTCCACTTGAGATTTCAGCAGGTGAAAAGATACAAAATATCAGTCTATCCACAGTAGATGGGAAATTTATATCTGATAATATAGTATTCAAAAACTGTCCTTCAACTATCAGCAAGCCGGATAACATGTGCATCAAAATTGATCAGCCTGGAGAATATATTGCCACTGTACATTTTGTTACTGGTGCTGAAGTGCGCTACGCTATCGAAGCGAAATTGCCTAAAAATGCGTATTTTTATTATGAGATTCAAACGATGCGTGAAAGGCTGTCTTATACATTTGATATCGAAGACCTGTTTGAGGATTACCATTACTTCGATCAAGAAGTCGTGAAAAATATAGGAAAGCACACCATCCTTACAGATAGTGCCGAGACCATCGCCACAATCACAAGAACCCCCGGCACAAATATCTTTCACACCACCGCCAAAAGCAATGGCTCCGTTACAATCCAGTTTGAAAAATTGGTTTGGGGCAGCTACCACGAAATCTCTGATGGCATGCCTGGTATCGTAAGAGGCATAAGCATAGACGTTCAAGAAATGTATGGAATCATTAACATTTCCGCTTCAACAATTTTTGAAGGTCAATATGGCCCGTAAACAGACGAAAGCAAGCGTGGAATAGACGCTTGCTTTTTTGTGTTAGTTTTAGTGGGATTTGTTTGATTGAGAGACTTTCAAGATTGTTTATACCTTATATTTTGTTTTTCATAAAAACCTTTTATGTTTTCTTATTTAATATTCCATTCATAAATCCGTCATTGGCATTGGTAGTTAAGACAGAAAAATGGAGATGTAAAAAAACAGATATATATAACTACCTTTTTAAATATAATCAAAGTGTACGTCAGCTCACTGAGGATGCTAAAGTATTGAATTCAATCGTATATTAATTGTCAAGTTCCGACACAATTCAAAATCGTATTGGGACCTGGCACCTTTTAAAATAATGGGTTCCGCTCTAAGCCAACCCCATTGACAAGGAGGATTGCATCACGGTATAGTTAAAAAACTATTACAACGAAAGGGTGACCCAACTACATGAAGTATTAATCCTATTTTACGAAAAAACAATAAAGGTATTCTGCAGGCGACCCTGCATTTTTTTGATGCCTTTTATTGTGTTTTTCAGAATAGGATGGTATTTCTATAGTTGGACCTTAAGGGATAATGATCTCTTTTTGTGTACCCCTATATAATACATGCCTCCTATTCTGAAAGAAGATAGGGGGTATTTTTGTATTCCCCAAAGTTAAAAAGGAGGAATGAACGTATGATAATAGTTGAAGCTAACCACATTAAACACTATATTCAAGACCGCTTGTTGTTGGATATAGATCAACTGGAAGTGCATGCAAAAGATCGAATTGGTTTAGTCGGTAGAAACGGAAGCGGTAAAACGACCTTATTAAATATACTGACTAAAAAAGTTGTTCTTGAAGGTGGTCAAGTAATCCAGCGTGCCAGCGTTGAGCTTTTGCCACAGTTGAAACGAACAGATACAGCCAAGAGTGGCGGCGAAATCACTCAAGAATACATTCAGCAGGCACTTGCTAGTGACGCGGCACTATTACTAGCGGATGAACCAACTACGAATCTCGATACAGAACATATTGAATGGGTGGAGAAAAAGTTAAATAATTGGCCGGGTGCTCTTATACTAATTTCCCATGATCGCATATTTTTGGATTCACTTTGTACGACTATATGGGAAATAGATGAAGGACGCGTTGCAGAATACAAAGGAAACTATACTCAATATTCTAAGCAAAAGGAAGTGGAGTTCCAACAGAAACAACAAGCGTTTGAAAAGTATCAAAAGCAAAAGCATCACTTGGAAGAAGCGATAAAGCAAAAGGAAGAGCAAGCCCAACGAGCAACTAAAAAACCGAAGAATTTAACTGGCTCCGAAGCTAGAATTAAAGGTGTAAAACCATATTTCGCAAATAAACAAAAGAAGTTACGGAAAACTGTGTCCGCTTTTGAAACTAGGTTAGAAAATTTAGAGACTATTGAAAAGCAAAAAGATCTTTCCCCAATACAAATGAATTTGCCGAATGAAGAGACGTTCAAAAATCAAGTAGTTCTTCGGGCAGAAAAAGTACATGGAATGGTTGGAGAGCGTGTCCTATGGAATGATGCAAGCTTTTATATCCGTGGTGGCGATAAAGTAGCCGTTATGGGATCGAATGGTACCGGTAAAACCACATTGATTAAAAAGATCATAGAAAAGGAAAAGAATATCACTGTTTCACCATCTGTGAAGATTGGTTATTTTACACAAAATTTATCAATATTAGATTTGGATAAAACTATTTTGGAAAATGTTCAATCCACTTCAACTCAGGACGAAACGCTGATTCGAACTGTGCTCGCAATAATGCACTTTTTTACTGATGATGTATATAAGTCTGTAAACGTCTTAAGTGGTGGAGAACGCGTTAAGGTGGCTCTGACCAAAATCTTTCTTAGTGACGTAAATATGCTTGTACTTGATGAACCAACTAATTATCTAGATTTGGAATCACTGGAAGCTTTGGAGTCGTTATTGAAACAATACAAAGGAATAATTATTTTCGTTTCACACGATAGAAAATTCATAGAAAATGTCTCCACACGAATAATAGATATTCAAAACAAAGAACTAATAGTATTCGATGGGAGATACGAACAATATAAAAGCCGTAATCCTATTAAAGAATACGACTTACGACAAAATGAATTGCTTTTGCTGGAGACAAAAATCTCGGAAGTTATTAGTCGGTTAAGTGTAAATCCGACAAAAGAATTAGAGATGGAATTTCAAAGATTACTTGATGAAAAAAGAGAGTTGCAAGGATGAAGTAACACACTAAATCCCATCACAATTCAACATCGAGTCACATACAAGAAACCCTCCAGCGACCTAAATTAGTCGTTGGAGGGTTTTTGTTCATTAATATAATTCACAGTTGCTTCATAAACAGCTGGCGCAGCATGCCGTCTTACTTGATCGAGTAGTTCACCGTGATCTTGGAACGGCAGAGTTTCTTCGTCGCCATTACACTTACGATAGTAACGCTCTTCATTAATCGAGTACGTGCCGTCATCTGTTAATTTAGCAATGAGCAACTCTTTATTGAATGAAGATTCTGGGCTGTGGTGAATCTGCTGTTTCACATGGTCCAAATGTTCCCAGTCGATTGCGTCGGGATGGAGGGCGTAGCGAAGTTCCCAGCCGGTATCTTTTATTTGTTCAAATACCATCGTGCCTTTTTCAGTCGTTTCGCTTCGCAACCGGAATGTGCCGGCAGGTGAAGTGACAGGTTCTCCATCTAATGCGACAGGCTGCATCACAAGGTTGTTACCGAAACCACTATCGATCAAGTACAGCGTATCTTCGTATTCGAGCAAGTTCACAACGTGTGTACAAGGTAGCGTTCCGTAATAGGTTCTTCATTCGCAAGCAAAACATCCAAGTTTCCAAATTCGAACTGCTCGGCGAAAAGCTTCTGAACTTGGCTGATCTGCTCAAGCGGTGTGCCGGTAAGTGTTACACGTTCCGAAATCCATTGCAGCATATGTTATCGATCCTTTCTTCAGTAGGAATAACCCCATCATAGCAAATTTCCTTGCGGTGATAATAGTGATGGGACTTGGCGCTATTTTCACTATCGAACAAATCTGCTTCTGACTATAAATATGTGATCAATACGATGAAACGATTTGCGGATATTTCTGTCTGTACGTTGATCTATAATTACATAACAGAAAGGAAGTAATACGTTTTTTTAGACTATGTAAAATACCAATTAAAGTACATTCACAAGAAACTTACGTAATGCGCTCAAATATTTTAATTCATCGTGGTGAGAAATAGAATATAAAAACTTGATGCACATCAAGGTGTAAGTCCACTCCTTGTTTCATACTAAAGCTAAGGGTTACGTAATACTAAAAATAGCTTATGGAACAACTGATGCGATGAATGGATCACTCCATATACATAAAATGAAAAACAGCAAAATCATCCTCGCTAACCACAAATCAAAAAAATGAAAATCTGTTAATAGTTATTTTAATATAATAAAAACGCTTTAATAATTAACGGAATATTCTAGTAATTAATACAATATTAGTATTAATTATGTTATGTTTATACTAATATCAATAGTTAATTGCATTTAAACAGAGTGTAATAAACTTATGAATTTTTAAAAGGGCTAGGTTATATTAATTTTACAATAGTATTATGGTCCATCACTCATAGAGCAGACATCGTAGATTTGCTTTATGTATTTTCGTCAATAACTTATTAAGGGGGGGGATAAAATGAAGAATTCACCAAACGAACGAGTGAACAAGGAGGAAGTAGTGGATGAAAGTTCATTCAGAAATGCTATGTATGCTTCTATACTGTTTGTTGGAGGCGGAATCGCTTTGTTTTGGGTAATATTATTTATTTTCTTTTCAGTACGACTATAAGGAGGTATTCAAATGAAAATGCATCGATATGAAAAAATCTGGCTTTTCTTAGCAGCTTCTATGTTGGTCATCGCAGTAGTCTATAGTGGAGTCCAGACTTTTGCATTAGGCCAAGGCCCGCCAAGTGGTGTAGGCATGATTGATCCAGAAAAAGTTGAAGAGACAGCACCGTTTGATAATCCTGGAATTTCAAAGATTGGCGATAACGAATACGAAGTCGTCATGATATTACGCGCCTTTTCGTTTGAGCCAAATGTAATTGAAATACCTGCTGGCGCGACTGTTCATTTTAAAATGACTTCTATAGATGTCATGCATGGTTTCCAAGTAATTGGTACAAATTTAAACGCCATGATCATGCCAGGACATATTCAAGAAGCAAAACAAAAGTTTAAGAAACCCGGTGAATATTTAGCCATTTGTAATGAATATTGTGGTGTCGGACACCAATTGATGAGCATGAAAATCATAGTGAAATAGGAGGTGAATCAAATGGAAACCATTGAAAATAAAATCAGTACTATGTCAGGAAGTAATAGACTAGACTCTCGTCTTACGTTAACGTATTTCTCCATAGCTTTTATCACCTTGTTGGTAGGTGGACTTTTAGGTTTACTTCAAGGACTTAATCGTGCAGGATTACTTGAACTACCCGCAAACTTTAATTACTATCAAGTCTTAACTGCACATGGTATTTTATTAGTTTTAGTGTTCTCTGTGTTGTTTGTAATTGCTTATTTTTACTCGATACTTTCTCACACGATGGACGGTTTATTTCCGATCGTTAGGAAGATGGGGTGGATTTCTCTCATCACTATGCTGGTAGGAGTAGTACTCGTTGTTACGCAAGTCGTAATGGGGAATGCATCCGTGATGTATACATTTTATCCGCCTATGAAAGCATCTCCTTGGTTCTATGTGGGCTTATTTATTGTAGTCGCAGGGATTTGGATTGCTGCGTTTGGTGGATTCACCCAAATCGCTAAGTGGAGAAAAAGAAATCGTGGCAAACATATACCGTTACTAGGATTCTTTGCGATGGGTGTATTTATTCTTCTATTCTTCGGAAGCCTTGGTGTAACAGCAGAAGTGTTAATGCTGATCCCATGGGCGTTTGGTTGGACGGAAACAATTAATGTTATGCTCAGTAGAACGTTATTTTGGAGCTTCGGACATACGTTTGTAAACATTTGGTACTTAACGGCAGTTTCATTATGGTATGTCGTCGTACCAAAAGTGATTGGTGGGCGCTTATTCAGTGATACATTAACGAGAGTAGTTGTCATCCTGTTAGTCGTTTCGAATATCCCAGGCGGTTTTCATCATCAAATTGTTGACCCAGGAATGTCAGAAGGAATTAAACTTACACATGCGCTAATGAGCATGGTAATCGGCTTCCCGTCCTTAATGACCGCATTTGCGATGTTCTTCGTATTCGCTCGTGTCGGCAAGAAAAAAGGAGCAAAAGGAGTCTTTGGCTGGATTAAGAAAATGCCTTGGGGAGATGTTCGTTTCCTTGCCCCTATGATCGCGATGATCTTCTTCATTCCAGGTGGAGCTGGCGGTATAGCGCAAAATGCGAACCAATTGAATCAAGTCGTTCATAATTCGCTTTGGGTTGTAGGTCATTTTCATATAACCGTCGGAGTGACAGCGGTGTTGACTTTCTTCGGTGCAATGTATTGGTTAATACCTTATTTATCCAAACGGACACTTACGCCAGCAATGAATAAATTAGGTGTAATTCAAACACTTATTTGGACTATAGGAATGGTATTCATGGCCGGAGGAATGCATACGGTAGGTCTACTAGGTGCTCCAAGAAGAACTTCTTACACAACGTATGGTGATAGTGCAACGGCTGCAAGTTGGGATCCATACTTACTATTATTAGCGGTCGGAGGAACATTATTAACTATAGCCCTCGTGATGATTGTTTATATCGTTTTCAACTTAATGTTCTTCGCACCAAAAGGAAATACAGAATTTCCAATTGCCCAAGGTGAAGAGAATGCTAGTGAGACACCCAAGTGGACAGAACAATGGACTGTTTGGATTATAGTTATGCTGTTCATTGTCGCATTCGGTTATGTGATTCCTTTAGTGGATATGATACAAAATGCGCCACCTGGATCACCACCATTTGTCACTTGGTAAACGTGTCATTTACTAAGCGTGAACTATTTATATACCAAGTCCCTACGCGAATATGTGAGGACTTGGTATTTTTATTTGAAACTTTTTCTAAATATCTCCGTCTGTACGGTGCGTAAGTGGCGAAAGTACACAGCACAAATTACTTATAAAGGAGAGAAACAGATGAAGAAAAAACTTACAGCGGCGTTCATCGCATTACTACTCATAGTTCCAACCATGCCGTTTCCAGCACATGCGGCCGAGTTTACGGATATGAAAGGCCATTGGGCACAGAAAGAGATCAAGTATTTATATGACCGCAACATTATTGGAGGATACCCAGATGGTACATTCAAACCGAATGAACCGATCACGCGAGCACAAGCATCCGCCATGCTGATCAAAGCTCTAAAGATTCCACTCGTGGAAAATCCAAACATAGTGTTTAAAGACGTTTCAAAGAAGTCCCCTTATTATAAAATTCTCGCGACGGTAAATGAAAAAGGAATTCTCCGTGGAGACGATGGGTTAATGCGTCCAGGGGAAAATACATCACGTGCGCAGATGGCGGCCATTTTACGCCGTTCATTCAATATACCGTTTGACAGCGAACCAACTTTTGTTGATGTAGTTCCGGCGCACTGGGCGTATGCTGATATTAACGGCATTGCCAAACAACGCATTGCTGGCGGATCAGAAGGCAAATACATGCCATCTCAATCGGTGACGCGCGCACAGTTTTCGGCATTTCTGACACGAGCGCTTGACGATTCGATGAAACTCAGTCGTTACCATTCATATGTCAGCCAGAAAGGAAAAACAGTTGAGCAGAATGGTTTTTCGTACAGTATAGGTAATGGATTGTTGAAAAAAGATTTAAAAACGAATAAAAGTGAAGAGATCTTGAGTAAGCTAGATTTTGAAGCGGTCGATGGGGTTTGGGTTAGTTATATGGAAGATTGGTTTGATGTAATTGTCTATAATGATGAAGTATTCATTCCCTATTTACGTGCAATTGGCCAAGCTTCAGAATTGCCGATGGAGTATGGTATCATACGGACGAAAACAGAGCGCTTTACGGGGCCGAAAGATTCTATGATTATGTCTTCCCTTTTCGGTGAGACGATGCGGAACGTATTTATTTGGAATGACCGCATCTATTATACAAATGAAGCAACGAAAAGAGACTATTACCGAACGCCTAACATCCCGAAAGATAGTAAGTTGACACTCAACTCTGTCGCAATGAATGGATCGGACAGAAAAAAAGAACGCGATTTTGATGCAAGAATTCTATTTTATGAGGATCCAAAAGAAAAGTCGTTTATTCCAAATGAAAATCAAAACAATGCATCCGTGCTGTACGATCATTCGACGATGTATTACTTCAATAAGACAGGTATTTATAAGTATAGCTTGCTGGATAAGAAGACTAGTAAACTGTCGAATCTCCAAGGAAAGCACATGTCGGTCACTAACACCCAGCTGATCGTAACTAGCCAGGATGGGAAGAAGTATGTCTTTAAGAAGTGAGTAAGTATTTAAGTACTAAACTAACGTTGCGTTTTCATGACTAAGTACTTTTTCCAATAAGGAAGACCGCTAATGGAGACTAATTAGCGGTCTTTTCATCTTCAGTTTAACTGGCCAGGTCCAGACACTATTCAGAATTGTGTTGGGACCTGGTACCTCTACCAACTGTGTCCACTTACACCCGAACCCGTTTCACAAACAATGACGCAATGAATCCAACAATAGCGAATCCAGCGATAAAGTAAAACGCATATTTCGTACCCGCCGCAATCATTTCAGCAGCCGAAGCACTAGGTGAAGTTTCTAAAAATACATTTTGCCCGTGTATCATAAAAGTAATCGCCAACGCCGTTCCTGTAGCGCCTGCGATTTGTTGTAAGGTATTCATGACAGCTGAGCCGTCCGCGTAAAGTTCGCGCGGCAATTCATTTAATCCATTCGTTTGAGCAGGCATAATAATCATAGAAATACCTACAAAATAGATTAGGAATGCGATGACCACTTGCCAAATTGGCGTTTCAGCCGAAATAATGACGATAAATAACACACTTGCGACCGCTGTAAATAAAAAGCCGATCGGTAAGATCTTTTTGACACCGAACTTGTCCGACAGCATGCCTATGATAGGAGACAACAATGCGTTCATAGCGCTACCTGGCAGCAAAGCAAATCCTGCGACTGCTGCGCTGACGAGCAAAGATGTTCGCATATACAGAGGAAGTAAAATAGCTGAAGATAGAATTAAAAACATGCCGATGAACAATAGCACGACCCCTAACGTGAACATCGGATATTTAAACACACGTAAATTGATCATGGGGTGCTTCATCTTGAACTGTCTTACGGCAAATAAAAGTAGAGAAACAAAACCGACTATTAATGGAAGATAAACGTATGCGGACGTTAAAGACTTTTCAGCCATAGTACTTAAACTATAAATGACTCCACCAAATCCAACCGTTGATAATACAATCGAAACGACATCAATCGCTGGTTTCGTGATTTGTGAGACGTTGTCAATTTGTTTAAGACCAAATACGATCAATCCTACATAAAACACCAAGCTAACCCAGAAGATATATGACCAACCGAGTGTGTCGACGATTAATCCGGACAACGCAGGTCCAATCGCAGGAGCTGTCGTGATCACAAGCCCCATGACGCCCATAACGGCACCGCGTTTATGGATCGGGAATATCAATAAAATGACGTTCATCATTAATGGTAATAGTATTCCTGTTCCAATCGCTTGCACGACACGACCTATAAATAACACAGCAAAACTCGGAGCGAAACCAGCTAAAAATGAACCGGCTATGGAAAAGGCCAAAGACGCAACGAGCAATTGTTTCGTAGTAAACCACCGAATTAAGAGAGAAGACACAGGTACTAGAATACCGAGCGTTAATAAGTATCCTGTTGTCAACCACTGAGCGGTAGCGGAGTTGACCGAGAAGTCCGCCATAATATTAGTCAGTGCCATATTTAAAGCTGTTTCACCAAATAACCCGATAAAAGCTCCAAACATCAGAGTAAAAGCCATTGCTTTTGGATAACGTACTTGAACAATTTGTAATGAGGACACAATTTACTTCCTTTCTAAAAAAGACTGACGCAAAGAACATGTGCATGAAACGTATTTTGACGCAACAAAGGATACCTACCCTGGCGACAACCAGAAGCAGATATCCTTAGCTGAAATAAGTTCGTTGCTATTCATAACTTGCCGCTTGAGCATTATACCATGTATTTATTACCGGAGGAATAAAATAGCACCTACAGAAGACATATTGATGTTGGCTTATTTTACAGTGCTTTTTAATTTCTCTAAAACTCAATTGACTATTAATTCGGAATGTTATATAGTTTTGGTAACTCCAAGGTAAATTTTGGTCTTACCACCAAGTATTATCAGCTCCATGCTTCATAGATAGATCGACTATAAGATAGGAGGACGGTTCATGAATACGAAATATATGAAAGAGTTCGTTACGTTTCCGGATATTACGATAATGTTGGTGCTATTTATTCCGCTCATAAGCTATAGTCTGTTACATGCATTCTCCTTTGGTGTGTGGATTTCCTTCATTATAGGAATGGCTACTTATGCCATGAGTGAGTATTTGATTCATCGATTTTTATTCCATATGAAAACGCCAACGAATCCATTTTTGTTGAAAACGATTAAACGATTACATTTTGATCATCACGTAGATCCGGCAAATTTAAAACTATTATTTTTGCCGATTTGGTTCAGCTTGCCTGGCTTTACTATTTTCGCACTAGTTTTCTATTTCATAACAGGTAGTTGGCTATTTACGATTGCTTATCTGGCAGGAATTATCGCCTATTTCATGTATTACGAATGGAAACATTATATTGCGCATCGTCCCGTTCAACCGCGTACCGAAATGGGAAGACGTATTAAAAAAGCACATCTTTGGCATCATTTTAAAAATGAAAACTACTGGTTCGGCGTAACGCATACAGCTATCGATAAAACATTCGGTACGTATAAAGATCAAAAAGAGGTCGGTAAAAGCGATACCGCTAAAAACTTAGAGAATCGTACGTAAGTGTTGAATAAAGGAGGTCTAGCCATGAATCGAACAGCAATTGTTGAAAAAGAATTGATTAAAGCCATTCTTCAAGGTGAATATGTGGCGGGCAGTCAAATCGAAACGGAAAGAGAACTGGCGGCGCTGTATGAACTGGGACGGCCCGCCATTCGCGAAGTTTTACAGCGCCTGAGTCACGGAGGCTGGCTGACATTGCGAAAAGGACAGCGCGCTATAGTCAATGATTACTGGAACGGGGGAAATATTACTACCATCGTGGATATTATAGAGTACTTTGATCAAGTGCCAGATGCGTTCGTCCTCTACTTTTTGGAATTGCGTATTGCGCTAACACCTCAATATGTACAAAAAGCGGTACTACTCAATTATCCTAAAGTCGTGGGACTTCTCGCTGAAATCGATGAATTAACAGACACTGCGGAAGCTTTTGCGTCATATGATTGGAAAGTTCAAAAAGAGTTAGCTCGATTATCAGAGAATCCACTCTTTTCGCTCGTGCTAAACAGTTTTGAACCAGCTTATGTGAGAATGGCGTTAAAATACTTTGAAAGCTCATTTCGTCGTGAAGCTTCACTCAGTTATTATAAGAAGTTATTATCCTATGCATTATCAGGTGATGATCAGCAAGCAGAAAAACTTTCCCAGGAAATGATGAAAAAAAGCTATGATCTATGGAAAAGTCAATTATCACCAGATGAAAGAATCGGCGTGAAGTTTAAGCTCGACAGTATATGATATGTACGCTTCATACATATACATCCTTAAGAGGAGGACATCATCATTACGAAAATACTAGTCAAGTCCCTTTTAATTATTCTACTTCTAGTAACCATCACTATTTTAGATGCTCCAAAAGGAAACGCTGATTCGGCTAAAGAATCGATCACGATCCTATTTACGCATGATTTACACGACAATTTTCTGCCGTTTGAAGTAAAAAGAGGAGAAAAAAAGTTATCAGTCGGCGGATATGCTAGATTGCATAGCGCGATAGCTGAACAAAGAGACATCGATCCCGATGCAATTCTAATTGATGCTGGAGATTTTGCGATGGGGACATTGTTTCAAACGATTTATTCAACAGATGCACCAGGCTTACAGATGATGGGGCGGATGGGGTATGACGTGACTACACTAGGGAATCATGAATTCGACTTTAGAGCAGAAGGTTTAGCGAGTAGTTTACGTGCTGCGTTAGACAGTGGTGAAGAATTGCCTAGTATCGTTGCTTCGAATACGATTTTCCCAAAAGATGAAAACGGCAAGATACCTAGCAACATTCGAACATTAAAAAAAGCGATGGACGAATATGACGTTAAAGAGTATATCGTAATAGAACGTAAAGGTATCAAAATTGGCATCGTTGGGTTAATGGGAGAAGAAGCAGCTGGCAATGCACCTATGTCCGGTGTGACGTTTGATGACGCGGTGGAAAGTGCCAAGTCCACGGTTGCTACATTGAAGAATGAAGAACATGTAGACCTAGTCATCGCTCTTTCACATTCAGGTACGTCAGATATTCCGTCGCAGTCCGAAGATGAAATTATCGCCAAAAAAGTTCCCGACATTGATGTCATTATTAGTGGGCATAGTCATACGACACTAGTGGAGCCGATTATCGTAGGTTCTACTATCTTAGGGTCGGCGGGGCAATATGGAGAAAATCTAGGCATCCTCAATATTACACGAAATGAAACCAATAAATGGACAGTTAATAATTATGAATTACGGCCAATTGACGATTCTCTTCCTTTGGATTCAACAATCACTAAAACAATTGAGACATACAAAGAAGTAATTCAAGAAAACTACCTCAATGATTTTGGAATGATGTTTGATGAAATGTTAGCCTATTCTCCATTCGATTTTACGCCTTTTTCTATGTTAGGAATTGAGCAAAAAGAAGAACCCATTGGAAACTTGATAGGCGACTCTTTCATTCACATGATTCAACAACTCGAAAGAGACAAATATGAACCAATCGCTGCAGCAGTAGTTCCGGTCGGGACGATCAGGGATTCATTTAGCGAAGGCGAGATCACGGTTTCAAACGTCTTCAATGCAAATTCTTTAGGTATCGGTCCTGATGAAATTTCTGGCTATCCACTCCTGGACATATATTTGACCGGTAAAGAATTGAAAACCATTGCAGAAGTCGATGCCTCTATTACGCCTATTATGAATGAAGTTCAACTGTATATAGCGGGTTTGAGTTATACGTTTAATCCGAATCGTTTCATTTTCAATAAAGTAACCGACATCAGTTTGCAGTCTATAGATGGGGTAAACACAGAAATCGACGATGAAAAACTCTATCGTGTGATCGGTGGCTTATATTCCGTTCAAATGCTTCCTTTCGTAAATGAAAAGTCGTTCGGTATCCTATCTGTTGTGCCGAAGACTAAGGAAGGTACACCGGTGATAAACTTTGAAGACCAAATCATTTATATGAATGAGCACCAAGAAGTGAAAGAATGGTATGCCATTGCGAATTACTTCAAGTCCTTTAATAAGGTCAACGGTGTTGCTCAAGTACCGACATATTACGAGCAAACACATGGCAGGAAAATCGTAGAGCATGATGCGAACATTTGGGCCATCCTTAAAAACCCGAATGGAATCATCCTAACCGTCTACGCAGTTTTGCTTACGCTTATTGGCTTACTAGCTTTGCTTGTTAAGTTTATGGTGAGACGAAGAAAGCGTAAAAAAAGAAGTTGATCAATTAGAGTAACATCTATTTTCTATCCATTCTATTGAATAAGCCTATAGTAGAAAAACGATCACATTCAAAGTGATCGTTTTTTTAGTTGACTAAAAATTTGTTCTGTTATATGGTTATATACATAACCATATAACCATATAACTAAGTACAGCATATCATGAGAAGAGGTGACGTAAGCGATGAGCAAATCATTGGATGATAAAAAGCCTATTTACCTTCAAGTAAAAGAAATGATTGAAGATCAAATTATGAATAATCAACTACAAGAACATGATCAAATACCATCGACGAACCAGCTCGTTCAGTTTTATAAAATTAATCACATTACGGTTTCGAAGGGAATTAACCTCCTTGTTGAAGAAGAGATTATTTATAAAAAAAGGGGTGTAGGAATGTTTGTGATGGAAGGTGCAAAAGAAAAATTGATACTCAAACGAAGGGAAGGATTCGCTGAGGAGTTTGTTTGGCCAATGTTAAAAGAAGCGGAAAAACTGAAGTTGATGGACCATGATATCGTGAAAATAATAGAAAAATTGAGAGGGAGTGTACAGGATGACTAGAAAAGTGGAGGCAACTAACATACGTGTTTCTTATAACGAGTTTGAAGCGTTACAAGATATTAACTTCACGTTGGAAAATGGGAAAGTTTATGGATTGATCGGGCGCAATGGTGCCGGAAAAACAAGTCTACTATCTGTATTAGCCGCCTACCGAAAGGCGACGAGTGGGGAAATGAAAATAGATGGAGTGAACATTTTTGAAAACGAGAAAGCAATGGCTCAAGTAACGTTTGTTCACCAAACAGACTATAAAGATAATCATGACACAATCACTAAATACTTTGATCTAGCCGAGCGCTTTCGTCCAACATTTGATCGAAAATATGCGGAACAATTAGTTCAACTATTTCACCTTCCAACAAATAAACCACTAAGGAAGTTATCAGCAGGTATGCAGTCAGCTTTTAATGTAACCATCGGGTTAGCGAGTAGAACTCCAGTCACGATTTTTGACGAGGCTTATCAAGGGATGGATGCTCCAACACGTGAAATTTTTTACAATGAAGTGTTAGAAGAGCAAGCACGCAATCCTCGAATTTTCATTTTATCCACACACTTAATTTCAGAAATGGAATACTTATTTGACGAAGTGTTGATTATTCATCAAGGTACATTATTACTTCAAGAGGAAGTAGATACTCTTTTAGAAAGAGGGTATTCTGTTACAGGTCCAACTAGCGATGTAATAGAGGTGGTCGCCGGACTTCATGTATTAAATGAAGAGCAGCTAGGTGGCACAAAATCGATGATGCTGTACGGGGAATTGACGGAAGAAAAAGCGGACGAAATAAATCGAAAAGATCTAGAAATTGGAAATGTTTCACTTCATGAATTATTTATTCATTTAACAAAGGAGGGAATGTAAAATGAACGCAATGGGAAAGAAAATAGGTGCTGATCTGTACTTGGCCCAAATGAAATGGGTCGCGTGGTATTTGCCGATTTTGTATATTGCGTACATTGCAATTGTTTGGTTCCTCGATGAACCAGATATAAGATCGATGTCGTTACTAACTTTTACATTTCAAACAACCACAATATTTATGCTCGTGTGTGGGATCATTTCAAGTTCAGTATTCCTCACCCTGTATGTGAAGTATGGTGTTACTAGAAAGTCGTATTTTCAAGGAGCATTGCTGTCAGCGATAGGCTTAGCGATTACTGTCATAGGTCTAACAACCATTCTAACTTGGATAGTACGTATCTTTAACATCAATGTATTTAAAGAAGTTGTATTATCCTCACTTGGAGTAAACAGCTGGTTACTGACTAGTGTCTCTTATTTCTTCGTAGTGATGATCTATTTTCTAGTTGGATGGCTCATTGGATTAGGATTTTATCGTTATGGAGGCGCTGGTGGATTTGTAACCATTGTAGTTGCTCTTGTAGTCGTATCTGTAAATGACTTACTATGGTCGTTCAATACACCGAAACCGTTAATGGGTTTATTTAACTTTGAAATTCCAGTACCTAATGTTGTAGTTGCGATGATTGCATCATTCGCTATAGCAACAATTATGGCTATAGCAGTTTATAAAATTGTCAAAGAAACACCGATTAAAATAGCATAACTTTCATTTTGTAAGTGCAGAGTATAGGGAGTGAAAAGCTTAAGTTGCAATGGTAGAATTGGCCTTTCACTCCTGCAATTTAAGTACCTGTATAAAAACGTATAGGCTTAACATTATTTGAAATGAAAGATGAGGTTTCTACATGAAAACGGTTAGCCAAGAAGTACAAGAATTGTCCATTAAATCTTTAGAGTCGACTTTTACTAAACTATCGAATGCTTATACAAGTATGACGGTAAAAGGTTCCAATACAACACTTGTGAAAAAACGGCGCGACGCTGTAAAGGTTGGGTTGGAGAGCTTACATGGCGTTTGGTGTAATGGAGATTTCTTCTACGACAGAGAAACAATTGTACAATCTACGGAAATTTTACTAAGTATCATTCCGTCTATTGATAAACAATTAGCAAAAGCAAAGAAGGGTAGTCCTCAAAAAACAGTGAACGAACGACGTATAATCGCACTTAAATTAGCGATTGAATCATTGGAGAACCGTCTCGTATAAAAGAGCAGCTTATGCAGTCAATGAATCTTCATTACGCTAGAATTGGGTCAGATTGTATAATAAAGAAAAGCATGAATTGTAAGTACCGCAAGGCAAAATGTAAACCGTCTTTAGCTTAGATTCATGAAAACCTCTTTTTTGTTATAAAGAAGTAGCAATTGGAATATCGGTTTAAAACGCTAAAAACATATGCACAAAAACAAACGACACCTTTACGTATAGGGACCGTTTGTTTTTTTTATTTGTTTTGCGATTACTTTGCCGCTAATGATATAGCAAGAAAGCTTTTACTAAATGATACAGTCTTCATATCCTGTGAAACAAAAATGTTTACAAATAATACTACATCAATTATAGTGATTGTAGATTCAAAATATCTATAATGAAAAGAGGAAACGAAATGAATGAAAAATTACTGAGGAAAATTAATAATCTGGAGAATATAGAGAGAAGCTCTGCTGAAGAGTTATTTCAGTTCTTATCACTTAATAAAGAGGACAAATTAGTAGATCTTGGAGCGGGAGTTGGTTATATGAGTCTTCCCATTTCTAACTATGTAGATGAAGTGACAGCACTTGATTTTGATGAAGACATTTTAAAATACTTGGAAACAAAAGCTGAAGAAAATGGAATTACCAATATTAAAACGCTTGTATCAGATTTCAAAGATCTACAACTAGGTGACGAAGAATTTGATAAGGCTGTCGCTTCAATATCACTTCACGAAGTGAAACCACTTTCGCTTGCATTAGGCGAAGTATATAGAGTCTTAAAAAATAAAGGAATGTTCCTTTGCATTGAATTAGAGAAATCAGAGTTATCAACTGGTCCGAGAGTTTCATCGGAAAATATGAAAGAAGAAATTCTTGCTGCTGGCTTTGACCTCGTCGATGTTCTGTATCCTCAAACTAAATTGGCTAACCAATCTGTTTATATAGTTGTGGCACAAAAAAATAAATAAAACAGTATTGAACTAGTTGTTAATTTAATTTAGCAACTAGTTTTAGTAGGTACTGTAAAAAGGAGTATTAAATGCGTTCAAAAGAAAAGCCGAATTCTAGTGACAAACTTCGAACTGAAAAACCATCTAAATTAATAATGAATTTATCTATACCTGCAATGATAGGTATATTCGTCATGGCTTTATACAATCTCGTTGATATGTTCTATATTTCACTTGCGGAAGGTGTACATGCAGTTGCAGGTTTGACTGTTTCTTTCCCTGTAATGATGATTGTTATGACATTAGCAGCATCTGTAGGAGTGGGTACGTCTTCTGTAATAGCTAGAAGATTAGGAGAAAAACGAATCAACGAGTCGAACAAGATTTTCGGGACATATATATATTTGCTTCTGCTCATTAGTATAGTAAGTATACTAGTTGGAATTTTTTTATTAGATGATCTTTTGATATTATTTGGAGCAACAGAAAACATTATTGGGTATGCTTCTGCTTATATGCTACCTATTCTTTTGGGTTTCATTTTTGTTAGTTTTTCAATGGCAACAAATATAGTGATACGTGCAGAGGGAAATGCTAAATTTGCAATGTATGCAATGATGATCCCTGCCATACTTAACATAATTCTAGATCCTATACTTATATTCGATTTCGGCTTTGGTTTAGGTGTTATGGGAGCTGGGATAGCAACTGTAATCTCACACGCGATAATGACCATAATCATTTTAATATATTATCATAAAGGCTATAGCTCACTTACCATTCATCTTAACTATATTAGAATGAGGATTTCTACTTTAAAAGAGATTATCGCTATAGGATTTCCAACCTTTGTACACACGGCATCATTTAGCTTAGTAGCTATAGTGATCAATACGATGTTGCTACGATATGGAGGAGATGTGTATCTAGCAGCTTATGGTGTCGCCCAACGTGTCATCGCCTTTGCGGTTATGCCGATTAATGGAATCATGCAGGGAATGTTACCAATTGTAGGGTACAACTATGGTGCAAAACTATATGAAAGAATGAGAAAGACGATATGGTTATCTCTCAGGTATGTTGTCATGATCTCTGTAGTCGTCGTTCTTCTCGTTCAAATATTCCCTGAGTATGCAATGGGGATTTTCACACGCGATCCAGAATTTATAGAAATAGGATCAAAAGCAATGCAGATTATTTTTTCGCTTTATTTTATTGTGGGCGTACAAATTATTGCCGGAGGTGTTTACCAAGCTATAGGGAAACCTAGACAAGCTTTAATTCTGTCACTTTCCAGACAAGTGATTTTCTTGGTACCTTTAGTGATAATCTTACCGATTTATTTCGGAGTGTACGGAGTCTTTCTTGCATTCCCTATCGCTGATGTACTATCATTTATGTTAGCGAGTTTTATGCTTTATCGAGATAAAGAGACTATTTTAGTAAAAGGACAAGATGAATAAACAGTACGTTCAAATAGTTTTCGGAGGGTTTTCAATTGTCTATTATAGATAGTATGGATAGTTTTAAACGTGAAGAAATACAGTGAATGGAGTTGAAAGAATGCAATTTGCGAAAAGTACGGATTATGCGCTACATGCCTTAGTTTATTTGGCTAATTCAGAGAGCGAAGACAAAGTAGGTATTAAAGAATTATCCAATAAGCTAAACGTATCGGAGAGTTATTTATCGAAAATTATGACTCAGTTACGGAAAGATGGAATCATACGAGCCGTTCCTGGCGTAAAAGGTGGATATGAATTATCACGTCCAGCTAGTGATATCACGTTTTTGGATGTTATTTTGTCCACTGAAGGAAGACAAAACATGTTTACTTGTTCCAATTCAGATTCTAAACAACATACATTATTGATAGATGAAAGTAATGGACAATTACTAGAGCAAGAAAAAGATCAACGTGTTTGTCGAATTAAAGAGGTCATGGATCGTGCTGAAATTGTCTTACACGAATTTTTAAACAGTCACTCCATACAAACTACTTTAGATGAGGCTACTAAAGATCGTCATAATCAATTATAAAAGGAATAAAGTAGCTTAATCATGACATGGTACTGATTGATTTTAGTAACCAGTAATTTAGAATCCTATCAACAGGCACGATAACAGCAGTAATATTTAGTACCTGAAAAATCTTTCAAAACATACAATGATAGAAACGTATTTTGAAAGGTGACTACGTATATGGATAGTCAATTACGTTCATTTATATATGGATTACAAACTAGAAATCCTTTACAAACGGTTGAATTATGGATACTAGGAGTGCAAAACCGGAGCGGCGCCGTTCAGCATGCAGTACTATCCCCAGCACTTCAAAAACGAACAGAAAAGCAATTTGCAAAAGACCATTGGGTAACTGGGCAATCCAGTCCGTGGGTGTCAACTATTCATATTGTCCATGTAAATAAAAACAGTGATACAACGCAACAATTTACTCTTGCATATGACCTGATCACTTCCTATGCGAGTTTCGGCAAAGGGCATAAAGTAATTACGGTAGAAAAGAATCCCGAACCGGGCCGTGATAATTGGTTCATTACGAAAATCAGCACGACATCTCTTCCATATGAAGCGATTACTCCGGCTGAAATGATACAGTAATTAGTAGATATATCTTATGCTTTTTGATGAAAAGCGAGAAATAATACTATATATGAAAACATATGAACGTTTGAATCCTTCCCAAACACTCTATTTAAGCACTTTTCTGAGGTAATATCTAGCTATCACAGTGGCTAGATGTTATCTTATTTTTTATGGTCTGTAAAAGTTATGAAGGAAGGTTCGATAGATGGAGGATTCAATACAAGAAAAGATAAAAAGGAAAGAGTTAAAAGTCGCCCCAATCATGACTGTGCTATTGATTGGTGGGTTTATCGGATTGTTTAGCGAAACCGCATTAAATATGACGATGAATGACTTGATAAAGGAATTCGCTATTTCTGCCTCTACAGCGCAGTGGTTAACTACAGGATATTTACTCGTGCTCGGTATTATCATTCCTGTTTCAGGATTACTAATAAAACGTGTTCCAACAAGGAATCTTTTTATAACGAGTATGAGTTTTTCTATCGTGGGTGTACTGATTGCAGCGGTTTCCCCGAGTTTCACGATATTGTTAACAGGACGAATTATTCAAGCAATCGGTACGGGTTTATTAGTGCCATTGTTATTCCATACGGTTCTTATTCTCTTTCCACCATGGAAAAGAGGGACTGCAATGGGTTTAGTAGGCCTTGTGATGATGTTTGCGCCTGCTATTGGTCCAATATCTGCTGGATTAATTATTGATTATTTCAATTGGCATATGATATTTTGGATGATTGCACCGATCCTTGTTTTTGCATTACTATTTGGTATCATTTACTTGCCGAATTTATCTGCTGTTCAGAAGCAAAAGATTGATGTGTTATCCATTATTTTATCTACCATTGGTTTTGGCGGCATTGTCTTTGGGTTTAGCTATGCAGGCGAAAGTGAAGGATGGTCAAGTCCGATTGTGATTGTAGCGTTTGTAACCGGTTTGACCGCTCTCGTTATTTATGGTTTTCGTCAATTATCTATTGAAGAACCGATGCTTCATTTGGAAGTGTTTAAGCATCCAATGTTTACGTTAGGCATAATCATTACGTTGTTTGCTAACCTCATTATATTCTCTTCCAATATTTTATTGCCTTTATTTATGCAAGCAGGGCTTGGTTTATCTGCTTCGAAAGCAGGTCTGTTACTGTTGCCAGGTGGTATTTTTAACGGGATTATGTCGATGGTTAGTGGTCGAATTTTTGATCGATATGGTCCGCGCGGCTTAGTAATTGGTGGATTTGCAATGAGTACAGTGGCTGCATTATTTTTTGCTACGATTTCATCGACAACTAGTTTTTATTTAATTATCATCTTCTTTATGTTATTAATGATGAGCATGTCGATGGTGACGACTCCATCTCAAACAAATGGGATTAACTCGCTACAGCTAAACCGCTACCCGGATGGTACGGCGATCGTTAACTCTGCGATACAAACGTCTGGAGCAATAGGTACAGCGATTGGTATTACTATATTAAACACGTCACAAAATACATTTTTACGAAATATCAGCGACCCCATTACAGCTGCTCATCAAGCGGAAGCCGTCATTTCAGGTGTACAAAATGCATTTTTATTTGCGACCGTTATATCAATTCTTGGTTTCATCTGTTCATTATTTATTAAGCGAGTCAAAGTGTATAATGGCTGATCAGCTGATCTCGTCGTATACTTTCCACTTAGTTTAAAGATAACTGTTAATTCTTACAATAAATTCTCAATACCTATTTCATTCAATACTTTTATATGCTACAATACATATTATATTAGTATGAATTAAAAGGGGATGGGTGTTATGTCAACAACAAACAACACGTTAGTCAAGATTGCGGCTACAGCGAAGTGGGATGAAGGGGTTCGCTCTACACATACGATCCGCGACTTTGAAGGATTTCCGATGGATGAGCCTGTTCATTTAGGCGGAACAGATACTGGTGCAAATCCACTCGAGTTTATCGCGGCAGCACTAAATGGCTGTAAAGCAGTGATGATTCCACTAATTGCGAACGAACAAGGCTTTGTTTTTACAGCTATCAATTTTGATACAACGGGTATCGTAGATTCTCGAGGTTTGATGGGGGAAGAAGGCGTAAAAACGCATTTCCAAAAAGTACGTTTTGTTTGTGAAATCACGACGAATGAATCAGATGCAGCGATCGAGCAATTGAAAACAGAAGTGGAAAGAAGATGTCCGGTATATAATCTATTTGCCGATGCAGGGATTCCTGTTGAGTCGAAATGGATAAAGAAATAATGATGCAAAATTAAAACCGTGTGAAACCAAGTTTGTAACTTGATTTCGCACGGTTTTTTTATTTAACTACTATTTAAAGAGCCCTACTTTTATCGTTCGCAAGCAAATCCGTCTTTATCGCGATCCATTTTAGATTGATAAGCGGGATGACTGCTTGGTACACCGTTAGGATAGGTCTTCCTTAGTTCTGTACAATTTTGAAAAAATTCTGTGCTTTGAACTGGTGGTGTTGGTTTAGCTGCAGGTGCTGGAGCAGGCGCAGGAACAACTGGTTGTTCTGTTTTTAAAGAGTTAGGTGCTGGTGTCGCTTTTTGAGGTGCCGGTTCTGCAGGTTTCTCTTTTACTGCCTGTGCGTTAAAGCCTGTGTCCGTTGCATAATCTTCAACTGACCAAATACCCAACTTCTTTTCTTTCGCTATCGCTTGTGTCTTCTCATACGGATCCACGTATCGAGTATTTGGAGGATAGATGTACGCCACACGGGCTAACCCTTCACTCAACAAGATTTTTTGAATGTTTTTTCCGTCTACATAAATATAGGCAAGTAAACGGTTGTATTTATCAAAGCGCTCTCCGACATCGAATTCAATTTCTAGCGTACCGCTCTCTATTAGCTCTTTATTTCTAGCCTTAGCTTCATCCCCAAACGGTTGCTTACCTAGTCTAGGATGATTAGTTTCAGGCGTGTCGATCAACAAGTATCGAACGTTTTGCTCCTTGCCGTTATATA
Organism: Sporosarcina sp. P32b; assembly: GCF_002743335.1. Lineage (GTDB taxonomy): Bacteria > Bacillota > Bacilli > Bacillales_A > Planococcaceae > Sporosarcina. Next base: position 44,527 of record NZ_PDZB01000002.1, read on the forward strand.
TAATCTTAATCGTATCACCGTCTATAACTTTTACTAATTCTACAGGGATTCTCGCTGTCGTACCGCTTGTCTCTGTGGAGTCTTTTAGTTTTTCAGGAGTTACTTTTGAAGAATTGTTTTTTGAAGGTACTACGACTGGAACGGATTTTTCTTCAACTTCTTTAGATATTGTCTTTTCAGGTTTTTCTATTTCTTCTACAGACTCTTTTTCAGGTGCTTCCTTCTTCGTTTCAACAGGTTCATCCGTAGGTGTCTGTTCTACTGAATCAGCGTTCTCTTTCTCTGGCTCTATATCATCTGGTGAAATGACTACAGCTACGATGAACATCGCAATACCTACTAAAGCGAGAATGCCAAACTTCCTCTTCGACTTTTTAAAGATTGCTTTAATAAGTAAGCCGACAGTCCCAATCAAAATAAATAGAAAACCAAATAACGCAAAAAACACAAACATACTATCACTCTCAATTCGCTTTAATGACTTAACACTTGCTTCCAATAGTGAGATTATCATATTTATTAAGAAAGATATACACAACTAAATACGTAGTGCGATTAGATCACAACTGGTCACGTTAGAAAACGTACTTTCAGTTATGTAAACGTGAACTTACGTAAGGAAGTCTGCGCTACTTGAATACTGCATCGGAATTAGAGAGAGATACATAGAAATAGAAATGATGTTCGCACGCTCATAAATACATCACCATTGGAAAAAAATCCATTCACCTTAGTAAAAAGCAAACAATAACTATTTTTGTTTGCTTTTAATAACACTAATATACTTCAGAAAAAAGTTTCAATAGATTTAGTCGTGAAATGTGAAAATTTCTATTGCGAAAACTCACTCTATATCGTTTAATGAATTGATTGCAAAAAATGAAAAGGACTGTGATATATGAAAAAGATGGTGAGTTACTTAACGTTGTCCATGCTCGTTGCAACGTCACTCGTTGCATGTACGCCTAAAGAAGATACTTCCAATGAGAAGAAAGAACCTGTGGAGGATGTAAAGACTGTTCCACTATCAGATGAAAAGGACAAGTACTTGTCTGAAGTAGATGTAGAATATGCTTTTGAATTTGCTAAAGGAATGGAAGAATATAAAACCAATGAGAAACTGGGCTATCGTACTGCAGGATCAGAAGCGGAACGAAAGACTGGGGAGAAAATTGGAGAAGAAATGAAGAAAATCGGATTGACCGAAGTGACGAAAGATGCATTTACGGTAGATAGTTGGGAGTTTGAGAAAGCCGATTTAACCTTCACAGATACTACTGGTAAAGAACATCTCGCAGTGCTAGGTGGGTATCAAGTGAACTTTGACACGAACGGTGTGAAAGATCTTGAGATAGTCTATGCAGGAAAAGGAACTGCGGAAGAATTAGAAGGATTGGATATCGAAGGGAAACTTGTGTTAATTGACATTAATCAACGTGAAGAATGGTGGATTAATTATCCTACGTATCAAGCCCATGTGAAAGGTGCAGCGGCGGTTATTGCGGTGCAAGAAGCTGGTTATGCCGAAGTTGATCCCGATGCGTTGAATTCACAGGATATTTGCGGACCGGACGATGCACCTGCGTTCTCGATGTCTCAGACCGATGCAGGTGAACTGAAAAAGGCACTTGAAGCTAGTGAAAATGACACGCTTACCGTTAAATTTGATGCTAAATCTACAGTGAAGATGGATCAGGAAGCATATAATTATTACGGGAAAATTGTCGGAAAAGATCCGGATTCCTATATCCTATTATCTGGCCATTATGATTCGTATTTCGCCGGGTTCCAAGATGACAATGCAGCAATCGGTTTGATGCTAGGAATCGCTAAAGGTATGATTGACAGCGGCTACCAACCAGAAAAGACCCTGATCTTCAATGCGATCGCAGCGGAAGAATGGGGTAAGTCGAATACTCGATACGACTGGTCGACAGGTGCTTACAATCAAATCTTCAATATTCATCCCGAGTGGGTCGGAAAGACATTTGCGAATATGAACTTCGAACTTCCAGCATTTGAACATACGACACAAGATGAAATCCGCTCGACTTACGAGTTGAATAACTACTTGACGGAGTTCGCAAAAGAAGTGCCGCCATTATCCGATGTGTACAAAGATGGAATTTCAGTCGTTTCTCCACTACGTACATGGTCAGATGATTTTTCATTCAGTATTGCCGGTGTGCCAGCGCTGCGGAATGATTTCCAAGATAGTGAATTTATGCACTCTCATTATCATTCTCAATTCGACAGTGAAGAGGCGTTCAATGCAGAGGCGCTGAAATTCCATTTAAATCTTTATGGATTATTGACCATGCACTACGATCAAACTGCTGTTGTGCCTTTAGACTTTACGACACGTTTGCAAGCAATGAAAGATTTGATCGATGCCGATGCATTTAAACAGGCATCTGTTGCTTCAGGCGATTTGATGAAAGAGATCGATCAGGCCATGTCCAGTGCAGAACAAGTGAATACAAAAGTCGCTGACGTGAATAAAAAGTATGCCGAAGCACTCAAAAAAGAGGATGCAGACGGAGCGAAGAAGCTGTACGAGGAAAGTCGTGAGTTAAATAGCGACTTGTTGGCTGCTTATAAATACGCGGAAGACCAATTCGTGCGATTGACGTGGGAAGATGAACCGATTTTCCCTCATGAACATGCGCAAAATAACGTGAAAAACTTAGCTGCTTCCATTGAGGCGTTAAAGACAGGTGATATCGCCACACCACTGGACGAGTACTTATACGCAATTGATAACAACTGGTATGCGTATGACTTCGATCAGGAAGTATTCAACTACTTCACGGACTATGTCATAAAAGCACCGAAAGAGCAGCTTATGTGGGGGGCTGGACGAATCGTCGACCATGAAGACCTATTCGACACGATCAAGTCTTTGAAAGCAAAGAAGGAACAAACGAAGCCGGATTTGTCAGTAGAAATCACTACTTTGACAGATGCGCTCGGCAGACAGAAAGAGCTATTGCAACAAACCGTAACAGAAGAAACAGCTAGCGTGAAAAAACTAGGTGAGCTGTTGAGTGAGCTGAAATAATAAGCCGCTTGACATAGAATTAATGCAAAAAAAGCATCGCATATCGCGGTGCTTTTTTGTTATGTTTCGTTGATTACCGCATCGCTAACATTAATTCTATAGTCCACGCAATGCTTCATAAACCAACTCTCCTTGCCATAGGATATATTGCACAAAAATCGTCTAGGGGGATGGAAATGAATAAAGGAACCAATGACCAACCAACATATGACTATATCGTGGTTGGAACGGGGCCAGCAGGTGCTGCCGTTGCAAGAAAGCTAACTGATGATCACCAAAATTCAATGTTAGTTTTAGAGGCAGGAGATAATAACAGTAAGGAACAGCCAATTAGAGATTCTTTGTTTGCTCCACCTTTTATTCTCACTGACGACTTTTTCCCGCAATATTTCTGGCAAGGAAAAAGTGTCCCGCAAAAAAACGTCAAAAATAGAACATTTGATTGGACAGGTGGGCGAACTTTGGGAGGTGGATCCTCCATTAACAATAACCAATATGTAAGACCGTCGCAGGTAAATATGAAACGATGGGAAAATCTTTTAGGTCCGCTTTGGTCACCTGAACAAGAAACGTATCAATTTTCGAAACTAGAAACTTACAATGGCCAGACTCAAAATCCGAATGCTAGAGGATATAACGGACAGTTGGCTATTAGACAGGCTCCTGCTAATCCAACTAGTATGACTGAAAAATTGGTGACAGCAATGGAAAGAGCCACGGGTTTCACTAGAATTTTAGACTATAATGATCCCAATACACCACTAGGCCCCTTTACAAGATGGCAACTATACCAGACTCCCTATGGTCAACGAGAAAGTGCTGATACCGCTTTTCTTTCACCGGATGTTATGAATGGAAACGGTGAAGGGGTAAATGGAAGACGGTTACTAGTATCTTATAATTCAACGGTACAGCGTGTGATTTTTGATAATGAAAAGCGAGCAATTGGTGTGGAGTTTTTAAAAGATGGAAACTGCTATTACGCATATGCTCGTAAAAAAATCATTATATCGGCGGGAATGAATAGCCCTCAGTTATTAATGCTTTCTGGAATCGGACCAGCTGATATACTGGATAAAGCCGGCATTCCCGTTGTTCATCATAATGCGAATGTGGGGAAGAACATGACTACGCACCCGGTAAATACAGCGATGTTCACAACGAATACAACTGATAAAGCACTTCCGGAAGCGGATCCATTTGCGCTTTATACAGGTGGAGCCTTCCTGCCAGATCCAACACCTGGTGCTGACCCCAATCGACGTGGCGTCCAGCTAATTGGCCAAATCGGGACTGGTGGAATGCTAAGTATCGTTTTGATTTTATTGGAACCAAAAAGCCAAGGAACTGTCAGAATCCAAAATGCGGATCCATTAAAAATTGTTCTTGCTGATGTAGAGTTTTTGAATAATCAATCTGACCTGGAAACAATAAAAAACGTTTATAAGGTTTATATTAAAAACATTGTACAAGAACTATCGAAAATTGACTCGCACTACCAACTTGTTACACCTACACTAGAAACGATTCAAGACGACAGCAAACTGGAAGCGTTCATTAAGGAAAACTTAGGTCCAACACATCATATACAAGGCACACTAAGAATGGCACCAAATGAAGAAAGTGGTGTTGTGAATGCTACGGGAGAAGTATTCGGTGTGAAAGATTTGATTGTTGCAGATGATTCCATTGCGCCGTTTGTTTCGGACGGCAATACATCGGCGCCTGCTTTCTTTATTGGCGCAAATATTGCAGATCAATTAGTAAAGCAGGATGAGGGAAATGCGTAAAGATAACTCTTTCATTCATATGGAAATCATATTCTATAGAATGTCACCTTACGTAATGTAACAATATCGGACGAGTTGGTGCAATGAAAATAAATTGTAAAAGAAGTATCCGTGCAAAAGAACTTATGTGATTGGGTAACAGTCATGAAAGTTCATGCGCGGATATTTTTTTATTTTCTATTCAGAAACAAAATCATTGCAATTACCCAATAGATCGCTTAAGATTAAATCGTACACAACGTAAAAAACGAAAAGAGGAATTTTACATGAAACCACTATACGAAACGACGATTATTAACACAGGCGGACGCGATGGCTCTGTTTATTCACCCGATAATATATTCAATCTAGATGTAGCGAAACCTGTAGCACTTGGCGGTGTTGTGTCTGGCGCATCGAATCCTGAACAATTGTTTGCGGCTGGATATAGCGCATGTTTCAACAGTGCACTCGAAATTCAGTTAGATAAAGGCAAAGTAGAGTATGCTAGTAGTGAAGTCATCGCAACTGTGGCACTTTATCCAGATAAAACGGATGGCGGTGTCAAACTAGGTGCGAAACTTGAAGTGACAATTGAGGGTGTCGATCAAGCGACGGCAGAAGAATATGCAAAGAAAGCACATAATTACTGCCCGTATTCTAAAGCACTTAATGGAAATGTAGAAGTTGAAATCACAGTAAAATAAGAGGAGGTATTCAAATGGTATCCGTTTACGATTTTGAAGTAAAAAAACCGAATGGCGAGATATTGTCTTTGAAAGAGTATGAAGGGAAACCTTTAGTCATCGTCAACACAGCGAGTAAATGCGGCTTTGCTCCACAGTTCGGTGGTTTACAATCGCTATATGAACAATATAAAGAAGATGGCTTGATGGTACTCGGCTTCCCTTGCGATCAATTCAATGACCAGGAATTTGATAATATTGATGAAACGACTGAGTTCTGTCAGCTGAATTATGGTGTTTCATTCCCAATCATGGGAAAAGTAAATGTAAATGGTGATGAAGCCGATCCACTATTTGATCACCTCACAACAGAAAAAAGTGGACTGCTGTCGAAAAAAGTCAAATGGAATTTTACAAAGTTTCTAGTAGATCGCAACGGACAAGTCGTGAAACGATACGCACCCCAAACGGATCCTGCAAAACTTGCGGAAGATGTGGAAAAGCTATTATGAAGAAAGACTTTTCTACGCTGGACAAACAGTTGTGTTTTGCTGTTTATGAAACGGCGGGAGAGTTTACTAAGCTATACGCTAATGTCTTGAAACCATTTGGACTTACGTATCCACAATACTTGGTGCTCCTCGCGTTATGGGAGCAGGACGGAATCACGATGAAAGAGCTTGGCGAACAAGTCGGCCTAGGTACAGGGACGCTCACGCCGATGATTTCCCGTATGCAGGAAAAAGGTTGGCTACGCAAAGAACGTTCTATAGAAGACGAACGTAAAGTATATGTCACGCTCGAAAAAAAGGCGCAAAACGAAAAAAATACGATTATAGAGCGAGTCAATGAAGAAATTCAATTGTGTAATATTGGCTTGTTGGAGTATGAAGAACTGATGGCGAGATTAAACGAATTGCACGGTAAATTGAAAGAGCGCACGAAGCTGTAAGCCGTATGAACTTGAAGTATACATTTCTTCGAAGAGTACCTGTACGAAAACAAACAGGAGTGTTTAGCTATTCCTATTTGTTTTCAGCACAGGTACTTTTTTAATTGCTTCAAGTAGTATATAATTAGGTAAATAACTAATTAGACAAACATCTAAATGCTTGAAATGAAAGGAGAAGCTCGATTTGAACGATATTTTTAAAGCTTTAAACGATGAAACGAGAAGACAAATACTAACGCTACTCAGTGAAAAAGGATCACTAACTGCCAGTGAAATACACGAAGAATTCGAGATGAGTAAGCCGAGCATTTCCAATCATTTAAACATTTTACGTAATGCAGGGCTTGTCACTTCGGAGAAAAAAGGGCAGTACATTCATTACACTCTCCACACAACAGTTCTGCAAGATCTTCTTGTATGGATGATCAAGTTGAATAAATAAAGTCGTAAAGTGTTTGAGGAAATGTATCTATACATACACCTAGTGTGCGTGGAGTTGTCTCGTTTTTAAAGTGTGTACGTGGCTTTGAGTTACAGATACTGGTTCTAAACAAGGGAGTTAGAGGATGAAAAGTACAGCGTTGAGACTACAAGGGTACCGATATAAGCTTTATATTTCGCATAAACAAACAAAACACTAGTTTGTTTGTTTGTGCGAAAGTCTATAAAAATACCCGTGTCTGAAACTAACGTGAATGTATATACGTTGCTGAAAATCTCTTGCGCAGATGTGTTTAAAATCAGCTATACATTTCAATTGCATCACGGACTACAGATTCTTTAATGTGATAATGTGTCGCTTGCCATGTTGCTTTTTGATCTTTTACAATTAACAATTGTGGCGATTCATGTCTAACTTTTAAGTCACTTTCAATCGCTTTTGAAATGGCTTGATCCGTTTGTACGACAATGACATAGAGTGGTAAATCTGTAACAAGTTTATGTAATTCTTTTTTTGCGGATAGGCTGCTGAAACATGTCAAACTCATTTTAAAGAGAAGAACGGATTGTTTTTCAGAACTTTCTCTAACAGTTCGCCATTCTTCTATAGTTTTAATGCGTTTCAATTTACGTCCTCCAGTTACTAGGTTTTATATAATGTGTCTAGTGTAACTATATACCCCTAACGGTATATAATCAAATGATTAATTGTATTCATCGTACCGCTACGATCAGAAGGGTCATTTCTCCGCTTGGTGTTTGAACAGATACTTGGTCACCTATAGAATGTCCTAATAAGCTGTTGGCAAGTGGTGATTCATTCGAAATAGTCCCTTCTAGTAAATCAGCTTCTTCGACACCCACAATCGTATAGGTTTCTTTTTCACCATCCGGTAGTTCAATAAATGTCACAGGTGCACCGAAAACGACAGTATCTGTTTCACCATCTGGTACGGAAGTGACTTCGGCATGTCGAAGTCTATCTAAGATAAATACAATACGTTCTTCAATTTGTGCTTGTGACTCTACGGGAGCTTCGTATTCAGAGTCCTCTCTAAAACCACAAAACTTGCGTGCATTTTTAACGCGCTGTAATGCATCTTCGCGCTTCTTTGTTTGTAACTCGTCTAACTCTTTTACTAGAGCTTCTTACCCATTTTGGTCATTAAGTATTTGTTAGGTTCCACGTAATTCAAGCTCCTTTCTTATAAAGCATCATGATGCGTTCATTTTTGAAATACCTTCTCTATATCTAGAGAACTCTATACAATCTTTTATGCAGTTGCAACTTAACTCAATTGGATTCGTTTACACTAGTAGTTAATTTGAGATTGAGAGTAAACATATACCCATTATTACTAACAGGAGGTTCAATGAAAACATTTATTGAGAAACATAAAATACTAGTATTATTCATGTTGGCTTATTGGGGCGTCTGTCTGGTCATGCTCTTTAAGAGTTTCGACTTCCTTTATGCGGTGTTGTCTTGGAATGTGTTATTGGCCATATTACCAGTTTTCTTCATTAATCAAGCGGTCACGACGATAGGGCAGAAGAAGATCAGTTGGACTGTTTTCTGGATACTGCTTTGGTTGTTTTTCTTCCCTAACTCTGTCTATGTTGTAACGGATTTTATTCATATAGCGAATGAAAAGTTCAGATGGGTGTCAAATGCAGGATCCTATGCGCCAGGTGGCGGTATAGTATACAGCCAGGACATCTTCATATGGACCAAGTTATTAGTGATTGCTATGGGCTTCTTTTATTCCATCGTAGTGGGTCTGGAGTCTGTTTATATTTTCGAACAGATGGTTAGAAAGAAGTATTCCAAGAAGATTGGCTACGCGAGTATTGTAAGTGTAGGTTTGCTGACAGGAATCGGCGTTTATATTGGAAGGTTCTTGCGCTTCAATAGTTGGGATGTTGTTTTCAATCCGCTTCAAGTGTTGCAACAAGTAGCGCAAGTAGATCGATTTGCCGTTCAGTTCATTGTCGCATTCTCTGGCTTTGTTTTATTTTGCTATTTGCTGTATCGATCGTTCAAGGAAAAATAAGAAGTGCACTTGTGCCAGTACTACACGTGGATGTTCAGCTATTCATGTGTAGTACAGACATAGGTGCTTTTTTATTGAAAACTGCAGAGAATGTTTAGTTCACATTCAGTAAGGGAAATCACATGACTGAGACGAGTAGAAGACACGTCCGATCAATTCGTGTTTTTTAAATAGAAGAATTTACTTTAAAAAGGAGTCAGATAAAAATGGAACAGATAATCGTACAATCGATGCGATTGAATGACGGAACCAGCCTTCCTTCAATTGGTTTCGGCACAGTAAAGGTTAAAGGCGCGCAAGGTGTAGTGAGTACGTTAAACGCGATCGAAGCGGGATACAGACTCATTGACACGTCAACGAATTATAATAATGAAGGAATGGTAGGAGAAGCGGTTCGGCGGTCAACTGTGCCTAGAGAAGAACTGCTGATCAGTTCCAAACTACCTGGAGCTTCACATGAGTACGAAAGAGCAATTCTGATGATTCAAGAGTCACTGTATCGTATCGGAATCGATTACTTTGATAAATACTTGATTCATTGGCCGCTTCCAAAACAAGATCAATACGTAGAAGCGTGGAAAGCTTTAGTCGATGCACAGAAATTCGGACTGATTAAGACGATTGGTGTTTCTAATTTCTTACCGGAACATCTAGAGCGTATCATTGAGGAAACAGGTGTAACGCCGGCGACCAATCAGATTGAACGCCATCCGTATTTTAACAATAACGAACTAGTAGAATACAATAAAAGCTGCGGTATCGTAACAGAAGCTTGGAGTCCTTTAGGGCGCGAATTAAACGACGTGTTAGAAAATGAAACGATTGTCTCGATAGCTAAAAAACACAATAAGCAACCAGCGCAAATTATTATTCGTTGGAACCTACAGAATGATATTTTAACGGTCGTGAAATCATCTAACTATGCCCATCAAAAAGCGAATCTTGATGTATTCAATTTTGAATTGTCCGAAGAAGATATGAGACAAATTGACTCTTTAGATAAAGGTGAAGCGGGAAGAGTAGAAGGACAGCACCCGAATGAATACGAAGAGTTTGATTAAACGTATCTTTTTTAATATTAAGTTACATTCAGTTTAATGAATACATGTAATTATTTATTTACTTTATTGTGATTTGAATCCATATGTTAGTGTAATATCCAAACAAGATTTATTTATATATAGCAATGGCGGAGGTGATCTCAATGAAAATGAGCCACTTGCTAATTACGTTAATTAGTGTTGTTCTTGTTTTTATCCTAATAAGTAGTGTGCAAAACGAAATTACCTGGCCATTATTAATTCTATTGTTAGTAGCGGGATTTGTAATAAACTTTTTTATCTCTTTATTATCACGTAAGGAATAATGAGATTTGTAATTAGTTTTACATTTATTATGATTATTGCTTAGAAGTAGGGGGAATGACTGGAATGTTATTTGAGAAAAATAAGTTCAGTATATTTACCATTATTACTTGTTTAGTGATGATGGTTAGTATTGTATGGACACCACAAAATACTCAGGCTGCTAGTTTACATGTGGATGAGGTAGCTAAGATTACTTCGGAATATCTTGTATTGAATGAAAAAGATGGCACAGTGACCATCGAAAGAGAAGTAGAATTGGAATCTCGAATCGGTAAAGAATATTTTAATGAGTTAGTACAAACCTTAGAAAAACTTAATGAAGTTTTAGCGCGTCCAGAAGGTGAGAAGTACAAAAAAGAAATAATCGAAGAAGCAAACTCGAATGTTGTGTCGATGGCTAAAATAAGTGGCTGTGGCGCTGCAACTCTTGCTGGCTTTGCACATACTGGAGCCTTTACTGGGCTTATGACAGTTGCAGGTGTTAGTGGTCCAGCAGGATGGGCTTTAGGTACTGTTGTTGGCGGGGTATGGCTAGCAGGGAGTGCGGCAGCTGGGTGTTTAAAATAATCTATAGATTAAATACTGAGATTAATACTCAAAAGCCCTCCAGCAATGGAGGGCTTTTGAGTGTAACTTACTTAGTAAAGGGGTACATTGAAAATGTCTGCGATTTCAGATCCTGTTATTATGATGAAAATGACTCACCAAGGTCCGCATTGTAAAGGGACGAGGTGGGTCATTTTTTATTGTACCAACTTCAAATTCAACTTTTAAAGGACAACGGCTAAAAGTATTTGTGTAATCGGGCGCGTGAATGGAAAACGATATTGAGTCACAATACCGATGATTTTTTCAGGAAGCTAAAAGAGCACAAATCCTGTTCATGAATGGCAGAACATGTATTAATAATGGACACTCTCGATCTTCAAGCATTTCATACACTTCCTATAGGTTACGTTTTCAGTATATTCGTGTATGCACTGTGCTTGCAGGAGAGCCAACTGTTCTTCTAACTGATGAAGATTTCGGCGTTTTACAGAGATCTGATGAATTAACTGTTCAGTTGTCATAACTCCATTCACTCCTTATCAATAATAGATTTCAGCACCGGATTTTTTAAATTCTTCAGCTTTCTCCTTCATGCCACTTTCCATTGCTAGCTTCTCTTCTAAACTGTTTTCATCAGCGTATTTTCTAATGTCGTGTGAAATTCGCATACTGCAAAACTTAGGTCCGCACATCGAACAGAAGTGGGCGATCTTGGCTCCTTCAGCCGGCAATGTTTCATCATGATATTCCATCGCGCGTTCAGGATCCAAACTTAAATTAAATTGATCTCGCCAACGGAATTCGAAACGGGCTTTTGATAATGCGTCGTCACGTTTGTGTGCATTCGGATGACCTTTAGCTAAATCAGCTGCATGGGCTGCAATTTTATACGTAATGACGCCTTCACGCACATCATCTTTATTCGGTAAACCAAGATGTTCTTTAGGAGTTACATAGCATAACATTGCCGTTCCGAACCAACCGATCATAGCCGCACCAATAGCAGATGTGATGTGGTCATAAGCAGGCGCAATATCTGTCGTCAAAGGACCGAGCGTATAGAAAGGTGCTTCTTGGCAAATCTCCATTTGCTTATCAACGTTTTCCTTAATCAAATGCATTGGCACATGTCCAGGACCTTCTACCATGACTTGCACATCATGTGTCCACGCAATTTTCGTCAGTTCGCCAAGTGTTTCAAGTTCAGCGAATTGTGCCTCGTCATTGGCATCAGCAATTGAGCCGGGACGTAATCCATCTCCTAATGAAAACGCGATATCGTACTGTTTCATAATTTCACATATATCTTCAAAGTGTGTGTAGAGAAAACTTTCTTTATGATGCAACATACACCACTGAGCCATAATAGAACCACCCCGTGAGACAATTCCAGTCACACGATGAATCGTCATGGGAATATAACGCAGCAGAACACCCGCATGGATTGTAAAGTAGCTGACACCCTGCTCTGCTTGTTCGATCAATGTGTCGCGGAATACTTCCCATGAGAGGTCCTCCACTTTGCCGTTTACTTTTTCCAACGCTTGATATAGTGGTACCGTTCCGACGGGGACAGGGGAGTTGCGGATGATCCATTCACGTGTTGTGTGAATGTTCTTTCCTGTTGACAAATCCATGATATTGTCTGCACCCCAACGTGTAGCCCATGTCATTTTTTCCACTTCTTCAGCAATTGACGAGGAGACCGCAGAATTACCGATATTCGCATTGATTTTCACATGGAATTTACTTCCGATAATCATCGGTTCCGCTTCTGGGTGGTTAATATTAGACGGAATAATTGCCCGTCCTTTCGCTACTTCATCCCGTACAAGTTCAGGCGTTACATTTTCACGGATTGCAATGAACTCCATTTCAGGTGTAATGATTCCTTTGCGCGCATAATGCATTTGTGTAACATTCATACCGCTTTTTGCACGTAATGGCTTACGTTTCAACAATGGAAATTCTGCATCTTTTTGCATATTTTCTAGTGAACGATATCCATTATCCCGCGGCTTCACTTGCCTGCCTTCATACTCTTCCACGTCATTTCTTTCAATTATCCAGCTCTTCTTGATAATTGGAAGTCCTTTTTTGATATCCACTTGAAAACCAGCTTCCGTATATTTACCACTTGTATCATACACACGGAAAGGTTCATTCGCTATTTCATCTTGATCAGTTACAGTTGGTGATAGCTCAATTTCACGCATCGGTACGAGTATGTCTGGACGACTTCCTCGTACGTAAATCTTTCTACTGGCTGGAAAACATTCATGGATATGGATTTCTTCTTTCTTCTCTTGCATTTTGTCATCGTCTCCTTTTAAGGGGCGACATGACTCGATTTAAGTGATGGGAATCGGCAACAAAAAAGACCAGTTCCGTAGATAGGACCTGGTCTTCAAAACGCAAAAATACGCGTCGCTGATAAAATGAAAACTTCCCTACGCTGGTACGAGCCAGATCAGGTCCAAAGAGTCCGGAATGCGTGTACTATCATTCCATCTCAGTCCAATAACGTTGGACACCCCTAGTTATAGTATTTAATTGTTCGAACAGGAACAGTCTACCATACCTTAATCGGTTTTCAAAGAGTAATTATACTTTTAATTTCCATAGGTTCCGTTATTTACATGTAACTTATGTGATCGGTGAGGAAACAGAAATGCGTAATCAGAAGAAAATCTCCAAAATATTGTACATTCAGTCCTATAGTAAGTTTGTAGAAAAGTATATCGAGGGCTTGTCTGTAAAGATAGATCTATGGACAAGCTATTTTTATAAAAAATTTCAACACCACTCAAGAGAGCAGGTAATGACGAGAAGTGAATGTCTTTGTATGACTTGTAAGATGCATAAGTAGTGATGACGTGAGATAATCAAAAATGAAAAAACAAAAGAGGGAAGGAGCAGAGTAGTAGAGCTTACATCGTATAACATATCTGGGATTGAGAAGGATGAATGCTATGGGAAAGTAAAGTCAAATACATATTCTGTTTTTCATCATGGTGCATGTCATTATGTGCCTCAAGTATGCAGTAATTGAAGCAATTATTTTACTGTAGTCTAGATACGCTTGCATACAGCTAATTAGAAATATCATTCCTATGGAGGAGGTAACCAATATATGTCCTATGTTTTACTCATTATTGGATTTGTATTATTAATAAAAGGGGCCGACTATTTCGTGGATGGTTCTTCAAATATCGCAAGACTTTTACAAATTCCACCTATATTGATTGGGCTGACTATTGTAGCACTTGGAACTAGCTCACCAGAAGCGACGGTCAGTATAATTGCAGCGATGGGCGGAAACGCGGATGTCGCAGTAGGGAACGTAGTGGGGAGTAATATATTCAATATTACGATCGTTGTCGGGATGGCAGCATTTCTGTTTCCGCTGAAGGTACAAAGTGAAACGATACGGAAAGAGATTCCGTTTACTTTGCTGGCGGGTATAGTTATGTTGGTGTTGATGAGTGATATGGCACTACAAGGCTTCAGCAGCAATATGATTACCCGCGGTGATGGAATAATTTTCTTACTATTCCTTTCGATCTTTATGTACTATGTGATTGAACTTGGTCTTAGAAGCCGTCAAAATTCTACGCTTACACAAGCCACTGAGAATGTGAAGTGGGGCAAGAATATACTAATTACTTTAGTCGGGCTGGCAGCAATTATTTTCGGAGGAGATTTAGTCGTAAGTAACGCCACGAAAATCGCTTATTCTCTTGGCATGAGTGAAACATTGGTAGGTCTTACGATTATCGCAATCGGTACTTCTCTGCCTGAATTAGTTACATCGATTTCAGCGGCATTGAAAAAGGAGAGCGAAATTGCTTTAGGGAACATCGTCGGGAGCAATATTTTCAACATCCTGTTTGTTCTCGGGGCCTCCTCTGTCATTACGCCCATCGCGGTGAACGATAAAGTATTTATTGACGTCATCATAATGCTTGTATTGACCTTAGTATTATTGCTATTCGCTAGAACGGGCTTCAAAATTGGTAAGCGTGAAGGTCTCATGTTAGCTGTAGCGTACGTTGTATATCTAGTGTATGTTATTTTACGTAATTAAGAAAAAATCACCAAGTTTGCTATAACGAGAGTTACATACTCCTATGTACAACAGGGCAAAAGAGTCAATCGTCGGCATGCCGATCAATAAAAGAAGGCTACTTTCCATTCATTCATGGAAAGTAGCCTTTTTTATGTGTATGGCATGATCTGTAATTATCTCCACTTATAGCCGATACCCCAAACTGTCATCAAAATCTCGTCAATGGGGAAATTCGATTTCCTCAACTTATCTCGTAGATTTCGAATATGGGAATCGACTGTTCGAACTTCCGTATACGTATCATATTCCCAAGCTACTTGAAGCAAGTCTTCCCGTGTGAACGTACGATTTGGCCGAGTCATCATCGCTTCAATAATATAGAATTCCTTTAATGTAAGACGAACTTCCTGCGTGTCGTATAGGATGGAATAGGACTCCAAGTTAAGAGTGAATGGACCTTCATGAATAGACTTCGGTTGATTGTCGTCCTCTGTACGCCGTAATGCCACGCGCACTCTCGCGGTAAGTTCGCGCTCGTCAAATGGTTTTGTAATATAATCATCCGCCCCTTGGTCAAGTCCTTTTACAACATCAGATTTATCAGATCGAGCCGTCAATAAAATTACAGGTACAGCTGAAACATCTCTAATTCTGCGGCAAACTTCCCAGCCATCCATGCCAGGCATCATGACATCGAGCAATACAAGATGTACGTCCTCCACGTTGAATAGCTCAAGTGCTTTTTGGCCGTCAGTCGCTTGCAAGCAACGATATCCGTGTGGTGCGAGGAATAGTTCGAGCAGATCGAGCATGCGTTGTTCATCATCAACTAGCAAAATTGTTTTCATATGCATCATCTACTTTCATTATAATCGTACCGTAAAGATACTACCTTTTTCTAATTCGCTTTCTACCTCGATCGTGCCACCGTGCGCTTCTGTTAATTCCTTCACCGTCGCCAAACCAAGACCAGCACCGCCAAATGAACGGGAACGCGATTTCTCGACACGGTAGAGCTTTTCAAATATTTGTTGCTGATTTTCAAATGCAATGCCGCATCCGCTGTCTTCCACTTGTAAAATGCTATGCTTTTTATCTTGAAACGCACGAACGATTACGGTACTGCCAGTTTCAGAATAATGTAGCGCGTTGTCTAACAGATTAAGAATAATTTGTTCAAGACGCATTCGATCTGCCACGATAGGAAAATCGCCAGCTTGTTCAATCAGAAGCGTAATTCCTTTCAAATCAAAAGATGGTTGGACGAGCTGTACAATATCTCGGATGAACTCTTCAGCAGAGAATTCGGTTTTCGTCACAGTGAACGTCATTTCATCCATTTGCGCTAAATCCATCAAGTTTTTCACGAGTGTTTTTAAGCGCTCGGCTTCTTCTTCAATAATCGATAAGTAGTTGAACCGCTCTGTATCACTCAGTTCTGTGCGTTGAGCCACTTTGGCATAACCGATCAAGTACGTAAGGGGGGTTCCCATTTCGTGAGACACAGACGCTAGAAACTCTTTTCGTTCGCGTTTGACACGACTCAAGTCATTCGATAATTTCCGGATGGAAGCTGCGAGTTCTCCCAGCTCATCATTCGAAAGCTTCGGCAAGTCCACATCGTACAAACCTTCGCTCATCTGTTCCGTTGCTTCTTTCATTCGAATGAGTGGACGTGTCAACCATTTGGATAGTAATGAGTAGACAACAAACAGAACGACAATGCTTCCACCACCTGCAAGTAGAAAATGTACATTGAGTTGATTGACAAGTTGTCGTATAGGAACCGTACTTTGCAGCATGACAAGACTCCCTGAAACACCTTTTGCTTCATACGGATGCACACTGACAAGATAAGGAGACTTCTCCCAATCAACGGGTAATATAGTATCTTCAGTCAGTAGCTTTTCATTTACTTGGGATACATATGGACCGAGAATACCTTCAGTATCCAGTGAATGCTGTACGATATTTCCTCTATCATCGAGAATCGCGACGTCTCGTTCACCACCGCTTTCCATAAGAATAATATGATGCAAAGTCGTTTCAGTATAATTATCCTCCAACACATTTCGATGATTGCTACCCGTTTTTAAGAGTCGATCTAGTTCTTCATCCACCCGGGCATGTGTGATCGTCTGATGTAAATAGACCATTAACAATGTATCCAAAATAAGAAATGAAATAATGAATGAAGCTGCTAACTTCGTTGAGATTTTATTCATAGCATGCGCTCCTTTTCCCTCTATCGAGCAGTATAAGATAAACGTATCGAAAATGTATGCAGAAAGCATCCATTAAGTGTGACTGGCCATCTTATAAAAAACGAGCAAAGCTTTGTACGTAAGCCTTATGGCAATTAAGGAGTTTGTTAGGAGTTTAGGGATTTAGCTTAAACTAAGAACAGAAATTGCTATACTAATATTAACTTAATGAAGGAGTGAAGACATATGAAAAAACAAGTACTTTCAATAAGTGCAGCGTTTGCTCTAGTGCTTGCTGGATGTGGAGCGGCGACGCCAACAGAGGAAGAGCCTGTTAAGAGTGAAGAAACTTCACACAATGATATGGAAGGGATGGACCATTCGAGCGACGGCAGTATTCCCGAAGGTTTAATGGAAGCGGAAAACCCGACATACCCGGTAGGATCTGAAGCTATTATTGAAACGGACCATATGGCAGGTATGAAGGGGGCTACTGCAACTATCGTTGGCGCATTTGATACAGTTGCCTATTCTATCAACTATACACCGACAGATGGCGGCGAGAAAGTGTTGGATCATAAATGGGTAGTTCATGAAGAACTAGAAGATCCGGCTCCAGCTCCTCTAGACAAAGGAACTGAAGTAACTGTACTCGCTGATCATATGGAAGGCATGGAAGGCGCGACAGCAGAAATTGAATCTGTAGAACAGACGACTGTCTATATGATCGATTATGCGTCAACAACTGATGGAGAAGAAGTACTAAATCACAAATGGGTTGTTGAAGACGAGCTATCAGAAAAGTAATGTTTCAATGATGGAGTTGCCTCGCGCAGCTCTTTTCATTGTATGTAAGTAAAGATCATATACACGTTTTATAAAAGGTCAAACATTTGTTACATAAGTTCTTCTAAACAGACACAAAAATAATTGGAATAGGTTGTGAGAAGATGAAAGGGAAATTAATGGCCATATTGCTACTAATCACCGCTTTGTCAGTTGGTTGCAGCAATGAAAATGCGAATAATGAAGTACAACCATCACCAAAACCACAAGAGACAGTAGATATTAAAAAATTAGTAAAAGACTATACGGTGAGAAATGCTGTAGCTGCGTCCGCTTCAATTACATCGTCTGAACTAATTGTGACAGATGATGATAAAAACGTGACGAAGTATGATCTTCCTGAAGATGAATTCTTTGTCTCGATTGCTCCATTCGTTAACACTACACACCCTTGTGATGTCCATAGTCTAACAGGCTGTCAAGGTGAACTCGTTGAGGAAGAATTCGATGTGCATATAGAAGATTCTGAAGGAAATGTAATTCTCGATGACGTCAAAACAACTGAAGCTAATGGATTTATCGACTTGTGGCTTCCACGTGATGACACATTCACGGTAACGATTAAACAAGATGCGAGAGAAACTGTATCTGAAATTACTACATTCGAAGGGGACAATACGTGCATCACGACTATGCGTTTGGAGTGATTTCTAAGATAGTCGTTGGTAACGAATTCACTTTATCTCCATATGTATAAGTACCTGTGCTTTAATCATTCATGAGTGTTTTAGACATTCACGTTTGATTGCGGCACAGGTATTTTTATAAAGATTTCTAATTATCAAGTCTATTCATTAGCGTTATCCATTTATAGATAATTAACAGAATATTGTCGAAATATGCACTAAAAACGATTGTAAAATTATATTGAATGTACTATCTTTATAGTAAGTTAATGTTAGTTGTTTTACATTACCATAAAGTATTCATAACTCAGGGAGGTTGGTTTTGATGAACAAAGTCGAAGAGAACTATTTAAATGACGGTTATAAGAAATATGTAGGGTCAGATCTAGACATTTTTTATTCAATAAAAAAATGTGAACATGCAGGAGTTTGCGCTCGTGGAAACGCGGAAGTGTTTAATCCGAAACGCAGACCGTGGATTTTGCCCGATAACGGAGAAGCCAATCAAGTGATGAAGGTCATTGATGCATGTCCATCGGGAGCATTGGGTTATATTAAAAAAGAGGACTCGGAGAAAGTTACGTTTTTAAAAGGGGGAAATCGCTTTTATTTAGAAAATGACGAAGGTCAATTAATTGCTGAGATTACTTTTACTACGCCTAATCCCGCAATCTTTATTATTGATCATACATTCGTTGATCCTTCATTAAGAGGAAAAGGTATTGCTCAATCATTGGTAAAAGAAGTGGTGACTAAAGCACGTGCTGAAGATAGGAAGATTCTACCTTTGTGTCCATTCGCTAAGCTAGAATTTGAACGAAAAGAAGAATATGCTGACGTTTGGAAACGTTAATTAAATGTAAATAAAATACCTGTGACGCAAACTTGTATGTTTGTAGCACAGGTATTTTCCTATTTACTTATACTTGGTTAGCTTGATGTAATTGAGCGAATGTACCTTTTTGACGTACTAAATTTTCATACGTTCCTTGCTCTTCAATACCGTCTTCCGTCATCACAATGACTTGGTCGGCATTGCGAATCGTGGTGAGGCGATGCGCGATAATGAGTGTGGTGCGATTAACGGATAATTCTTCTAGTGATTGTTGAATAATGCGCTCTGTTTCTGTATCAAGTGCGGAAGTCGCTTCATCTAGAATGAGAATCGGTGGATTTTTCAAGAACATCCGAGCGATGGCCAGGCGTTGCTTTTGACCACCTGATAGTTTTAATCCACGTTCCCCAATTTGTGTGTCATAACCATTCGGCATGCTATTGATCAAATCGGTAAGATGGGCTTTTTCTGCCGCTTTAAATACTTCTTCGTCTGTTGCATCCAGTTTACCGTACGCAATATTATCTCGAATCGATCCTGTAAATAAGAACACGTCTTGCTGAACGATTCCAATTTGACTGCGTAATGATTTCTGCGTCATTTCTCGAATATCTAATCCGTCAATTGAAATAGACCCTTCATTGACTTCATAAAAACGAGGAATGAGTGAACAAATAGTCGTCTTTCCAGCACCTGACGGACCGACGAACGCAACAGTTTGTCCAAAGTGAATCGTTAAGTCGATATTGCGTAAGACGGGTCGCTCAGCGTCGTAACCAAATGTCACGTCATGAAGTGTTATATCTCCGCGTAACTGATCAACGACTTTTGCGTTCTTCACATCTTTTATCTCTGGCTCTTGGTTAATTAATGCGCGGAAACGACTGAAACCCGCCATACCTTTTGGATACAATTCCAGCAAAGCACTAATTTTATCAATAGGTTTAATTAAAATATTGCTAAATAAAATAAAACTGACTAGTTCACCATATGTTAATTTATCATTTACTGTGAACCAGGCACCGACTATTAAAATGACGAGTGTGACGAGGCGAGTGAGCATATACATTGAAGACGTAGCCCACGCCATAACTTTATACGCTTTTAGTTTAGCTAAGCGGAACTGATCATTGTCTTCCTGAAAACGACGTAATTCAAAGTTTTCATTCGTAAATGATTTCACTACGCGTGAACCCGAAACAGAATCTTCAACCCGCCCGTTGACATCCGCAATATTTTGATACATCTTATGCCATGCTGCATTCATCTTCTTATTCGAGAAGGAGACGACTACTGCGAGCAGCGGTACCATCACGATGGCGATTAAAGCGAGTTCAGGATTGATCGTATACATGATTCCGAATGCACCTAGAATAGTCATGATCGCTATGAAAGCATCTTCTGGTCCATGGTGAGCCAATTCACCGATATCGAATAAATCGGTCGTGATGCGCGTCATAATATGGCCGGTTTTTGTATTGTCAAAAAATCGGAATGATTGCTTCTGCACATGTTCGAACAATTCACGACGCATATCGGTTTCGATATTAATTCCGAGCTTATGTCCTAAATAACTCACAATATAATGAAGGAACGTACTCACTAAATAGACGAGCAATAGTAAGAAACTCACGGTGATAATTCGGTTCCAATCTCCTGACGGCAGGAGTCCGTCGATAAACCACTGAACAGCGAGAGGGAATGCTAGTTCAAGAAGTGCTACGAAAATGGCGCTAAAAAAATCGATCAAAAACAAGCGCCGATGTGGCTTGTAGTAGGAGAAAAATTGTGTAATCATGAAGTAATTCCTTTCCGTTGATATATTAGTAGTATAAGAGAAGACGGGGGAAAAATCACCTTAGACGCGTGTCAATCAAGTTGAAATATAAAATAGAAGGAACTTCACATACAGTCATACATATTGCCATCTAATATGTTCTACTAAATGGGGGGATATGTGCTTGTTCCTCACCTAGTTTTAAACGGTGTAGCACGGCGATCTAAAAAAAGTATAATGTGTTTTTAAAAACAATTTGGTGAAGCATAATGAAGTTATTGGATGTTCGCGTCCGTGAATAAACCATCTAATACTAGGCGGACAAGCGTGGTTTGGAAAAATAATAGCTTTTAAAAAAGTTCGGAATTACGGAAAAATAACGATATGGGGGGTTTGAAACATGAAAATTAACAGAATAGATCATGTCAGTATAAATGTAAATGATCTCGCGAAGGCAAAAGCATTTTTTCTCGATTTAGGACTTGAAGTACATGCGGAATGGGAATTGGATGGAGAACAGTTAGACAAAATAGTGGGGCTTACCAATGTAAAAACCGCATGTGTAGGATTGGGGATGCCGGACGGCCAGACATGGATTGAACTAGTTACATTTCATTCGCCGTCAGATGAAAAAGGTATACAGCAAACTTTTGCAAATACGCTAGGTATCCGACACATTTGCTTTGCAGTGGAAGATATTGAAAGTATTGTTACGAAATTAAAAAATAATGGCAAAGAAATCTTTAGTGAAATACAGCAATATGAAACAAGTTATAAGTTATGCTACGTTCGTGGTCCAGAGGGGATTATTTTAGAGCTCGCGGAGAAAATCAGATGAATTTAGTAGGAGGATTAGTATGAAAAAACAAAGAAAGTTAGTATTATTTATTGCTCAGAGTTTAGATGGTTATATCGCAACAAAAGAGGACTCACTTGATTGGTTATTTCAAGTGGAGGGGGAAGGAGATAATGGCTATTCAGAGTTTTTCGAAACGATCGATACAGTTTTAATGGGTAAGAGGACATATGATTGGATTATGGAACAAGAAAAAGGTCAGTTCCCTTATTCAAATAAAAATAGCTATGTTTTTTCCAGGTCAACCGCAACGGATACAAAAGACGTTACATTTATAAATGGGGATATAGTAAGCTTTACTATTAATTTGAAAAAAGAAGAAGGTAAAGATATCTGGATAGTTGGCGGTGGAGATATACTACATACATTTTTAAAGGAAAAGTTAGTCGATGAGCTGATTATAACAGTTGCACCAACAATCATCGGAGAGGGAATACCTTTATTTAAACCAGACGATTATGCACTCGATCTTTCTCTTAGAGGTACTAGAACTTTCAATCAATTTGTTGAATTACATTACACAGTAAATAGATAAGTACAATATTTTACTGTTATCGGGTGCAATTTACTTGATTTAAAAGAGCTGGGGGGAATCCTATGAAAGTAAAAGCAACCCTAATTATATTGGTCACTTTTGCAAGCCTATTCGGAATTACGGCATGTGTATTCTATAATAAAATATCTGTTTATGAAGCAGGAATGGAGAATGGGATTCAAGATATGTTAAGGGATAGTGCGCTCTTTTTTGAAAATGAAGAGTACGAAAAAGATTATGTAGCACCATTATATACATTGTATGGATATACGGAAGTGCAGTATAACTATATGCGTATGACAACAGATTCTGAAATGTACACGGTAGCACGTATTGTGAAGGAATTTGTTGATCCTGATTTATATGCACAGTTATCAGCTGAACAAAAATCGAAAACAGCACAATATTTACGTCAACTCGCTAATGATGAACCGATCGATTTTGAAAGAGAATTATTACCGTTTTTGAACGAGTTGTCAGTGAAGTAATGAACCCCTCGTTTTTTAAGAAATGAAATATATTGATTACGAAGACTGTCTTAATATTTGAAACGTTATTGTTCTGTAATAAAGCTACTTTGTTGAGCTGATGAAGTAGTGTTAGGTATTTACACTATCCTAGTTTTATTTAAGACATCAAGAAAGGACGTCATATATGGATCATGTGAAGGGTAGTTCAGAAAATAAAAAGTCTGAGTTCAAAATCAAAAACGCAATTTCTGTGTTTTCTTTGTTTACATTCATTTGTTTTGCTGTTATCTTTGCATTTGTGATTTTCGATGTACTCGCAATTCAAAACGTACTTTCCTTTGACAAACCAATAGAATCTATAATTATTTCGGTTGTTTCTTCTTTTGCTTTATTAGTTTTTGGGGTCATCTTAGCCTTTGCTATTCCTTCAAATTACATTGACGACACCAATAAAACCTATCAAGACAATTCATTGTCAACTATTATTATTTTCATGTTTATAGCGGCATTGTTTGAGGAGATATTATTTAGAGGCATTATTCAAAACCTGCTTTTCATAAGTACAGATGTCCAATGGATTGCGATTGTATTAACAACTTTATTGTTTATGATCTTTCATGTCCAGTACTTTAAAAAGCCTACGATGTTAGTAACGATCTGTATCCCAAGTCTAGTTTTTGGTTGGATATATTTTGAGACAAACAATATCTTAGTTCCAGTATTTGTTCATTTTACTATGAATACTGGGATGACCATTTTATTCAAATATAAAATATTGTGATGTGTGAAGTAGGTTGTTTTCCAGTCAAAGAACTATATAGATGCCGAAAGTTTTCAGAGTGTCTAATTTCAAGAATACGATTATTCACTTTGCTGCTCGTAGACTAGTCCTCTACTAATCCATAGTAGATGATTGCAGTATATTCGCCATTAATTGCTATTGCAAATATCGTTTACTACTTCCGTTTTTGCGGAAGGCTGCATACATTTTTTGCATTACTCCTTTGCAATAAAGTATAAGTAAACCATTTTGTGGGCCTCCGTATAGGAATGTAAATCTTGTTACGCAGTTCGAAATATAAACCGCCAACAGACTGCTGATCGCAGACGTTCAGCAGTCTTAACTACAGTGGTTTTGTAAATATCAGCAGAATTCGCATTCTAGGAAATCAAAGAAGAGTAACATCATGTAGAGGTTCTTATGTTAATGCTTCAAGACACTAAACGCTTCTGCGAATTTTCTGGCGAAAGAAAGTGGTGGCTCAACAGATTGGACATGAACATAGAGAATAGTTGGGTTAGTGAAAACCCAATGATTATGAATCGCGCTTACGATTAACCCGTTTCTAGTGAGAGCATAAATAAATCCGGGCAATTCTTCTTGAAGTACTACTACTTCTGCAAGATTGAGTGCATTTCCTTGAGCATCCAGTGATTCAAATGTCATTCCAGCTGGAAGTGCACTTTTACTTTCACGACCTTGTATAGTCAAGTGAAAGTTTCTACCTATTTCTACAGTGCAGATACCTTTTTCTATTTTAGGCTTTCCGTTAACGATCTGGGCATATTGCTGGCAAAGATTCTGTAAGTATTCCATTTATAGACACCCCGCTTTCCCTTGAAATCTGTGAAGGACAGAAGAAGCATAGATTAAAAATCAATACTCGGGTCATTCCATCTACTATCACGTGTTTTGTACCATCATCTTTTAAAATCCTATATCCTTACACACTCTTACGTTATGGGCATGAACAGACAAATGAATCTTGTCCAAGAAATTTAAAGCATAATACGATTATGATGAGCAATAGCCGGAGACGTTCTATTTCATAAAATCATATGTTTTAGGAAGTATATTTTATACACTCGCTCAGTTGAACGCGCAAAAAAGTGCATTGAATGTATAAGAACTTGACCATTGGCTATAAACTTGATAATTGGGTAATTAATTCACTTCATAACAATGCCATAACATTTGAATCAGCAGATTACTACAGTAAACGAAGTAGGTGAGGAATATGGGAGCGGAAAAAAGAGCTAATCAAAAGATGCAGATGATAAAAGAAGGAAGTTTCACGACTTTTCTTAAAGAATCCATTAAAGGAATATCTCAAATCATTTATATCGAAAATACGATAACTGGCCTTCTGATTTTATTAGCTATTACAGTATCGTCACTTTCATTAGGCATCATTGCCCTTTTATCCGCTATGATTGGTACGCTAGTTGCAAAAATAGGCGGCGCGGATCAAACATTGGTCAGTAAAGGTTTGATGAGTTATAACTCTGTGCTTACCGGATTAGTGCTACAAACATTTTTGACCGGACCTACTGCCTGGATCGTGGCATTGGTAGGAGCAGCGGTCACTGCGATATTTACAGCTACACTTATGTATTTCTTAGGCCGCCTCGGCATTCCAATCCTGACCTTACCATTTATTTTATTCACTTGGTTTACATTGCTAGCATCCTATAAGCTTGATAGTATCAAGTTAAGTGATTCACTTTCTCCTCAGAGTTTAGCTAATTGGGAATTGCATATAGAAGGCAAAATCAATCTACTCCAAGCAACTTTCAATGGGATCGGTCAAATCTTCTTTCTCACAGATACTTTACCTGGTCTTTTATTATTCATTGCAGTATTTTGGGCTAGCAGGAAAATGGGCATATATGCGGTGATTGGTAATGTGGTGGCATGTGTTACAGCTCTTGCTTTAGCCGGAGAGCATACGCTGATCATGTTAGGTTTATATGGGTACAATGCTATTTTAACCATTCTAGCCGTAACGGTCGTGTATAACACGAAGGAAAATCGCTATGCACCTATTACAGGTGTGGTGGCGGCCTGTATTACAGTCCCGCTCATGGCGAGTGTTAGTATTTGGTTATTGCCGTTAGGACTGCCCGCATTGACGATGCCATTTGTATTGAGCACTTGGTTGATATTAGGCGCTAGAAAAGTTCTACCTAATTTGTAATTCGTCTATAATGGAAATTTAAACCGTTATACAGGACAAATGTAGACGAACATGAAATAATTGTGAAATGCAGAAAATATTACACTATAAAGGAGAAATCAATGATTATATTTAATAAGAAGTTACTTGTACTTTTCATGGTACTTGTAGTAATTGTGGCAGGATGTAGTAAAAAAGAGGATGTAAAAGAATCAACTCCGTCTAATGAGAATCGCCTCATTTATGCTTCTGAAGAAGAGTTCGAAGGGCTTAACCCGATCCTCGAAGAAACGAATCTAGATGCACTGTTGTTTCGTGGAATCATGCGATTTGATGAAAGTAATAAGGTAGTTACGGATATCGCAGATTCTTATGATGTGTCAGAGGACAAACTTACGTATACGTTTAAGCTAAAAGAAGGCATTACATTTCACGACGGGGAAGAACTTACAGCAGATGATGTAGTGTTCACGATTGAGAGTATTATGGATGATCAAAACGCGTCATTTTTGAAATCTGATTTTGAAGAAGTGGCATCTACTAAAACGCTGGATGACTATACCGTCGAAATTACATTAAAACAGCCATTCACACCGTTACTAGACAAGTTAACGGTACCGATTCTTCCGAAACATGCATTTGAAGGAGTCGATATGAGAACAGCTGACTTTAACAGCCAGCCGATTGGTGCAGGGCCATATATGTTTGATAAATGGGATCGTGGCAATTCATTGACCTTACAAGCATATAGTGAATTTTTTGGAACAAAGCCTTCGATTGAAAAAGTAATATTTAAGTTTATTCCAGATAGTAATGTCCGTGCACTTCAGTTGAAGTCGGGCGAGGTGGATGTTGCATTGTTGGATCCTGTACAAGTTGAAAACTTAGAAAGGGAAGAGAACTTAACTATATACGATATAGAATCAGCGGATTATCGTGGCATTTTATTCAATATGAATTTGGACCTTTGGAAAGATGTCAATGTGCGTCGTGCATTTAGTTACGCAACCGATCGAGAGCAAATAGTAAAAGGCATATTAAAAGGACATGGTTCTGTTGCCTATTCACCATTGCAAAATCATGAGTTCAATAATGACCAAATTGAAAAGTACACATATAACTTAGAGAAAGCGAATGCGCTTTTAGATGAAGCGGGTTGGAAAGAAAATGAGGATGGTATTCGTTCTAAAAACGGAGAAAAACTATCATTTACGATTACTGCGCCTGCAAGTGATACTGTTCGAGTGAACATGGCAAATTATGTTGCCGAAGGATTTAAAGATATTGGTGCGGATGTAAAAGTAGCAGCGCTTGACTGGAGCGCGATTACGATAGAAGACGCAGATGCGTTTATGGTTGGATGGGGCAGTCCGTATGATGCAGATCATCATACACACCTATTATTCCATTCGGATGAATCGAGCATAAAGAGCTCCGGTTATAACTATGGTAGTTATTCAAATGAAAAAGTGGATGAACTGCTTGCGAAAGGACGTACAACAACGGATCCGGAAGAACGTAAAGCAATTTATATGCAGTTCCAAGAAGAACTTGCGAATGATCCGGCATTTGACTTTATTGCCTACGAAAATGCAGTGTATGGGATAAACAAAAATGTGAGTGGTGTGAAAGAACGAACGCTAGGTCATCATGGATCTGGTTTCCTCTGGAACGTCGAGGAGTGGAAGTGGAATGATCAGTAAATGGGTTGGGAAGCGAATGGTGATGGGGATTGTGGTCCTCTTCATCGTTAGCTTCCTCTCTTTTTTCATTATGCAAGCAGCGCCTGGAGATCCTGCTACTGCTTTCTATGGAGGCAATGCGCAAACGTTAACGGCAGCCGAAAAAGAACGCATTACCCGTGCATACGCATTAGACCGTCCAGTTGCCGAGCAATACCTTGCATGGCTAGGTGAGACAGTCAAAGGGAATTTAGGAACGTCCTCTAAAGAAGGCAGAC
Source organism: Sporosarcina sp. P32b (assembly GCF_002743335.1). Classification (GTDB taxonomy): domain Bacteria; phylum Bacillota; class Bacilli; order Bacillales_A; family Planococcaceae; genus Sporosarcina. The sequence continues at coordinate 72,541 of NZ_PDZB01000002.1, forward strand.
CTGTTTCTGAGATCATCATGGAAAGGCTACCGAATACGTTGCTGTTATTTAGCGTAACGATGTTTTTCATTGTCATAGGTTCCATCTGGTTAGGCACAGTGGCGGGTATGAGGGCAGGTTCTATTTGGGATAAAGGACTTTCCACATTTAGTATCGCGACGTCCTCCATACCTGCCTTTTGGCTTGGTATTTTGTTCATCTACTTCTTTGCTGTAACTCTAGGGGTTCTTCCTTCTTCTGGATCTAGCGATGTAGATGGGAATGGCGGTGTTGTAGATAAAGTCCGTCACCTTATTATGCCCGCTAGCGTGCTCATTGTAACCCATGTGGGAATTTACGCTCGTTTTCTACAAGAAAGTATTAAGATAGAAAACAGTCAATACTATGTGAAAGTTGCACGCGCAAATGGAGTTACGGAGAGGTCTATTCGAAAGGGGATAGTGCGCAACGCGTCCATTCCTTATTTGAATTACATCGCTATAACCATTCCTTCGTTCTTTGGTGGATCAATTATTGTGGAATCATTATTTGCTTGGGCTGGAATAGGGCAATTGACGGTCAAGGCAGTCGCAACAAAGGATTTCCCTTTATTAATGGGCAGCATTATGGTGACGGGTGTTTTAGTCGTCGTGACACTATTTATTGTCGATCTCATTATGTACGCTATCGATCCAAAGTTGCGCAAAGGGGGCGTTCGCTAAATGAAGTCACGGAAAACACTTTGGTTTTGGTGTTGCCTTCTAGGATTGATTGTCTTTTTAACGGTGTTTTCAAGCCTCCTTGCCCCATTTAGTCCAAATAAAATGAATATGGAAGAAGTATATAGTGCACCGAGTAGTGAGCATTGGTTAGGAACGGATCATTTAGGCAGAGATGTTCTATCACGTTTACTAGAAGGTGGGAAAGTAACGCTAGCTGTAGCAAGTAGTTCGGTTATTTTGTCACTCGTCATTGGAGTTGTCTATGGCGGGATTAGTGGCTATTTCGGCGGAGTGATCGATACCGTTATGATGCGGTTGTTGGAAGCACTCATTACCATTCCTTCCCTAATTATTATTTTGGTGTTTCAAGCAATCATTCAAGGCGGGATGTGGGGCATGGCACTACTCATTGGATTGACGGGGTGGCTTGTCACCGCAAGGATTGTGCGTTCCGAATTCATTCGGCTCAAAGAAGAAGAATTTGTTAAAATGGCCAATATGTTTGGGACGCCTGTTTGGAAAATACTATGGGGTCATTTGCTGCGCAACAGCATACCCGCTATATTTGTCGTGACGCTATTTAACTTTGCTGGCGCGATATTCATGGAAGTATCGCTGAGCTTTCTCGGCATCGGTATACCTCCAGCGATTCCTTCTTGGGGGAATATGTTGTACTACGCGCAAAACGATATTTTAATTGGCGCGTGGTGGATTGCATTATTTCCAGGCATTATGATTTTCTTGACTATTCTCGCTATCAATTTTATTGGAGAAGCGTGGAAGAATCCAGAGAGGAGGCGTGTCAATGATTGAAGTGAAAGATCTATCGATTGAAATAAAAGATCAGCATATTACGAAGCACATCGATTTCACAATACGGCGCGGTAAAATTACGTCTTTGATTGGTGAAAGTGGTAGCGGAAAGAGCATGACAGTATCCGCTCTGCTTGGCTTGTTGCCTATAGACGCAAAAGTAAGCGGATATGTCATGTACGAAGGTCGAAACATATTGGATGCGTCTGTTCAGGAGATGGCAAGCCTAAGAAGACAAGATATTTTCACTATATTCCAAGACGCCTCGAACAGTTTTAATCCGTCCGTGAAGCTGGGGCATCAACTGTATACATTTTCGGGAGAACGTGTCGGGGATACGTTAGATGTATTCAATGAGAAAATGCATGTGATTTTAGACCAGTTGGGCTTAGCTTGGGAAGTTGTCGAGCAATATCCTTTTCAATTATCCGGTGGAATGTTGCAAAGATGTATGATTGCGTGCGCATTTTACGTGGAACCGGCTTTACTCATTGCGGACGAGCCCACATCGGCACTCGATATGGTACTTCAAAAAGAATTCATTCAATTGTTAATTCGTCTGAATGAAGAACGGGGTACGACAATTCTCCTCATTACTCATGACCTCGACATCGTCGCTGAAGCCGCTCATGAGATGGCGGTTATGCAGCAAGGAACTATCGTAGAAATGGGGACAGTGGAAACGGTTTTCTCGAATCCTCGTGATGCTTATACGAAGCGATTGTTGGAGAGTAGATTTTAGGGGTGAATAGCAGATGTTAGAAGTATCAAATGTTTCGAAAAGTTATTTTAGTGGAAGCCAGACGAAAAAGGCGTTGAATGAGATTGACATGACTGTAAGTAAAGGGGAAGTCGTGGGGTTAGTAGGAGAGAGTGGTTGTGGAAAGAGTACGCTCTCTCGTGTCGTGATGCAACTTGAATCTGCAGACGAGGGCTTGATTGCATTCAACGGTCAACTAGTCACACGAAAAAACCGGAAGTCATTTTATCAAGCGAGCCAATTAATTTTTCAAAACGCATCAGCAGCACTTAATCCTTCATGGACGGTCCACGAAATTTTGCTAGAACCTCTCCGTACGATGAAAGGAGATCGTGAAGCGCATATTCGACGAATGCTTGCAAGAGTAAAATTATCGGAAACCCATTTACATAGATATCCTTCAGAATTGAGTGGTGGTGAGCAGCAACGTGTCAATCTGCTTCGCTCATTGTTAGTTGAACCTGACCTGCTTATTTGTGATGAAATCGTATCCAATTTGGATCGATTGATTCAAAGAGAAATCATTGACCTGCTTCTTGAGCTGAATCGAGAAATGGATATGTCGATTTTATTCATTGCGCATGACTTACAAGCAGTCATGTATGCATGTGATCGAATTTATGTTATGAAGGATGGCCGAATGGTAGATGAAAGTGTGAAAAAGGATGGAGTATTTCACTTTTCCCATACGTATGCAAGGCAACTATTTGATTCTGTTCTTGGTAGTCGAATGAAGAATTAAAATACTTTTGACAAACCATCATGCTTGATTACTTATTTCTAGACTTTACACGATAAAAAACCTCCTTACCTTACGTAGGGAGGTTTTGTCGTTTAGTTGCAGAATCGGATTTCCAATGGAAGTTATGATGCTCCCTAATGCTCGGATAATTTATGAATACTGTACGAACCGCAATTCGGACAGTATTCATTTTTGATTATGAGAAATCGAAGTTGTCAGGATCTGGTCCGATTCGCTGATCTTGATTTAATTTATTGATTTGTTCCATATCCTCTGAAGTGAGTTCGAAGTTAAACACATCCGCATTTTCAGCAATGCGATGGGCTTTCGTTGATTTTGGAATTGAGACTACACCATTTTGTAAATCCCAACGCAAAATTACTTGGGCTACGGATTTGTTGTAGCGGTCTGCGATTTCTTGTAATTCAGCATTCTCTAGTAGCTCACCTTGCATTAGTGGTGACCACGCTTCCATCTGGATGTCGTGCTTTTGGCAAAATGCCTGTACTTCTTTTTGGGATAAACGAGGATGGTACTCGACTTGATTGATCATTGGCTTTATTTTTGCATCTTTCATTAATTCTTCTAAATGATGCGGCTGAAAATTACTTACGCCAATCGCTTTAGCTTTTCCTTCTTCGTACAAGGTTTCCAATGCGCGCCACGCTTCTTTGAATTGTCCTTCTACAGGCCAGTGAATAAGGTATAGATCCAAGTAGTCAAGACCGAGTTTAGTAATACTCTCGTCAAAAGCTACAAGTGTTTTTTCATATCCCAGTTCGCTATTCCATACCTTAGACGTGATGAATAATTCTTTCCGATCCACTTGTGCTTCTTGTATACCTTTACCTACGCTGCTTTCATTGCCGTAAATCGCGGCTGTATCGATACTACGGTAGCCGTGCTCAATTGCAGTTTTCACTACGTTTACGAGCTCTGTACCTTCTTCCACTTTAAACACGCCAAGACCAAGCCAAGGCATTTCTACCCCGTTAGATAGTGTAGTTGTAGATTGTAAGTTTTTCATATAATTTCTTCCTCCTTCATAGTGTTGGATAATCGTGCATCATGCTTTTCACATCACCTCCTTCATTGCAAGTACTGTTACATTGTCTTTACGCTCTAGCAAACGGCTAATGCCTGTCAAGATAGCTGCGAACATCACCATACTTGCGCCAATCCAAGGTGTATGAATAATACCGATCGAATCCGTGACCACACCACCGAGATACGCACCAATAGCGATACCCGCATTAAAGGCAGCAATATTTATAGCGGAGGCTACGTCGACTGCACTCGGAATGAATCGTTCCGCTAAGATGACGACGTATACTTGAAGTCCTGGAACATTCATAAAAGCAAATATACCCATCAGTATAATGGTTATTAAGCCCGCCACTTTAAATGGTGCAGTGAATGTTAATACGAATAAAATGATGGCTTGTGCGATAAACATATAGAACAGAGCATTTATCGGATTTTTATTGGACAGTTTTCCACCAATCATATTTCCTATCGCAATTGCGATCCCATAGACTAGCAAGATGATTACAATCGTGCTTTGCTTAAATCCGGTCACTTCAAGCAGTAAAGGAGATAAGTAGGTGAACACGACGAACGTTCCGCCATAACCTAGGGCAGTAATAGCGAACACTATTAGTAAACGACTATTCGTCAGGAGTTTCGCTTGATCTTTCAATGTAGTTGGTGCGCTCTGTCGTAAATTTGAAGGAACTAGGAGGCTGTTTGAAATAAGCCCAATCACACCTATAATCACAATTAAAACAAAAGCAGCACGCCATCCTACCTGTTGACCGATGAATGTACCAAAAGGAACGCCTGTAATCGTAGCAACTGTTAATCCCGTAAACATGATGGAGATAGCACTTGCTCTACGATTTTCTGGCACTAAATCCGCTGCGATTGTAGCACCAATAGACATGAACACACCGTGTGAAAATGCGGATATGATTCGTGCAAACAGTAATACGCTTAGACTTGTTGCGGCTGCGGCTATACTGTTTCCGATAATAAATATGACCATGATCCAGATTAAGACGGACTTTCTAGGTAACCTAGAAGTTAAACTAGTGAGGATTGGAGCCCCGATCATCACCCCTACAGCATATAAGGAAATAGTTAATCCGGCTAGTGAAACAGAAATATCTAAATCTTGAGCGATGAGTGGTAATAATCCGACACTCACAAATTCGGTAGTACCTATCGCAAATGCACTGATAGCTAATGCAAGCAATGCAAATGTACTGCGTTTTTTATCAATTGACATCTTCTCACGTTCCTCCTACTAATAAGTTGCATGCAATATTCATGGCATCAATACGTTTGATGTAGTGAAGTGTACCTGCAAATGTTAGTATGAAGTATAGAAATCTAAAAGAGAAGTACGCACTTTAAAGTAATGTAGGCACCTTTTAGTACCTATCAATAGTGGAGGCGATAGAAATGGGCAAAATATATAATATTAGTGTGGAAGCAACATTGGAAGTAATAGGTGGTAAGTGGAAGTGTGTAATACTTTGTCATTTGACACATGGTAGAAAGCGGACGAGTGAATTAAAACGATTGATGCCGAATATTACACAAAAGATGTTAACTCAACAATTACGTGAATTAGAGGCGGACGGTGTGATTAATAGAATTGTCTATAATCAAGTGCCGCCTAAAGTAGAGTATGAATTGAGTGAATACGGCCAAAGTTTAGAAGCTATTTTAAGCTCGCTATGTGCATGGGGAGATATGCATATTACAAAAGTGTATGGCGATAAATCCAAAGTGCTTGCGGAAAGTGTGTTAAATGAATAATGCTGGATTTCATTTACTAGTTGGAGGGGAAGTTATTTAATGAAAAACATTAACCAATATATTGACCAAACTTTTGTTTCAACTGATCAAGTTCTCGATCGTGTGTTATTCTCCATACAAGAAAATGGTATGCGTTCGATCTCGGTTTCTCCAGCGTCAGGCAAAGCATTAACGATGCTCGTTTCGATGACGGGCGCAAAAAATGTTCTTGAAATAGGTGCACTTGGCGGATATAGCGGTATTTGTCTTGCGAGAGGATTTGGCGATGAAGGACATTTGACTTCGCTAGAATTAGAGGAGTCATTTGCGACGTTAGCGAAATCTAATTTAACGAAGGCAGGATTTGGTGAACAAGTGACGTATAAAACTGGACCTGCTGTAGATAGCTTAGAAGCGTTAAAAGCGGAAGGGAAAACGTTCGATTTCTTTTTCATTGACGCGGATAAGGAGAGTTACCGAAACTATTTAGACGGTTGTTTAGAGCTAGCTGAGCCGAATGCGGTAATTGTAGCTGATAATGTATTGGCGGGCGGTTCGGTAGCGGACTCGTCCATCCTAGGCAAGCAATACTCGCAGAATATGAGGAAGTTCAATGAATACACAGCACAGCATCCTCAGTTGATGTCCATATTGTTGCCGATTGGTGATGGATTGACAGTATCGCAAGTTAAATCAGTACGCTCATAGTACTAAAAGACATAGCTAGCAAGCAGATGGTATTTTACCATCTGCTTGCTAGCTTTTTAATTGATACTATAGATTGTAAACACTCTTTATAAGGAGCGAAGTTGAAAACTATACTTAGTTAAAATCCTGTGTTATTATAAAGAGGATAATGATTATCCATGATAGTAAAGTTGGAATTGTCAATTAAAAAAGAGTGAGAAAAGGTGATGATGTAATGCAGATGAAAACCGGAGTGGAACAATCTTTATATGCCATTCTTATCCTGAACATGCTACCGGATCGTGCGGTATTACCAGGGGAAGCTATTAGTCAACAACTTCACGCATCGCCTACGTATACCCAAAAAATCTTACGGAAATTAGTCAGCGCGGATTTAATCACTTCTGTTCCTGGAGTGAAAGGTGGATTTAAGTTAACAAGAAAGCCTGAAGAGATTCGTGTCTACGATATATATTTAGCGATCGAAGGCAAACAGTCACTCTATTCTCCAAGTGGTGTGTTTCATGACATGCTTAATTTAGAAGAAGATCGAGACTGCGCATTAACTGCTTTAATGGCAGAGGCGGAGAATTCTTGGAAATCCATTCTAAAACGCGAAACGGTTGCGTCACTTTATGAAGAAATCAATATAGAATATAATCCGAAAGTACAAGCACTGCAAAAATGGCTAAAAGAAAAAATGGTGTAAGTCCCAGTAGGATAGCTAGCTAGGTGGAGTGATGATGAATATATTTCAAGCGCATCAAGGATTTGCTAGAACGTTTAAAGAAAATAAGTTAACACTTGGCCTGACATTTCCTATGGATCAAGTTGCCGATTATCGTATGCCGATGGATATAGCTGAGCAAATAAAGCTTGCGAAACAAGCTGAAGATGCAGGCTTTGCAGCATTATATGTAAGAGATTCACCTCTTTTCGATCCGAACTTCGGGGATGCCGGCGTCAAGCATGATCCATTTCAACTTCTCGCATATGTAAGCGCGCATACAAGCGAAATCGCGCTGGGTACGGCAAGTGTCGTCACGACGTTGCGGCATCCGCTTCACTTGGCGAAGTCAGCTGCTTCATTAGATGATTTATCTAACCAGCGCTTATTACTTGGTGTTGCCACTGGTGATCGTCCGATTGAATTCCCAGCATTTAAAGTGAACCGAGATCAACGTGATGAACTGTTTAGAGAGTCTGTAGACGTAATGAAAACAATATGGAAAGAATCTTTCCCTACAATCCAGTCTGAACGTGTTGGACTCGAAGCAGGCGATGTGATTCCCAAGCCGCCATTGTCTAACATCCCGATTTTAGGTACCGGATATTCTGGACAAACGATAGAATGGTTAGCTGAAAATACAGACGGTTGGATGTTTTACGCCCAAGAAGCCAATCGCCAACAAGAGCTGATTAAGCTTTGGCGTCAAGCGACAACTGAATTTAAACCGTTCATACAGCCTCTAACTATTCATTTATCAGAGAAACCGAATGCGTCGCCTAGACCGATTCCAATAAAAGTCGGCTTCACATCCGGTCATCAGTTTTTAATCGATTATTTGTATGCACTGCAAGATATAGGAGTCAATCATGTCGTTCTTGCGATCCGTAACGAGGACCGTCCGGTAACAGAAGTGATACAGGAGCTACAAGAATTTGTCGTTCCGCATTTTAGTGCACATAGTAATCTACGTATACGTAAATAATAAATGAAAATGAGGGATTTACATGATCAATCAATTAGGTCGTATTAATGAATTAGCTAAAAAACAACGTGAAGAAGGCTTAACCAATGCCGAAGTAGTCGAGCAAACAGTATTACGTCAAGATTACTTGCGTGAAATCCGCGGACAAGTCATCGGTACATTTTCAGGTTTAACAGTCATCGACCCGCTTGGAAATGATGTCACACCCGAAAAATTACGTGAAACAAAGCTAAACTAAACGTGTAGCGCTATAGAAAGGGTGTATAGAATGAATGATTATTTAGTAAAAGCAGTGGCGTATCAAAACCAAGTGCGCGCGTACGCGGTGAATTCGACTACAACTGTAGCGGAAGCACAGAGACGGCACGCGGCTTGGCCAACAGCTGCAGATGCCCTTGGACGTTCAATGACTGCCGGTTTAATTCTTGGCTCTATGTTAAAGGGCGAGGAGAAAATATCAGTGAAAATTAATGGTGGCGGCCCACTCGGTACAATTATTGTGGATTCGAACGCAAAAGGTGAAGTTCGAGGATATGTGTCGCACCCCCAAACTGACGTAGAATTGAACGAAGTCGGAAAGGCAGTCGGAACGAATGGATTGCTAACAGTTTCAAAAGACGTGGGGCTAACGTATCCTTTCGTAGGACAAATCCCTCTCATTTCCGGGGAAATTGGAGAAGACTATACATCATATCTTTCTAAATCTGAGCAAACCACATCGGCAGTTGGAGTTGGCGTGTTAGTAAATCCAGATAATACGGTGAAAGCCGCAGGTGGTTTTATTATTCAACTCATGCCAGGCGCAGATGAAGACGTGATGAGTAAGATCGAAGAACGCATGAAAGTAATTGCGCCACTCTCTTCCATGATCGAGGAAGGCAGTACACCTGAACAAATACTCGAGCACGTGTTAGGTTCGGAACATGTTACCGTGTTAGAAAGTATGCCCGTTCAATTTCAGTGTCAATGCTCTGTAGAGCGCATCTCTAATGCAATTATCAGCTTAGGCAGCGAAGAAATTCAAGACATGATTCAAACGGATGGACATGCCGAAGCGAATTGTCATTTCTGCAATGAAACCTATCACTTCGATACCGAGCATTTGGAAGCGCTGAAAGAAGTCGCTTTATAATAAAAAAATGAGCACGTGTGTGAGAAACGAACATGTTTGTGTAAACATTCATGAATGTTCTTATACGGGTGTTTTTTAGATTGATTAAATGTAGGTACTGTGTTTGGACACGGAAAATAACTAGACTTTTATAGCATCATACAAAATAATTCATTAATCGAACTATTTCATGAAGGAATGAAACCTTTAAAACATTCATTCGTATGTAAAGTAAGAAAGAATATCGAAGCGAGGGATCGATATGATAATAACGCTACTAATTATTGGAGGATTTATGGGGTTAGGAATTATATTTATGAATGGCAAAGGTTCCATCCTGATTGCGGGCTATAACACTATGTCTCCAGTTGAAAAAGAACAGTATGACGTGGTTGCACTCTGCAAATTCATGGGTAAGATGATGTTCGCATTGTCGTTTAGTATGGTTTTTTGGTTACTCAGTGATGTGTACAATAACAACTCGTTGTTCTACTTTGGTCTAGTTTTATTTATAGCCATCGTCGCATTTATGCTTATTTATATGAATGCAGGAAACAGATTTATAAAATAGGGAAATCTCTATTTTAATAGTTACATGGGCGCAACCCTGGCACGAAGTATGCAAAAATTCATAAGATCTTAATAATGGGAAGCGAACTTATTATATTAAACTAATGCCTGTTCAATAATTAGATCCAAATAACGCTATAACTTACTTACGGAAGGCTGGTGTTTAGATGAATAAAAAATTGTTTAACACCATGGGATGGATATTGCTTTTAGGAATAGGGGTTTTCTGGATCGCATTTGGTTATACAGGTTGGTTTTTATTATTATTGCCGTTAACTACTCTTTTCTTTTCCATTTCTGATGGTAGTATTAGTAAAATGAAAAATATAAAAAAGATTAAAGTTTCACAAATTATTTTAATCTTGATTGCATTTATTATCGCAGTAGGTATTGTGTTTGGTCTTATTCAACTAGCAAATATCTTGATTAATGACGTGTTGGGCTTAACTGGATGGATCAAGACACTTAGTCAGTTTATAGCTATTATACTTTCGTTAATTCCTATTCAATTAGCTTTTGGTAGTGTGATTTATAAAGTGATTGGTGATGTGAGTTCTACAAAGGTATAATAAATCTTTAAAGATTCCACTCCAGCATCAGGTGTTTTTTTAGAATATGCGCACAATATGAGGAGTATGGTGATGGAAACGGAAGTTTTGTATTATAAGAAACTTGAAGGTACAGTACTAGCTATTGATTATATAGAGTGGGCTTTTACTATGTTGCACAATCGAATGTCTACGCCATCTTTGAATATACTAGTTTCTCTAACAGAACCCTTGAATATATTTGAAGTAGAAGAGTACTTTAACAGAGCTTTATATGAGCTAGACATTACGGAACCCTCTTACGATGATAGTGCCAAACACTATGTACGATATTTGTTGAGACAAATCGTGGATGATCCAGGCTTAGCAATTGATAATGCTAATGAGGTGTACACAATTGCCCGAGATCATTTCCTTGGTGAAGAACACGATCGTTGGTATGAAGTAAGTGAGTTAATAGATGATTTTCTATACGGTGATAATAGTATAACCATCACTCGAGCATACTTGACCCAATTGATTGTGCAAGTATCCAAGCAACAAGTAGATAATCACGCCTTTTAAAGTAAACCAATGTTTGATTGTGGAAGTTTATGCTGCCTTTCTAAAAGGTAGCTTTTTTATTTACAAAAGTAGTCATTATTAGAAATGAATGAAATGATTATACTGTTTTACCAATTCTATATTCTTTGTTATTGTAAAAGAAGATTGCATGCTCAATGAATAAGTGTAGAAGTTAGTTATTGGGAGAAATTCATGAGCGAGTTAAAACCAAATATGATTTGCAGATTTGTCGGGAGATACGATTAAAGTTTTATTATAAGCTTGTTGATCGTTCCGTTGCCGAATACAATTCATGAATTTGAAATGGAGCTAAGTTGACTAAAAATGAAGATTGAAGATTGAAGATACCTTTTATAAAACTATATATTGAGTGGGGTGAAGTAATGGATCGGATTAAGGTAGGAAGTTATGTACTAGAAATAGATGTAAACCAAACAAGACAATTTTATGAAAAGCACCATTTTATCACAGAAGATTGTGACTGCAATTATTGCGCTAATTATATTTTAGCTTGTGACACATTCTCATCAGAAGTCAAACATTTATTTAATATACTGGGTATTGACCCCCGTAAAGAAGGTGAGATTTCCGAGTATATAGAAAATGATGATGGTACACATCTATATAGCGCACTTTATCATATTGTCGGTAAAATTATTGATAGAACGGAATTACAGCAACTGACAAATAGTGAAAAAGGAGTTTCGATACCTAATTGTGATGAGGTCGAAATAGATTTTAACGAAAAGGATTTAGATTTAGTTCCAGACGACTTTCCTAAGCCGACTGTTCAATTTGAAATACAATTAAATATTCCGTGGTTGTTAAGATAAGTAATGAAATCCGTCTATTCAATTTATTGGTAAAATAGACCATATCTGTTTCCAGAGAATTAAAATACCGCTATTGAAATCAGTAAAGAGGGAGCGGTGTGATGAAAATACTCAATATAGCATTACCAATCACAGTCATACTTGCAGGTATCATTATGCTAGTTACAAAAAGATTTGAATATATGATTTATTATGTATTGTTACTTGGCGGTTTTACTCTATTTACATCCATAAGAGATATACGTAAAAAAGAAGATGAAGCTCAAGCTTACATGAATATCATAATTTTTGTACTACTTCTAATTCTATACATCTTTATTTTTGTATTAAACTAAACTACGCAATTATTGAATAAAGCTAGTTCACCAAAAATAACTTGATGTCATAATGGCTTTTCTATAATACTTGAAAAATAAGGAGACAAACGATAAATGAATCAATCAAAGTCCGTGTTGAGTAATGCTCTACACCTTCCAAATGGAACCATCATTAAGAATAGAATATTTAAGTCTGCCATGAGTGAAGCTTTGGGGACGTCTCATCAAAATCCGAGTCCGGCCTTGGTGACTTTATATAAAACGTGGGCTGACGGGGGCGCTGGTCTTGTTGTAACAGGTAACGTTATGATCGACCGAAATGCTTTAGGGGAGCCAAATAACGTCGCAATAGAAGATGAACGGGATATGGAGATGTTAATGAAGTGGGCGAAAGCGGGAACTGAAAATGGAACCCACTTGTGGATGCAGCTGAATCATCCAGGAAAGCAATCACCGAAATTGATTTCAAAAGAACCTGTAGCCCCGAGTGCAGTGCCTCTTACAGGTGGGTTACAACGTTTCTTCAAGGAACCACGTGCTCTTGTGGCGTCAGAGATTGTAGATGTAATTAACCGATTTGGAGAAGCGGCGAGAATTGCGAAAAAAGCAGGCTTTACAGGTGTTCAAATCCATGCAGCACACGGCTATCTCGTTAACCAATTTTTATCTCCTTACCATAATCAACGTACAGATGAATGGGGCGGAACGTTAGTAAATCGAATGAGATTTTTGGAAGAAACGTATAATGAAATCCGTAAACAAGTAGGAAGTTCTTTTCCGATCGGTATTAAACTTAACTCTGCGGATTTTCAAAAGGGTGGATTCACTGAAGATGAGTCTATGGAAGTTCTTCAAAAAATGTCCGAAACAGGGATGGATCTCATTGAAATTTCTGGTGGAAATTATGAAAATCCGATTATGATGGGGACAAATGTAAAAGAAACTACAATCAAACGTGAAGCATATTTTATGGACTATGCTAAAAAGGCTCAAAAATTAATCTCTACACCTATAGTAGTTACAGGCGGCTTTCGTACACAAAAAGGGATGGAGGAGGCGGTTGCGAGTGAAGAAATTGATATGGTTGGCGTTGCAAGACCTTTTGCCTTAGTGCCGGACTTAGCAAACAAAATCTTTACTGGCAGTTATGAAACCGTTGATGCAAAACCAATCCGAACGGGGATCAAACTACTAGATAAGAGTGCTTCCTTATTAGAGATTGGTTGGTATGAACAGCAGTTAGCAAGAATCGGTAAATCTAAATCTCCAAACCCTAACCATAATGTTTGGATATCTTTACTACAAAACCTTATAGGGAATGGCCGTAGTGTATTTTCAAAAAGACGCGCCTAGACGATTTCATAGTGGGGTGTAGTTTTTACCTATTCAAGAGTAATCGATATAAGAAATAACATAAGACAGATGGATTATACTTGTCTAATAAATTTCTAGAAAAGAAGTGGTATGTAAAAATGACGAAAAGAAAATTATACTGGACGCTGCTCATTCCTAGTATTTTTATATTTGCGATAGCAATCATTTTATTACCTGATAGCAAGAAAAATTATGCAGCATGTATCCCTTTTTTATTTTGGATTGTAAATTATAGTGTAATGAAAATCATGAAAATTAATACTTGAAATGATAAAGTGATCTATTATTTAGATCCGATTCTCAGATGGAGGTTTTTACATAGTGAATATACTAATTGTTATATTAGGAGTCATAGTAGCTTCTGTATCGAGTTATAGTTTACTGACCGGTGAAAATGTTACTATGCCGTATGTGCAAATTCTTTTGGCCGTAATGCTTGTACTTTTGGGTTTCAGTCAATTAAAAGAAAAAAGAAAAGGGTTAGCGATATTTCTTTTCTTTGCAGCTGCATTTAGCATATTCATAAACATCACCATCTTATTAAGATAATCGGCGTATGGAATATACTAACAGAAAGGAGGTGGAATGATGGAGTACTGGGATATAACGGAGAACCCTACAGATGATGTATATAGAAACCTGATCAACGTGCTTTGCGGTCATTCGGATTCATTTTATTTCGTGACACGGAAAGAACTTACTTATGATCAAGACATACTGGACCAATTCAAACCGTACACTTCGGAAACTTATAAAACGAATGAGTGGGCGAATACAATGACAAAAGGTCCGGCCGCAACCGTCTATATGATGGAATCAAATGAAAAAACATGCGAGTTATTAAAACGCCACGCCAATACTTTGTACGACTGGGTAGCTCCTCATTTACCTGAAGATTTAACTTTTATGAAGAATGGTTTTGCTTGGTTTTCCTGTACGACACATGAAGAATATAGCGGGTTTTCTATCCGCTCCGATTACTACAAAAATATAATGTGTGCTATTGAAGGTTTGAAAATACAAAAGTCCGAGTAATTTATAACTGTATTTATAAAAAAACACCTGTGCCACAAACAAACGTGAATGTGTAACCATTCATGAAAGTTTCGTGCACAGGTGCTTTTTACGTCATGGCGCGATTTGTAGTGGCCTTTTTCTGTGAAAATCCACCGAGGAATAGCTTTCCATGTGGTAGAAACTTTTGGATAACGATCGAAACTACTATGGGAACAAACAAACCGAATGCGGTGAACCCAACAATACCATATGTAAAGTAGTCATTTAATAAAATATCTGTAAAGATGTGCAAGTACATGATAGTTAAAGAATGCTTTTCGATCCTTTGTAGCCAATTTAAAGATGATTTAGCCGCTATGAGTTGGAATGCGCCAACTAACACAACTGTGAAAGAAAGCGGGATGATCAAGTCTAAAACGAAATGGTCATAGCGTAAAAACTTCATACTCAAGTGATAGTCAATGACGTTATACTGATCGAGTGCTATCGCCGTTCCACTAACGAGCAACCCTGCGATTAACCATTTCATCGGAATATTCATCCAAAAACTCTTCAAATAATAGCCAAGTGAAAAATAGACGACTGCCATCAGTGCGACATCGATGTTCCAAATCATCGGAATCGTTTGCGCCGCAGTAGATGGAGCACCGCCAATGACATGCATCGCGAACAAACTTTCCAAGTGAGCGATACTATAAAAAACAGCTAAAATAATGAGTTGTTTTGTGCGGTTAAAGTATTTTGTCATCCATAAGAAAAACAAATATGTAAAGAATAGCGTCGTGACAAACCAGAATACGCCATAGGCACCGCGTACAAAACGTCCCCCGACTACAAGTGTCCACATATCGTTTACATACCATGACAAGTCTGTATTACCCGAACCAATCTCTATCCCGTAACGGATCAGCGTAATGCTGACGAGGAAAAATAAATAAGGAACGATCAACTGCATAAATCGTTTTTGAATCGAGATTTTCATTAAACCCTTTTCAACTACGGGCTTAAAAAACAGTCCGCTTAAAATGAAGAACGCCGGCATGTGAAACCAGTAAATATACTTTACGAGTGGGACATCTAACTGTCCAGGATAATGTCCAATGACGACAAGAATCATTAAAAAACCTTTAGTGACATCTACCCAGGTTAAACGTTTCTTATTCATAATCAGGCTCCTCGAGAAAACTATCGTATATTCATTGTACAACCTTTCGACAGCTTTGAAGGAAATGTAACAGAATTGACTTGGAAATGTAAGCTGGTTGGAAATACATAGGAGGATTTCGGTGGTTTATTACGGATGACTGAATAATCTGATGAAATACAGGATTGTAATCAAAGAAAGGATCTGCACTAGAAATGCTCATGAAGTCTAACCTTCTCGAGCGTTTCATATGCAGATCCTATTTCAATTCTCTTGTTCTTTGGCAAATTCCATAAACAGACGTAATTTAGCTGCAGCTTTTCCATAGACGGTTTCTTTATCATAGTCACCATGTTCATTCGGATGTCCTGCCGGTATACCGGTTAATAGTTCGATTCCTTCTTCAATCGTTCGCACTTTATAAATATGGAACTGTCCACCACGAACGGATTCAATGACTTCATCATTCAGCATCAAGTTTTTTACGTTTTGGTGGGGGATGAGGACGCCTTGTTTGCCCGTTAAGCCTCTACTTTTACATACATTATAGAAACCTTCAATTTTCTCATTAACGCCACCAATTGGCTGAATTTCTCCGTTTTGATTGACGGAGCCAGTTACAGCTAATCCTTGCTTGATTGGAATTTCCGCCAAGCTTGAAAGAATCGCATATAATTCTGTGCTTGATGCGCTATCACCATCCACACCACCATAAGATTGTTCAAAAGCGATATGCGCAGTCAGTACTAACGGATACTTTTGCGCAAATTTTTGTCCTAAATAACCTCCTAATATATAAACACCTTTATTATGTGTATTTCCGCTCATTTGGCTTTCTCTTTCAATATTGACAAAGCCTTTCTTCCCCATAAATGTAGTGGCTGTAATACGCGATGGTTTACCGAAATGATATTGTCCTAAATCATAGACCGCCAAGCCATTTACTTGTCCAATCTTTTCTCCGGTCGTATCAATTAAAATGCTGCCTTCGTCAATACTCGCTTGAATTTTTTCTTCATATAAGTTTGAACGATATCTCTTTTCTTGAATGGCTTTTTCTATATGTTTGGCCGAAACGAGGTCGTCTCCCATGATGCTTGCCCATGCATCCGCTTCATAAAGCAATTCTACTTGTAAATTAAAACGAGTGGATAATTTATTTTGATCGCCTGCGATACGTGAACTGTATTCAATAATTTTTGCCACAGCTGTCGGATCAAAATGCCGAAGTCCGTGTTTTTTACAATGGGTATGAATGAAACTAACTAACCCTGCAATATTATCTTGGTTGTATTTCATTTCCACATCAAAGTCTACACGGATTTTAAAGAGTTTACGGAAATCCTCATCGTGATGGTAAAGCGCTTGATAAATATCCATATTTCCAATAATAATCACTTTTACGTCAAGATGAATTGGGTCTGGGTTAACGGAAGCGGTAGCAATGATGCTCGCATGTTCACCTATATTTTCAATTTGTAATTTATGGATTAATAATGCTCTTTTTAAGCCTTCCCATGCTTGGCTCTTCGAAAATATATCTTTCGCTTGAATGAGAAGATACCCTCCGTTTGCCTCATGTAAATAGCCGGGTTTTATTTTCGTGAAATCAGTACTCATAACACCCATACGGTTTTCATATTCCACTTTACCCATTAGGTTATAAAAGGTAGGATTATCTGCAGATATGACGGGCATGCCTGTAGTTTCGCTATTATCAACTAACACGTTTATCGTATATTTTTTTAGCGCTTGATTCTCGTCTTTGAACAGATTGCCTAGCTGTTTTTCATCCTTTTTAGATGGACTAGGTAAAAACGTGTGAAAGTTATTTACGAGATCTTTTCGTACTGCTTTAATATAGTGCATCACTTCAGGGCAGTCTTTATAATTCTTTTTTAATTCATCAATATGAAAATCGATGGTCGTAATGGCTGTTTGATGATCATAGCCGGCTAAGGATTTCTTCAAATCTTGTTCAAAACGTAGTATCGTTTTCGTCGCTTCTAGAATAATTTCTTGTAATTTGGCAGATTTACTTTCAATGGCTGCGAGTTGTTCCTCATTTAATGCATTATAAGCTTCCTCACTTATAGGTTTTCCGTCTTCGCCCATCGGAATCGTAGCGATCGTGGAATCGGATTGTTTTAGTATAAATCCGTTCTCTGCGGCTACTTCATTGGTCTGTTTATATACTTCGTCCATTTGATCTTTATACTTTCGAATGATCGATGAACGATTCTTTAATCGATTATCTTCATTAAAAGAAGTGGGAATATCTACTTTTAAATCCTTCAATAGGTCTTCCATCGATTTTTGAAGTTGCTTACCGAATCCAACAGGGAGTTTTAGCACTTTAGGTTTGTACTCATCTTCAAAGTTGTTTACATAACACCAGTCAAAGAGGGTAGTTTCTTTCTCTGAAAAGTCATGTACGACGGTAGTGACAAACGACGTTTTTCCCACACCTTCAATCCCTGCAACATATAGATTATATCCAGGTTTATTCACGTGTAGACCAAAATTCATCACGGACCGCGCGCGTTGTTGCCCAACGATATTTGTCAGTTTTTCCACTTGTTCTGTTGATTCGAATGAAAATATCGAGTAGTCTACCACTTTTTTTAGATCTGATGGTTGTAACTCTGCTTGTAGTTTTATGGAATCTTCATTGAAGTTTGCCAAATAACTCACCTCACTCATTTTTGCTTACTATTCAGTACATACCCTTAATGTGATTAATGCACGCAATAATCAGATAAATAATTACGTGAAAATAGAAATTTTACATTACCGAAGTTTTAGATTTCAGCAACCTTTATATATGAAATAGAAAAGGTCTTGCTAACGCTGAAATGTGCACAGCAACACCTTTTAGTATTTACGGCAATATCGCAAAACTGCGGACGGGAAAACCAGAAGCTTTTTCGGGTTTCGGCATAATGTTGAAAATCACGGCACCTTTAGCAGGCAATTGGTCGAGGTTCGTCATCAATTCCACTTGATAGGTATCTTGCTCCAATACAAAATATTCTCCGCGGAGCGCTTGGTGCTTTTGGAAGTCCATCGCTGAATCAGTATCGAATGTTTCGTGTCCAACTGCTTGTATACCGCGTTCATTGAATAAAAACTCTAGTGCCTCTAATCCCCAACCAGGGATTCGGTTATTCCCTTCGGTGTCTTTATTGCAGAAAGCTTCATGATCTGGCCAACGCTTACTCCAATCCGTGCGCAATGCAACGAATGTGTCTGCTTCAATTCGGCCATGCTGTTCTTCAAATGATTTAATGTCTTCTATAGTTATTGTGAAGTCATGATCTTCTTGTGCTTGTTTAGAGAAATCCATTACGACTAATGGTAATACAAGTTCTTTTAGCTCGAGCTCATCGAGATAGCGTGTATCGCGTACGAAGTGAATCGGTGCGTCGATATGTGTTCCATATTGACCCGCCATTTTGAAGCTCTGAGCAAAGAATCCATCATCGTGCGTGAAGAGTGTTTCGAATTCTGCTGCGTCAAAAGCAGAAAAGTGAGGGGAATCGGGTCCGAATGTGTGGGTCAAGTCAACCCATTGTGTACTTTTAAGTAGTTGGATTGCTTGTTGAAGTTCATTTGTCATGTAAGTTCCTCCATTATGTATGTTGTTTCGATAGTATGTTTATTCAAAAAGAAAGTCAATATGTGTTGATGTCGGTAGTAGAACTATGGTTAAACCTTTGAAGTAATTGCTTTAAAAACTTTTTTACTCTCGATGTATGATATTTCGAAAATTGCTCATTCTATTGTCAGAAGGAGGTGGACAACATGCCAAACAACAACAGCAACAGCAACTCAAACCAACTTTTAGTTCCAGGCGTACAACAGGCGATCAACCAAATGAAGGAAGAAATCGCTAACGAATTCGGTGTAAACCTTGGACCAGACTCCACATCGCGTGCCAACGGATCCGTCGGCGGAGAAATTACAAAGCGATTAGTGCGTCAGGCTCAATCACAAATGAACGGTTATACGAAGTAATCGGTTCTAACCAGCTAAATTAGCATGTGAAAAATCAATGTCACTATACGCTTTGATTTCTCAAAAATCAAAAGACGACGATTCATTCGAACCTGAATGGATTGTCGTCTTTTTGTATTGAAAGTGATGCTTTTACAAATAAAGATAAACTTGTTTAGAAACATCGAGGTTTTAATTTTGAAATTCAACGGGTTCAACAGGATACTTTTTATAGTGGGAATCTCCAGACGCGCTGAAATATTATATAGTAGTTAACACGACGTAAAACCTCCTTACCAATGTAGGGAGGTTTTTTGTGTTGCATA
Source organism: Sporosarcina sp. P32b (assembly GCF_002743335.1). Lineage (GTDB taxonomy): Bacteria > Bacillota > Bacilli > Bacillales_A > Planococcaceae > Sporosarcina. Next base: position 92,558 of record NZ_PDZB01000002.1, read on the forward strand.
TTATTTCCGTTGAATATCATATAAATCACCATAACCGAATGCTGCTATAGAGCGGTCAAAGAAACACTCTTTATTCAGCAGACACATTATATGCAACAATTTAATGAAATAGATCGGTTTCACGTGATTTCGCTAAAAGATGATGGGTTGCTTTATTCATTTTTTCTTTGAATACTATACCGAATGTAATGAATACCAATCCAACTACTACTAAAAACAACAGATCCTTTATAGTTCGGGCCCAGACGATTCCTCCAACGGACTCTCTCATCAAGTCAATTGCGTATGTGAAAGGTAGGAAAGGGTTGATCCACTGGAAAAATGAAGGTAGCAGCATAATCGGATACGTGCCACCAGATCCTGCAATCTGTAGCACGAGTAAGACAATGGCCATTGCTTTGCCAACATCACCGAACACCGAGACGAGCGTATAGACGATCGACATGAATACAATACTAATTAATATCCCAAACAAGAAAAATGCGATCGGCTCTTTGACGGTTACACCAAGAAGTAGGATATCGCCGGTCGTCACGATCAGCGTCTGTATGCAGCCGATCAAACCGAATGTAAAAAGCCGGCCTACATAAATTTGTCTAGATGTGAATGTACCTTCACGGCTAATGTCTGTAGAGAGTAAAGAAATTAATAGTAAACAACCGACCCAAATGGAAAGTACCGTATAAAAAGGTGTCATGCCGGTACCGTAATTTTTGATCGGGAACAGCTTCGTTTCATTTAATACAATCGGTTCCTCAAAGAAGCTCCGCTCCGCTTGTGGATTATTTTGCAGTAAGTCGATGATTTCATTAATATCTGTCGTACCTTGAATATCCTCAATACGATTTGCCAGTTGGTTCACTTTCTCGTAGACATATGGGTATTGGTTTAACGCGCTCTCGACTTGCTGTTTACCTTGCGTCAAGTGTTGATCAGCACTAGTTAATGTTTGTTGTACTTCGGGAATGGCGTTCTGTACTTCAGTCAGCAACGCTTTGGCACTAGTTAGTGTCTTTAATGCCTGGGCAATTTCTTTGCGAATGTAAGGTTCTATCGTGTCGGTGTATTCTTTTAGGAATGAATCGGCTTTCATGGAAGTGTTCTCGGCAATCTTTTGCAAATCATTTATACTATTGCGTAGCCGCTCTTCTTCACCTTGCATAAGTGAGTCCATTGTACGTGCATTTTGTTGAATTTCATTTAGTAGATTTTTAAGATTGTCGACTTTTAGTAATGCCGCGTCTATTGGTTGGGAGAGAGTGGCATCTGTTGCATTTGCTTGTTCACCATTCAATTGTTCAGCTACATTCTTTATGTTCTGAAGGTCTTGCTGAAGTCCTTCTAGTTTTTCGATACTGCCAGTTAGACGATCGTCAACTGCTTGTTTCGTGCGATTCCATTCAGTAAAGTCAGGTGATAGTTGCTGAATTTGTTTGAGAAAATCATTGGTTTCATTCGTAATAGCAGTGATTTTCTCCACATCCGCTGTAATACGTGGTGCAGCTGCTTGTAGTCGGTTCTGCGCTGTTGTCAGCTGATCCAACGTATCATTAATCGTTTTCAGTCCTGAATTCGTAGTTCGTTTCGCTTCAGGCAGTAACTGTTGGGCTTTGTTGATAATTTGTTTCGCAGAGTTGGCATCAGTTACAATTCCTTCCAGTGTCTTGTGAATCGCTGGTAATTGCTTTTGAATGTCGAAGATGTATTGCTCGAATTTCTTGATATCAGGTAAATCTTTCTCGATTTCTATTCCAAGTTCATTAAACAAATCGAGTACCACACCATTGACCGTAGAGATAAAACGGCGGCTTACTTTGTCTACAATGACAGAAGCGCCTTTTTCCGTTATTTTAGGTGCGATAGAATTCAATTTTTCATTGACGAAATAATGGATTTCCGCTTTTTCAGGCTCTCCTGAAGTGACTGTCGCAAGTTTGCTAGAGAAGTCTTTTGGAATAAAAATCGCCGCAAAATAGTCACCGTATTCTACGCCGTCCATTGCTTCCTCACTTGTAGTAAATGACCAATCCATCTCTTTATTATCTTGTAAAGTATTTATTAGTTCTTTACCGACATCAATCTGTTTGTCACGCACCATCGCGCCTTCATCTTCATTGACAATCGCGACAGGTAATTGGTCGGTATGGGCATAAGGGTCCCATGTTGCGTAGATATTCAGCCAGGCATATAAAGACGGTAAAAAAGTTAACCCGCCAATCAATAGGGCAGCTACCCAGTTTTTACTAATATGCTTCAAATCCAATTTAAAAATATTCCAGCTTGTTTTCACGATTTACCTCTTTTCCAGTAACGCTTTTTATTAGCTATTATGCCCATAAAACTGGAATTCAACTGATTTCTTTTGTGATTTTAAAATGTGTTTCTGCGTCTAGGTTAGGAAGCCAAAGATTGGTACAGAAATGCACAGGAATATTTTCCGCACGAAAGATGTTTCACTAAAAAAAGCACCTTGTCCCTAGCTGATATAGCAGGGAATAAGATGCTTTTTCTATAATAGTAGGTAATTTATTTACTTACACCAATTGCGGCTCCATTACGGCTGGAATCAGCAACGCCTTTATAGACGCCTTCCTTTTGGTCGATTAGAATACTTTGTACATTCCCGATCGTAGTCGGCTTGTCACCAAATTGATGACCGAGTACACGTAAGTAATCCATTGTTTGTTGTGGAATCTCGCTTTCATAACGATAGGTTGATGTGCTGTTCGTATAGATTCTAGGCTCTTCTACAGCGGCTTTTAGCTCCATACCATATTCAATCGAGTGAATAATCGTTTGCAAAACAGATGTGATAATTGTCGGTCCACCGGGGGAACCAACCGAGAGAACCGGCTTGCCATCTTCAAATACGATAGTTGGTGTCATGCTACTGAGTGGACGCTTATTCGGTTCTACTTGGTTCGCTCCGCCTGGTACTGCGTCAAAGTCTGTTAGTTCGTTATTTAGGACAATTCCGTAACCTGGCACCATGATTCCGCTACCAAATAGTTGTTCAATAGTTGTCGTGTTAGAGACAACATTGCCCCATTGATCCGTTACAGAGTAGTGCGTCGTTTCACCGAGTTTGTCTGGGGCAGGCTGTACTGTAGCTACAGTTGCATTCGGTTTGTTTTCATACTTCCATGGGTCGCCAGCTTTTGGATCTTTCATCATGTGATCCAAGTTGATCAAGTTCGTGCGTTCCTGGATATATTGTGGATTCAATAGTCCTTTTAGTGGAACATCGACAAAATCAGGATCTCCAGCATAGATGGCACGGTCAGCATATGCGAGATGCATAGTTTCCGCAAGTAGGTGATATTTCTGCCATGATTTTACGTTATATTGGGAAAGATTGAAGTGATCCAGAATACCAAGCATCTGAAGAAGGAAGACGCCTCCAGAGCTAGGGGGTGGCATGCTAGCAATCTGATAGCCTTTGTAATCGCCCCAAATGGGATCGTCCATCGTAATCGCGTATGTACGTAAATCTTCAGGTGTCATAGTGCCGCCATATTGTTGTACTGCGCCCGCGATAGCTTGTGCAATTTCTCCTTTATAGAATACATCTGTACCTTGGTTTTTAATTAATTCAAATGTTTTCGCCAAGTCTTTTTGTACTAATAGGTCACCTTCGCGCATAGGCTTGCCGTCAGGTACGAATATTTTTCCAGACTCTTTAAAAGCTAGTTTCAACTTATTTTCTTCAATAGCTTCCGCTAATACCGAGTCAATGGGGAAACCGTTTCGAGCCAAGTCAATTGCAGGATCAATTAATTCAGACATTGGAAGAGTACCAAAGCGTGAAAGTGCTTCCTCTAGTCCTTTTAACGTTCCTGGGACACCGACTGAATTTCCACCTTCCACTCGTTTAGAGAAGGGGATGGGTTCGCCTTTATCATCTAAAAACATGGTAGGAGTAGCTCCTGCTGGTGCGCGTTCACGGCTGTTGATGATCTGTGTTTTATCCGTGTTGGCATCATAATACATGAGGAATCCTCCGCCACCAATACCAGACATCATAGGCTCTGTCACGTTCAGTGCAAATTGGATAGCAACAGCGGCGTCAATCGCATTCCCGCCATTCGCTAATACATCGGCACCGACTTTCGATGCTAATGGATGCGCTGTCGTTACCATACCATCAAGTCCAGTTGCTACTTGACGATAATTTGAATAGTCCGTATCCCAATCACTAGCAAGTATAGTTCCTGGTAATGTACTGAATAAAAGTAAAAAACTCAATGGAAGCACTAGAATCCAATTCAATCGTTTCTTCAATCACTTCACCCTTTCAGAAATGTTTTTACTTTATCCTAGCAGTCGCTCTCCTTTCCAATTAAGTTAGATTATCACATTCTAATAGCGTGATAGCCTGAATAGTTAGATTATAGCAAACGCTTACATATATAAGTAGATTATATTTCGGATTTCGAAATTCAGTTCTAAAGTAGTTAGCGAGCGACGAATTTTCTAGTAATAAATAACCTACTAGCGGTCTGCCGATTTTCTACTAGGGAAACTAAATGAAACCATTTCACTAAAAGTAGAGCATGTTTTCTACAGTTAATTTATTTTGTTATTCTTCATACAATCTTAAGAAACGTCTGCTACCATTCTTCAGACTTCTCCTTCATAATGAATAGTATAGGCGGGTGTATACATGAAGAAATTACTACTGGTGTTACTCATCTGTTTGGGGATCTATGCGGTTGTTACCCAATGGAACGATGTGCAATTGATTGATGAAAATTGGAGTGCCTCGTCGAAGGCCATGATTCTCTTGAATGCACATACAGGTGAGGTGTTATATGAGAAAAATAGTAACAAACCATTACCGATTGCTAGCATGACAAAATTAATGACACAATATATCGTTTTGAATACGATCAAAAACGGCACGATTTCCTGGGAAACTACCTACCAACCAAGTCCCACCGTGATGGATATGGCACAGTTCGCTAGCGCTGCGAAGCTCGGCATGAAAGCGAATGAAAGTTATACAGTACGTGAACTATTTACAGCGATGACGGTCATTTCAGCAAATGATGCAGCGCTTGCGTTAGCTGAAATTGTGGCAGGGACAGAAGAGGATTTCGTTGCGATCATGAATGAACAAGCACGTGCGTTTAAGCTAAAGAAAACTGTTTTCTATAATCCACATGGCTTAGATGGCAATTATCTTGGCAGGGGTGATGATAAAAACAATTTGGCAACCGCTCATGATATGGCAGTGATCGCTGACCGACTCATCGCCACGCATCCTGAAGTATTGGAATTCGCCAGTATGACGCACTTCATGTCTGATGAAGGAATGAAGATGTGGAATACGAATTTATTGTTGCCTGGTATGCGTATGCAAATGGCTGGCATCGATGGATTAAAGACTGGATATACCGATGCGGCAGGTTCGTGTTTTACGGGCAGTGGGGTATTCAATGGAGAACGGGTGATTTCCGTATTAATTGGAGTAGAGGAAGTAGATGGCGATGTAACGGAACCACGTTTTAATGTAACTAGGGAAATGGTGGAGCGGTTTGTAAAGTGATAATTAACTTATATCTGTTTTAAGAAAGACTGCGCTAGAAACGATGGTGGTTTCTAGTGCAGTCTTTATAAATTTTGTAGTTATTGCTGAATACTACTCATAGCCACCAATTCTTCTGTCACTGCCTGAATACCTTCCGTCATTAGAGCAACCATTTCTGCTAACTGTTCATTTGATGTAGCAAGAGGCGGCATCAGGACAATGACATCCCCGAGCGGCCTTGTCAGCAAACCGAGCTTTCTCATTTCCAGTGTAGCTCGGTAAGCTACACGGCTTTCTAATGGGAAAGACTCTTTTGTGTGCTTGTCTTTCACGATTTCAATTCCGCACATCAAGCCACATTGTCTAACATCTCCTACATGTGAAAGTTGCTTGACGTCCACTAGCAATTCCTTAAGCAACATAGACTTTTCTTCTGCCTGCTTTACCAGTTGCTCTTTCTCGAATATTTCCAAGTTAGCTAGCGCTACTGCACATCCGAGCTGGTTCCCTGTGTATGAATGTCCATGGAAGAATGTTTTCATTTCTTCATATTCTCCATAAAACGCATCGTAGATTTCTTCCGTCGCAAATGTTGCGGCGACTGGCAAATAGCCCCCTGTAAGTCCTTTTGCTACAGTCATGAGATCGGGCTGGATTCCTTCATGCTCGACAGCGAACATTTTCCCAGTGCGTCCGAAACCGGTAGCTACTTCATCGACAATCAGTAAAACGTTAAATTCATTGCACAATTGTTCAACGCCTTTTAAATAACCTGCTGGCATTGTATTCATTCCGCCAGCTCCTTGAATCATCGGCTCAAGCACCATTCCTGCAATTTCTTCATGGCGTTCTTCAAATAACAAACGCAGTTCCCGTAGACTTTCATCTCGCACGATATTCTCATCACCTGAAGGGTGGCGGTAAACGGATGGGAATGGAATGACGAGTGCATCAAATAATAGGGAAGTATAGACTTTATGATACAGTTCAATCGAACCGACACTCATCGTCCCGACCGTATCACCGTGATATCCGTTGCTAACTGTCACAAAGCGTGTTTTTTTCTCGAGACCTTTATTCTGCCAATACTGATACGCCATCTTCACCGCTATCTCAACAGATGTCGCGCCACTATCCGAGTAAAACACGCGGGTCAATCTTTCGGGAACTAATTTCACTAATTTCTCTGCCAGCAAAATTGAAGGTATATTTGCTGCTCCGAGTAACGTTGAATGCGCAATGGACTGCAGTTGCGTTTGTATGGCTTCATCTAATTCCTTTTTTCGGTGGCCATGTACATTTAGCCACAATGAGGAATAGCCATCCAAATACGTTTTGCCATGTATATCCGTCACTGTCACGCCTTCTCCGCTTGCAATGATAAGCGGATCTTTCTCGTAATCCGACATCTGTGTAAATGGCAGCCACATATATTGCTTACTTTTCTTAAGTAATTGATTTGCTTCCACTCTGTAACGCCTCCTCTAAAATTGTAAAATCCCATTCTTTATAACATTTCTTTTTCTTTTCCGAATCCATCAGCGTTTCTTGAATGTCTTTCTGATAGGGAATGATCCCAATCACTGGGATACCGCTCAGCTTATAGATCATTTCCACATTGTCTTTGATGATATGTGGGGAGTCTTGCGCCGTATCATTGAATAAAAGCCCTGCGATTCGAATCCCTCTTGCTTTCATTGCTTCGATTGAAAGGAGTGTGTGGTTAATCGTCCCAACACCCGCTCGTGCCACTAATACCACAGGTGCCATCAATTCTGCCAGCCAATCAATCATGCAATACCCTGCTGAGGTTAGCGGAACATATAGCCCCCCAGCTCCTTCTACTACGATGCCGTCATACCTTTCACTATGCTTCTTCACCGTTTGTGTCAGTCTATTAATATCGATTTGTACGTCTTCCAAACTGGCAGCCAAGTGAGGCGAGCAAGGTGTAGTGAATAAATAGTCGGGGGAGAGTTGTTCTTTGTCCGATGCCATACCATAGGTCATACTATCCGGCGCCGCAAAGCTGTCATTGCGTAAAATCGCTCCTGTTTGGATAGGTTTAAACGGGACGAAATTCCGACCGTTCGTAGATAAAAATTCACTGAGTAACACAGTGGCTACGGTTTTTCCGGCATCAGTATCTGTTCCGGTAATGAATAATATCGACACGTTATAAACTCCTTTTGAAAATATAGGTTAACTAAATACTAAATTATGTTAACATATAAATTGTGAGACAACAATAGAAAGTAGGAGGATTAGAAAATGAAAGCAAAAGAACTTGTACTTTGCGCATTATTTGCGGCATTGATGGGGGTGGGAGCGAACATAGCGCCTCTACTGACGATTGGAGGTGTGCCAGTCACGCTTCAGTTGCTATTTGCAATATTGGCAGGGGGATTACTAGGTAGCCGATTAGGGGCCTTGTCTATGTTTGCGTATTTATTTATTGGGTTGGCAGGTGCTCCGATTTTTGCACAATTTAAAGGGGGACTCGGTAGTTTCATTAGCCCGACGTTTGGTTACATTATTTCTTTTATCTTTGTAGCTTATTTCGTAGGGAAGTTTTTCGAGCGTAAACCATCGTGGTTTAGTTATGCGGGTGCAGGTTTTCTCGCAATAGCAGTGAACTACATAATCGGTACGAATTATATGTATTTTGCGTATGTATACTGGGTAGAAGCGCCTGCTGGCTTCAGTTATGCACTTGCTTGGTCTTGGATGGTTGCGTATTTACCACTGGATATCGGAGTTACGATTCTGTCTATTCTATTGATTCCTAGACTGCAAAAAGCTATTAGATTCAAGCCTCTAAGCAAGCGTTTAACATAAAAAATATACCTGTGTGAGGACAATCGAGAAGTTCTCACGCAGGTATATTTTCACTTACACCATCAAAAATCCGCCACTGACACTAATACACTCTCCGTTAACAAAACTCGAATCATCTGAAGCTAAAAATGCAACCACTGAAGCAACTTCCGCAGGGTCACCCATACGACCCGCCGGCGTTAACATCGTCGCCATTTTCTTTACATCATCCGGCAAATCTTTCGTCATATCGGTATTGATCTGTCCTGGTGCAACCGCATTGACCGTTATCTGCTTAGCACCGTTTTCTTTAGCTAGCGTTCGAGTCAAACCAAGTACACCTGCTTTTGATGCACTGTAATTTCCTTGTCCCATGTTGCCCCAGCTGGAAGAAGAGGAGACATTGACGATCTTACCGTACTGTTGTTTACGCATTTGCGGAATGACCGCTTGGCACGTATAAAACATGCTGTTGAGATTAACGTCCAGTACAGAATGCCACTGCTCGGGCGTCATTTTATGGAAAAATGCATCCCTCGTTATACCTGCGTTATTGACCAATATATCGATCTTGCCGAACTTCTCGTAAATCGTAGAGAACGTTTTCGAAACATCTTCTGGATCGGCTACGTTGCACTTCATAGGGTAGACGTTCTCACCTGAGGCATACAACGCCGAAGCTGTTCGTTCCAATTTTTCGAAATTGACATCTAAAATGATTACTGTTGCCCCGTCATTGAGTAAACGTGCGGCTATCTTCTCACCGATTCCTTGTGCTGCACCTGTTACGACCGCGATCTTATCTAGTAATTCCCCCATATTTCACACTCCTTATCATTTTTATAGAATAGTAAGATTACTTTACCATAAATGAATGATGATTCATATAGTCGATTATTCACCTAGAGAATATTAGCAAATGCAATAATCTAGCATCCGCCAACTCAATCACGTGAAATAATTCCTTCTATCCTTTACTATTGAAGTCAGTACGACGTAAAACACTTAACCCCACGAAAGGCGGAGATATTCAAATGAACGCTTATGATGAGTACATGCGCGGAATCGTTACACCGATGCGCGAAGAACTAACGACTGCAGGATTTACAGAACTAACAACGGCTGATGAAGTCAACGATACGCTTAAAGACTTGGAAGGTTCAGCGATCATCATGATCAACTCGGTATGTGGATGTGCAGCAGGTTTAGCACGTCCAGCAGTACGCGAGGCAATAGAAGAAGTAAAACCGGATCACCTATTTACGGTGTTTGCTGGACAAGATAAAGAAGCGACGGAAACATTCCGTTCGTACTTCCCAGAAATCCCACCAAGTTCACCATCCATCGCAATTTGGAATGAAGGCAAAGTGGCTTACTTTATTCCACGTGAACAAATCGAAAACTTCCAAAAAGATCAAATTAAAGAACATCTCGTCGACGTCTTAACTAAAGTTGTTGCTCAGTGAACGTGATTATTACGACAGCAGGACGCCCAGATGAACAGTCCACTGTACTGATGCATCAAGCAGCGGACGCGTTACAGGCACCTGTCGTCGAACGGAAAAAGCGGTCTATCCCTACACTCCAAGACATCTATCAAGCGGATGTCTTAGTGGCGGGGAAGGACCGCTATTCGTTTTACAAAAAAGACGGTACCGAACCGTTCTTCTTTCATCCGAACTCTGCCACCTATCGCCTGAAACGTATTCTAAAAGGCGAAGCAGATCCACTCGTGGTGGCGGCTGATCTAAAGCTAGGAGACTCTTTCCTCGACTGTACGCTCGGTCTAGGCTCCGATGCGATTATTGCAGCGAGTGCTGTGGGAGAACAAGGATCAGTTGAAGGGATCGAAGCGGACCCAATCATCGCGTTTCTCACCCAAGTCGGATTGCACAATTTTCCGATCGACTTTCCACTACTACAAGAAGCGATGAGACGGATCCAAGTCATTCATGCGGAAGCTGTAGAGTTCTTGAAAACTTGCGAAGCGAACTCACGCGACGTCGTATTCCTCGACCCGATGTTCACGACACCGATTGAAGAGTCTTCCAATTTTGAAGTGCTACGGGAAATTGGCGTGACGGATACTGTCACTGAACAATGGGTTACAGAAGCTTTGCGCGTATGTAGACGACGAGTCGTACTGAAAGATCACTACCAGTCACCGATGTTTGAACGCTTCGGCTTTATTCAGCAAATTCGCCCATATACGAAAGTACATTATGGTGTGTTGGAGAAATGAAATGGGCTTTAGCGCGCTCTCATTTCTTTACGTAACGACTAACATAGAAAAAAGACTGTATAGCTTTTTATTAAGCCATACAGTCTTTTTGTGTTTTTTACATAACGCCAGTCTGTTGCGTCTAAAGGGCGTTCTTCGCTTTTGAATTAGTGCGTGAAATTAAGGGAGCTCAAGTACAAAGTCAATACAAGCATACCAATACCTAGTAGAAAGTTAACATCCATTGTTGCGACCTCCTTTATATGTAGCGCGTTAATTGAAATCCGCTTAACTTGCAATCAGAGAACATTTTGTGAATATTGATGATTGAAGTTTGACTTTATTGTACAATGAAATAGTAAAAGATGAAACCTTTTGTGACGCTTTTCGTATGAGTTATGTAGATGTATGACGGAATGTTGAAGGAGTGATGGAAATGAAGCAATGGTTACAGCGGCTGATGATCGCATCTGTCGCCGTGTTGACACTGGGCGTCATTACACCCAATCATGAAATTTGGACAAACTTTACGGATAAGAATGAACCAAATGAATCTGGAACCCACGCAGAAGGCATGGAGTATTCCCTTGAACTGCAAGACAACCGAGATGACTTACTGACACTAGACAGCTACACTAGAGAACAACAATTGGTCGCACACGCGCGTCTATTAACGTATGAAAAATTCGGACAGCGTATCGGCCCCGTAATCCAGAATGAATTCGATCACGAGATTTTCCCACGAATCGAAGCCGTGATCCAAACGACCGTACATAATGCAGCAGATCGCCGTCTCGCCATCACTGAGCAGCCTTCAGGCGATTATGCGGAAAAGATTTTTCACGTCTACGACAAGACAGCGAATGAAGATCTGATCAAATTCCACGTTCGGACGGAAAAGCGACCGGTTGACGGCTACTTCTATAACTTCCATTACCATACAGCGGATGATGGATTTGTGGCGCACCATTCAGTTGGGGATATTTACTGGTCGAAGAACACACCCCCGAAATGGCTTTCGTAAGATGTTGAAGTTTTGTTTAGAGGAAATTGAATTGAATAAAAACCGTGTGAAACCAAGTTTGCAGGAGATTGGTTTTATGCGGTTTTTTGATTTGAGCAGAAACATTGTTGAGTAAATAAGACAATTCTTTAGTTCTCTTAGGTTTGCCAGGCTAGAATTGTGTAAAGACAAGTGAAACCTGTCACAATGCGGGAACGTAGAGAAAAGTGAAACGAGGTGATCAAATGGATGTTTTGAAGTTGGATCTTGATGTGTACTCGCCTTTGATATTACCTATTATTATTCTGATTTTAGCCGGAGGAATTATCGGTATAGTATTCAAATCCCAAATAAACAACTTTGAAAAATATTTTGCAATATTTAAATTTGCTTTTTATATACTTTTAGCCTTTGGAACATTTTTACTGGATGTTACTGTAGATGGCGATAGTATAAAAAGTATTGGTTTCGATATACCTGATAAACTGACTATAGGACAATTTTTATTGATTGTATTGTCTACATTCGAAGCCTGCTCTAATTTCATAGATTTTTTAAAAGTTCCCAAAAGCGACTTTCACTTAGTAACTAAAGAAAAATATCAAACTGATAAAATTGATGACTCTTCTAGAAGGATTCAAACTGCCAAAAAAATTGCGGAGCTTGAAGAGGAAATAGCAGATATCAAAAGAAGTACTCTTTGCATAAATAAAAGTGTGAAAGACAATGAAGAGAAAGAAAATATGAAATCAAAAGATGTGACACAAATACAAACTCGCTTGCTTATTATTTATTTTATTCAAGAATACATAGTAGGTAAAATTAGAAGCAAGAAGAAATAAATTATTTTTAATAGAATTTGCATCACACCGTAAAACGGCTTTCTTGACCGGTCGTTTCCCGGTGTGTTTTTTTGTACCCAATTCCAATGTCTTTCTCTTTGTACTAACACAAACAATGTTATAATAGGTGTAATTTCAGAAGAGGGAGCTTGAAGCATGAAGCAATATTTAGATCTATGTCAACATATTCTGGATACAGGAACAAAAAAGGGAGATCGTACGGGTACGGGGACATACAGTGTCTTCGGGTATCAGATGCGTTTTGATTTAGCGCAAGGATTTCCTTTATTAACGACAAAAAAGACGGCGTTTCGTCTAATTGTCTCGGAATTACTATGGTTTATAAAAGGTGATACGAATATCCGCACGTTGATTCAAGAACGTAACGGTATTTGGGATGAATGGGCATTTGAGCGGTATGTGAATAGTGAAGCGTATACAGGACCGGATATGACGGATTTTGGTCGCCGTGTACTGAAGGATGAAGAATTCGCGGTTACGTACAAAGCGGAGCTCGCATCATTTAAAGAGAAAATCTTAGCGGACGAAGAATTTGCGAACGAGCACGGGGATCTAGGTCCTGTCTACGGTAAGCAATGGAGAGCATGGGATAGTGCGAACGGTGTCATCGATCAGCTTGCACAAGTGATCGACAGCATCAAAAACAATCCGGACTCTCGCCGCCACATCGTCACGGCATGGAATCCAGCTGAAGTGGATGATATGGCGTTGCCACCATGCCACTTACTGTTCCAGTTCTACGTGGCGGACGGCAAGTTATCATGCCAGCTCTATCAGCGCAGCGCGGACGTCTTCTTAGGTGTACCGTTTAACATCGCGTCGTATGCATTACTCATTCATTTAATTGCACATGAATGTGGTTTAGAAGTAGGCGAATTCGTCCATACATTAGGAGACGCTCACTTGTATCAGAACCATATTGATCAAGTGCACGAGCAATTAGCGAGAGAGCCGAAAGAATTACCGACATTGAAAGTCAATTACGACGGTCGTTCGATCTTTGATTTGACGACGGAAGATATTTCGATCGAAGGTTATGATCCGCATCCGAGAATTAAAGCACCAATCGCAGTATAAGGAGGACATACGATGATTTCATTATTAGTGGCACATGACCTAGGCCGAGTGATCGGCAAGGACAATGAGATGCCGTGGTATATTCCGGAAGAGCTACAATACTTTAAAGAGAAGACGATGGGCAAGGCGATGATTATGGGACGCAAAACGTTTGAATCGATTGGTCGTCCGTTAAAAGGTCGATTAAATATCGTCATTACGCGAAATGAAGATTATGAAGCGGACGGGGTAACGGTCGTTCATAATATGGACAGCGCGGTAAAACTCGCGAAAGACTATGCGGACGAAGTGATGGTTATCGGTGGCGCGGAGATTTTCAAGATGTCGATGGCAGATAATGCCGACAGATTGTATGTGACGGTCATCGAGAAAAATTATCCGGGTGATACATTTTTCCCGGAATACGAAGAAGACTACGCGTTAACAAGTAAGTCTCAGCCGCATTATGCGAAAGACGGCACTGCGTACACGTACCAAATTTGGGATAAAAAATAACGCTCTTCTCTATACATAGAGAAGAACGCTAAAGAACATAGATGCGCTGCCTGCCATAACGAATAGGTGCCAGATCGCGTGATTATACGGTACACGGCGTGACATGAAGAAGTACGCACCCGCTGTATAGAGCAACCCACCGATCACAAGCAACCATACGCCTTCTGGCGGCAGTGCGTTATATAATGGTTTGATCGCTAACACGATGAGCCAGCCCATTATGAGATAGAGTGCAAGTGATAGTTTGGCAAAGCGGTGAATGTAAAAGACCTTGAACAAGATACCGAACAAGGTCAATCCCCAGATGATGCCAAATAACGTCCAGCCGAGTGCCCCTTTTAAGGTGACAAGCAAAAATGGCGTATACGTTCCGGCAATCAGTACATAAATGGCGGAATGGTCGAGAATCGCGAAAAAAGATTTCAACTTGACCGGCATACTATGTAATAGTGTACTTGCGAGAAATAGTAACAACATGGACACGCCGAAGATCGTGTAACTTGTAATAGCGATTCCGGTACCTTGTTTCACACCTTTTAAGATCAGCAAGACTAGTGCAGGTATGCTGAGTAAGAACCCGATGGCATGCGTAATTGCGTTCCAGCGTTCTTCCCGCAGATTCTTGTAATCGAATGATTCTTCCATAATTGCACCTCCTGCAACACACTATACCAAATACAGCGATAAAAATCGCAAAAGCCACACGCGAAGGAGATAGAAATCATGAAAAAAATTCATATCGTCACGGATTCCACTGCAGATTTAACGGATGAAGTGATTGCTCAATACAATATCCATGTTGTACCTTTAACACTAATCGTCAATGACAAGTCTTATATTGACGGCGTAGAACTCCAACCGGAAGAATTTCTCAACTTGATGCGCGACGCAAAAGAATTACCAAAAAGTTCACAGCCGGCAGTGGGTGTATTCCAGACTCTCTATGATGAACTGGGAGCGGATGGCTCGCAAATCATCTCGATTCATATGACCGGTGGCATGAGCGGTACAGTGAAATCCGCAGAGACCGCAGCTCGTGCTTCAGACGCAGATGTTACCGTCATCGACTCGATGTATATTTCGCACGCATTGTCGTTCCAAGTGCTTGAAGCATGCCGACTGGCTGAAGAAGGCAAAACAGTAGCGGAGATTGTGGAGGCAATTGATCATGTACGTAAAAGTTCCTCTTTATTCGTCGTACTGGATGTCCTAGATAACATGGTAAAAGGCGGACGTATCGGCAAAGGGAAAGCAATGTTCGGTTCCCTTATGAATATCAAACCTATTGCGTCGCTTAAAGACGGGGTCTATTCGCCCGTCGCAAAAGTGCGCAGCCATAAACAAGTAGTCTCGTATTTATTTGATGAGTTTAAGAAAGAAACAGCAGGGAAAGTAATTCGTAGTGTTGGGATTGCCCATGCAAACGGTCTGGCGATGGCGGAACCGCTCAAAAGCAAGATAGAAGAGATGGGGATTCACGTGATGCTGACATTTACAACACCGATCGTCAGTACCCATACAGGAGAAGGCGCGATCGGATTCATGTATTACACCGAGTGATACTAACTACAAAGGATATGACATTATGAGAAGAATGCTAGTGCTAGGTCTCGTCTTTTCATTGTTCTTAGCAGGGTGCCAGGCCCCATTCAGCAAAAAAGAGACGACGCTTGCGGAACGTGATACCGTTGCGTTCGATCCGTTTATTGTGCCAGAAACTTTTATCCCAAAACGTGTGAACGTCTTAGGGCTAGGTGATTCATTGACACAAGGAGTCGGCGATGAACGTAAAGAAGGCGGATATTTCGGCCGTTTGACGTCGGACATGGAACAATGGAAAGGCATTATGGAAGTGGACGCCGTGAATTTAGCGAAACGCGGACGGCGCAGCGACCAGTTTTTAAAGCAATTGCAAGATGAAGACGTACAAGAAGCGATCATTCAGGCAGATTATATCGTCTTTACGATCGGTGGCAATGACATCATGAAAGTCGTCAAAGGGAACTTCATGCAGATGAAAATGTCTGATTTCTATAAGGCGCTCGGTAAATTCGAAAATAGAATTGAAGAGTTGTTCGAGATTTTGCGTCTGTATAACCCCGATGCACCGATTATCGTGGCGGGTCTTTACAATCCGTTCTCCGTCGTAACGGACGAGGTACAGGAGTTCGAAGACATTATCGCTGACTGGAACCGCTCAATTGAAGAACAAGTGGAACAAGACGGCATGGCTTGCTTTGTTCCGGTAAAAGATTTATTTAATTCGAATGAAAACCTGGTTTATCACACAGACTTCTTCCATCCTAATAGTAAAGGATATGATTTGATGGAAAAGCGTTTTGTAAGAGAAATTAAAAGCTGTTCAGCGGTTGACCTGGAAGTGGAGTGAAGTACAATATGAATATTTGGAAAGTAGCGTTTTTCAGCCTGGCAGGAATAGTGGCAGCGGCGCTCGTGGGAGTAATTATCCTCATCAGTGGTGCTACCGCTTCTCCCCCCCTACCGGAAGATAAAGAGGCAAAAGGGGAAGGCTATACTTTGGCACTCAATACAACCAAAGTGAATTTTGAAGGAATAGCAAACACATATATTAGAAAAGCGGTAAAAGGCAAGTTGCCAGTGGAATTAGAAATGCGCGACGATGTATTGTTAACGTCTGAACTTACGGTGTTCTCGCATACATTACCGCTTGCCATGCATTTTGATCCCATCGTACGAAAAGATGGAAACTTAATTCTCAAACAATCGTCCATGGAATTAGGACAATTGAATGTACCTCCTTCTACGGTATTGAAATTATTGAAGAGTTCAGTTGAGCTGCCAAAATGGATGGTCGTTCGACCGAAAGAAGAAGAAATTTTCATCGATTTAAAAGACTTGCCGATCTCGGGAGACGTCCAAGTGAAGGCAAAAGAAGTGAATTTAGCACAAGATGAGATTATATTGGAAGTATTGATACCGAAAAACTAAGGGGGCAATTACTATGACAACACAACTCGCAACTTTCGCAGGCGGATGCTTCTGGTGCATGGTCAAGCCGTTCGACCAATACGACGGAGTACATTCCGTAACGAGTGGTTATACTGGAGGACATACCATCAATCCAACGTACAAAGAAGTTTGTTCCAATACAACGGGTCACCGAGAAGCTGTAGAGATCGAATTCGACGATAGCGTCATCAGTTATGAAGAATTATTGACTGTTTTCTGGCAAGTAATCGATCCTACTGACGCAGGCGGCCAATTCCATGATCGTGGT
Source organism: Sporosarcina sp. P32b (assembly GCF_002743335.1). Lineage (GTDB taxonomy): Bacteria > Bacillota > Bacilli > Bacillales_A > Planococcaceae > Sporosarcina. The sequence continues at coordinate 109,823 of NZ_PDZB01000002.1, forward strand.
GAATCGTATAAGTCAGCGATCTACACACACTCGGACGAGCAACAACAAGCAGCAGAACAATCGAAGCAAGCTTTACAAGACAGCGGCAAGTTTAGCGCACCGATTGTGACAGATATTTTCCCAGCGGAAGTATTCTATCCAGCTGAAGAATATCACCAGCAGTATTATGAAAAGAACCCGGATCACTACGCGCGTTACACTGTCGGATCAGGTCGTGCAGGATTTATCGAAGAAAATTGGGGGAATCGTTCATGAAAAAAGACTTACGTACTGAATTAACAGAGATGCAATATCATGTGACGCAAGAAAGCGGAACAGAACCACCGTTTCGTAATGAATATGATGCACACTACGAAGACGGAATCTATGTAGACATCGTATCAGGCAAACCGTTATTCAGCTCGAACGATAAATACGACGCAGGTTGCGGATGGCCAAGCTTCACGAAGCCAATCGAAGCCGTAGAAGTAACCGAGCATTTCGATACAGCTCACGGTATGCGCCGCACGGAAGTACGCAGTAAGACAGCGGATTCTCACTTAGGACATGTATTTCCTGACGGACCAACAGAACAAGGCGGGTTACGTTATTGTATCAACTCCGCTGCATTGCGCTTCGTTCCAGTGAGTGACCTAGAAAAAGAAGGCTATGAAGAATACAAAGGACTATTTGAGTGAAAGTAGGTGACGACGATGGATCGATCCTTTTACCATTTCGCGCTACGCTACCGTGGCGGTGGAAAAGATGATGTAAAGGCGTTGTTTGCAGATAGAATGTTTGTCGATGCCGGTTTCCCGAAGGATGAAGAGGATTTCGATTCATTGTCGCGTTACGTCGAGGACATGGCGGACGATCATTTACGTTCTACTACATTTGACGAAATATACGCAATCTATCAAGAGCTTTGCAGTAGATAAATGGCGAGGGTTTCATTGCATCTCGCCATTATTCACTGTATGATAATAACAAATTAGTGAAAAGAGGCTGAAAAAAAGATGAGCATACATATTGATGCAAAACCAGGCGATATCGCAGAAACAGTTCTTCTTCCGGGAGACCCATTGCGCGCGAAGTATATCGCAGAAACTTTTTTAGAGGACGTCGTACAGTATAACGAAGTACGTAATATGTTTGGCTTTACAGGAACATACAAAGGCAAACGCATTTCCGTACAAGGTACTGGGATGGGCGTTCCATCTATTTCTATCTACGTAACCGAGTTAATGCAGGAGTTTGGCGTTCAAAAATTGATTCGCGTTGGAACATGCGGTGCGATTCAAAAAGACGTGAAAGTACGGGACGTTATCTTGGCACAAGGTGCGACAACAAATTCTTCACTAAACGACGTTACATTCGGCCCGATTCGTTTTGCGCCGATTGCGAACTTTGATTTATTGATGAAAGCGTATAATGCAGGGAAAGAAAAAGGCTTGCATTTACAAGTAGGAAACGTCTATACAGAAGATTTCTTCTATAATGAAGACGCACAGCATGAAAAACTAGCGCGTCACGGCGTATTGGCTGTGGAAATGGAAGCTGCAGCACTGTATACACTAGCGGCTCGCTATGGCCGTCAAGCACTAGCTGTCCTAACAGTTAGTGACCACATCCTTACAGGAGAGATTACGACTCCTGAAGAGCGTCAAACGACATTCAATGAGATGATCGAAGTTGCGCTAGACGCAGCAATTGCTGACTAATAGAATAGATAGAAACTTGTAAAAGACCGCTCTTGGCAGCGGTCTTTTGCAGGGATATGGAAAGTAGGGAAGACAATGAACGAAAACGATTCGCATGAGAACGAGAAACCTCAACCGGAAGCGCAGAAACCTACTCGCTTTATTCGGATCAAACCGTTTTCTCTGATCATGCTCATTTTTTTCCTTGTACTGGCGACAGCCGCCGTTACCTTCGTTGCACTGACGGTAGGAGACGAAAAAGTAGTAGAAGTCGTCAAACCGAATCAAGTAGGTATGGAACGAAAAGAGTTCAAGAAACTGTATGAGGCATACGATCAACTGAAAGAAAGTTATTTTGACGATGTAGATGATCAAGTTGTCATCGACGGTGCAATCAACGGAATGGTTGATTCATTGGGTGATCCGTACTCCGATTATCTAAATGAAAAAGAAGCCAAGCAATTGAATGAAAGCATATCTTCAAGTTTCGAAGGAATTGGTGCGGAAATTCAAGAGTCAAACGGCTATATTAGTATCGTGTCACCAATCAAAAACTCACCTGCTGAAAAAGCAGGTTTACTACCAAATGATACGGTGCTATCAGTAGACGGCGAAAGCATACAAGGTTTGTCTTCATCGGAAGCAGTATTGCTCATCCGTGGAGAAAAAGGGTCCACTGTGACATTATCTGTTCGACGCGGCGAGAAATCGGATCCGTTTGACGTGAAAATCGTCCGTGACGTGATTCCGATCAATACGGTCTATGCAGAAATGCTCGACGATAACATCGCACATATCAATATCACATCGTTCTCTGAACATACGTATGAAGAATTACTCGAAGCCCTGAATGAAATGACTGATAAAGGCATGGAAGGCGTACTCATTGATGTGCGTCAAAATCCAGGTGGCATCTTAAGCGGTGCAATCGACATTTCCGACTTATTCGTTCCGGATGGCAAAGTTTTATTCCAAACGGAGGAAAAAGGGAAGGCACCGGAAGCGTACCCTTCGTCTGACGGACAGAAAGTAACCGTTCCCGTCGCGTTGATCGTAGATGAGGGCAGTGCGTCCGCGTCTGAGATCTTAGCAGGTGCGTTAAAAGAGTCTGCGGGTATTCCAATTGTCGGCGTGAAGACGTTTGGTAAAGGAACGGTTCAAACACCGACTCAATTACCGGATGGCTCCAACTTGAAATTAACGACAGCGAAATGGCTAACTCCAGACGGCAACTGGATCCACAAAAAAGGGATCGTGCCTGACGTGAAAGTACCGTACCCTTCGTATGCGTCACTTCCTTTCCTAGATTCATCTGAAGAGATGGACGAAGGTCTCGTTTCACCTTCCGTACAAGCGGCAGAAGAGATGTTAGAAGCGGTAGGGTATGACCCAGGAGAAGCAGATGGTCTCTACGACGCAGATACAGCACAAGCCGTTAAAGCGTTGCAGAAAGATCTATCACAAGAGCAGACAGGCATCTTGACTGGCGATACAACAGTCGGCTTAATGCAGAAATTACGGGACAAGATGAAAGAAGATGACCCGCAATTGCTGAAAGCGAAAGAAGTCGTGTTAAAAGAAATTAACTCATAATCAAAGATCCACGCGTCCAGCAATCGTTGGGCGCGTGTTCTCTATGGAAAAGGATGATATAACTATGATCGATGTATATTTACTCAGCGGCTTTCTCGGAAGCGGTAAGACATCACTACTCGTTAATCTGGTAGACCAGGTAAAGAAATCAGGAAGACAACCAGCTGTTCTAATGAATGAATTCGGAGAACTGAATATCGACAGTCAAATCGTCGAGGAAGCAGGAGAGGTTCCGTTAAAGGAATTACTAAACGGCTGTATATGCTGTACGGGTGCGGAATCTACAGAGGCACAATTACAAGGCTTACTAGCAGATTATCCGGAGATTGACGTACTGTTCATTGAAACAACAGGTGCTGCTCACCCTGTAGAAGCGTTAGACGCCGTTTACTCGCCGTTATTCGCAGAGAAACTAGACGTCAAGGGAATTGTTACTGTAGTGGACGCCAAGCGCTGGATCGACCGTGATAAGCTGTCGCCTCGTATACAGGCTTTATTCCTCGAACAAGTTCGCCACGCACACTTCATGGTGCTCAATAAGACGGATTTGCTGACAGACAACCAATTGGCGTTCGTGACGATGCAAGTGACGCAATTTAATAGTTACGCACCGCTCGTCCAGACCGTGAACGCGAAAGTCGATTTCAGCTATATCGAGAAGATGGTCAATGTGGAAGCACCCAAGCAGCCGGTCGCAACAGGTAGTGGATTACCACTTGCATCAAAGGTGTTGGCGTTTGATACACCGATCAACCAACAACATTTTGAAGACTGGGTGCGGACATTACCAGACAGCGTCTACCGGATGAAAGGCTATATCCAACTAGAAGGTTCTCGGTACTCGCATTTATTCCAATATGCATATGGCATGGTCAACTGGATACCTGAATATATGCAAATACCGTCTAAATTAGTGATCATCGGAGAGCAACTCACCGACATTGAATATACGCCAAAAAACTAGTTGTCAATAGCTTTCTATTGTTAATAGTCTTCTCTACTGGATAAGGTTGCTAATTACATCGTTCTCAGACTCTCATTCCATAGCTTTCTAGAGTTCATTGGACAAATTGGTAGGTTTGACCAAAATCTCTCCTTTTCTTTGACGTTATGCTAGGTCACGTAGAAAAGGAGGGACCAAGATGAAAAAACCTTTATCACTCATCTTATTAAGCTCAGCTATTTTATTGCCTACACATGCAGCAGAGGCAAGCACGACAAATCAGGTGAAAACACACACCTATACGTGGAATGTATCGGATCAGCAGGTGTACACGTATTACTTTGGTAACTATCAGTACCAGAAGCCACAACAACGTCCGGTTGCGAAACCGACACCACCTGCACAACAACCAACTCAGCCAAACCAACCAGTGGAGAAACCACAAACAGACAAGCCGGCACAACAAACAGCGAATGTGTCTGCAACAGAGCAAGCCGTACTCGATTTGACGAATGCGGAACGTACGAAGGCAGGACTCAAGCCGTTGCAGATCGATGCAGCCTTGCAAAAGTCCGCAAAGCAGAAATCAGCCGATATGGCAGCGAACAACTATTTCTCTCATACGAGCCCGACATACGGTTCACCGTTTGATCAGATGAAACAGAATGGTGTTACATATAGTTCGGCAGCCGAGAATATCGCGATGGGTCAGCGCAGTGCACAGGATGTCGTGACAGCTTGGATGAATTCAGCTGGACACCGTCAAAATATCCTAACGCCTGGGTTTACGCATATCGGTATCGGTTATGATGCGAATGGACACTATTGGACACAGCAGTTTATACAGAAGTAAAGCTAGTTAGGCTAACGGAGTGATTTCCGTTAGCTTTTTTTAATGGGGAGAGTTAGAGACTGCATGATTTCCGTTGTAGAAGTTCAAGAGAGTAGTTGAGACTGATAGAGATGCGAGGGGTAATGAGCGGATACAGGTTAGTATAGAGCGCTTGACGTGCAGTATGAGCGGTTGTGGACTTTGATAGAGCGGTTGCCTCGTATCATAGAGCACTTCACGTTGACCATAGAGCGGATACAGATGAACTATGAGCGCGTTAGACGAATGAATGAGCATAACTTGCATGGCTCTCATTCACTTCAGACACAAAAAAGGCCAATGGAATCAAAACTCCATCAGCCTGTAACCAACTCATTATTCCACTTCACGATACCTATTCTGTATAAACCGTAACCTAAACGACAGAATCACCGCACCTACCGATAGACCAACTATGAGACCAACCCAGTATCCGTATGCGCCTAGCTCCGTATAGCGGGCGAGTGCGAATCCTGTAGGCAACCCAATGAGCCAGAATGACACGACACCGACTAGGAATGTCATCGTTACGTCCTTGTAGCCACGTAACGCACCTTGGATTGGCGCTTGCACTGCGTCCGATAGCTGGAAGAGTGCGGCATAGATGAAGAAGTGCACGGCTAGTGTAATAATCGCTGTGTCCGTCGTATACATAGAAGCAATCGACTCACGGAACATCAGTAAAATGAATATGGATAAGAAACTGAAAACCACAGCGAACGCTATGCCGAGATACGTATACTCGCGCGCGTCCTTCGTTTTATTCGCACCAATTGATTGACCGACTAGTATCGTTGTACCCATCGAGACGCTTAACGGCACCATATAGAGGAGAGACGTGAAATTGAGCGCGATCTGGTGAGCCGAGATGACTTGTGCGGTATAACTGCTCATTAATAATGTGACGACAGAAAAGATACTCGTTTCTACGAATATGGATAATCCGATCGGCACGCCAATGAGTAAAATTTCTTTCCATTTGCGGAAAGAGATTCGTTGCCATCCACTAAACAGCGTAAACTCTTTAAAGTGGCGGGATGACCAAGCGATTAGCACCGCGATGAAGAACACGAGCCAGTAGGTGAATCCGGATGCATACCCAGCGCCAGCACCACCTAGTTCTGGAAAACCGAAGTTACCGAAAATCAATAAATAGTTCAATGCGATATTAATGGGTGCAGATAACAGAATGATAAACATTGAGACACGGGTTGCACCGAGTGCGTCAAAGAATGAACGCAGAACAGTGTAGGCCATCAACGGCACCAATCCAATGCTCATACCCGTCAGATAGGCGGACGCTACTTCTATTACCGGTGCATCCAGTGGCATTCTCGTAATAGCGGGTAACACGACAAAGTGGATCAACACGAAAATGATTGCTGAAAGAGCGAGAGATACGTATAATGCTTGCTGGACAGTCGGACGGACATCGCTTTTATTCTTCGCACCGATTTGCTGTGCGATAATAGGAGTCAGGCCCATCAGAATTCCCGAAAGGCCGGTATAGACTGGTATCCAGAAGGAACTGCCGATGGTCACGCCTGCTAAGTGGAACGTGTCGTAGCGCCCTGTCATGAGAATATCGAAGAACGACATCAGATAAAGCGCGACTTGCGTAATCACAATGGGAATCATAATCTTAATAAAAATCGATGTTTTTTGTTGCAAAGGTTTCGTTACAGTAGTCATAGTTTTGATTTCCTCTACTAATTTTTTCGTTTTGACTAGTGTAGCATGAAATATAGTAGGCAACGCATAGGGAAGGATGGAATGAATGAAACAACCGGTAGTCGTTTTAACAGGTGGCGGTACAGCAGGACACGTATCCGTCAATCAAGCATTAATTCCTGTATTTTTGGGTAAAGGGTATAGTGTGCATTATATTGGTTCTCATGAAGGTATTGAAAAAGAGTTGATAGGAGAAGGTCATCCGGAAGTGGTCTATCACGCAATACAAAGTGGTAAATTGCGTCGGTATTTCTCAATGAAGAATTTTACGGATCCATTTCGTGTTGGTGCAGGGACGCTACAAGCGCTCGCTATTTTGCGGAAACTGAAGCCGGAGATCATCTTTTCTAAAGGAGGTTTCGTTTCGGTACCCGTTGTCATGGCAGCGAAACTTGCAAATGTACCTGTTGTTGTCCATGAATCAGACGTGACGCCAGGACTTGCGAATAAATTGGCATTGCCGTTCGCATCCCAAATCTTTACTGTCTTTGAACAGACGTTGCAATATGTGCCTACAGCAAAATCTGAATGCACAGGCCCGATTATTCGTCCTGAGCTGTTTATGGGCGATCGGCAAGAGGGATTACGCAGAACAGGTTTGAATTCCGAAAAGCCGGTATTCATTATCATGGGAGGTAGTCAAGGCTCTGCCGTGTTGAATGAAGCGGTGCGCAATGAATTACCCGCGTTGCTACAGAAGTATCAGATCATTCATTTATGTGGTAAAGGGAATGTGGTAGAAGGTCTTTCAGTGGCGGGGTACGTACAGTATGAATATGTCACCGATGAATTGCCTGATTTGCTAGCGGTTGCTGATTATGCGGTTTCGCGTGCGGGGTCGAATGCAATTTTCGAATTGCTTGCGATCCATAAGCCGATGTTGCTTGTTCCGCTTGCCGCCTCAAAGAGCCGTGGTGATCAAATATTGAATGCAGAATACTTCGCTTCTAAGGGATTGGCATTACAAATAGAAGAAGAGCAATTCGAAGTGCAGTCTGTTACAGAACAATTTGATGAACTCGTGAAGGAAAAAAATCGATTGCTGTCGAATATTGAAAAGACGACAGAACCGAAGACACCTGAAAAGATGGCAGAATTGATTTTATCGTTCCAAAAATGAGAATGTACGCGAAGTGCCTAAGAGACGTAGTTTTCAGTATTTTTTAATATATTTCCAAGTACTTTGCAGAAAACTACGCATATTAGGATTAATCCCTTTCAGTTCTAAGGTTTGCGTGCTATTATTGTATAGAAGTAGTTAAAATAAACACAACACGCCGATAGGCAAATGTGGAGGTTATATTACATGTCGAACAATGTGGATTCCCATCGTTCCCCGTATGCTAATTTTTCGGGTCCAAACCTTGGGTATGTAATGGAAATGTACGATCTGTTCAAAACAGATCAAGATGCAGTAGATCCTGATTTAGCAGAGCTATTCAGGAATTTTGGTGCGCCTCAGATGGATGAGTCAGGTCAAGAGGCAGTTATAGCGCAAGGTTCCCAAACGGATTTGCGTAAAGTTCTTGCTGTTTATTCTTTACTTGAAGCTATTCGTTCTTATGGACATCTTGCAGCAGACATTTATCCATTAAACGATCGACCTAAAGATACATCCCGTCTTGAACTGTCATATCATGGATTGACAGAAAGCGATCTGGTCGGATTGCCAGCAACTTTGTTCTTGAAAAATGTTCCAGCGACAGTTGAAAATGGATTAGATGCAATGAATTATTTGAAGTCTCTTTATACAGGCTCCATCGCATATGAATTCTCTCACTTGATCGATGAAACAGAACGTAACTGGATTCAATCAAAAATTGAAAACGGCGACGTACAGTCAAAAATGCAAGAAGACGAGAAAAAACAACTTCTTGAGCGTTTGACGAAAATTGAAGGCTTTGAAAAATTCATTCACCGTACATTCGTAGGAGCGAAACGTTTCTCCATCGAAGGTGTGGACACATTAGTCGTCTTAATTGATGAATTAATGCGTCTTTCCGAAGATGCGAAAATGGAAAAAGTGCTAATCGGCATGGCTCACCGTGGACGTCTGAATGTATTGACGCACAACTTAAACAAACCATACGAAATGATGTTTGCTGAATTCGCAGGCGTACCTGCTTCACCGTTCTTACCAAAAGACGGATCTCTTGAAGTAACGCGCGGCTGGTTCGGTGACGTGAAATACCATATGGGTGCTCTTCATAAAGGTAAGTCTGGGATGAATCGCTTCCTTGCGTATAACCCATCTCACCTAGAAGTAGTAAACCCTGTAATTACGGGTCAGACTCGTGCTGCCCAAGAAAACACGGACAACCCAGGTATTCCACAACAAGATACAAATAAAGCATACGCGATTTTAGTACACGGTGATGCAGCGTTCCCTGGACAAGGTATCGTTCCAGAATCATTTAACTACTCTCGTGTTCGCGGTTTTAGAACAGGTGGATCGGTCCATGTCATTGCCAACAACACGATTGGCTTTACGACGGAATATTATGATTCCCGTTCTACACACTATGCATCTGATCCAGCAAAAGGCTATGAAGTGCCTGTATTCCACGTGAATGCAGATCACCCAGAAGAAGTACTAGCTGTTGCAAAACTGGCATTTGAATATCGCCAGGCGTTCGGCAAAGACGTACTAATCGACTTGATCGGTTACCGTCGTTACGGACACAACGAAATGGATGAGCCACTAGTGACAAATCCAGTGATGTACCACGAAATCCATAAACACCCTACAGTTCGTGAAATTTACGGACAGCGTCTAGTAGAGCAAAAGCTTCTAACAGACGAAGAGGTTAAAGAAATGGACAAGTCGGTGATCGCAACGATGCAAGAAGCGTACGATCACGTAAAAGAAGAATCAGCAGACGCTCCGGAAATTTCTAATGCAACACCGGAAGTGGTACAAGCTGGACTTCCACGTGATCTTGAAACAGGGGTAGCGGAAGATCGCCTTCGTCAAATGAACGATGAGCTATTGACGTATCCAGAAGAATTCACTGTCTTCAATAAATTGGATAAAATCTTGAAGCGTCGCCTAGAGCCGTTTAAAGGTAAAGGGAAAATCGACTGGGCACATGCTGAGCAATTGGCATTCGGTTCAATCATTCAAGACGGTAAGCCAATCCGTATTTCTGGACAAGATATCCAGCGCGGTACATTTGCACAGCGTCATTTAGTATTACATGATGAAAAAACAGGTGAAGAACTTGTTCCATTGCATCATATTAGCGGATCTACTGCTTCATTCGTGGCGTATAACAGCCCACTGTCCGAAGCAGGTATCGTAGGATATGAATTCGGTTATAACTTAGAAGAAGACAAAACGATGTCGATCTGGGAAGCACAATACGGTGACTTCTCAAACATGGCACAAGTCATGTTCGACCAGTTCGTATCTTCAAGTTATTCGAAGTGGGGTCAGCAATCTGGCCTTGTGCTATTGTTGCCACACGCATTTGAAGGACAAGGACCAGAACACTCCAGTTCTCGCATTGAGCGTTTCCTACAACTTTGTGGAGAAAACAACTGGACAGTCGCGAATATCTCCAGTGCAGCAAACTACTTCCACGTATTGCGTCGCCAGTCGAAAATTCTCGGCAGCGAAGCAGAGCGTCCGTTAGTAATTGCAACGCCTAAGTCTTTACTTCGTCACCCACTAGTTGGAGCAGACGTTGAAGACTTAACGGAAGGTCACTTCAAGACAGTTCTTGAGCAACCTGGTACAGGAACTAAACCTGAAAAAGTAAAAAAGATCTTGTTCGCAAGCGGTAAGATGGCAATTGACTTGGCTGAGAAGATCAAAGACGGTGAAGGATTCGACTACTTGCACGTAATCCGTGTAGAGCAGCTATATCCATTCCCATCCGACAAAATCAAAGAAATCGTTGCTCGTTTCCCGAAAGCAAAAGATTTAGTATGGGTTCAGGAAGAGCCGAAGAACATGGGTACATGGTCATTCGCTTATCCGTTCCTAGAAAAACTAGCTGACGGCAAAGACATTTCTTATGTCGGTCGTATTAAACGCTCAAGTCCTTCTGAAGGCGACGGCGCATCTCATAAAAAAGAACAAAACCGAATCATTGAAGAAGCTTTGAAAAAGTGATATAACAAGTAAAGAAGCTTTACAGAAAAAGTTAAAAAACTACTTATACAAAGTAGCTTATCCGTTAAAAAACGGTATACCTACGAGGAGGAATTTATTGTGGCAGAGATCAGAGTACCTGAACTAGCAGAATCAATTACAGAAGGTACAATTGCAAAATGGTTGAAACAACCCGGTGAAAACGTGGATAAAGGTGAATTCATCGTTGAATTGGAAACAGATAAAGTGAACGTCGAAGTCATTTCAGAAGAAGCAGGTGTATTGTCTGAACTATTGGCTGCAGAAGGCGACACAGTTGAAGTTGGCCAAGTAATCGCGATTGTAGGCGAAGGTTCAGGTGCACCGGCACAACAAGCTCCACAAGCAACTGAAGCAGCAGCGCCAGCACCAGCACAAAAAGAAGAAACTCCGGCTCCAGCAGCAGCTGTAGCAGAAGAAACTTCTTCTTCAGACCGCACAATTGCAAGTCCAGCAGCACGCAAGCTTGCACGTGAAAAAGGTATCAATCTTGCTGACGTATCACCTGTTGATCCAATGGGTCGCGTACGCGCACAAGACGTATCTGCTCACAACAACGCTCCAGCACCTGCTGCGGCGGCTCCAGCTCCTAAAGCAGAAGCGAAAGATGATGGCCGTATTACTCGTGAAAAAATGACTCGTCGCCGTCAAACAATCGCTAAGCGTTTGCTTGAAGTTAGACAATCAACAGCAATGTTAACTACATTTAACGAAATTGATATGTCGAAAATGATGGAACTTCGTTCACGCAAAAAAGACCAGTTTTTCGAGCAAAACGATGTACGTCTAGGCTTCATGTCATTCTTCACGAAAGCAGTCGTTGCTGCATTGAAGAAATATCCATACGTTAACGCTGAAATCGATGGCGATGAAATCCTATTGAAGAATTACTTCGATATCGGTATCGCAGTATCTACTGACGGTGGACTAGTTGTACCAAACGTAGTAGACGCAGACCGTAAGAGTTTCGCACAAATCGAAGCATCTATCGGAGAGCTTGCGAAAAAAGCACGCGACAACAAGTTGACATTGGCTGATATGACAGGTGGTTCATTCACAATTACAAACGGTGGAGTATTCGGTTCACTATTGTCTACTCCAATCCTAAACGGTACTCAAGTAGGAATCTTGGGTATGCATACAATTCAGAAGCGTCCAGTAGCTATTGGTGACAATATCGAAATTCGCCCAATGATGTATGTTGCACTTTCTTACGATCACCGTGTAATTGATGGTAAAGATTCTGTAGGATTCTTGAAGATGGTTAAAGAGTTGCTTGAAAACCCTGAAGACCTTCTACTAGGTTCTTAATTAACACAATCCAAGCGACCCGCTAATCAGCGGGTCGTTTTTATTTGGGAAAGGAGAGATTTTATGTCATATTTACAATGGCTAGATGAGCCTACATTGAAGACGGTGACGTGTACGCATACCGATGCAGCGAAATTTTCCGTTAGTAATATGCTAATGGTAGGGAAGTCGTATGAAGTGAAGAATGAGACCGAGGAGTTTATCTTTGTGGTAGACAACTCCGGCAAGGTCGGCGGCTTTTATAAGACGTATTTTGAGTGATTGCTAGGTGAATAAATAGTAGGAAGTGTAGAGACGATTCTTAATTGAATCGTCTTCTTTATGTTTGGGATGGGTAGCGCGGGAACTATTGTAGTTTGAAGTTTTAAACTTGAATAACTGGTGAGAACTGTGCGGCTTACGCTCAATAATTCGTCTACGTGCTCATAATTCATGCGTATTCGCTCTATGGTCACTGCCAACCGCTCTATTAGGTGCCATATCCGATCATACGATACGCTAAGCGCTCTATCGCTGATTGTATCCGCTCATTGTCCGCAGACTCACTAGCGGTCCTGACCTATATCTTGAAATTACACCAACAAAAAAACCGTCTCTCTTATGAGGGACGGTTTTGTGATTCTTCATATACAGCGAGTAAACGTGTCTTCAGATCTTGTTCCATTCTAGCGATCTCAGTCTCGGCAGCTTTGCGTTTCGCGCGGCCATCTGCTTGGATCAGCAACGTTTCTTCGATCGTCTGGATCAAGTTCTCTTGTGTTGTTTTCAATGTATCGATCTCAATAATACCTTTTTCGTTTTCTTTAGCTGTCTCAATGCTATTCACTTTCAACATTTCGGAGTTACGAAGCAATAAATCGTTCGTCGTCTTCGTGACGAGCTTCTGTGACTCCACAGCCTTTTGCTGACGGTTGAGTGTCAAAGCAATCGCAATCTGGTTCTTCCAAAGTGGAATCGCCGTCATAATGGAAGCCTGGATCTTTTCAGCCAGTGTTTGGTTCGTTTGTTGGATCATCCGAATCTGCGGAGCACTCTGAATCGTGATCTGGCGTGATAATTGCAAGTCATACAGGCGTTTTTCTAAACGATCCACAAATTGTGCCATATCATTGACTTCTTGAACCATCATTTGATCATCCGATTGTTGTGCTTTTTTATGCAGTTCTGGAATAATTGTACTATTGATTTCATCAATCTTTAATTCAGCTGCTGCGATATAGACGTTCAATGCTTGGAAGTAAGTTTTATTTTGCTCATACAAATTGTCCAGCATGCGGACGTCTTCCATTAAGCCTCGTTTGGAATGCTCTAGTTGAACGCTTATTTTATCGACTTGTGTGCCGAGTTTTTCGTATTTTGTCATGATTTCTTTAATCGGGCGAGTGGCTTTGTTAAATAAACGACTAAGGCCGGATTTCTTTTTATCCGAAAGATCATCTGTATCGATTTCGGATAGTTTGGCCATTAATTCATTCAGTACATCGCCGACAGGGCCTATATCTTTGCCTTGAACATGATCCAGCATTTTGTGAGAGAAGTTGGATAGTTCGTTTTGCGCATTGGCTCCGTAGGAAATGACGGCTTCGTAATTACCGACAGGAATCTGTGAAGCCAATTGTCTTGCTTTATCCTGTTCTTCAGGTGTTAATCGATCAATTAATTTAGTAGGTGCAGCTGTGTCCGACAGCGAATTTTCCATCTCTTTCGGAAGCAAACTAGCATCCATGTCGAATGGATTGTCGAGCAAATCGTCCACTGATTTTTCTTGTAGTGTGTTTTTATCTGTCATTGGAATGTTCCCCTTTCGATTCGAGCAACGGTTTGTTTCGCTTGAGTGTAATATCGACGTAATCAATTTCCATTCGAAGTTGTTCCAAATCAGTTGATACAGCGTTACGTAAATCTTGTTCCATTTCGAGACTCAAATCGGATAATGTCTCGCGTGTATGTTGTAACGCGATCTTGATTTCCTGGTCTTTTAATGGTTGGTTCACGAGTAGGCTATACTTCGATGTTAATTCTACGACGGAATCAAGGTGGGCATAAAAAAAGCTTTCGACTTGATAGAACTTTCTCGGATTGGACTGGACGATCTTGATGATGCGTCTAGCCATCGAAGACATATCGTACACTTGTCTGAATGCTTGGATTGAACGGACTTGTCCGTACATATTTCCAAGCTGCTTTAGCTTACGTTTAGATTCATTCAGTTGTTGTTCAATATGTTTATATTCAGAGCGCGCCATTCCAAATTGTTTTAGTGTGGAGCGTAACTGCAGTTCTTTAATCGCCACGTTGCCTCCTGCATACAGTGCAATCCCGATTGCGGAACCTAGGAAAAAGTTGATACTAGTACCGCCAATTAGGATAACCCATGTCAAGAAACTAGTCGGAGCCATAATTACATGTCGTGTGAAGAAGTTTTTTATATTATTCATGATGGTTCAGGCCGCCTTCCATTCTGACTCTATATAATACTTACGGATTAACAGCGAAAAGGTTTCATTTATCGTGCAGACAGTAAGGTTACTGGAGCCTATCTCAATTATAGCCGAAAATGGCCAAAAACTCATATATTACGCAACATGAATCAATTTACTTTGATTAGCGAGTTGAATTTGCTAGAATGAATATCATTCCTGCATAGCGCAAGGTAAAGGAGTGCTTACTGAATGTATGAAGTGGTGTACATGAAGGCGGACTTTGAGCCGTGGTGGATGTTTGAAGAGTGGAGAGACTACAGTGTCTCATCCAAAACATTTACGAATAAAATCGATACAGAAACATATATTAAAGAAGTAATCGGGAAAATGGAACCGTATTTTGAGCATTACGAAGTACGGAAAGGCTGCTTTCACGCGTTTTGGACCACATCTGAAAAACACTATTGTGAAGGCTGTGAAGGAGACTTGCAATTGTATCACGGCATTATTGTGTTGTTAGACGGGGAACCAAACATATCGTAAGAACATTCTGTAAAAATGTATTTATCAATTGACAATTCAGACCAATATGTTATACTAAACGTAAGTAAATTAATCGAACGACCGTATGCTAAGTGATTCACCTATTACAAAAGGGATCGGCGTCGTCGGCAACTTTTGTAATACGTGAATTTTTTTGTATGCTAAGGTTCGTGTATTAAAGTATTTATATTTTTTTTGGAGGTAATCGAATGAAACAAGGTACAGTGAAATGGTTTAACTCAGAAAAGGGCTTCGGTTTTATCGAAGTTGACGGAGAAGAAGACATCTTTGTGCACTTCTCAGCAATCCAAGGCGACGGATTCAAATCTCTTGACGAAGGTCAGCAGGTTGAATTTGAAGTTGTCGAAGGTAACCGTGGTCTACAAGCAGCTAACGTTGTTAAAATCTAAACCACTAGAAAAGGCGCCCATTGTGGCGCCTTTTTATTTGCAAAAAATTAAGGTTGTGTCACAGTTTCTAGACTAGATGTAACGACGAATTCATCTTCGCCTTCCATAGACATTGTCGACTCACGTTTTACTTCCCCAAAATCCTTCACAAGATAGATCCTGTTGACGAAGTCTTTACCGACTTGCTCAATTACGACCGCATCTTCGAACTGCTGATAGGGCGTTTCCACTGAGGCGTTCATCTCAACAATCTTCCAGTCGTCAAATGTCGTCCCCACTTCAATAGGACCTTTCAAATACGTTCGAATCGGATTCATAGATTCTAGTTCTTCGGTCGGCGGAACACCAGCATCTAAATCGATATGTTCTTCCTGTAATACTTGAATTTCATCTCCATTGACTTTATACACTTTTTGAACAAATGCACCACCGTTGTTTTCGTGAATTACGACATAGTCTTGTGCAGGCCTCGCTACAGTAATATCTAGTTCAGCAAATTCATTCCCGACGCCTTTATAATGCGCGCTTGAACCATCTGGAAGAAAGTAATCCAGTAGGGCTACATCGGTCAGATTCGCATCCTTGTCGTCATTTTGCTGTTCTGACTTGTCACCGTTCGTTCCTTCTTGGTTTGTCTTAGCAGAGTCAGTCTTACCATCAATAGACGTAGCAGGCTTATTTGAGCATCCAGCGAGCACGAGAAGCAGTGCAGCCATCAGAAACCATAGATTGCGTTTCATAATGAAAAACCTCCTTTTACTTTCTGTTATTCCCTTAATAGTGGAAGCTATTCATAGCGAATAAAAAATAAGGTAGTGCAATCGATTTGTAAATCGCATCGATCGAGTGGACACTCAAAACATCTTGTACATTTAATTCGATTTCTAACCAGAAAGATTCAGTATAGATCTCTATTTTTATTGTGAAAAGTCTCAAAGTATATGATTTATTTACGAGTATCCAAACAAATCCATCTATAAACATATTATATAGTTCTAACGAAACCTGGTTCCAAATAATCCCTGTTTCCTACTTTAATCCTCGCATCTCATTATTTGGTATACTATACATAATGCACGTACAGCAATCAAGGAGGGGAAGAACAATGAAGAGTACATTTGTAATTCGTCAGAGAGCCTTTTTAAAGCTCTATATGCTCAACAAGGCAGAAGAAGGGAACTTGTATGGCTTACAAATATTAGATGACCTTCTAGATCATTTCAGAGACCTTGGGTATCGTCCGACTAAGTCTGAAGTATACAAGTCTCTACATGACTTACTCAACGACGGTCTTATCGTCAGACATCCAATCCATAAGCAGGGGACAGAGATGCAGACACTTTACATCTACCGCATTGGTGATAAGGAGAAGGTCAAAGCTTATAAAGATACGATAAAGTTTGAGATTGATCGATCTATCTCATTACTTAATAGAGCACTGCAAGACAATTATTCGCAGAAGAGATAATAAAAGCGGTGCGGTTTCGGCTATTTTTTTAGCCGCTGAAGATTGCGATTACAGCCAATCGACGGTTCTTATACATTACTTAAGGTTATCACCAAGTAACACCAATCTCAAAAAAACTCCCCTAGAAGTAAAATCTTCTAGGGGAGTCTCTATAGTAAATATCAATTAAGCTTTCTGACCTTTCCATTCCAAGTACTCGTCGTATGACATCGACTTATCAAAGATTGTTCCGTCGTCATTGATTTCGATTACACGATTAGCAATTGTCTGGATGAACTGATGGTCATGAGATGTGAAGATCATAGCGCCTTTGAATGCGATTAAACCATTGTTAAGTGCTTGGATAGACTCCAAGTCCAAGTGGTTTGTCGGCTCGTCAAACAGTAAGACGTTTGCGCTTGTTAGCATCATTTTCGATAGCATACAACGAACTTTTTCTCCACCTGATAACACACTCGGGCTTTTCTTAACTTCTTCACCTGAGAACAACATACGTCCAAGGAATCCACGCAAGAATGTTTCCGTTTCATCTTCAGGAGAATATTGACGTAACCACTCAACTAGCGACTCTTCGTCTCCTTCGAAGTATTCGGAGTTATCCATAGGGAAGTAAGCTTTTGTTGTTGTTACGCCCCATTTGATCGTACCTGAATCTGGCTCGATTATTCCATCCAACATATCAAGTAACGCTGATTTCGCAAGCGGGTTACCGATCAAGACAATTTTATCCTCTTTATCAAGTGAGAATGACGCATCTTTGATCATCGTTTTGCCATCTACTGTTTTGGTAACGTCTTTAACAGATACTACATCATTACCGATTTCACGGCCCATTGTAAAGTTGACGAATGGATAACGACGAGAAGATGGCTTGATGTCATCCAACTCAATTTTTTCCAACGTCTTTTTACGGGAAGTAGCTTGTTTAGATTTTGAAGCGTTGGCACTAAAACGTGCGATAAACGCTTGTAATTCCTGAACTTTTTCTTCTTTTTTCTTGTTTGACTCTTGAGATAGTTTCAATGCCAATTGGCTAGACTCATACCAGAAGTCGTAGTTACCAGCGTAGATCTGAATTTTACTGAAATCTAGATCTGCGATGTGCGTACATACTTTGTTCAAGAAGTAACGGTCATGGGAAACTACGATGACTGTGTTTTGGAAGTTGATCAAGAATTCTTCCAACCAACGAATGGCTTTTGTGTCCAAGTTGTTTGTCGGCTCATCCAGTAATAGTACGTCCGGCTTGCCGAACAACGCTTGTGCAAGCAATACTTTTACCTTATTCGAACCATCAAGTTCCGCCATTTTGGAATGGTGCATACTTTCAGGAACGCCTAGACCTTGAAGGAGAACAGAAGCTTCAGATTCTGCTTCCCATCCATTCATATCTGCGAATTCGCCTTCGAGTTCAGCTGCACGCATGCCGTCTTCATCAGAGAAATCTTCCTTCATATAAATAGCGTCTTTTTCTTTCATTACTTCATACAGCTCTTTATGGCCCATGATGACAAGATCCATTACTTCAAATTCTTCGTATTCAAAGTGGTTCTGCTTCAAGACAGCCATACGCTCGTCTTTTCCAAGAATAACATTACCTGTTTGGGGTTCAAGTTCACCTGACACAATTTTAACAAATGTTGATTTACCAGCGCCGTTCGCTCCAATTAATCCATAGCAATTGCCTGGATTGAACTGTATATTGACGTCTTCGAAAAGCTTGCGATCGCCGAAGCGAAGACTTAAATTACTAACTGCTAACATAAATAATATCCTCCTAATTTCACAATGTTCCTAGTATACATTAAAATTACGTGAAATGGAATGTTTGAACTAGTACTGTTTACAATTTTGATTTACGATATAATGAAGATAGATGTTATATATGTATTATATCTAAAAGGAGTCATTGTATTGCGCTCTAAAACAACTCAAGGTCTACTATTATTTGCGATTTTCATAGTCGCGCTCAACTTACGCCCGGCGATTACTTCCATCGGGCCGATGCTAGACATCATACGTGATGATCTGTTGTTGTCGAACACGCAAGTTAGTCTCCTGACCGTTATTCCGGTGATCTGCATGGGTATCTTCGCGATGCTGGCACCGATACTGAATAAAGCAATCGGCTTGAATAAAACGATGTACTTGATGTTGGTGTTACTTGCTGTAGCAACGGGCGCGCGTTTTGCTGTTACTTCGTTCAGTATCTTATTATTGACAGCTTTTCTTGCAGGTGTGGCGATTGCTGTCATTGGACCGTTATTATCTGCACTGATCAAACAATACTTCCCGATGCATGTTGCTGTTGTCGTAGGAATTTATTCATTCGGCATGGGTATGGGAGCGACGCTGAGTACAGGATTGACAGGTGTCTTTTATGAAAAAGCCCATTCCTACTCATTCGCACTTGCGGTTTGGGCAGGCATTGCGGTTCTTGGCATCCTGGCGTGGGCTATCACCGCCGCGCATCCGATCCAAGTGAAGCAAGTGACAGAGCAAACTATGCAAAAGGGGAAGAATCCTTGGCGCAGTAAACAGGCATGGAGCTTTCTGATCTTCTTTGGTTTACAGACCGCGCTTTTCTTTTCCGTTTTAACTTACCTCGTTCCCATCGCGGTATCGAATGGCATGACACTTCTACAAGCGGGGACATTGCTAAGTGGGATGACGATTGTACAGATTTTTATGAATATCGGCTTTCCTATTGTTTTACAGAAGTTTACTAGTAGAACGCCGGCACTTGTCGGTATTCTTGCACTCGGTATTGTCTCGATCGGGTTAATGTGGACAGCCGATCCGCTGTGGTTTGCTGTGGGTGTTCTCGTCATGGGAATTCCGCTCGGTGGATTATTCCCAATCTGCTTACTGATGCCGATGGACGCGACAGATACTGCCGAAGAAACGAATTCCTGGACTGCAATGATGCAGACAGGCGGATTTATCATCGGTGGGATCTTGCCGTTACTTATCGCTTCCTTATATGACTACACTGAAAATCATTACGTGACATTGTTCGTATTTCTTGTTTTATTTGTGGCTATGCTAGTGCTAGCGTTGCAAATAGGTCGATCCGCCAAGCAAAGCTCGTGACTGGACGCAACCCCTTGTGAACAGAAACGTCCTGATTAACAGGATACACACGGATAATGGAGGAATGAATGCCACATGGACGAACACTTCGACGAACAACAGCCGCATCGTAGAAAAAAGAAGCGTAAATTACGCGTTGGCAGAGTTTTTATGACAGTACTATTGCTTTTCACGGTAACGATATCAGCTTATAGTTACTTTCAATATAAACAAGGTAAGGCTTTGACAGCAGGTAGTAAGATTGATCCAGGAGAATTTCAAGGTGATTTGCTGAGTCCACAAGATCCGACGACAGAAAATTATCTACTGCTCGGCATCGATAATGACGGCTCTGGAAAATATCGTACCGACACCATGATGGTGCTGTCTTGGGATCAAACCGCTGGAACCGCGCATTTGATTTCATTCATGCGAGATATTTATGCACAAATTCCAGGGTACCAATCGTACAAACTGAATACCGCATACTACTTAGGCGGAGTCCAAACTGCGAAAGAAACGATTTCGGGGATGTTCAATATTCCGATTCATCACTATGCAGTCGTCGATTTCGATAATTTCGAATCGATTATGGATATTACGTTTCCAAAAGGTCTAGAAATGAATGTGAAGAATGAAATGTCTGAGAAAATTGGTGTCACGCTAAAACCAGGCGTACAAAAGTTGAATGGTAAAGAACTACTCGGCTATGCACGATTCCGCGCAGATGATGAAGGCGACTTTGGACGAGTCAATCGTCAGCAGGAAGTGATTGAAGCAGTGAAGGACGAGTTGTTTAGCGTATCAACTGTTTTACAAGCTCCAAAAGTAGCCGGTGCACTCGATAACTTCATTGAAACAGATCTCACGACGAAGGACGAGCTCACTAAAGTACTGACAGTTATCGCAAAACGTAAACTAGATCTGCAGACTTTGCGTATTCCAGTTGAGGACAGTTATTCCTTTACTTCGTATAGCCATGCAGGATCTGTAATTGATATTGATTTAGATAAAAACAGAGAAGCGATCCGTTCATTTTTAGCAGCACCGTAATGGATCGAATAAAGGGGGAGTGAAACGTTGAGGCAGCCACCAAAAAAGTCTTCTTTACGAGATTTCTGGTCTATTCCTTCGACGTCACCAATTGTCGGATTTCTCGGTGGTCAATCTACATTGTTTGTACTGCTTTGTTTATTGTTCATTGGATTGATCATCTTGGTCTTCACTCAAGTTTCATTTATTTTCTATCCGATTCACGTATTTTTCTCCACGGTCGTTTTACCGGTAGTACTCGCGACCATTTTATATTACTTAATGCGTCCAATTCTTCGTTTTTTGGAAGAACGTTTACGTATACCACGCGTCTATGGGATTTTGATCATCTTATTGGCAACTGCTGGTTTACTAACATTAGTGATTTTCTTAGTATTACCGTTCCTGCGTTTGCAGACGATCAATTTATTCGATGAATTTCCTTCGTATTTCAAACAGTTGATTTTGGATACGGATAACTTTTTCCGAAATTCTATATTTGCCCCAGTCTATGAAGGATTCAACTTTAATGTCAATACGTTTCTCGATTCCGGTTTTGAAAGTATTGGCAAGTTCTTCACTGAGACAATCGGCGGTATTGCATCAGGCGTTACATCATTCGTTTCTGCGCTTACGGGAATTATATTGAGCATTGTGACTGTCCCGCTCATTCTGTTTTATTTACTGAAAGACGGCGAGAAGTTACCACAAATGATTTTACGTATGTTGCCACCACGTATGCGTGACGGAGCATCTATTATCTTCCGCGATGCGGATAGGCAAATAAGTGCGTATATTCAAGGGCAGATTTTAGTTGCGATTGCGATTGGAATTATGGTATCAATTGGCTTCCTAATTATTAAAATGAAGTATGCGTTACTGCTCGGGGTACTTGCGATGTTCACGAGTATCGTGCCGTATCTCGGTCCGGTGATTGCGATCACGCCAGCTGCAATTATTGCGATGGTCACATCACCATTCATGCTCGTAAAGCTAGCGATTGTATGGACGATTGTGCAAGTGATCGAAGGGAAATTTATTTCACCACAGATCATGGGGAAGTCGCTGCATATTCACCCGATTACGATTATCTTCGTCTTATTGACAGCCGGCTCACTATTTGGCGTCGCTGGAGTGATTCTCGGGATTCCGGCGTACGCGTTGCTGAAAGTGGTCGCGACTCATGTATTTTATTTGTTCACGTTGCGATATAATCGCTTTGAGACGCAAGAAGAGATGTATTATGAAACGGATTCAATTGAAGAGTATTATGACAATGATAGAGAGTAACCCGCCTGTAGTTTAAGGTGGGTTACTTTTTTTATGAAGTTGTTGTGGGAGTATGAAAGTTCGGGATTTCATTGAAATGAATGCTAGACGTGGTGATGCTTGAGATTTTTAAGTTCAAAATTATAGAGACTCGAAGGCTAATGAGCGGATATTGGTCTTGATAGAGCAGTTAAGTTAAAAGTATGAGCGATTACGGATCGTGATAGAGCGGTTGACGATGAACATAGGGCGGATACGCATGAACTATGAGCGCTTATACGAATGAATGAGCGAAACCCGTGCTGTCTTTCACTAGTTGCATAAAAACGATCAACCGTGTCTTCCCTTATACCGTCTCATGCAAAATAGTTCCTGTTCTCGTTAGGTCATAACCACCCATAGCAGCCAGTTGCTCTTTGAACGAAGTAGAATTCAGAGTCTCGATAATAAGTTCGCGTAACCTTTCATTTTCAGCCGTTTTGATCAACACTAAATCATATTGTTCCTGAATCAAGGGAATGAAGTCTACGTCGATCAGTCGGGCGGTTTTTTCAATTCCGACACCTACATCTGCGTGACCTGAAGCGATGCGTGACGCGACGGCCATATGATTTAGTTCCTCGTCGTCATAGCCAATGATAGAAGGGCTTGTAATGCCTGCGAGATGTAGTTGCTCATCCAGTAAAACACGAGCTCCTGAGCCTTTCTCGCGGTTCACAAGGCGGATACTTGGCTGTCCGAGGTCGGTCCAGTTTTGTAGTTGCTTCGGATTATTCTTTTGAACATACAGCCCGGCTTTCCTGCCAAGCAAGTGAATGACCATATAAGAGCGTCCGGTAAGTAGCCGCTTAATATACGGAAGATTGTATTCACCGGTTTCTCCATCAAATAAATGGGTACTGACGATGTCAGCTTGTCCTTGATACATCTTGATCAAGCTATTCAAGCTACCAGAAAATGATCGCAACGGACGAAAGAGTCCCGATTCTTCTATATGACTGGCTATGATATCCAGGCTCAAATCCTGTCCACTAATGATGATTGGGTTGTCTGTCACGGATTCCGATGCATTGACGTGTGGAATTACGGAATTCGGATGCTTGTGCGCTGATTCGCCACCGCTTTTTAGTCGTTCTTTATACGCTGTTAAATCTACGGCATCAACACGCATTTGA
This sequence comes from Sporosarcina sp. P32b, assembly GCF_002743335.1. GTDB lineage: Bacteria > Bacillota > Bacilli > Bacillales_A > Planococcaceae > Sporosarcina. The sequence goes on from NZ_PDZB01000002.1 coordinate 133,478, forward strand.
CGTCCCACACGATAGGCACGGATTTCTCCTTTTTTAATGATGTCATACACCGTTAATTTCGACACTTTCAATAATTGGGCGATTTCATCGGTCGTATAAGAAATATCATTTTCTAGATTTGTCATGTCTCAACCCTCCAAGAATAGTACATCTATCTTCTAACAACTTATCAATAATTGCAAAATTGACAAGCTTTATAAAGCATAATATGATGATTCTAGATATAACTAGTTATGTCTAGGCATATCTAGTTATAAGTAATACGGAAGTAGGGATACTACAAAATGAAACGTTTTCCACTTTCTACTTTGTTCATTTCACTAGCGATTTTTCTGGTAGGATGTTCAAATACAAATGAAACCGAGAAGACAAGGGCAATTGAGCAGGAGAAACCTGAGACCGAACTAATCGTTTCTGCTGCAGCCAGTTTAACCGATGCATTGGAAGAGTTAAAAGGTCCTTTTGAAGAAGCGCATGAAGGTATAACCGTGACATACAACTTCGGAAGCTCTGGGAAATTGGCAACGACTATTGAAAATGGTGCACCGTCTGACGTATTCTTGTCTGCTAGTTCACAAGATATGAATAATATGGAAGATAAGAGTTTAATCGTTAATGAATCAAGAATTGACTTCGCAGAAAATGCACTCGTATTTATTACGCATAAAGATTCCGATAGTACAATTTCTTCTTTTGAAGACATAGATCCCGCAGCAATCGATCATATAGCAGTTGGTGAGCCGGAATCAGTGCCGGTTGGTCGCTATACGAAAGAGACATTTGAACGCTTAGATCTCTGGGACCCTTTGCAAGACAAATTAGTTCTTGGCTCAGACGTGCGTCAAGTACTGACACATGTGGAAATGGGTAACGTAGATTACGGTGTAGTGTATTCCAGTGATGCATTCATTTCGGATAATGTAAAAGTATTGGCAGAAGCTACAGCTGATTGGCATGAGCCGATAGTGTATCCGGCAGCTGTCGTCGCTGAATCTAATAATCAAGAAGCCGCACAGCAATTTCTTGATTATTTGACTGGCGACAAAGGGGAAAAAACGCTACAGAAGTTCGGATTTAAGTAAAGGAGGGGGAGACAGCTTGCTGGAAATGGATTATTCACCTTTATTATTATCTTTGAAAGTAGCTGCTATCTCCACTTTCTTTGTTTTTGTAGCAGGGGTCTTCATTGCATATTTGCTTGCGAAGCGTGATTTTTTCGGGAAAAGCATATTGGAAGCATTGTTTTTATTGCCTCTCGTACTACCACCCACCGTTGTCGGCTTCGGTTTACTCATTTTATTTGGCAAAAAAGGCTGGATCGGCAGTTGGTTGCTTGAATGGTTCGATTTCCAAATTGTCTTTACGTGGATCGGTGCTGTGATTGCTTCGATTGTCGTATCCTTTCCTTTAATGTATCAAAGCGCAGCGGCCGCATTTGAAAGTCTCGATGAACGATTATCGAATGCGGCGCGTACAATGGGCGCTTCGGAATCGCGTGTGTTCTGGTCAGTCGTATTCCCACTCGCTTGGCCAGGATTACTCGCAGGATTGGTGCTTTCATTCGCAAGAGGTCTTGGCGAATTCGGTGCGACTTTAATGCTTGCAGGATACATACCAGGTAAAACGGATACGATTCCGATGGCGATTTATTTCGCGGTGGAGTCGGGACAGATGGAAAAAGCGACATTTTGGGTTGTTATGATCATTACATTCGGATTTAGTTTAATTTTATGGGTGAACTGGTGGAGCAAGCGCAATATTAGGCGTTTTACGAAATCTTGAGTATAAGGGGGATTTGACATGCTGCATGTGGATATCAATACACAACTCGCGCACTTTGAGATGAACATTCATTTTGAAATGTGCAATGAAATCATGGTGCTAGTCGGTCCATCGGGCTCCGGTAAAACGACGATTTTAAACTGTATTGCAGGACTCGTACACCCAGATCACGGCCAGATTCTATCGAATGAACATACATTCTTTGAAACCGGCGAAAAACCGCTGCCTGCTCGTGATCGTCAAATCGGTTACTTATTCCAAGACTATGCATTATTTCCGCATATGACGGTGGAGAAGAATATTTGGTTTGGCGTGAAAAAGAATGAGCGAAAAGAAAGTAATGAAATGATTCACCAATTGCTTCAAGTTCTAGGGATTGAGCACTTACTGCAGAAGTATCCCCATCAGATTTCAGGCGGAGAAAAACAACGTGTAGCACTCGCTAGGGCACTTGCCACACAACCTTCCGTGTTATTGTTGGATGAACCGTTATCAGCCCTTGATACAGAAACGCGGAAACAGTGTCAAGACGAACTTTTACGATTACATGACATGTGGAAAATTCCATTCATTATTGTGACTCATAATCTCGATGAAGCAGAACGCCTCGGTAATCGTATTATTTTCCTCGATCAAGGACAAATAACGGATGAAAAGTGGAAAAGATATGTAGTTTCAACGTATTAAAACGTACTAGGCTCCGATTTCATATCAGAGCTTTTTTATTTTTTGTGTAATCGAAATAGAACAGCTATAATTCATAGTAACCGACAATACAGTAACGGGTTTACGAGTAGATAGGAGCTAAAATCATGGGCAAGCAACTAAATGACCGGAAAGCACAGCATATTCAAATTGTGCTGGATGAACATGTGACGGGAAATGCGATAACAACAGGTTTGGAGCAGTATGATTTTCTACATAATGCCTTACCAGAATTATCATTTGACGAAATCAATTTGGAGCAAAACTTTCTAAACAAATCATGCAAAACACCTTTTTTAGTAAGTTCGATGACCGGTGGAGCGGATTTTGCGGAAACGATTAACCGGAATCTAGCACTTGCAGCGGAACAAAGAGGCTGGGCATTGGCATTAGGTTCGACACGCGCTTTAATAGAGAGTAAAGCATTTCGACCTTCATTTGCATTACGAAAATACGCCCCAACGGCCCCCATTATCGCGAATTTAGGCGCAGTGCAGTTGAATTATGGATTTTCTTCTGATGAATGCCGTCAAATCATCGAGTATACCGACGCAGATGCGTTAGTTTTGCACATCAATGTATTACAGGAAGTCATTCAGCCTGAAGGGAATACGAATTTCAGTAATTTATTATGTAAAATCGAGAAATTATGCAATGAATTAACAGTTCCTGTTGGCATTAAAGAAGTTGGATGGGGAATTGATGATCAAACGGCTAAGAAACTCTTAGATATCGGCGTGGCATTCATTGATGTAGCCGGTGCAGGAGGGACGTCTTGGAGTCAAGTAGAGAAATTCCGCACGACACCGATCAAACAGCAAGCAGCGGCAGCATTTAGCGAATGGGGAATTCGAACAGCAGATTCACTACGGCTAGTTAAGCCTCATATGGACAAAAAATTATTGGTAGCAAGCGGTGGACTTCATACTGGTGTAGACGCTGCAAAATGTATCGCGCTAGGTGCAGATTTTGTCGGCTTTGGTCGAGCGATTTTAGAAGAAGCAACTATATCGTCTGAAAGCGTTTTCCAAACAATGGAAGTCCGTGAACTAGAATTGCGTATGGCAATGTTTGCAACAGGTTCTGCGGATATCCAAGCATTACAACAAACGAATCGATTACGAAAAATTAACTCGTGAATATACTATTTGCGAGTTTTTAATTACTAAGGAGGAATTGGCGATGTGGAAATTAGTGAATGGAAAAATGATTCAAACGACAGATGAAACGCGAATTAAATTCCGCACGAATATCAGTCAGGAGATTTTAGAGCAATTAGAAGAAATATCTGAAGAACATGACACATACAGCAATTATTTATTAGAAAATGGATTATGGAACGTATTAGCCGCGGGAGTTATTGAGTACGATAAGAATTTACGTCCAACAGATCGAATTCAATATAAAACGACGTATGATAAAGAATTATTGGAATCCGTTAAACAGCTGGCAAAAGATCATAAGCTATTCATTAACGACGTCATTGAATACAGTGTAGGACATATCGACATGAAGCACATCAAAACGAAAGATCATAAGAATCGCTTAGAAAGCTAGCGCGAGAAGGATACATGGAGAGTAGAATATGTATAGATCGTAGAACGCCCCGAACATAATATAAATTATAGGAAGTAATATATCACTACTAAGTATACTTGCGATAGTGAGATATTAGCGCTTTTTTCAATGATTTTATGCGCTAGGCTTATTATAAATTACTTAACACGTTTACTTCAAGCTTTATAATGCTTAAGTGTTATTTATAGGTTTGTTTACTACTTTCTTTAAAAAACCTATTTAATGCTTTGTTAGTGCGCTGCGTTTTATTTTTTATCTTTGATGATCCATCTCATTAGCTTAACTTAATTTAACCAGTCATTTATAGGCTCTCTTTAACTCCGTGTTGAATTCGTTAGTCGACGTATTGCTTTTAAAGTCTTTTAACCCGTACTAACGTGGCGATTGTCCTCTCGTCAACTAGTTGACCGCCCTTTCCCTTGCAATTGTTCGAACTTCTTATCATCTGTTTATTTATGTACTTGGAGGTCCTCTCCTTGATTACTTTACGTGGGATAGTCAATGTTTAATGGATAGCATGATGCGAGGAAAATTATATAAAGAAGGATTATTCAGAACCATGTTCAATAAGATTACATATAGCATATAGACTTTCCGATACATATAGACCGTTCTTAGTCTATCACTTTTAACGCTTGTATGTTCGCATTTTATTTTGTTGCTCTATTTATGAATCTTTAATCCTTAAATTAAGGAAATCTGTCTTACACACACGTTGTCAGTGTCACGCAGCAAACCTTTCACATGTTATTTCACCTTTACATAGACCAATTAAAATCACGAATGTAAATATATCACTCCAGATCCTCTCATTTTAAATCGCTTCTAGTATGAGCTGGATGTTGCCCTTTTCGCTCTCCCCCCTTGATTGCTGTACGTGAGATATTTATTGCGACTCCATTTATCCGGCGCGAGTAATAATGAATAAACAAGGATTATTTGGAACCAGGTTTCTTAAGAAAATAGTATTCTTTAGTTATTGCTTTCATCGATAAAAAAGCAAAGCTCGACAAAATATGAGCTTTGCTTAGTATACCCTAGTATAGCGTCTGTATGTTCGCTTTTTTAAAAAAATATATTTTTATTTAGATGTTATTTTAAGTTTTTGCTTATTACATCATGCGGGTTTGATTTAACCAATCCTTCATCTTTTGATAGACAGCTTGGGACGGCAATGCTCCGCCTCGTTCAATATTGCTTATATAGGATGTTGAAATATTCAATTGATCAGATACTTGTTTTAGTGTTAAGCCACGATTGATGCGGCATTCTTTAAAGTCACTGCCAATATTCTTACAGACTTTTTCTTTAGGCTGCACTAAGGAGAAATTGGTTGTCGCCTTGACTGATTTCTTTCTCTCGATCGGCTCGTAATAGCTTACAATCTCGTCAGGTGGCGCGATGATGATCGTAGCATCTAACCAGACGCGTAGCCATCCTTTTTTCGACATACTGTCTTCGTTCCATTGATTGTACTGCCAAAATGTAATGACGCCCTCTTCTTCGAGTAGATCTAGCGCTTTCTCCAGACGGTCGCGAATGCGTGACGGAGCCTGTGAATCCGCTTGTATACCTATTTTTTCGAGCAGTGTGCTGATTTTATGCGGCTGCAAATAACTTGCTTTGCGTGCTTGTGTACGCCAGCGCCAGCTAATATAACGAATGAGTTTTTTCTCCCATTTACGCTGATACGGATTCAGTTCGATCGCTTGATTCGGCAATAATTTCACTTGTCTTGCAGAGCCTTGTAAGAAATGGTCAAACACTTCTCCAAGTATGATATATAAACGTTCAGGCGGTGAGTTTTCGGTAAATCGGCATGGACTACCGTCTTCATTTGTAAAAAGGAACGCGCGCCCTTGCATCTTCTTGTTAACGGGTTTACCTTGTTCGTAGACTACTACGCTATCGAGTTCTACCCATAGTAATTGAATGACGGAAAGCGCTTTCACTACTTGGGTGCGTTGTTCTTTTTCGTAGCCACCTCGCCGTCCGGTCCCTCCGAGTTTCGTTTTCAGTCCACGGATTGTCAATAGATCATCAAATCGAAGTTCTACTCGGGCGTCGGCCTGCGGGGATTGTGCCAAATACAAATGACATAGCGAATCCAGTACATCCACATCGACTTCGGATAAAGCATGGGCATAGTCATGCAGTAAACTCATCTGGCTTGTTGTCCGATCATTTTCGTTCGGAAGCAATTGCAACGAACCTTCTAATCTAGGCCCATGAATAGTTGCTTGTGGCCATTGATTCGGTTCGCAATCGAATTTTTGATTTGACATCGCTTCTGTAATGAATTGATAGACAGCATTACTCATAACGACAAGATTATTTGTTTTTACTGTGGCTTCAATTGGCTGATGTAAGGTAAATTGCGCGCTGACTCCAAGTAATTCATTGATCTGCTCCATGGAGTTTTTTTCCGATTCAAACGCTGCCAGTATTTCGGAAACCATTTTTTCAATATACGCGTTGACGTCAGTCGTAAATGTATTCAGGAAACTGTCATTAGAAGCAAAACTAGTGCTCATTTTTTTGAGAAATAAATCATTCAACTCTTCTTTATCAAGAGCGTTCAACGTATCATAACCATATTTTACGATTAACTCGTTGACGGTATGATTCTTCAAATAGGTTCTGTACCATATACTGAATACATTCCAGGAATTCTCATCATTGAGCCCGACGTGTGCACGCAACATTTTATCGTATTTATCGTATAATTTATTGATGATTTCCCATTTGAGTGTCGGCTTATTGGCAAGCAATGGTGCAAGATGACTTTCATAGGTGCTAAAAAATTTAGCAATCATGAATTCTGTAGCTTTTGCTAGCAGTTCACGTCTCGCATCTACACGCATTTTAAAAAACAAGTCCACGTTTTCTTCGTAGTGTTGCTGACGGACGACAAAAGTTTCATTTTTCACTCTCGGGAAAATGCGATTGGCATCCACTTTTTTCCGTACGTTTTCAGATGGAAAGTTCAGTAAATAATTATAATCAAAAAAGTTGGGTTGGCGATCATGAATGATGATTACTTGGAATCGATCGATTTTATTTGCGATTGATTGATGGTGGATTAGTTCGTAGTTCGTGTCATTCAACAGTAAATCGTAATTGATCAAAAATTGTCCCCCCGATAAACCGTAAGTTTCAAGTAGTATATCATGAGTTGACAGAATTATCTATATGCCTTTGTGGTAAAAAAGCGGCTTACGTAAGCGACACAGGCAAAAAAAGACCGTACAGTTCAACTCGCGAACTGTACAGCCTTTTACAATTTAGGATATGAGCGCGCCTTCTAGTTTCATTTCTTTAATAAGTAACGGAAGGACTTCAAATAGATCTCCGACGATTCCGTAATCTGCCATGTTGAAAATATTTGCTTCTGCATCACTGTTGATGGCGACAATCACTTTAGAGTTAGACATGCCAGCCATGTGCTGAATGGCACCGGAGATCCCTACTGCAATATAAAGGTCTGGTGTCACGACTTTACCTGTTTGACCGATTTGCAAGGAGTACTCACAGTAATCTGCGTCACACGCGCCTCGAGAAGCCCCTACAGCGCCTCCAAGCAGTTCTGCCAGCTCATACAATGCCTTGAAGCCTTCCGCACTCTTAACGCCACGTCCGCCTGCGATAACGATCTTCGCTTCGGATAGGTCGACGCCTTCAGTTTTCTTACGGATCACTTCTTTGACAATCGTCCGCAAATCTTTAACGTCCACTTTTTTTGCAGTGATATCGCCTGTACGGCTTGCATCGTGCTGTAATGCTGAAATATTATTCGGGCGGATGGTGGCGAACAGTAGTCCGTCGTCTTTCATCACTTTCTTCTCGAACGCCTTACCCGAGTAAATCGGTCTAGTGAAGACTACTTGATCGTCCTCTTTTTCAATCGCCACGGCATCTGATATCAAACCGAGCTCTAAGCGACTGGCGATTTTAGGTGTCACATCTTTACCGATGGATGTATGACCCATGATGATACCGGCTGGATTTTCTTCTCGCATAACCTCCATAATGACTTGACCGTAGCCTTCAGAAGTGTAATTACTTAAGTTTGCGTGAGTTACCGTAATCGCACGATCGGCACCATACTGAATCATGTCGTGAGCCGGTTTTTGTAAATCACCGTCACCCATAACCAATGCAATAATTTCCGCATCGACATCCAGTTGTTTCGCTGCTGCGATCGTCTCATAACTCACTTTTCGTAGATCTCCTTGTTGCAATTCACCGATTACTAATATTTTTTTACTCATGATAAAACTCCTTTCCATCTATAGGCGTAGTTACATTACTTTGGCTTCATTCCTCAATAAATCGACCAATTCTTTCACTTGGACTTCTGTTTCGCCAGCTAGAATACGTCCAGCTTGTTTTGTAGGAGGAAGGAACACCGCGATAGTTGCTGTCTTAGCCGCCACGTCGTTTTCATCCAAATCTAGATCATCTAACTCTAATTGCTCAAGAGGCTTCTTCTTCGCTTTCATAATGCCAGGCAGTGAGGTATACCTCGGCTCATTCAATCCTTGCTGGCATGTAACGAGCACAGGCAGTGATACCTCGATTCTTTCTAGATCGCCTTCCACGTCTTTTTCGATTGTCGCTGTACCGTCGACAATGTCCAGTTTGACAATTGTTGTAATGAACGGCATGTCCAAACGTTCAGCAAGACGCGGACCGACTTGGCCGCTTGCCTCGTCAATTGCTACGTTGCCTGCGAGGATCAAATCCACTTCTTTATCTTCAAAGAATTTCTCAAGAATTTTCGCTGTCGTGAACTGGTCGCCTTCGTCAAGGTCGTCATCTGTATTGATGAGTACTGCGTGATCGGCTCCCATAGCGAGCGCCGTGCGTAGTTGCTTCTCCGAATCCTGATCACCGATCGTGACGACAGTTACCGTACCACCGTGCGCATCACGCTGCTGGATGGCTTCTTCCACGGCGTATTCATCGTAGGGGTTAATAATGAATTCTGCACCGCTATCATCAATTTTGCCACCTGACACGGAAATGGCTTCTTCCGTGTCGAATGTTTTTTTCAATAAGACATAAATATTCATAGTAAAGACTCCTCTCTGTACGCAACAGCAAATTTATTTAATTTCTTCAATTTTTAAAGGTTTTGGTATGATTTTCGTCCCGAGTAAGTCATCTTCATTCGTATGAATTCCAGGAATAGTTCGCGGAATCAACGGTAAGAACAACAAGGCGATGACGACGAAGCCCATGATGACCCAGGAAGTACTGACTACCGCTCCGACATTGTTACCACTTGCACTGAAGATCGAGAAAGCGACTAAAGCAAACGATGCCCCCATTCTCTGTGCCAGACTTTCAATTACTGTATTCGTAAATGTCACGACGTTCATCCGTTCTATTGAGGCTTCCGAAACGATCAAGCCCTTCACTGCAGGTGTTTGGAAACCGACGCCAAGCCCGATCAGACTCATCGAGATGAACAAATAGATGAACGATGTCGTAAGCGTAACGAAATTCAACATGATAATCCCGGAAGCAAATACGAGAATTCCTGAGCCTATAATCGTTCGCGCTGAAAGTTTCTTCAAAATTCTTCCACTGAAGTACGCTGCGACTGATGTACCGAGGAATACCGCCATCTGTAAAAACCCGACTGTTGTAGCCGCTTTACCTTGTACGTTCTGAACAAAGAATGTCAGTAAGTACATGATGCCTGTGTACCCTAGGAAAATGAATACTGCAATCGTCGTCGGAACCCAGAAATTACGGTTCACGGCATACTTCAAATCAAGCAATGGTGCTTTTTGTTTCTTCTCTACAAAGATCAAGATAATCAATGCCGAAATGAACACTAGCAATGAGGGAATCCACATACCCGATTCGATACCGAAGCTGTTGATAAATGTCGGAATCGTCAGTAGACCTAACAACAAAATAATAACGAAAGCCAATCCAAGAACATCCAGCTTCTTTCTTGCTGGTACTTTGACATGTGGGACAAAAGCAAAGAGCGCAATTCCTACTCCGCCAAGAACCGCAGTGAACATAAAGCTCGCTTGCCAGTTGGCTGTATCGACGATCATGCCGCTGATGATCGGTCCGAACACTGATCCGATCGTAATGAATGCCGCAAATGTTCCAATTGCTTTAGCCCGCTGTGTACCGACCATGAATTTTCCGGCATAAGCAATTCCCGATGGTGCAATCGCCGCTCCCGAGATGCCCTTAAAGAACAACCCAAGAACAAGTACCCAAAATGAAAACGAGAACGCTACAAGCAATGAACCGATGACCATAAAGATCCCGCCGATCAAGATTACGATCTTTAATCCGAACGAATCACCGATCCATCCGAGCAATGGCTGGAAACCTGTCAATCCGATAGCCAAGCCAAGTTGCATCCACACTGCGTAGCCAGGCGTCAGATTAAATTCCGCTATCATATGTGGATACGCCGGAAGATGGGTCGCTAAACTTAACATAATAAAGAACGCTCCGAAACTGATGAACAAAAAACCTCTATTAATCGATTTATCCTTCAATGCCGCTTCACTCATATAGTGGCCTCCCTTTATCGATGTTGTACTAGTTTGTAAGCTTTATTTATTATGTCAAATCTAGCTGAGATCTAAAAAAATCTGCGGAAGGAGGCATGCTTGCAGCAAAACCGAAGCTCTCCCGCCACAGATCTCATCGTTACTAGTGGATTAGCCTATATTAATGACACATGCTTTCTCCTGTGTATAATCGAGAATCGAGTCTGTACCGTAACCACTTTCCTTCACACCACTAAACGGCAGATCCGCTCCCACTCTAGCGTACGTATTGACCCATACATTGCCCGCTTGGAGCTTATCTATCATCCGGTGAGCCAGACCTAAGTTCTGTGTCCACACCCCAGCCGCTAAGCCGAAGTTCGTATCATTCGCAATTTGAATCGCTTCTTCTTCCGTATCGAACGGAATTGCGACCGCCACAGGACCGAAAATTTCTTCACGAGCTAGTCTTGTGCTATTATCCGCTACCTTCACGAGCGTCGGTTGCACCCAGTAGCCGTCCGCAAATTCCGGTTGACCTGGTAGAACCGCTTCCCCGCCATACTGTCCACCAAAGACAATCTCATAGTCGTCTTTTGACGCTTCGTCGATATAGCTACAAACCGACTTGAATTGCGCTTCATTGGCGATTGGACCCATTGTGTTCGTCGTATCGAGCGTATTACCGTGTTTAACGAATTCCTTGTCCGTCATTAACTCTTTCAAGCGTCCGGTCACTTCATCGTAAATGGAACGCTGAATTAACATGCGTGATCCACCTACACAAATCTGACCGGAGTTCGGTGTGAAGATGCCGTTGATCAACCCGTGTACCGCTTGGTCGATATCGGCGTCTTCAAAGACGATATTCGGTGACTTACCGCCGAGCTCAAAAATCATTGACTTCGGCGAATGAGCAGTAGCCTTCGTAATTCGTTCAGCCGTTGCCTTAGAGCCAGTCAAACTCACTTTATTCACTTCCTTGTGACTGACAAGATAATCTCCAATTTCGCGACCTGCTCCGGAAATGACATTGAGTACGCCAGGAGGTAGAATTTGTGAAATTAATTCACCGTACCGTAAAGATCCAACCGCTCCACTTTCAGCTGGCTTGATGACGACGGTATTTCCTGCTGCGAGTGCATAGGCTGCTTTGATCGTGAACGTAAACAACGGTGCGTTCCAAGGTAAGATTCCAACGACTACTCCGTATGGCTTACGTTTCGTGAAGCCGAAGTCTCCGGTACCCATCTGTACAGTACGCCCTTGTGCACCTACTAATGTCGCTGCCCCTGCTGCGTCGTACCAAACTTGCTTCAACACTTCCGCGAGATAGCCGTATTCATCGAGTACCCAGCCGTTGTTGCGCGTCTCGAGTTCCAGTAGCTCTGTAGCATTATCAGAAATCATGTCTCCGATCTTGCGCATATAATCTCCGCGTGTACGCGCCGGTAGATTTGACCAATCTTCAAACGCTCCACGTGCCGCTTGAATGACAAGTTCCGCATCTTCTTTCTTACTGGACGGAATCTTCGCCCACACGTCACCTGTAGACGGGTCAATACTGTTTGATACTGCCCCGTCCTTTGCTTGTACGGTCTTGCCGTTGATGATGTTACCGTATGTTGTCAATTTGGATTTCTCGGATACATTCGTCATATGTTTTCCTCCTTCAAATTACCAGCCTAGTGAAGCGACTACTTTTTCTTGATAGAAAGGGGTGGAGCCTAAATACTGATCATAATAGCGGGCGCGCTTAACATATAAATGGCAATCGATTTCTTCTGTGAATCCGATGCCGCCATGGATTTGGATATTATGTGCCGACACTTCGATGAATTTCTCCGTCGCATATGTACGGGCGCTATATACTGCTGCTTCACGGTCAAATTCTTCCGTATCCACTACCCAGTTGGCATAATGGCTCAGTGAACGAGCAATTTCGAGATTCACTTTCATATTTACAATGCTGTGTTTGATCGCTTGGAAACGTCCAATTGCTTGACCGAACTGCTCCCGGATCTTCGCATATTCCGTCGCCATATGGACGACTTGTTCCATTGCGCCGACAATGTAGGAACTAAGTGCAGCGTTAAAGTACAATAGACCTTCCTGAAGCTGCGTCCAACCTTTATCTACTTCGCCTATGATTTGCTCTTGAGTGATGACTAGATTTTCGAATTCCATTTTCGCTACATGTTTGGATTCGTCAAACGATGATTGTTTCTCGATGTTCAGTGCATCCGTCTTATCGATCAAAAGAAGCGAAAGTCCGTCTTCTTGATCTTCTTGGTTTGTGCGTACGAGCACGAGGAATGCATCCGCAAGTTCCGCTTCTGGTACAAGCGTCTTCGTGCCGTTTAGTACGTACTGTCCATCTTTCTGCTGCAATGTACAGTGGATACCTGCCGGGGAGAAGTCGTTGAATGGTTCCAGTGCTGCGAATGAAATCCACTTTTCTCCTGAGGCGATCGCTGGCAAATACTGTTGTTTTTGCTCTTCCGTCGCATATTTCTTGAGAATCGGTACTGCCAACGCGGAAGTTTCCATGAATAAGCCGGGTACTAATGAACGTCCCATCTCTTCAAACGTTGGAACGAGATCGAGTGCCTCGAGGTCCATGCCGTCATACTCTTCCGGAATGTTGATGCCGCTGCATCCGAGTTCAGCTAGCGTCTTGTACACTTTCTTCAAATTTTGCGGATTTTGGTCGATCATTTCTCGAGCTACTTGTGTGCCGCCGAATTTATCTAGCATTTTGCGTATATGTCCACGAAACATTTCTTGCTCTTCTGTTAATGAAAAGTCCATAGTTCATCCCTCCACATCTATTAACGTCCCATATCTTTTGGTAATCCGAGTACCCGCTCGCCAATCGTATTGCGTTGTACTTCACTCGTACCGCCACCGATTGTCTGTCCGAATGAAGCGAGGAATAAATGCTGCCACTTCGGATCCGCTACAGCATCCTTATCCAATAACACACCTTGGTGTCCTTGAATTTCTACTGCGAAAGCAGAGAGTGCTTGATGTAGCTCTGTAACGACCAATTTATCGATAGACGTTTCTGCACCTGGTTGACCGTTCTTGATCGTCGTTGTTAGGTTTTTATAGTAATTGAGTAGCGATCCACGCACGCGAGCATAGAAATTCGCTAATTTCTGTCTAACTGCTGGATTTTCAATTAATGGACGGCCATTTACTTTATACTGCTGTGCCAGTTCCACCGTATCGTTGAATTGTTTTTCGAGTGTAAATAGTTCTGCACCGATCCCTGTACGTTCATGGAGCATTAAGGCAATCAATACATGCCAGCCTGAGTCCACTTGTCCAACGATATCCGCATCCGTCGCTACAGCATCTGTCATATACACTTCGTTAAATTCTGACTGTCCGTCCATCTGAACAATCGGAAGCGTTTCAACGCCTGGCTGGTCCATATCCATCATGAACACGGTAATACCGCGGTGTTTCTTCTCTGGATGTGTACTCGTTCTCGTCAGCAAGAAGCATTTATCCGCCACATGACCAAAACTTGTCCAAACTTTCTGACCGTTAATGAGCCAACGATCACCGTCTTTTACGGCACGTGTTTTAAGTCCCGTTAAATCCGAGCCTGCGCCTGGCTCTGAATAGCCTTGGCACCATATTTCTTCCCCTGTTAAGATGTTCTTCAAATATCTTTCTTTTTGTTCATCTGTGCCGATGTCGATCAACGTAGGACCTACCATGTGGATCCCGATATAGTTAATAAGTGGTGGTGCTTTCACGCGGACCATCTCTTGATGATAGATGATCTCTTCCATCAAACTGGCATCCCGTCCACCATATTCTTTCGGCCACGCGATCGCTGCCCATCCACCTTCGTACAATGTATTTTGCCATGCGCGTAACACGCGGGAGTATTCATCGAGATCTTCCGGTAAGTCTCGCTTGCCTTCTAGCCACCCTTCAGGAAGGTTGGTCTCGAGCCACGTTCGTAGTTCGGCTCTAAATTTTTCTTCTTTTTTCGTGAAAGAGAAATCCATACTCGCTCATCCTTTCTATGTCGTCTATCGATCAGTTCGTGTTTGGAATCCACTGTGGCAATGCACGGTCTTCCGTAATATCAATCCATGTCATGCGGATTGGCATGCCAATTTCCAAGTCTTTTTCCTCACAATGTAAGATATTGCACATAATTTTCACTTCCGGCACTTGATCAAGTTGTCCGAGTGCGACAATTGTCGGCAATTCATCTTGGAAGCCCGGTAGGAATGGACGGTAGGACACGACGTATGAATAAACTGTCGCTGTTATATCGTCACCCAACTGTTCAAAGCGGACATTTTCACTTCCACACTTCGCGCACGTAGGGCCTGGTGGTTGTGAATAAGCAGTACAGTCCTCACATTTTTGCAGTGCCAATTGATGGTTGTCTGCTGCATCCCAGTACGGGGCATTATCTATATCTTTTAATGGAATGGGTTTTTGGTATGCTGTCGTTGCTTGTGTCATAGTTACTCCTCCTAGTTTCGTAAGATCATAGCGCCTGCAATATCCGGTCCAGCCCAGCCCGTACAAATACCGATCTTGCAATCTTCTACTTGGCGGTCGGTTCCTTCATAGTCATGGCGCAGCTGTCTAACGATTTCAATCGCATTATTCATTCCGTGCGTGTAGCCTTCGGATAACATGCCACCCGCTGTGTTAGTTGGGAGCTTGCCTCCGATCTTCAAGTTACCTTCTGCAACGAAATCTCCTACTTCTCCGCGTTTTGCGAATCCGTATGCTTCGAGCTGGCGCATTACGACCCAGCTGAAACAGTCATAGATC
The DNA here is from genome assembly GCF_002743335.1 of Sporosarcina sp. P32b. GTDB lineage: Bacteria > Bacillota > Bacilli > Bacillales_A > Planococcaceae > Sporosarcina. The sequence continues at coordinate 148,888 of NZ_PDZB01000002.1, forward strand.
GACGCCACGTCGATATCGTCTGGAGTTACACCTGCGTTTTCGTAAAGTTCTTTCGCTACATAATCCGAAGCGACTTGGTCGATGTCATTCCAGTAGTGTACGTGCGGATGACATTGGCGTGCGGACATCCCCATAATATAGACAGGTTTTGACGTGCAGTCTTTCGCTTTTTCTGCAGACGTCACGATGATCGCATTGCCTTCATCTAGCTCGAGGCACGAATCGTGGATATTAAATGGCGAACTAATATCCGGTGTAGCGAGATACGTTTCCATCGTTAACGGCTTACCATGTAAGAAGGCTTTCGGATTACGTTGTGCATGCTCATAGAAACTCAAGCACACATGTCCGAGATGTTCTTTCGTAATACCCGTTTCATGCATGTGACGCGTCGCATACATACCGAACCATTGTGACGGGCTCGCTGAACCATATGGAATAACGAAGCTTCCGCCAGCCAGTGCACCTTGAAGCATATCTGGGTCATAGCCGCGTCCTACACGTGTTCCTGAGCTTCCGTTTAATGAACGATAGATCAATACGGTATTGAGCTGCCCCGCTTCAATGAGCGCCACGGCATCCGCAATCAGCATCTCTGTGCTTGCTCCGCCACCTTGGATATCCTTGACGTATTTCGGTCGTACACCAAGATACGTTGCTAGTTGGTGAGATGTACAAGAATCTCCTTCGTTATAGTTCATGAATCCGTCGATGTCCGTTGCTTTCAAACCTGCATCTTTTATCGCGGCTCTTGCAGCATCGAGTGCTAAATGAAGAGGCGTTGTCCCCGATTTTCTTGAGCGTTCGCTCTCTCCTACACCTACAATGGCATAGCGGTCTTTAATAGTTCCCATAGTTATATTCCTCCTATTTCACGATGGCTTTTACGTTAGTTGCAAGATGGCGCTACCTGATCCGACGACTTCTCCAGATACTTTCTCAGCGGTCAGCTCGAGCGCGATACATCGCTTACCATCTTCTTCGTATGTTCGTTCCACTACACCTGAGCAACGAATTTCGTCACCTGGTACAGTCATTTTGCCGAAACGCATTTTTAAATTTGCGACGCGTGCTTCCTGACCGGCAAGTTTCATGACGTACTCGCCAAGGAAACCCATTACGAGCATGCCGTGTGCAATGACACCGTCCATGCCGATTTTTTTTGCGAAGTCATCGTCGAGGTGCAACGGGTTAAAATCTCCGGATGCACCTGCATATTGGGCGAGCTGTACTTTCGTAATCGGTGGCTTCACCATGGGTTCAAGTTTCTGGTCTACGGTTAGTTCTTCCAACACCCAATCTTTAATCATATGAGGTCCCTCCATTAGTTCGCTAGTGAGCGATAGACGATATTCATGCGGCTAATACAAACGAGTTCGCCCGTTTCATCTTTCATTTCCGTATCGAGCTTCAAAAACTGCATCTTTCCGCTTTTGCCTTCTTTGTCATACAGATCGCTTACTTTGATCTGGCAACGCAGTCGGTCTCCGATACGGATCGGCTTGTAATACAGGAATTCCTGCTCGCCGTGCAACATTCTACGCTGATCGAGAGCGAGTGGCATTTCCGTCTTGCCGTCATTCATAGCAATAGGGAAAGTGGGCGGTACGATCAGTCCTGCGTAAGCCGATTGATTGGCGTACTCTTCGTCTGTATAAAGTGGATGATCGTCGCCAATCGCCGCGGCGAATTGACCGACATGTCGTCGTTCTACTTCAAAGACGTATTCATTACTCGTTAAGCCAATGACACTTTGATCTAAGTCCATTTTCCATCCCCCTCATGAGTTACTTTGTAATGATCAATGCATCTGCCGCTACAATGCCGTTTTCGTACACGATGAGCGGGTTAATATCGATTTCCTTAATTTCATTTGAATAATCTTGAATCAATTCGGATACTTTCAGCAACACGTCGATGATTGCTTCTTGGTCGACCGGCTTTTTATTTCGTACACCTTTTAATAGTTCATAGCCTTTGAGACTTTCCATTTTATCGATCGCATCTTGTCTCGTGATCGGTGCGACGCGGAATGATACATCCTTGAATACTTCAACGAATACACCGCCGAGGCCGAACATGATAACCGGACCGAATGTCGGATCATTCGTAACACCCACAATGACCTCTACGCCTTCAGCTAACATTTCTTGTACGGACACGCCGTGAATAGTTGCGGTTGGACAGTTTCGAGTGGCATTTTGATACACTTCGTCATACGCTTTTCTTACTTGTTCCGCGTTCTGTACATTCAAGCGGATACCGTCTACTTCCGTCTTATGCGGAATATCAGGTGAATCGATTTTCAGCACGACAGGATAGCCGATAGTGTCCGCAAACCGTACCGCTTCCTCAGAAGACTGTGCGATTGCGCGTTTCGCTGTCCGAATTCCGTATTCGTTCAAAATTTCACTTGACTGCGACTCACTTAACGTCTGGTTTTCTAGTAATAAGTGGCGGATGTTCGTTTTATTGATTTTCTTAGGTTCCGCTTGCATTCGCTGTTCCTTAGCTTTCTCGTAAGTTTCTCTGTACTCGACTAGCTTGGCAAGTGAGCGGATCGGGTTCATATCGCCTCTAACGAACGCGATACCGTGATCTTCTAAATAGCCGACACCTTTAGGAACGGACATGCCTTCAAGTGGGAATGTCGTCACTAGAACGAACTTATCGGAGTTCTCGCAAAGCTGCACAAATTCTTGTAGCTCGGGTGTGGTTTCATCCCAGCCCATTGGGAATTCGGAGAAGATGATCATGTCCGTGTCCGGATCGTTGACGAGCACTTTCAATGGCTCAATAAATAGTTCTGGGTTAGTAATCGATGCCGCTGCGGTCAAATCAACCGGGTTGGAAGCGCTTGCATAACTAGGAATGTTTTTCTCGATTTCTTTTTTTACTTGATCGCTTAGCGGATGAATATTTAAACCGTATGATTCACAGCGATCTGCTTCGTTGATACCTCTTCCGCCGGAGCTCGTAATGATGACCGCATTTCTTCCTTTCGGTGTCTTCTTCGACATGAATAGCTTAGAGAAAGAAATAATATCTACGTAATCTTCCACTCGAACAATACCGGTTTGTTTGAAGAATCCATCATATACTTGATCGGCACCCGCTAGTGAACCCGTATGTGACGCTGCGGCTCGACTGCCTGCACTGCTTCGTCCTGATTTCATGATGACCATTGGTTTGTTGATCTCAAGTGCGAATTTCGCTAGCTTGCGTAACTTCTCGGGATTTTTCTCTCCTTCGAGATAGCCGGTTGCGATCGTCGTATTCGGATCATGCAGCATGTATTCCATGACGTCTGCAAAGCCTACATCGGCTTCATTGCCGACACTGACAAAATAGTTGAATGTTAAACCTTGCTGGGCAGCGGCGATATACGTTAACACGCCGAACGCTCCACTTTGTGTGACGAAGCCTGCTTCACGTTTTTTATTCAACGGCATATTCGTCAACCCTGGCGAGAAGGTTCCCATCAAACCATTCGTTGTATTGAGTAAGCCGACACAGTTCGGTCCGATAATGCGGATATTGTACTTGTCGGAAATGTCTTTTAGACGTTGTTGTGCCACGACACCAGCTTCACCAATTTCAGAATAGCCTGAAGCGAAGACGATTGCTGCTTTGACACCGCTTTCACCGCACTCGATCAAACACTTTTCCACTTGGTCGATCCCAACGCAGAGAATAGCCAGATCGATTTCGTTCGGTACATCTTTGACACTCGGGTAACACGTCAAATCTGCAATTTGCTGCGCGCTGCGATGGATCGGATAAATATCTCCTGCAAACCCTCCGTCAAGTAACGCCTTCAGCTGCAAGTATCCAATTTTATTCGGATTCTCGGAAGTTCCCAGAACCGCAATCGTTCGTGGATGGAATAATGGATCCAATTCTAAATTCGATACAACTTCTTCATTTATCAATTTCATATACTCTTCACCTCTCCACTCTCATATCTGCTAGTTGTTTGTCTAACTTGTAATAAATCATAACAAAGCACTTTTATTATTATTTTTACTTTTAGAGAGTAAGTAATTAATGTTATTAGCACTGGAAAAGTTTGAATACGTACTGACAAAGCGCTGGGGATACAGCGTTTTTTGTTTTCACTTTTTTCTGACTAGAATAGATACACCCGACTTCTATGCAAGATCACCACGACTTGCAAGATAGATCACCGCTTTTTTTCCTATACGGTGGTGGAAGTTGTGCATGGTAATCGTAAAACACAAAAAAGAGCTGCCCAGCCAGTCATATATAACGACCGGTGGGACAGCTCATGCATGCACACTTATTTACGTTCTTTTTTCACTGTAGAAACTTGGACAACTTTGCCTTCCTTCGCCTCATCTACAACGGCACTTCCCGTTGTCTGACGCGTCGTGTTCTTCAACGACATCGGATCGATCTCTACCTTGTGATTGCGTGTCGTCAGCAAGACCATTTCTTCATCGTCTTTCACTGTCTTCATCGCAATGACGCGATGTGGATTAGATTTCAATTCCTTCACCACTGTCACGCCTCTAAGCGCTCTAGAACTTACTTCGAACTCAGAAATATTCATGCGCTTCACCGATCCGCGCTGTGTTGCAACAAAGATATTTCTCGTTTTCGATGTAATCACTTCAAACGCCACTAGCTCGTCTTCAGCTTTCAAATTGATTCCTTTGACGCCGCCTGTACGGATACCCGTAATCGCGAGTTCGGACAGTGCAAATCGTAAGGAATAGGCTTGTTTACTAATCAATAATACGTCTTCTTCACCCGTTATAACCCGTGCACCAACTAGTCGATCGTCTTTTTTGACGTTCATTGCTTTAAATGAACGGTTATACCGTTGCACTTGGAAGTCGGTCAGTTTCGATATTTTTACATTCCCATTGGATGAAGCAGTTAAAATGCTACTGTTTTCATCGAATTTCTCAAGTGCGATCACGTCTACTAGCTCTTCGCCTGGCTCGAGTCCGCAAATGCTGGATAAATGCTGCCCTAAATCACGCCAGCGTATCTCTGGCAACTCGTGGACCGGTTGGTAGATGTAATTACCGAGGGAGGTGAACAACAGCAAGTGATGCTGTGTATTCATGGCAGATTCGATTAGATTATAATCGTATTCCTTCATTTCTTGGCCTTTTCCACCCGACGCGGAGTAAGAACGCATGCTTGTACGTTTGACATAGCCGCCTTTTGTGACGGATACCATGACTTCTTCGCTAGGAATTAAAATATCCAGATCTACTTTCAGTTCTTCTATTTTCTCTTCAATTACAGAACGACGTGGTTCCGCGAATTGCTTGCGAATCTCTTTGATTTCCTTTACCAAAACAGATATCAATTTAGCTTCGCTTGCAAGGATCGCTTCTAGCTCTGTGATCAGGCTACGTAGTTCTTGTTCCTCACGTTTTAATTCCGTAATATCCGTATTCGTCAATCGATAAAGTTGCAATGAAACAATGGCTTCTGCTTGAACTTCCGTAAATTCATACGCATTGACCAAGTTCAACTTCGCATCTTTTTTATCTTTTGACGCGCGAATGGTCTTAATGACTTCATCGAGAATCGATAAAGCTTTCATTAAGCCGTCTACGATATGTAATCGTTCTTTAGCTTTACGGATATCGAAGTTGGAACGTCGTGTAATGACATCTTTTTGATGATCAATATACGCGTCAAGAAGCATTGGAAGAGACATCAACATCGGACGTCTACCTGCTATAGCAATCATATTGAAGTTGTACGTGATCTGTAGATCGGTATGCTTCAATAAATATTGCATGATCGCTGTGCCGTCCATTTCTTTCTTCAACTCGACTACGATACGCATGCCTGTACGGTCGGATTCGTCACGAATTTCCGCAATACCATCCAATCGACGGTCATGGCGCAGTTCATCCATCTTCTTGACCAAATTGGCTTTATTGACGTCATACGGGATTTCCGTAATGACAATTTGAGATTTACCGGCTTTTAACTGCTCGATTTCCCATAATGCGCGGATTATGAAACGCCCTTTTCCTGTCTTATAGGCTGTGCGGATTCCGTCTGTTCCTTGGATAATCGCGCCTGTCGGGAAGTCTGGTCCCGGAATAACCGTCATCAGCTCATCTACGCTGACATCCGGCTTCTTTAAGCGCATCAACACCGCATCGATGACTTCATGCAGTGCGTGTGGCGGAATATCGGTCGCATAACCGGCAGAAATACCAGTCGTTCCGTTCACTAGCAAATTCGGAAAACGTCCCGGTAAAACAGTTGGTTCTAGTTCCGTATCATCAAAGTTAAAAGCAAAATCGACTGTTTCTTTACGAATATCGCGCAACATTTCACTCGCAATAGCAGAAAGTCGAGCTTCGGTATAACGCATGGCAGCCGCAGAGTCTCCGTCGACCGAACCGTTATTCCCTTGCATATCTACCATTTCATGACGCAACTTCCATGACTGACTCATCCGGACCATCGCGTCATAAACGGATGTATCACCGTGTGGGTGATAGTTACCGATTACGTTACCGACCGTTTTTGCGGATTTACGGAACGCTTTTTCATGTGTATTGCCCTCATGGAACATCGCGTACAAAATACGACGTTGCACCGGCTTTAATCCGTCCCGTGCATCTGGAATCGCACGGTCCTGGATAATGTATTTACTATAACGCCCAAAACGGTCACCAATTACTTCTTCCAAGGGCAGATCTTGAAACGTTTCTGACTGTGTCATTCCGTATCCCCCTCAACATGTATATATGCATTGTCTAAAATATTATGTTCTTCAATCAAGCCGAAATCGACGTTCTCTTCAATCCATTTACGACGTGGTTCGACTTTATCACCCATCAACGTGGTCACGCGACGCTCGGATTTCGCTCCATCTTCAATCGTTACACGAATCAACGTCCGTGTCGATGGATCCATCGTCGTTTCCCATAATTGATCGGCGTTCATCTCACCAAGACCTTTATAGCGTTGAAGCATATAGCCTTTTCCGACTTTTTCGATAGCACCTTCAAGATCATCATCTGTCCACGCATAGGCAAGCTTTTCACTTTTACCTGTGCCTTTAAACACTTTGAATAAAGGCGGCAGTGCGATATACACTTTACCCGCTTCAATTAACGGCTTCATATAACGATAGAAGAACGTCAATAGTAACACTTGAATGTGTGCGCCATCGGTATCGGCATCGGTCATAATGATAACTTTGTCGTACGCAGCATCTTCAATTTGGAAATCCGCACCGACTCCACCACCGACTGCATGGATGATTGTGTTGATTTCTTCGTTTTTCATGATGTCTTCAAGTTTCGCTTTTTCTGTATTGATGACTTTACCACGCAGCGGCAAAATCGCTTGGAACGTACGATCGCGACCTTGTTTTGCTGAACCGCCAGCTGAGTCACCTTCCACGAGATATAATTCATTTTTGGCTGCGTTACGTGATTGCGCCGGGGATAATTTCCCGGATAACAATGTATCGGATTTCTTGCGTTTCTTGCCTGAACGCGCATCTTCACGTGCTTTTCGTGCAGCTTCACGTGCTTGGTGCGCACGGATCGCTTTACGGACAAGATTTGCGCTCAGTTCCGCATTTTCTTCAAGGAAATACAGCATTTTTTGCGATATGACGGCATCTGTCACCGTTCGTGCTTCGCTCGTACCGAGTTTCCCTTTCGTTTGACCTTCAAATTGCAAGATTTCTTCCGGTATACGAACCGAAACAATCGCCGCAATCCCCTCGCGAATATCGGAGCCATCGAGATTCTTATCTTTTTCCTTCAATAAGCCTGCTTTACGTGCGTATTCATTCACCACACGAGTCATTGCAGCTTTCGCACCGGTTTCATGCGTTCCGCCGTCTTTCGTGCGGACGTTGTTAACGAATGAAAGAATGGTTTCGGCATAGCCATCGCTGAACTGGAACGCAAACTCGACTTCAATGCCGTCGACTTCACCTTCAAGGTACGCTACGTCATGCAACACTTCTTTTTCTTCATTCAAATAGGCAACAAACGCTTCAATACCCGATTCGTAATGGAAGATATCTTGTTTATCCGTACTTTCTTCTTTTAGCGTAATCTTTAAACCTTTCAATAGAAAAGCGGACTCACGCAATCTTTCTGCCAGTGTGTCATATTGATATTTAATCGTAGAGAAGATCGTCGTATCCGGTTTGAAATGAATCGTCGTGCCGGTTTCTTTCGTTTTACCGATTTCTTCAAGCGTGGTAGCCGGTTTGCCACCATGTTCAAAGCGCTGGAGAAATTTCTTTCCTTCACGATAGATGGTCACTTCTAGCCACTCGGATAACGCATTGACAACAGATGCCCCTACGCCGTGCAAGCCACCACTCGTTTTATAGCCGCCTTGTCCGAACTTTCCGCCTGCGTGCAAGACTGTCATAATGACTTCAGCAGTCGGTTTCCCTGACTCATGCTTCCCTGTCGGCATACCGCGTCCATAGTCTCGTACGCTGATGCTGCCGTCTTTATGGATCGTGACATCAATTTCATTACCGAAGCCGGCTAGCGCCTCATCCACCGAGTTATCCACTATTTCGTAGACTAAGTGGTGTAGACCTCTCGTATCGGTCGAACCGATATACATTCCTGGTCTTTTTCGTACCGCTTCTAAGCCTTCTAAAATTTGAATGGAACTATCATCATACGTATTTTGTATTTTCTGTTTCGTCAAAATGAAACCCCCGTCAAACAAATGTTCTGTTATTTTAATCATACATCTTCTGATAAACCTTGTCAAATCAACGTTTTGTTTCAGCTCAACCTATTGTATAGAAGAAATGTACGGAATGCAACGAGCAAACCATGACAACGCTCCGAACGATTTATACGGAATTTCGTTTTTTCGTCTGTTCTTCATCTTCCCCTAGAAATCTATTATTGTCCAGAACTTATGCATCTGCTACACTAATAATAAAATAGTTTATCATGCATAAAGGGGTTCACTATGGAAAATTACGTTATCATTCTGGCAGCTTATTTGCTCGGCTCTATCCCTTCCGCACTCTGGATCGGCAAGCTTTTTTATGGAACGGATGTTAGACAGCATGGCAGTGGAAACATGGGTGCGACGAATACATTTCGAGTACTCGGAAAGAAAGCTGGCATTGTCGTCACACTGCTAGACATCTTCAAAGGAACAGCAGCTGTTCTTTTACCGCTATTGCCGTTCTTTCATGATACAGCGATTCATCCGTTAATTCTTGGAGTCGTCGCAGTACTCGGACACATTTTCCCTATTTTTGCAGGTCTTAGAGGTGGAAAAGCCGTTGCGACTTCTGGCGGTGTATTACTTGGCTATAATTGGCCCATTTTTTTATTGGTCGTCATTACGTTTTTAATTGCGTTAAAACTAACGAAGATGGTATCGTTAACATCCATCATCGTGTCTGTCATGGGACCACTATACTGTCTCATTTATTACTTTATGGGTGGCGACCTGTATTTATTTTTAGTCGTCGCACTGATGGGCTTCTTCATTTTTTATCGCCATCGTGACAATATTAGCCGAATTAAAAATGGAACCGAACCGAAAGTGAAATGGCTTTAGGGTTCTCCACTGGAAAGGATGTATACAGCATGAATATTCACCTATCCGAACAAGCAATTCAATGGTTTGAAGAAGAGATGGAAGTCGCTACAGGCGATTATGTTAAGTTTTTCGCGCGTTATGGCGGATCCAGTCCGCTACATGAAGGCTTTTCCATAGGTATTACGAAAGAAGAACCAGACGAGCTGGCAGTAGAAAACATCGTAAACGGCGTGCATTATTACGTGGAAGAACGAGATCTTTGGTTCTTTGATGGACATGACCTGCATATTGATGCGGATTCGTCAACAGAAGAATTATCCTTTGACTATCAAGTGGCATAATGACAAATAAAATGGTAAGCAAAACTCCTATAAAGAGTTCTGCTTACCATTTTTTAATCGCGTTAATTGATGTAATTGCCCTTCTTTTGTCAAAATATCTACTTGACGTTCCCCGAGTAAATCAAAATGTGGATATTCTTCGCGCGCGTGGATCCATTCCGGTTGCAAACCGTACTGACTTCCCCACTTTATCAGCTTTTTTACATCACTGCATCCTGCTTTTGTGACGGTATTTACTGTTGGAAACCGGTCATCTAGCCAATAATGTGTCAAAAACGCAATTTCCTCACGCTGCACCGCATTTTTCCACTCTTTTAATTGTTGTCGATTGATTCCGAATGCCATCAGCCTTCGCCTCGCTGAATTTCTGTGTATTTGGCGTCCCACTCTGGATGGATTTTACGCAATGATACAGGGCGGAAGTTCTCTTTTTTGACTACTACGTGCTCGGAAACAGCGGTTGCGGCAATCGATCCATCCGCATGCAGGATTTCATAGCCGTAGACGGTACGTAGCTTTCCGTGCGACTCTACCCATGTTTTGACGGTAATGGTCTCACCATATGTAATCGACGTCTTATACTTCACTGACAGCTCTGTTACAGGCGATAGGTAGCCGTCGCGCTCGAGCTGTGCATATTCGTATCCGAGGTCTTTGATCAGCGTAGTGCGGCCGATTTCCATCCAAACTAAGTAGTTCGCATGGTAGACGACGCCCATCTGATCGGTTTCTGCGTATCGTACTTCTATTTCTTTTTCACTGGTTAACATGTGATCACCTCATGCTCTAGTATAGCGAATGGGAAAGTGGATTGCTTGTGATAGACATTCTGATGGTTTCGCGGACTAGGATTGAGCGCTTAATAGTTGCCTTAGAGCACTTAAGACGACGTTATGAGCGGTTATAGCTTGAGTATGAGCGGATACGGGCTGTGATAGAGCGCTTCGCGGTGACCATAGAGCGGATACGCATGAACTATGAGCGCTTACACGAATTGAATGAGCGTCCACGCGATGGTTTTGATTATTTCCCTGCTACTCCGCTTGTAAAATGCAAAAAAGGTGCCCGGCTAAGCCGGGCACCCTCATCAATTTCTTATTACTTAGCTGCTAATTTATTACGTAGAACCATTTGAAGGATTCCGCCGTGACGGTAGTAGTCCACTTCAACTTCAGAGTCGAAACGAGCTAGTACTTCAAATTCAGTTTCCTTGCCGTCTGGAGCTTTCGCTGTAACTTTAAGGATTGAACGTGGTTTTACGCCTTCAGCGATATTTACACTGATTTCTTCTTCACCAGTTAAGCCTAGAGACTCAACGTTTTCACCATTGATGAATTGAAGTGGAAGTACACCCATCATCACTAGGTTCGAACGGTGAATACGCTCGAAGCTTTCTACGATAACTGTTTTAATGCCAAGCAAGTTTGTACCTTTTGCTGCCCAGTCACGTGAAGAGCCCATTCCGTAGTCTTTACCACCAAGGATAGCTAGACCTGTACCGTCTTCTTGATACTTCATTGCAGCATCATAGATCGGCATAACTTCTTTGTTTGGCCAGTACGTAGTGAATCCACCTTCAGTGCCAGCTGCGATTTGGTTACGAATACGAATGTTCGCAAACGTTCCGCGCATCATGACTTCGTGGTTACCACGACGTGAACCGTAAGAGTTGAAGTTACGTGGCTCTACGCCATTTTCACGCAAGTAGAGTCCAGCAGGTGTGTTCAAACCGATAGCTCCAGCAGGTGAAATATGGTCAGTCGTGATAGAATCACCGAACTTACCGATTACACGCAAGCCTTTAAGCTGCTCGATATCCGCAGGTTCTTTCGAAAGGTTTTCGAAGAACGGTGGGTTTTGAATATATGTTGAAGATTCATCGAAATCGTATAGTGAATCGTCAGTCGTTTCAATTGCGTTCCATGCTTCGTTTTCAGTGAATACGCGAGCATATTCTTTACGGAACAATTCAGGTGTAACTGTAGCGTTCAATACATCGTTGACTTCTTGTGTAGTAGGCCAGATGTCTTTGAAGAATACGTCTTTACCGTCTTTGTCCGTTCCGATTGGATCTTTTGCGAAGTCAATGTTCACTGTTCCAGCTAGTGCGTATGCTACAACTAGTGGAGGTGAAGCCAAGTAGTTCGCTTTCACGAATGGGTGTACGCGGCCTTCAAAGTTACGGTTACCTGAAAGGACAGATGTAACTAGAAGATCTTCGTCAGCAATTGTTTTTTCGATTTCTGGAAGCAATGGACCTGAGTTACCGATACATGTAGTACAACCGTAACCTACTGTGTTGAATCCGATTGTATCCAAGTAATCAGATAGACCTGATTCGTTCAAGTAGCCAGTAACGACTTTTGAACCTGGTGCCAATGATGTTTTCACGTATGCAGGAGGTGTAAGTCCTTTTTCAACAGCCTTCTTCGCAACCAATCCAGCCGCCAACATTACGTAAGGGTTAGATGTGTTTGTACAAGAAGTGATAGCTGCGATTGCAACGTCACCAGTTTTAAGATCAACTTTACGTCCGTCTTCGAACTTGATTGTGCCTTTTTTCTCAAGCTCTTTTGGAGTTAATCCAAAACCTTGTGTTCCTTCTGGAGCTACAACTGAGTCTTTGAAAGACTGTTGCATTTCAGTCAATGGAATCAAGTCTTGTGGACGTTTTGGACCTGAAAGGTTTGCAGCGATGTCGCTAAGGTTGATTTCTACAACTTTAGTGAATGTCGGCTCTTCCTTTTCAGGAGTGAAGAACATATCGTTTTCGATCAAGTATTGCTTCACTACTGCAATGTGTTCTTCGTCGCGGCCTGTTAAGCGCATATAGTTAAGTGACTCTTCGTCAACCGGGAAGAATCCACAAGTAGCACCATATTCAGGCGCCATGTTTGCGATTGTCGCACGGTCAGCAAGTGGCAATTTAGAAACGCCAGGGCCGAAGAACTCAACAAATTTACCTACAACACCTTGTGCACGAAGGATTTGAGTTACTTTAAGCGCTAAGTCAGTTGCAGTTGTTCCGTCTGGAAGATCTCCAACTAATTTCACACCAATAACTTCTGGAATTGGGAAGTATGAAGGTTGTCCAAGCATTCCTGCTTCGGCTTCGATACCACCAACACCCCATCCAAGTACGCCGATACCGTTGATCATAGTCGTGTGGGAGTCCGTTCCAACTAATGTATCTGGGTATGTTTCGAATGATCCATCTTCGTTTTCCACAGCGTGAACAACGTTTGCTAGATATTCAAGGTTTACTTGGTGAACGATACCCGTTGCTGGTGGTACTGCACGGTAGTTATCGTATGCTTTTTGTGCCCAGCTTAGGAACTGGTAACGCTCAGCATTACGTTCGAATTCTAGTTCCATGTTCAGTTGTAGAGCTTGTTGAGTACCATAGCTATCTACTTGTACTGAGTGGTCAATTACTAGATCCACTGGAATTTCAGGGTTAATTTCGTTTGGATCTCCACCTAGTTCATTCATTGCAGAACGCAATGAAGCCAAGTCCACTACAACAGGAACTCCTGTGAAGTCTTGTAGGATTACACGTGAAGGTTTGAATGGAACTTCAGCGTCTGCGTTTTGTACAGTGCCCCATTTAGCCAAATCTTCAACATGGTCGTCCTTGATTACGTATCCGTCGTGTTGACGAAGTACTGATTCTAGTAATACTCTTACAGAATAAGGAAGTTTCGATACTTTTGTTAGTCCTGCTTCTTCTAAAGCTTTCAAACGGTAGTAGTTATACGTCTTGTCGTTTACTGTGAAAGACTGACGGCTATTATGCAAGTTGCTTTTTGCCATTTTTTTGTTTCCTCCCTTTATGTACTGAAAGACGAAAAGTTTACATCTTTCCTCTACTCCATCTTAGTATACCAAAGAACAATAGTAAAATACATATACATTATAGGTGTACATAAGAAAAGCTTATGACTAAACGAAATATCATTAAGAATTCTCAATTAGTCGTTTGCATTCTCAAATAGCACGACTTTTACTCGTAAAAATGCCGTTTATGTCATTTACTGTATATCTTTTTCGAAAAAATAATTATTTATTATTTTAAATATTTTATGTTTTATTATGATTTTATGCAGATTAATGAGTTCAAAGATGTCTTTACATATGTTTAGACACTAGGCCGCCACTATGAGAAAATAAAGAAAAGGAGATGTTCTATATGAAGAAAGCGTTACTCATTGTAGATTACACAGTAGATTTTGTTGCTAAAGACGGCGCATTGACTTGCGGCGAACCAGGTATCGCGCTTGAGAAGTATATTGTCGATCAGACAGCAGATTATTTGAAACAACAACTGCCAGTATTCGTTATCAATGATCTGCATGAAAAAAATGATCCGTATCATCCTGAAAGCAAACTATTCCCACCTCATAATATTCGAGGTACGGAAGGTAGAAATCTTTATGGGACATTGCATGATCTTTATACTGAGCAGAAGCAAGAAATTATTTGGATGGATAAAACACGCTACAGTGCGTTCGCTGGAACAGACCTCGATATCCAATTGCGTGCACGCGGCATTACGGAAATCCATCTTATGGGTGTATGTACGGATATTTGCATTTTACATACTGCAGTTGACGCGTACAACCTCGGTTACACGATTGTCGTCCACGAAGGCGGCGTCGCAAGCTTCAACGCTGCAGGCCATGACTGGGCTCTCTCCCACTTCCAAAACACCTTGGGCGCGACTGTACTAGCCAAATAAGCAATCCGAAAGTTCAGCAGGTATTTTCTCCTGTCTGAACTTTTTTAACGAAAAATGTTTGAGGTATTAAAAAGATGGCAATACCAATACTAAGCGAGAGCTACATAACATATTGAAAAGGAGATGAGCAACATGAGCTTTTTATGGTTCTTAATTATCGGAGGTATCATTGGTTGGCTAGCTGGACTTATTTTAGGTAAAGATATTCCCGGCGGTATTATTGGTAACATCATTGCAGGTATTGTAGGTGCATGGATTGGTGGTGCACTATTAGGAGAATGGGGTCCACAGATCTCTAGTTTCTATTTCGTACCAGCGTTAATCGGTGCGATCGTACTTGTATTCATTGTGAGCTTGATTATGAAGAGTATGCGTAAAGCTTCATAAAA
This sequence comes from Sporosarcina sp. P32b, assembly GCF_002743335.1. Taxonomy (GTDB): domain Bacteria; phylum Bacillota; class Bacilli; order Bacillales_A; family Planococcaceae; genus Sporosarcina. The sequence goes on from NZ_PDZB01000002.1 coordinate 163,911, forward strand.
TTAAACATCAAAACGTGAAGATGCCCATTCGAGGCGCTTCACGTTTTTTATTTTGTGAATAAAATTAGGCATAACGAGAAAACGTTGCGAATTGGCTCATTGAATTGTTTAGGCGCTCATAGTTCATGCGAATCCGCTCTACGGTCGCTGCGAAGCGCTCTATACTAGTTGGCAACTGCTCTATCATGGACCGTAACCGCTCATACTTTACGTTAAGCGCTCTTTCCCGACCTGCAACCGCTCAATCACCCGCTTTTTGAACGTCACCTTCAAACGTATAGAAACTAAAAAAACGTAGAGCCACCAAATTCGGTGGACTCTACGTTTTATTTTTTCACTTGTTTTTCTGAGGCGATGCGTTGTTCTTCGAATTCATTATAGTACCACAATACATCCTCTACATACTGATCGCTGTGATTATAAGTGAAAACAGCTTTCTGTATATCCCCATCCGCTGCACCACTATCCGACAGATAGTGCGCCGCGCTGAAGATGGCGTCTTCTATATCAAATGGATCCGCTATTCCGTCACCATTTGCATCGACACCGTAGCCGCCATATTGCTCGATGACAGCCGGATCGATCTTATCGCGTTCAGGAATTTCTCCCTTGCCTAACTCCTTACAACCAGGATAATCCCAGCCGACGAAAGTACATGGCATGAACTGCATCGGTCCTTCTGCTCCAACAGGCGAGACGTCGGTTTTCATTGTAGAGAACCTAGTCTCAATGCGGTGATGCGCTGCAAGCAACGTCCAAGGAATATTATATTCTTTTGCTGCTTCGATATAGATTGGAATAAATTCCTGTGGGACGGCTTCTCCAGTTTTACGGTCTTGAATATGAAATAACGCCGTAGCCGTTTCTGCAATCGTGTCGTGTTTTCCGAAATTCACCCAAAGAATGGCGGAAATCGTAAAGAGTGTGACAGCAACAGGTACTAATAAAACCAAAAAAGCGACCATAACGCGTCCCGATCGACTGAGTCTCTTTTTCTTTAATTTCTTCATTGCCTCACCCCTTCTGTTGATTACTTGCCTTCTTTGATGAGTGCTTTCATGTCTTTTACGATTGTATCATATTGCACGTCTTCGTTCCCACCATATAATTTTACTACTTCGTTGTTTTGATTTACCAAGCCGAATGAAACACCATGGATGACTTGATCATCGTTAGGAATTTGTTTCACTAATTGTTTAAACGATGAAGCGGCTATTTTTTCAATCGTCTTCATATCGTATCCTGTCAGCATCTGCCATTTACTTTCATCCGGCGCGCTGAATAGGTCAAGGTATTTTGCCAATTCTTCCGGTGTATCTACATCCGGGTCTACACTGAACGACACAATATTATAATCCTCGATTTTATTGTCAATTAATTCTTCCTGCAACGTAACCATATTGCTCATCATCGGCGGACAAACTGTTGTACATTTCGTGAATACGAACTGTGCCAGCCAGACAGAGCCTTTTAGATCTTCATCGGTTACAGTTTCATTGTTTTGGTTGGTAAATTCAAATGAATCCACTTTATATTTATGGTCCGGTTTAAAACCACCACCACACGCACTCAACAACAGCACAAATATAAGTGTCAACGGTACCAAAAGCTTTTTATACATTTTTCGATTCCTCCACCTTTTAATAGTCACTTTATCATAACGAAAGTTCACAACGCATACAAGGTGAAGGCGTCCCGCATTTTGGCTAAATCTTGTCGGATTCATGAAGTTCCTATGAAGTCACCTGTTTTTGATGTCCGAGAGAACGCCATGAATCGCTTCTAACTTCACTTCCAAACGATGTAGTAGATAAAACGATACGAAAATCGGGAATCCAACATCTTGTATAAGCTGTAGCCAGTCCTCCATTGTTCACTCCCCCTCTCTCGTTTTCATTGAATAAAAAAGCCGGCTTCCAGTACAGGACTGAAAACCGGCCGCAACTTATCGACTGACGATGTTTTGTGTATCACGTGCAACGATTCGTGCACTTTTGATCGTAGCGAGTGGAGATTCTTCGATGAGGAAGATATTGCTTGCGATCACTCGCTGCATCACGGTTTCGACTTGCCCTTCCGTAAGGTCTTCATGCGGTTCATCTACCGTTAATTTCACCGGCTTATTCGCTGCGGTTAAAAATGTTAGTTCCAATACTTTTGCCATATGCGCTCTCCTCCTGTACGGTTTTAGTTATGAAGATCTTCTGTTACGACTTTCTCGAGCTGGATTAATGGGTAGCTTGATAATGAAGCGAGTTGTGTCAAAGCAGTGTACATATTTGCCGGTGTTGCGTCATCATTGATGAATTTGTACGTTTTAATCTTACGAATGAAGTGACCTTTTTCGTTAACGCCTGCATTAAAGTGGATCTTCGCCGTAGCCTGACTGAATTCTAGTGCTGCTGCCATGTGTATCACCTCCTTTCATCCGCTATATAGACAGAAATCTCGAAAAGGATACTTTGTTAGTGAAATATTTCTCAATTGCTTTTATAATGAAGGATAGAATGGAAGAGGTGAAAAAACCGTGCCAGACCTATTTATGTGGTTTATTATATTTTGGGGTATTGTGATGATCGGCTTATTCGCTATCGGTGGATTCTTTATGTTCCGGAAGTTCCTGAAGGTATTGCCGAAAGAAGACGGAAAATCGACGCTGGATTGGGAAGAGCATTACGTCAATGAGTCATTGCATTTATGGAATGATGAGGCGAAGAGTATGCTCAACGAACTCGTTACGCCTGTGCCGGAGTTGTTCCGCGATGTGGCAAAGCAGAAGATCGGTGCCAAGATCGGTGAGATTGCGTTAGAAGACCGTGCCAAAACTATTGAATTTGATCATATTATCAAGGGCTATATTCTTGCTACACCGAAGCGCGACCATAACTTCTTGCGCAAGAAGCTGAAGCAGATGGAAATTGATATTCAGCCGTATGAGCATTTATTTACGTGAGTACGTAAAAACAGGACGTCCCTATTGATGGGGCGTCCTGTTTTTTTGGGTTTTGAGTAATTAGTTCAAGTTCATAAGTTCAGTGAGTTAGGGGGTACGTCATGGGATGGGAGCTCCAGCTGGCGGACGCTTTTCCGTGGGCGTGGCTTGAGCCGCTTCCATCCTACGTTAATAGTGTTAGCACTTAGATCGCTCACTGAAGTCAGTGTGTGAATTATTGTTGTGTTTTAACTTATTTAAATCCCTATCCCCCTGCCTTCCCCCTTCATTCCATACATAAAAAAAGAAGCCGTCACAAGGACGACTTCTTTCCTACATACTCTTCTCAAGCTTCTTATACTTCATCAACATACCGATTCGCCACGGCAAGATCATCGAGAACGCGAGGATGAAGAACATGCCGCCGAGCTCTCCGACGTCGATAGTGTTACTGAGGACGATTTTGCCGACCATGCGAATGATTAGCAAGCCGAGCAAGATGACCAGAAACGCCTTCGACTTCTTCATATAAATCCTGTCGTTCTTAATCTCGAACGTTGTCGTATAAATTAAAAACGCAGAAAATATGATCCCCACGAGACTCGCCTCGAGTACTTGCGTCCACGGTACACGGAACTCGTCGAATAAGAACATCAACATCCCCGTCGACATGAACAATGGCGGTAAGATGATCTTTTTCGCCAGAATCGGCTTATTCGACGCCTTCGCTCGCATCGTGTAGACGATTGTCGTCATCACGACGAAAGTTACCGTCGAACCGATGATTAAGTAAATGGAAGGAATACTTGTGAAGACATAATCTATCAGTTCTTGTATCTTATGCATCTGCGTTCCCCCACTGCACCAACTCATCTAGGCGTTTCTTCAGATCATTCATTGGAACAATCCGTGCGAAACGCGTCAACTCTTTCTGTTCGTTAAATAATAAGACAACCGGCGCTGTAAAGAGGGACAATTGTCCAGCCATTTCCGGAACTTCCGCTGCGTTCACGCGGTAGAAATCAAACGGATAATCGCCTTCGAGTGCCGCCACTTGCGGATATAGTCCTTCGCAAACGGAGCAGTTATTCGTCTTCACGAACAACAGAAACTGCGGCGTCTCATTCAATACATGCTGCCACTCGTCAAAAGAAGTAATTTCTTTCATCATACACCTCTTTTCTGCTCACCAGCTTACATTAAAAGCCTTGGAAATCGCCAAAAATCGGGCTAAGCCAACTTGTGAAATAGACCATTCCGTTAAAGAATAGTATTATACCGAACACGATCATCAAGTAGCCGCCTACTTTCGTAATCTTCATACTGTGTTTGCGGATCCAGCCAATTCTTGTAATGAAGAATGACAAGAAGAAGAATGGAATCGCGAAACCAAGTACATAAAGCATCATATACAACATACTAGATGCTGGGTTCGTCGCGGCGAGATAAATGATGGCACCGATGATCGGTCCCATACATGGCTGCCATCCAGCGGAAAACGCTAGACCAATCAGCGCCGTACCAAAGTAACCCGCGGGACGATTTTTAAATTGCAGCTTTTTCTCTTGCATTAGAAATTCTGGTTTAAATAATCCAATCGTCATCAGTCCGAAGATGATGATGAAAATGGCACCTAGCTGACGAATCAAATCTTGATATTGCAAGAAGATGGATCCGATAAAGGATGTACTGAATCCTAAAATAATGAATACAATCGAGAATCCAAGTAAGAAGAACAGCGTGTGCAACATGCCAGCACGGTTCATTCCTTTTTTCTTATCTCCAAGTTCATCCAGTGACATGCCGGTGATATACGATATAAAGGCCGGGTATAGTGGCAGTACGCATGGAGAAATAAAACTCAGGAAACCTGCTCCAAACGCAAAGAAAATATTAACATCCGTCCCCAATAAAATTCCTCCTTTAACAGTAGGACAAGTAGAATGCCGGCAAGCGCCAACATTCCCACTCTATCGTACCAAACAAGAGGCTAGATTACGCTTCATTTGATTGTGAAATCTTTTTGACAATCACATAAACTTTACCCTTGCGTACCGTTCTGCAATTCATACATCGTGTAGTACAAGCCCTTTTGCGCAAGCAATTCTGCGTGTGTCCCACGTTCAACGATTTCGCCGTGGTGGAGCACGAGAATTAATTCGGCATCCGCGATTGTACTTAGACGGTGTGCGATCGCAATCGTCGTACGGCCTTCGCGCATCTTCTCTAAACTTTTCTGGATTGCAACTTCCGTTTCCGTATCAATATTCGCTGTCGCTTCGTCGAGCACAAGAACTTTCGGGTTCATCGCAATCGTCCGTGCGAACGCGATTAATTGACGCTGACCGCTTGATAATGTCGACCCACGTTCCGTCACTTTTTGTTCATAACCGTTCGGCAACTCTTCAATAAAGTGATTGGCTTGGACGAACTCTGCGGCTTCTCGCACATCTTCATCTGTCAACTCTTCGTTATGCAGACGGATATTGCTTGCGATATCACCGTAAAACATGAACGGATCTTGCAAGACGAGTCCTACTTTCTTGCGCAGTTCTTCTATTGGATAGTCCTTTAGCGATACTCCATCAATGAAGATGTCACCGCGCTCGTATTCATAGAAACGCATGAATAGATTGATAATCGAACTCTTCCCACTTCCTGTATGACCGACAAGTGCAACCGTTTCGCCTGCATTCGCGGTAAAGGAAATGTCTTTTAGTACATCATTTTTGCCGTCGTAACTGAACGTCACATTACGGAATTCGATCGTACCTTCTTGTATCTCTTGTGTAGACGCTGCTTTTTGTTCCGGTTCAATTTCCGGATTATCGATCAGCGCGAATACTCGTGATGCAGATACGATTGCTTGTTGGAACATCGACAAGCGTTGCATCACTTGATTGATCGGCTGGAATAGACGTCTCAGTAACGTAGTAAACGCATAGATAATCCCGACATCAACGACTGATGTAAGAGATGCCGTTCCGAAATAACTAAGTACCGCCACGATGGATAAGGCATACATTAAATCGATGAATGGCCCAAGCATCAAGCTGTCAAAACGAATATTTCGCAGTCCGACGCGGTAATGTCCTTCATTGACTTCAATGAACTCGTCAGACAAGCGTTTCTCCTGGCGAAAGGCTTGAATCATGCCCATACCGGATAAGGACTCGGAGATTTTCGCATTCAACTGACTGAGCCGTTCTCGGATATCTTGATAGAAGTCTGCACTGTAATAGCGGTAGACCGATACAAGAATGAGGAATAGCGGCAACAGGATCAGCGTATAGAGCGCGAGTTTTCCGTCTAGCGTAAAGAGCGCAATGTAGACGCCGACAATTCCGAAGATCGCCTGCATGAACGTAACCGCCACACTGACGAACATTTCCTTGATTGATTCGGTATCATTCGTTACACGTGAAACGATTCCGCCAGCTGGTGTCTGATCGAAGTACCGCAGTCCAAGCTTCTGAACTTTCGAGAACGCATCGATACGGATTTGCTGGATGATCGCGAGTGCGAGCTCTTGGAATCGCAATGTTTGGAAATACGACCCGACAATATTGACGAGTTGTAGTCCGATGTAGATCAGTGCAATAATCCATACTTCTTTCGCTGGGAAGTTTAGAGGTACGACATAGTCATCGAGGAATCGTTGGATCACTAGAGGTCCAAGAATCGTCGATGTTACCGTCAACAGCAATAATAGAGTCGCAATCAGTGCACTTTTCTTCATCGGCAAGACGTATTTCGCTAGCCTCATGAATGTTTTGAACTGATCCCTGGCGGACATCTTCTGTTTGTTATTCATCTGCGCCGCCTCCTTGCTCTACGATCGACTCTAGCTGTTGCAGATCGTACATTTCTTTATATATTCCGTTTTGTGCGATTAAACTTTCATGGTCGCCAATTTCAACGACTTCACCTTCATCAAGAACGATAATCTGATGAGCGTGCTGGATCGCACTTAAGCGGTGCGACGTAATGATAGTCGTCTTACCCGTTCTTTCTTCTTTCAATGAACGAAGAATCGCTTCTTCTGTCCGAGCATCGACGGCGGATAATGAATCATCCAGCAATAAAAGCTCAGGATCCATAAGCAACGCACGTGCAATCGACACACGCTGACGCTGACCACCGGATAATGATACGCCACGTTCTCCAACCATCGTCTCGTAGCCTTCTTCAAATGTCAGAATGTCCTCGTGAATATGCGCGGATTTCGCAGCCGCCACAATTTTCTCTGGATCAATCTTCGGGTTCGTAAAGGCAATATTTTCACCGAGTGTCGTCGAGAACAAGAAATGGTCTTGTGGCACATAGCCGATTGCTTGGCGTAAACATTCTTTCTTATACCGCGTGATCGGAATGCCACCATACGTAATCGTTCCTGTATACCCTTCGAATTCTCGCATTAATAACTTGAGAATTGCGGTTTTCCCTGAACCGGTCTTGCCGATGACGCCAAGTGTCTCACCTTGCTTGATCGTAAAGTGTAAATTACGCAACGATGCCCGCTGATCGTCTGGGAACTTGAACGTATCGATATCGAAGACAATATCTCCTTGCGGTAATTGACTCACCGCATTTGGACGATCTTGAATGCCTTGCTCAACCGAAAGTAAATCTTGAATTCGGCTGTACGACGCATTTCCTCGTTCCACAATATTGAATAGGAAACCAATTGCCAACATCGGCCATGTTAACAGTCCTAAATAGGAAGTAAACGCGACCAAATCCCCGATCGACAACTCACCTGATAAAATGAAGCGTGTACCGAAATAAAAGGATAGGACATATGAGATCGCAAATATCCCTGCAATCGTCGGATCGAACAACGCATCCACTTTCGCTACGCGCATATTCTCCTTAACGACTTGTTCCGAACGTTTCGTGAACGATTCGACATCTTCTTTTTGCTGGCCAAACGTCTTCAGCACTTTAATACCTGAAATACTCTCTTGCGCTTTGTCGTTCAAATCGGAGAATGCTTCCTGCGCTACACGGAATCGATTACGTAATAACCGTCCATAATAACTCGTCAGGATAATCATCACCGGAATTGGCACAAGAGCGATCAGCGTTAATTTCCAACTAATCGAAAACGCCATCATCAAGATGACGAAACCACCTGTCGAAATCGAATCGAAAAGTGTCAGAATTCCTGATCCCGCCGTTTGTTGCACCGCATTGATATCATTCGTTGCATGTGCCATTAAATCTCCAACACGTCGTCGCTGATAAAATGATGGCGACATGCGCGTGAAATGCGTAAACAGACGCTCTCTCATGACACGTGCAAGGTATACTGATGAGCCAAAGATCATCACGCGCCAAATATAGCGCAAGACATACATCAAGACTCCCGCCACTACTAGAATAAGCATCCAGCGTGTTAGCATCTCCGCGGTCAATTCATCTTTCGCGACCGCATCGACAATAAAACCGATAATTTTCGGCGGTGCCAGTTGCAGTAACGCGACAATCATCAGGGCCGTGATCCCTATGCTGTATTGTTTTTTTCTTTCAGAAAAAAACCAGCGTAAATCCAGTAACACTTTCACTGGCTTTCCTCCTTTATTCTGCATCACTTCTCTTGCAGTGTTTTTTATAGTGCTTGCTATTTGAGTTTAGCAAAACTTCTAGCATATCGAAAGTTACGGAACTGGGATATTTCAGTATTTGAAATAAATCCTCTCTATACTAGCGAGATCATACGACTTGATTCGACTTAATTTTATTTATAATGGCCACCGATTAATTGATTCCTTCTATACGCCGTACCGCCTGGCGTAACGGAAACCGCGCGAAGAATCGCAGCGGATCCATACTTCACACGAATTTCATCCATTACCTGACCAATTTTCTGTTGCTTCCAGTTCATTGGTTCAAATAAACTAAGTTGAAAGCTGTCATGTTCTTCGAGATTCGACAAGTTGACGGAAATATGGCGCACGGGACGCCCGTCATGGAACGTTTCAAACAGCTCCAGGCAAACGCGATAAATCGCCATCGTTTCATTCGTCGCTTCCGGCAACGTTTTCTGACGATTGAAACCGCCACCTAGCGCGTGCTTTGAATAACCGAACGATAACGTAATCGTGCGCCCTTTCTTTTTGGCAAGCCGCGCGCGCATCGCTGTATCCTCACACATCTCAAGCAACACGGCCAACACTTCGTCAGTCGTCGTATAATCGCGCAACAACGTCTGACCTTTGCCGTAACTCACTTGCCCCTCGATCAATACCGAGCCGAGGTCGGAATAATCGATACCGTGCGCATGATAATACAGTTGATTGCCCATCACACCGAACTTCTTCTCCAAATTTTCAAGTGGCGTGTGCGCGAGATCACCGACCGAATAAATGCCCATATCTTCAAGCGTTCGTTCCACTCGCTTGCCAATCCCCCACATTTTATGAAGCGGGGCAACAGGCCATAACTTCGCCGGCACATCCTCATACGTCCAGTGCGCGATTCCCGTTTTCTTCGCTTCAAGATCTAGCGCAAGCTTCGATAGCAACATATTCGGCCCAACTCCACACGCCGAACGCAACTCGAATTGCCGGTACAACTCATCCTGAATGCGGAAAATCAACGTCTCAAGAGGACCCCACAGTTTTTCGGTACCCGTAAAATCGACAAAGCTTTCATCGATACTGTACACATGAATCGCTTCTTTTGGCACATAGCGGTTCAACAACTTCGTCAATTCCATCGACACATCGATGTAAAACTGCATTTTCGGTTCAATTAAACGAATGCTTGGATCGTCCGGAATCTCATACAGACGCATGCCTGTCGTCACACCAAATCGTTTTTTTAGTGGCGGCGAAGCAGCTAGTACGACTCCGCCTTTTCTTTCGATATTGCCGACAATCGCAATCGGCACTTCCATTACATCGAGTCCTTCCATTGCTGCGGCGCAACTCGCGTAGAAGCTGCGCATATCAAGACAGGCAATTTTTCTATTCGGTAATGGTTTCATATGGCATTCACCTCTCATAAGAACAAGTGTTCTTATGAGTAGTATACCCCCATTTATTGCGTTCAAGCAATGGAAATTCGCGGGATTTGCGTATATTTTTGGTGAATTCTCTAACTAGACAAAAATATCCCGAAAATCAGAGTGTGACCTCTCACTTTCGGGATATGCTATTCAGGTATACTTTTATAGTATAGTAATTATTTACAGGGAAATATCTTCAGGAGGTTGGCCTGATTTATTCATTAAACGAATCGCTTCTGGTTCGATTTTCAAAATAACCAAGTTCGGATCTTCAGGACCATCAAACCATGCTTTCATATGATCGTTCCAGATTTTCTCTTTCAAGCTTTCGTCATCGGAAATTGTGACACGGCCGGAATACTCGACGAACGCGTCACCGAATCCTTCACCTTCATAGCCAAGCAGAATATGCGTGTGAGGATTGTCTTCGAGCTCATCCACCTTTTCCGTTTTTTTATTCGTTGGTGTATACAAAGTCAAACCATCACTCATGAATGTCATATACCGGCTGTACGGTTTATTGTTGTCCACCGTTGCCATCGTGCCCGTCATACTCTCGTTCAAAATTTTAATCACTGTATCTTTTGCAGTCATTTACTTCCGCTCCTTTCGCGATTACTCCTAGTCTTCCCACCACCGCGATTTCTAAACCTGATACGTTTCGTGTAGATAACTCATTTCAGCCAATATTGACTGCCATTGCGGGTTTGACCAAAATATCCGTATTCCGTTAAATAATTCCGAAGTGTAATGAAATCTTCATGGATTTCCGAAAGTCGATCATTCATTTCATGTTTACTGTACGAAATGTCCCCGTCAAAGCGTTTACTAATTTCCTGGACAATAATCCGTCGCTGTTTTTCTGTCGCCGGCATTTCTTTTAGCTGGCCATCTGTTCCTTCAGGGAAAAACGTGCGCAATATCGCTTGCTGCTCATCCTCGGCAACCAAATAATCATCATGGAAAAGCTGAGATGCTTTATGTGGCGGAATAAACGCCTGTGTGTACGACTCGCGTTCCTTCAATAACTCCATCATCGCAAGAAATACTTTCGCCTGACGTTCTTTCTCTTTTAGCGCAAAGCGATGATGCCGCACAGTCGTCGCACTGCCGATCTCCAGTTCTTCTTGTATATCCTTATCGCTTTTTCCTTGATAGAATAAACGCAACAAATCACCTTGATGATCCGTAATGCCCGACCATTTCTTATCAAGTTCAAGCAAATACGCAAACACTGATTGATGCGAATGTTCGATATGCACGTGCATAAATCGCTCTGCTTCATACAACGCATTTTCGTACGGATAAATCACACCTTTTTCAATCTGTTTACCACATAATAAACAATCATACGATGTAGAGCTTTCTATATAGCCTTGCTTTAATTCTGTTAATGAAGCATCCCAGAACGTTTCTGTAAATTCCATATATCTCACACTCCTAGTACATTTTTGGTCACAACAAACAAAATGTATATTCGTTTGTTCAATATATTATATGATACCCCGTACGTTCTATGACTTCAATAGTGCAACAAACAATATCTGATTTTGTTTGCGGTCTTTCTTAGAGCGCTATCCATACAGTCGCCAAACAAAATTGCACGTGATACACTACTTTCATACATACACAAACGGGGTGACATTATGTGTTTACTGGCATTTCAATTGCAAAGCCATCCGAAGTATCAACTTGTTATGATGGCGAACCGTGATGAAGCATACGGACGTCCAGCGGCGCCAGCCGACTTCTGGAGTGATCATCCGGATATTTTAGCAGGACGTGATCTCGAACAAATGGGCACGTGGCTCGGCGTTAACAAACAAGGAAAAGTCGCTGCGTTGACGAATTATCGCGACTTCTCACTACCGCAAACCGGCACACTGTCACGCGGTCATATCGTCTCTTCCTATTTACAATCAGAGCAGTCTGCACAAATATTCATGGAACAGTTGCATACGAACCGAGAGGATTATGCTGGTTGCAATGTGCTTGCCGGGTCAGCTCAGGAGATGTATTACTACTCGAACATCGAGCAATCTATCCAACAGCTAAGTCACGGCACACACGGACTGAGTAATGCATTTCTAAATACTCCTTGGCCAAAAGTGGATAAAACGAAAGCCTTACTGGCAGAGTACTTAGAACAAACGGAGACGATCGACCCCGATGTCTTATTCGATATGATGCAACGAGCGGAACGGTTTCCAACCGAACAGTTGCCTGACACAGGTGTAGGTGAGGATCTTGAGAGTTTGCTGTCTTCAATATTTATCGCGTCAAAAGACTATGGCACGCGTTGCACAACAGTACTGACAATAGATAGTGAAGATCAAGTGGAATTCGAAGAGCGCACATACGAAAAAAGCATATGTACTATCGCACAGAAATTCTCTTTCCACATCGAAAAGCCGGCTCACTCTTAAAAGAGTACAGCCGGCTTTTTTCTGTTTTTCATACATTATTTCCATATAATAGTTATAACATGTCCATATATTTTTTGAATTCAGCCAAGGCTTTTTCACGGTCTCCCGTACTGAATAAACGCTTATTCTCCGCTCCAATAATACGGTAATGCCCACCTGCGGTATGTTGTTGCAACTTATATTGCTGCCATTGCCCGATCTCCGTCCACCAATTAATCGACGCACTCGCTGCAGTTTCCCGCGAATGAATCTCTGTATGTACTGCCATTTCAGCTAATTCGATTGGATCTTCTCCCATGACCGAGCGCAACAAAGCACTCTCACGAAACAGCGCGCAAACTACTACCGCAGTAGCCCAACCAATTTCCTGGCGACCTTTCTCCAGTTGCACTAAAGTCTTCTTTGAGATACCTATAATCTCCGCCATTTGATCTTGCGTATAGTCCATCTCTGTTCGAATTAACTTCAAGCGGGGCGACACTAAGTCAATAACCGTCTGCTTATTCACTACTTTATTCCTCCTTTGCACTAATAGTGTATAATTACACTATTAGTTACTAAAGTTATTTAACTTGTAAAATAGTTGTTTATTGTGTGTTTTTTCTTCATTCGTGTAAATCAGCTTTTCTCTCTATAAGTAGTGTATCACAACTAGAATCCCTATATAAATCTCCATAGAAAAAACCTGCTGAACCGAAGCTCAACAGGTAGTAAATAGATCGTTTTAAATCGTTCTTGTAGAATCCCAGTTTGTAATATCTTCCTCTAGCGGAATTTGTGCAGCTCGTGCTTTCACTGCCGCGTTGAAGAACAAAGCTACTAGGAAGATTGAGATGACAGTCGCTCCGATTAAAGAGACATTCATTGGTAATCCGAATCCAATGGCTGCGTTTAGTATATAGGTCGTCGTAGCCATCAGCATGAACGTTCCGGGTATGAGTGCAACCCAGTAGTTCTTACCGGCAATGAAGAGATACATCGCACCTACGAATAACGCAATGACAGCCGTCGACTGATTCGCCCAGGAGAAGTAACGCCATAGAATGTTGAAGTCTATTTGAGTTAACGCGATTGATATAGCAAACATCGGAAGTGCGATCCATAGACGACTCATGATTTTCGCTTGCGGATACTTAATGTAGTCCGCGATAATCATGCGGGCACTACGGAATGCTGTGTCGCCTGATGTGATCGGTAAGATGATGACGCCGATCACCGCAAGTGTTCCTCCGACAGCACCAAGCATTGTCATGGATACTTCGCTCACAATAACTGCTGGTCCGCCAGCTGCAAGCAATTCACTCAATGTCACTCCGTTGAACAACGCCATACCAGCTGCTGCCCAGATCATCGCAATAATAGCTTCTGCAATCATCATACCGTAGAAAATTTTGCGACCTTGGCTTTCATTCTTCGTTGTCCGGGAAATAATCGGGGACTGTGTCGCATGGAAACCGGATAGCGCTCCACATGAGATCGTTAAGAATAATAACGGGAAGATTGGAATATTATCTGGATGTAAGTTCGCAAATGTTAATTCCGGAATTGGAACACCTTTGAACACCATCATGCCACCGATACCGACTGCACTGATCACAAGTAGTGCACCGAAGATTGGATAGAAACGACCGATGATCTTATCGATCGGTAATAGTGTTGCCAAAATATAATAAAGGAAAATAAGTGCTAAGATAATTCCCATTGCCATCCAACCATTCATTAGGTTGTAGAGCAGTCCTGCGGGTGCCGAAACGAATACCGTACCGACCAAGACGAGTAATAATAATGCAAACGCATTGACGATATGTTTCATCGCTTTACCTAAGAATTTTCCTGCTAGTTCAGGCAAGTGGGCTCCGCGGTTTCGGATGGAGATCATACCTGTCAGATAATCGTGTACAGCACCTGCGAAAATGGCACCAACGACAATCCAGATAAATGCGACCGGTCCGTATAACGCTCCCATAATCGGGCCGAAAATCGGGCCAACTCCTGCGATATTTAGTAATTGAATCAATGAGTTCTTGCTAGTGCTCATTGGCACGTAGTCGACTCCATCTGCGCTTGTATACGCTGGTGTCGCACGCTCTTCCTTTACGCCGAACATTTTGACGATGTACTTACCATACGTAAAATATCCTACTATTAATAAGACGATAGAAAATAAAAATGTAATCAATGCTTTTTCCCTCCCTTATAGTGATAACGCTTACATCAACTATAATAGAAAGATGTCCGAACTATGACAAAATCTCGTAACATGTCAGAATCGCGAAGTAAGATGCACTCCGAGAGATTAACATGTTACGAGATGCTTTATCCTTCAAGGCGTTGACGTAATTCTTTGACATAATTTCGGCTAACTGCCAGTTTCTCCGGCCGCTCATCGACTTCTAGTTGATAGGCTCCATTGAACCAAGGCGTCAAACTACTGACGTGCACGAGGTTCACGAGAATGCTTTTATGAATCCGGAAGAACGACGAATGTGTCAATCTGCTTTCTAGTTCTTTTAATGTCATACGCGTTTCGTAATCGCGCGTAGGTGTCACGACTTTCGTCCATTTCTCTTCTCGGTGTACGTAAAGAATATCACCGATTGGAATATAGTGGATTTCACCTTCTGTTTCTACTGGTAATCGATCCATTCGTTTCGGTGACGTTTCAGGTTGAGTCCGTTGCAGCAACTGTTCTACACGTTCGATCGTCTGCCGCAGTTGCTCTTCATCATACGGCTTCAGTAAATAGTCCATCGCATGAACACGGAACGCTTGTGCCGCGAATTGCGGGTAGGCAGTGGCGAAGATAATTAACGGTACTTTTTTCAGTGCACCTAGCGTCTTTGCCACTTCCATGCCATCAACTTTCGGCATTTCAATATCGAGGAACACGACATCCGGCTGTAGTTGCATCGCCTTGATAATTGCCGACTCCCCGGAATCCGCCTCTCCGACAACTTTCACTCGTTCAAATTGTCCAAGCAAAAAAATCATCTCTTCGCGCGCATACCTTTCATCATCCACGACCAATGCGCGAATCGTTTCCGTCATATCCGTTCACCTCCGATTTCGGAATATGGAATGAAATCTTCGTTCCTTCATTCGGTGTACTTTCTATTGCCAGTCCCGAATTTTCATCAAACGTCATCTTCAAGCGTCGATTGACATTATACAGGCCAAGCCCAGTACCTTTTTCAGACTCGACTTGATCCTGTCCGAGCATAGCGAGCCGCTCGGGAACAATTCCCGTGCCGTTGTCCTCCACTATAATATGAATATCATCGCCTAGTTCATGTATCGAAATATGAACGCTTGCATTCGCGTCCAACTCTTTAATACCGTGCGTAATTGCATTTTCCACGATGGGTTGCAACGTCAGTGGCGGAATCTTCTCTTGCAGGATGCTCGGATCCACATCGATACAAATCTTTAGCTTATCAATAAAACGCGCTTCTTCGATCATCAAATACGCTTCGACGTGTGCAAGTTCTTGCTGTAACGTAACCATCTTCGCCGTCGTGCCTTCGAGATTCTGACGTAAGAAAAAGGACAGCGATGACAGCAATTTACGCGCTTCGTCCGGATTCGTTCGGATCAATGAAATAATAATATT
Source organism: Sporosarcina sp. P32b (assembly GCF_002743335.1). Lineage (GTDB taxonomy): Bacteria > Bacillota > Bacilli > Bacillales_A > Planococcaceae > Sporosarcina. Next base: position 179,891 of record NZ_PDZB01000002.1, read on the forward strand.
CATCGAATTAAACAGGAAATGTGGACTAATTTGCGCTTGCAATGCCTGGATTTCCGCTTCCTTCGCTAGTTGATAAGCATGATCTGCCTCGGCAATTTCCAGTTGATTGCTGAGTAATTCTGCGAGTCCCGCAATTAATTCAATCGTGACATCGGTAATCGCTTTACGCGAAGGATAGAATAGTTTCAACGTCCCAATCGTTTCACCGCGTGTTTTAAGTGGCGCAATAACAATAGCCCCTGATGCCGATACACTCGGATGTTCATGCATGACAGAGTCTGTGACTATGAGCCGACCTTCTCGAATCACTTGACGCGTTAAATCCGTCTGGATCGAACCTTCCATAACCGTCCCTTTGGATCCGACAAACGCAAGAATATCCGTTTTATCCGTCATCGCGACAGCACCTGGTTGCAACTCATCTAGGAGGATACCGCACACCGCGGTGGCCGTATCTTTTCGCATGCCTGTCCGTAAATAACCCAGTGTCTGATCCGCAATACGCAATGTTTTTTGCGCTTGTAACGCCGTCATTTTATCTTGATCACTGATGACATTATACGCAATCAGCATGAATAAGGCAGTCCCAATACCGTTTGCTAAAATCATCGGTAAGCCAATCGCTTGTACCAATGCAAACGCTTTCTCAAACGGCTCTGCAATAACGACAATGAGCAACATTTGCAACGCTTCCGCAGCTGCACCAATCGCAAATGCCAAAAGCGGACTGATGTGCTTGCCTTTCTTATAGAAGTAACCTGCAAGAACACCAGAAATAATAGTGGAAATCCCACACGAAATAGCCGTGAATCCGCCTAAAGACATCCGATGAATCCCAGCAATAAGTCCAGCACCGATTCCAAGTCGATAGCCACCGAGCAAACCTGCAACAACAACCCCGATTACACGGGAATTCGCAATTGCCTCATCAGTATCGAGTTGCCATGACATATTTTCAAAATGAAACGTCTGCATATCTAGTGCCACACCAAAATACGTTCCGAAAATCCCGAACAATCCAAAAAAGAGTATCGCCGTCAGCTCTTGCCGACGATCCAATACATCTTGATGGATCATATTTTGGAAAAATCGAAAACGAGTCAGAAGGAAAGCAACCGCCACAATCATTCCGACCCGTTCGAACATGATGATCAGTAAATCGAGCATCGCCATCCTCCATTCATTCGATTAACAATAGGTTACTTTTGAATTGCCTTGTTTACGACCGCTACGACTTCGATTCGCGACATCTTCTCGCGACCTTCTTTCAGTGCATCGAGTGTACTATGCGCAAGTGCCAACGGAATATTACAGAAGTTCAAAATCGTCTTCGTATGGATATCTTCAATGTACGCATCCGCTAGCGCCAAATTCTCTTCAGCATACGCGAACATTTCCGGCAACTTCCAATCATTCGGGAAGAAGTTCACGTCACGCACCGCGTCTTCCTTGTAGTTACGCAGAATATTAACAGACTGCAACCCGCGACCAAAACCAATTGCTAGGTCACGATCCGTTTCCGTACCATCATACCAGCGCCAAATATCCGCAAGCATGACGCCCACTAATCCAGCGACATAATACGTATAGTCATCGAGATCTTCACGCGTCTCGATCACCCAGTCCTTACCTGCCCACTCCGCCATGCCGCGACCCATGATCGCAGTCGATTCAAGTACTTTATTACGTGCCGTTTCCGGACAGAACTCTACCCAGTCAGCGAGACGCAACGTCACTTCAGGCAACTGGTCACGGTATGGTGCGAATAACTCGTCCAGTGCAGACGCCATCGATTCACCTGTTGCGATTCCGCGGTCTAGAATATCGCTTACTTTGTTCAGTAAGTCAATGACGATCGTCACGTCCAGTTGTTCATGATCTTCAATTTCATCGATTGCACGCATACACAAGTATGCAGACGCAACGGCTTCGCGAACGTTTGGTTCAAGTAATTTAATCGGTATGTAGAATGTACGGCTTGTCTCTTTTAAGACTTTCATTGCTTCTTTTTGTAATTTCGCTTCGGTTTTCATATAAGGTTCCCTCCATCAATCTTTGCACAGGTTGTGATTATATAGAATGGGTTTATTATAGCATTGATTGGGTTTGGGGTGCGACTGGAAAGGTGTTGGGGGAGGAAAAGCAAGTAGGTTGTGTGACGATTGTGCCTAAGATTGCTGAATGAGAATGGGTTGGCGCTGTTTCGTTGCGTTCCAGGCGGACGCGTTCGGGAGGGCCCGAACTAGTCGCGGTGCTCTTTTTAGTTGTTTCACCTGATCGGGCTGATCCTCCCTGAGTCGCCGCCTTCCACTTCACTTCACTGGATGGACGTTTAGGTAACTGTTCAAGTAGTAGTTCTCTGACTGCGACGAAACAGATCCTATAAAAAAGCTACCTAATGTCAACGTACGGACTTTCTAGGTAGCTCTTCTATTTTAACAATTACTCAGTCCGCGTATCATCTCTCGCACGACGAACCAAATACAAAATCCCTTCAATCGCAAGTACAACCAACAATGAAATCCCGAACAGTGGCATGATGACACCTAAAAACACCATAAGCACAACAAACCCTATAGAAATTTTACTCGTCGTCTTAGGCGGTGCCGAAATATTCCCTTTTCTCTTGCGTGATAACCACATCTTGAATCCGTAAAAAATCAGGAATAAAAATGCCAGACACACGATTAAATTAATAATTTTATTCGGCAAGCCAAACAGATGACCCTCGTGCAACGGAATTCCCCATGTGAACCACTTCGCCAAGATTCCATACTCATCATACCCAACTTTGGAGATCAAATCGCCGCTGTATTGATCAAAATATGAAGTCATTTCTTCAGCAGGATGTACATCTAACCCTGTTACACCTGTATTACTTCCTTTCGACACCGTGAATACACCATCTTCAGAAAACGGATAGACGATCGAATACGGTGTTGAAATCTTTTCGCCCTGTACTTTTTCCATCAATTCTTCAACAGCAATCCCATTATGGCCCATGTCTATTCCAGGCATGTCCCCATTTCCACCGTGATTCGCGTGTGGATCTGGTTTATCGGATGTAGGGGCTTCTTCTTTACGTGTTGCCCAAGGAATCTCACTCATATCAGAAGTAGGTGGCTGTTGTTGTAGCAACGGCGTTCCAATAGAAGGATGTTCTTGGGAGGCAGTATAGATGAAATTCCCCATGAATGCGGACCAGGGAAGCCCTGTGAAAATAAGAATGATCATGGGAATAGTGATGATTGTTCCAATTAAAGCATGAACCCGTTTAAATTGAAGTCGATGTGTTGATTTCTTCGGTTTCTTTAGCGCACGACTTTTAAATGTCATATACAGTCCGGAAAATAATAAAAAGATTGCCCAGCATGCAGCTAATTCAACTAAGTAATTGACGACAGTTCCACCAACAAAGAGCGAACTATGAACATTTCTCATAATATTAGCGTACGTATACTTTGGATTTTGAGAGCCAACTATTTCGTTATGATCATCTAAAAACACGTATTTTTCTTCGCCTGACTCGGACTTTAGAGTGAGTCTCGTGTTATAGGGCTCGTCCATAATCATAACCTTTGAAACTTCAAATCCTTCGTTCTCCTGTTTCACGAGTGAAATTCCTTCGTCAATCGTCAGTTGGGATATTTCTTCACTGTTACCAAAGAAAAGATCCTTGTACGCAACCTTTTCGACATCATTGTAAAACAAGTACCCAATTCCACTCAGCGTAAGTGTAATCAGAAGTGGAGCCATGAACAAAGCACCAAAGAAGTGCCATCTCCAAAAACGATTGTATGTACCTTTTTTCATTGTGTCCCCTCCTCATCTAGTTAGTTATCATTTTATAGCTAACGCAATTGATCTCGTTTTGGATCACTATACCTCCAACAATATGGGCCTTTTTAAAGAATGAAGTGAACGAAAGCGTTATCAATTGCATATAAGCTTTTGTAAGTAAACCATGAAGATATGAACTATGAATGAATTAGAGAACTTGTTCATTTTCTACTATTCAGTATCAAGGACTCCATTATTAATAGTAAGCAGATTCTTTTTCTAATTTGAATACTTTTTAAACAAGGGGGTAGAAAGTAAAGAGGTTATTTAAAAGGAGTAAATAGGTGAGGAAGTGAAAGCTGTAGATATGAGGACTTTGATTTTAGGAATTCGATATGGATGTGTTTTTTGAAGGCGAAATTGAATTGTTTATATTTTTCTTAGAGGCGATTGATCATGTTCTGAGATTCGTGAATATGTTAAATGTTGGCGCACTAAAAGGAAAGAAACATTAACTATTTCATTCCACATGTATCATTTCTACTTATATCTGATAAAAAATATATTATTCCGGTAAATACGGACTAATATAAAAAGCGAATTCTTGTAATCGATCCTCATACTCCGGATTAATCCGTTTCGTGTATTTCATAATGGCGCGAGTCAGTAGCGCTCTAGTCTCAGCAAAGTTGTATTCGCCTTCCTGTTGATTAAAGATGGACTTGACTGGTTTGATCGTAAAAAAATCATCCACTGTTGCGCTGCTATTTAGCTCCATATAATTAAGTGCATCGACTGACAACACGCTGTATACACGTGCTAGAAGATCTTGATCTCCATCGTTTTCATCCGCCACTACCTTTGCTAACTGGTTGATGCTGCGTGGTCCATTATGAAGCGCGTGCCACTTAGGTATAAATCTCCTTTTGTCACGTTGTTGCAATTCATTATATTGAGTCACTACTTCCTTTAACTCGTCTTTCATTAGTTCCATTTGATGTTGTTGAATGGTCAAAGGGCAAATTAACGGACGAATTGTTTTGACGTTTGATTGATCTCTTGTGTAGTGTCTGTAAATGATAGTAGATTCCTTTCAAATATATAGTTTCATATAAAAGGGCGTGTCTTCTAGGTTAGTAAGTTACCTAGAGGACACGCTTTTACATTTTTGAGACGTAAGTCGGACCGTTTCGATAGGATATATGTATCGATACTCTCGATCGATGGTTTTTACTAGATTACTCTTTGACTTCACCCACTTGGAAATATTGATTCTTAAAAATATTTACCAAGTTCAAGTGATAATGATACACTTATACTCAAGCGATATATTGATTCTACTGGAGGTATATTCCATGAACTGGGTTGAGATTCTTTCATTAAATGTAGGGAAACCAAAAGAAATGGATTTTGGAAAAAAGTCTGTTTCGACTGGTATTTTTAAAGAGCCAATTTCTCAAACAGTCTTTTTATCCTCTAGGAACTTTACCGGTGACGGTCAAGGTGATCTCGTTCATCACGGCGGTGTTCATAAGGCGGTTTGTGTGTATCCACATGAACATTATTCTCATTGGGAACGCGTCTTAGAAAGAACGCTTCCGTATGGTGCGTTTGGTGAAAACCTTACCCTAACAGGGATGACGGAAGAAGACGTATGTATCGGTGACTCTTTTCAGCTCGGTGAAGCGATTGTTCAAGTGAGTCAGCCCCGCCAGCCTTGTTTTAAGTTGGCGCTTGTCTATGAACGAAAAGATTTACCGCTTCTTGTACAAGATACAGGTTTTACAGGCTTTTATTTCCGCGTGTTGCGTGAAGGGTTGGTTTCGCCTATGGATACATTAATTCCGTTAACACGCCAAGTACATGCTATTTCAGTATCGGAGGCGAATCGGCTGATGCATCATGATAAACAGGACTTGGAAGGTGTTCGTCGATTGCTGGAAGTTGAAGAACTGTCTCCGAGCTGGCGCAAGACATTTGAAAAACGGGTGGCGGGTCAGGATGTAGATACTAGCGAACGGATTTCTGGTGAAAAGTGAAGTGGGTATTGGATCCACATGTAGTAGACTATAGTTTATTTCACGAGAAGAGGTATAGGATATGGAAAATGATAAAATACGAACTATGACTACGTGGTTCAGAAACTGGTTTTTGGATAATAAAGTAGTCGCGATATTATTGATTTCCCTATTAATTTTATTGAACTTCCTAGTCTTTTCTAAAGTTATGTACATGTTTCATTTTGTAAAAGAGTTTCTCGGTGTAGTGGCATTACCTATCATCATGGCGGGAATTCTATTTTATCTATTGAATCCATTGATCGATATGCTGGAAAGAAAGAAAATCAAGCGGGTTTGGGGGATCGCACTAGTCTTCGTGGTCATTAGTGGTTTAGTCGCATGGGGTATTATCATACTGATTCCGACTATACGCGAACAAGCGACTAGCCTCATTCAAAACTGGCCAGAATATTGGAATAAATTAGTAGCACAATTCGATAGCTTGTTGAGTAGTAGTATGTTTTCTCAACTACAAGGAAAGTTGGACGATATCGATCAAAACATTATCAAGTCGATAACAGAACAAACGAATGGCTTCATGGACTCTGCTTTCTCGGGGATTGGCAGCGTACTCGGAACGGTTACGAATGTGGTCATCGCATTGCTGACGATGCCGGTCCTTTTATTCTTTTTATTAAAAGACGGACGCGATTTGCCGTATCATATGATGAAACTTTTGCCGACGAAGATGCGTGCCAATACGTATAAAGTATTGAAAGAAATCAATATGCAAATTAGCCAATATATCAGAGGTCAATTATTAGTAGCATTTTTTGTAGGATTGATGTTCTGGATTGGTTTGGCAATTGCGGGCCTTGAATATGCCGCTTTACTTGCGATATTAGCCGGAGTCCTAAACTTGGTTCCGTATTTAGGGTCGTTCCTGGCAATTATCCCGATTGTCATCATTGCGTTAGTTTCTTCGCCTTTCATGCTTGTTAAAGTAATCATTGTGTTCGCAGTTGAACAAGCACTTGAAGGTAGATTGATCCAACCGTTGATTTTGGGTAGTAATTTGAAAATACACCCTGTCACTATAATTATCGTGTTGTTAACGGCTGGAAAATTATTCGGTGTACCCGGTGTTATTTTAGGTATTCCCGCTTACGCTGTCATCAAAGTACTTGTAGAACATATTTTCAAGTGGTATAAATCCTATTCAGGTCTTTATGCAGAGGCATATAACCCTGCGCCTAAACCGAACGTTCCCATTGAAAAAAGGAAAGTGAAGAAGCGTAAAAAGTTTAATTTTTGGAAAAAACGTTAGACTTTGCCGTTAATGAAAAAGTACAAGCCCGAAATGAGATAGCTCCTCATTCCGAAGTCAATAGGGCGTTAAATAAACAGAGCGTATCTTCTAGGTTAGTACATTACCTAGAAGATACGCTCTAAAAGTATTGAATTCATAAAGATGATTTGCATAATAAATTGGAAAAGCGCCCACTTCTTCGAACATCGTTCATTTCCCCTTGCAAAGCGCCCATAATCCTAGAACGCCACCCACAACTACGGTTAACGCGGTTAGTTTCTTCCTATCCAGAGTAGACTCAAACCTCACCTGGTCTGGTGTGATGACATATACGCCAATGGGTTTAATAGTAAAAGCACCGCCGCTACCGTCACCACCCCCACCTACTGCATATTTAACTTTCGCCACAGGGACTACTTTTTGCAAACCAAGTTCGATCGGTTCCCCGTATATGAAGGTCACGTCTTTTTGGTTGGCAAATTTATTAAAAATCGTATTAATGGGTGTTTCACTATACTCTTTCTTCCCAGCAAACTCGTTCGGTTGAGTTTGTCCATTATTCATGTCTATTCCCTCCTCTCTTTACTCATTCGCCTTCTTCGGTCAATCACCTTCTATAAGACGCTTACTGATGATTTATTATTTCATTTTAATTAAAACCTCTTTTAAGTAGATGAAATATAGTTTATATAACACTTAAAGGTGTTACAATAATACATAACACTTTAAAGTGTTATATGAATCGGAGGTATCCATGATGAATTCACAAGAGAAATTAGAAGAAATCCGTAAAACCGTTGTACTTCATGCGCCGCTTGAAAAAGTTTGGCAGGCGGTTTCTACATCAGAGGGCATGGCAGCGTGGTGGATGCCCAATTCACTTAAACCAATAGTAGGTCATGAATTTGTACTTCATACAGAGCAATTCGGGGATTCTCCTTGTAAAGTAACAGAACTTCAACCACCTACTCGTTTAGGCTTTAATTGGGGTAAAGATTGGCATGTTTTAATTGAATTGAAAAAATTGAGCGAAGAGGAAACAGAGCTTACGTTAATACATTCTGGTTGGGATGCAAATAAAGTAACTGAATTTGAACAACCTCATACAGTTGTTCGTGGATTTATGGAGAGCGGTTGGGAACGTATTGTCAAAGAGAAACTTCCGGCTATTTTGAAGGCTTAAAAGTGGTGAACCCAACTAAGCAAGATGTTTTCCAAGCGATTTCTGATCCGACTCGTCGTAGTCTGTTAAAATTGCTTGCCGAAAAAGAATTATCCATCACTGATATTGTGGAGTTTTATCCGATAAGCCGAACAGCAATAAATAAGCATCTTCATATTCTTTTTAATGCGGGCCTCGTCAGACGTCAGAAGGTGGGAAGGGAAACTCGCTATAAGCTTACTTCTGAACCACTAATTGAACTAAAGGACTGGCTTAGTTTCTTTGAACAGTATTGGGATAAAAACTTGCTCGCTCTTAAAGAATATGTAGAGAAAAATAATGATTAGCTAGTAGTGGAACCGAGTATAGGAAATGTAAATTCCTCGGTTCCTTTTACATGATTCGGTTACGACTTTGTCATTATTTAATTACTTGCCTTAACTCATCTGTCATTTGCTCAACTAATTCTGGTCTTCCATGAAATTGAGCAGGTGTATTTTGGAAGAGCTCAACTTTCCAATTGCCGTCTTTGTGAACAGTAACTAGAGTTTGTAGTGCATTTACTGTGGGCTCAATATCTGTTTTCCCAGGTGGAATCATCCCGGCAATGGCTTGTACGATTGCGGTATCCTTTCCGATTACACGAACGTCTTTCACTTTCGTCACAAAAGGCGCAGTGGGATGGTTTTCAAAGATTGACGTAAGATGCGATAAAATTTCCTGTCGTCCAACCATTTTACTTCCATCAAAACCAATTTGAATGCCTTGTTCCGTAAATAGTTCAGTCATTCCTTTTGCATCACGGTTGTTCCATGCGTCTATTAATTTTCCATAAAGACTAGTCATTTGATCTTCGTTAGAAATATTCATGCACTGTTCCCCTTTTTTTCATATATATTATTTCCCTTACTTCGTCTCTTGTATAACGGGTAGCCACTACGTACTTCACTAATTGGTATGTGATTTCGATTTGATAATAGTTTCACTAATAAACCCCATTATGATGCCGACACCGATCGGAAGTAGTGAAATTTCAGTATGCGAAAGTGAGAAATTAAAGATAAGAATATCTATATTCCCTATAAAGCCTATTACATATAGTACTATCATCGTTCCAAATGAAACGAGTAACGGAATCCAAAAGGACTTATTCACAACTCCACCTCCCGATCTAGTAGATTGTCAGTGATGTATTTATTATGAAAACTAGTATTCTAATCTACTTGTTCTTTCACGTTGTACACATATGGCTCCTTAAATGCGATCTTCTCTAGACATTTCTTACGATAAAGTATATCATTTTTCCGCTAAATTATCTAACTACTCTGTCTTTCATTTTATTGAACACAGATCAAACCCGTCAATAGAAAAGCTTGTATTTGAAAATAAAAAACATCTATATAAGTCACAAATGGAGAGGCTTGCGTGATCTCATTTGTTTCCTATACAGATGCTACTCTGCATATTAATTTGAATTGAAAGAGCTATTCCTTTTCATCAATAAGGGTCTGCTTCATGACCTTTATCCACTGCATCTTTCACAGCCGATTTAGAATCGGGCGTTCCTTGTCCGAATTTTGATTGACCCGCGTCACGGCCAGGGACGTTAGGTTCTGCCGCCATCCCTTCGAACTCTTTCATTTTCTGTTCAATACCTGCTTGTACAAGACGTCCGTATTCAAAATCCGCTTGTGTGAAGTGATCGATCATTGCTTCTTGAATACGTACATCACACGCTGCGAGCGCTTCGGAGAGGTTATTAATTAATTCCTCTCGTTCCCATTCTTCAAACTGCCGGAACGTCTCGCCTGCTTGTCCATAATTATTCGGTCGGTCAATCGGTGCGCTCATCGCTGCTGCATTATACGTAGGTCTATGCGGAGGTCGACTTTCTCCTGTTGCTTCCTTAAATCCACCGAGCATGGAGGGTTCATAATTAATATGCGGATTGTCTCCCGACTCGCTTGGGTCTCGATGATCCATTTGACCACGTTGCTGGTTTGTCCGAACTTCTTTTTTGGGTGCATTAACAGGTAACTGGAGATAATTCGTGCCGATACGATGACGCTGTGTATCGGAGTACGAGAATGTACGACCTTGAAGCATTTTATCGTCGGAAAAATCCATTCCGTCTACAAGTACACCGGTTCCGAAAGCGGCTTGCTCGATGTCCATATGAAAATCATCAGGGTTGCGGTCTAATACCATCTTCCCTACAGGCAACCAAGGAAACTGTTCTTCTGGCCAAAGTTTTGTATTATCAAGCGGATCAAAATCGAGTTCTGGGTGGTATCCATCTTCCATAATTTGCACGAAAAGTTCCCATTCAGGAAACTCTTTACGTTCGATTGCCTCAGATAAATCCTGCGTCGCATGTGCAACATTTTTCGCCTGAACGGCGTCGGCATCTTCTTGAGTTAAATTACGAATGCCTTGTTTTGGCTCCCAATGATACTTCACTAAAACTGCTTCACCTTTGTCATTCACCCACTTGTATGTATTCACACCTGAGCCTTGCATGTGACGATACGTGGCGGGAATGCCCCATGGTGAAAACAAAAACGTGATCATATGGATAGATTCTGGTGATCGAGAGACAAAATCAAACATGCGTTGTGGATGCGGTATATTAGAAGCTGGATCGGCTTTGAATGCGTGAATCATATCAGGGAACTTCATCGCATCTCGAATGAAAAAGATCTTTAGATTGTTTCCTACCAAGTCCCAGTTGCCATCTTCTGTATACATCTTCACCGCAAACCCTCGTGGATCCCGTGCAGTTTCGGGCGAATCTTTAGCGCCTGCTACAGTAGAGAAACGAGCGACTAAAGGCGTTCTCTTTCCAGCACCCGAAAACACTTTGGCACGGGTGTACTTTTCAACTGGCTCGTTCCCTGCTTTGCCATACGTTTCAAAATATCCAAACGCACCCGAACCTCTCGCATGGACGACTCGTTCAGGTATTTCCTCACGATCAAAATGAGAAATTTTTTCGATAAAATGATAATTCTCGAGTGTAGCCGGACCACGGTCACCAATTGTCCTGATATTTTGATTATCCTGTACTGGATGCCCTTGGCGTGTCGTAAGTATTTCTCGCTCTTCCATTTGACCGTCATTCTGTTTACGTTGTTTCTTTTCCACTGTATTCCTCCTCGACAAAGTGCTTTCTAATTCTACCGACAGTATGACCCGAACAGGAATAAGATAAACACCTACACTTCACTTCGAGAGAAACGGTACAATTCGCACGCAAGGCTTCCAGAATACTGCTTGTTGTATATATTTTAAATGCTTCCACGTTTCCCGGGAAATCTCAGAAGGTCGGATTGAGCAGGGGTAGGAAGATAGTGAATTGAATACAAAAAGCACCGGCTCACTGAACAATGGATAACTGTTCGGAGAGCTAGTGCCTCTTGTGAAACTATGAATGAAACTTTTCTACCGTTGTTATACGTCTACCATTTCTAGAAATTGCAGCGTTCGTTCATTTGTGGAGTGATTAAAGAATGTCTCTGGATCAGAATCTTCAATGATGACTCCTTCGTCTAGCATAATGACTCGGTCTGCCACGTTTTTCGCGAACTTCATTTCGTGTGTCACGACGATCATCGTCATCCCTTCCTCTGCTAGGTTTTGCATGACTTGCAACACTTCCCCAACGAGTTCGGGGTCTAAAGCAGAAGTCGGTTCGTCGAATAACAAGACTTTCGGTTCCATGGCAAGTGCTCGAGCAATCGCCACACGTTGTTTTTGACCACCGGATAATTTATTAGGGTAGACTGCCGCTTTTTCGGATAGCCCTACCTTTTTTAATATCCCGTGTGCCATCTTTTCCACTTCTACTTTGTTTAATTTTTTGACCATCAGAGGAGCTTCCATAACATTCTCTAATACAGTTTTATGTGGGAATAAATTAAAGTGTTGGAACACCATCCCGACTTCCGCACGGATTTTCACCAAATTGTCTTTTTTCTGATTGACTTGCTTTCCATCAATTGTAATAACGCCTTCATTCGTTAATTCTAAAAAGTTTAAACAGCGTAAAAAAGTACTCTTGCCTGAACCACTGACCCCTATGAGCACCACTACTTCTCCACGGTGTACTTCCATGTCGATACCTTTTAACACGTTCAAATCTCCAAATGACTTATGAATATTTTCTGCTTTAATCATCGGATCTGCCCCCATTATTTATCCACATCCAATTTGTTCTCATACCATTTTAATAGAGCGCTGAAGATTAGGACGAGAATTAGATAATAAAGACCAACTACGAGAAACGTTTCAAATTGTTTAAAGTTAGAGGCGGCGACGCGATTGGCCAAACCGAATAATTCAGATACACCAATAACATAGACTAGAGACGAATCTTTCAATGTGATGATGAATTGGTTTCCGAGCGGCGGAATGGCACGTCGTAAAGCTTGTGGAAAGACGATCCGTCTCATCGTTAATGAACTATTCATACCAAGTGCAAGACTCGCTTCACGTTGACCTTTATCAATTCCTTGAATAGATCCACGGAAGATTTCCGCAATATACGCACCATTATGAACACCTAGTGCAATCGCACCTGCCCAAAAGTTATCTAATACGATAATAGATGTGATCCCAAAGTATAGAAACATAATTTGAACAATTAACGGAGTTCCACGAATGAGCGTTATATAAATATTCGCGATCGTCTGCAGTATTTTGGAGTTTGAAATCTTCATCAGTGCGAAAATAACACCTAAAATCATCCCAATTACAACTGCAATCGCTGTGATTTCAATCGTTAATAGACCTGCTTGTAAAAATCCTTTGTACGTATTTTTGAATACGTCAACAAATGTTAGTATAAACTCAGGCACCGGCACACCAACTTTCTAAGAAATAGGTGGAGATTGTAGTTATTCCAATAACTCGACACCTTCTAAATCAATATCTAGTAAATTACGACCGAACCATTTATCTGAGATTTCCTCATACGTCCCGTCATCCATCATCTCTTGTAATGCCTCATCAAGTGCTTTTGTTAATTCTGGATTTTCTTTATTTACCGCAATGGAAGGTTGTTCTACCCACATCGGCTTGTCGACCTCTTTGATTTCAAATCCATTATCGATCGCTTCATAGCCTACGATGTCCGCAGTAATTACTGCATCTAAACGACCTTTAACCGTTAAATCTTTTAACGCTACTACATCACTGCTGTAATACTGGACATCATCCGATAATTCTTTAGCGGGTTCTTCATATGTGGACTGAGCTACTACACCGATTTTCTTACCATCTAAATCTTCTGGAGATGTAATTTCTTCATTATCCTTTGCAACAAAAATCATGCCACCTGAATAATAATAAGGCTCAGTGAAGTCCGCTTGTTCTGCACGTTCTTTTGTATAAGCCATAGAACCAATAATTGCGTCAAACTTATTTCCAACTAGACCTTGTAAAATTGTTTCAAATGGATTCGTTACGGGATTGGCTTCAAGACCCATTTTCTCAGCAAGTGCATTTCCTATTTCTATATCAAAGCCTGTAAGTTTACCGTCTTCTTCAAAACTAAATGGTTTGTACACGCCACTTGCAGCGAATGTAAATTTACCTTTATTTACTAATTTATAGCCTTGATCTTCAGTAGTATCAGATGTTTTCTCTTCGTCGGTACCACACGCAGCAAGCACTAACACAGATGCTGCTAGTAATAGAATCATCATTTTGATTTTTTTCATTTTCCCAAACTCCCTTTTTAGTTAGCACTATCGCTACTTTTTACTTTTCATTAGTGATTTCATTTTTCAGTGATTTTCTATTACGGACGTGCTTTCTGTTTTCGAAGTACTAGTATGGATTTCTTTCGTGGATAAATCTTTATTTCGATAATTTGAAAACGCTTACAATTACTATTGATGAATGCGGTACTTCGTACTATTAATATATCTAGCCTCCTTTTCATCGTGATTCATTGCATACTAAACTCATCATAGAATCGAAGTAGATTTTGGATCTTTATCACACTATCCTCACTTTCTAACTAGTAAGTTATTTACTATTAAACCATGATACCATAGAAAAGTGAACGATTAATTTTATATTCACATAATCTTTTTATCCAACACAATAAATATAATCTTTCTATTTTCACTACGTTACGACTATGTAACTACATATCATGTAGAAGCTATACAGTAAAAGTTTTCTTATATATATCCTCCAAAATACATTTACTCATTCACGCTTTTCTTATTCTCTTTCTTCAAACCTTTAATATTTTTCTTGATTTTTTTACTCTCTATTTTCTTTTCCTTTTTCTCTTTTCTATCTTGTACAGACTTTTCCATTTCATCATCCAATGAATCGGTATCGTTTACAGCATTTTCACCAAACCAGTCCACTACTTTATTTTTTGCGAGCTGTTTTGTATTTGCATCAATATACGTAGCGACGACTAGTAAAGCTCCCACTACAATGGCCAAATCATCGGAATATCCTACGATTGGCGTGAAGTCTGGTATAAAATCTAACGGCAAAATGAAGTATCCTAGAGCGCCTAAAATAGTAGACTTTACTTTCTTCGGGACTGTCGGCTTTTTAAATGTATAGAACAGTAATAGAGCCCCATACGTTAACTTAACTCCTGCTTGTTTACCAAACTTCAGAATTTTATCCCAAAACTTTTCCTCGGAGAAACGCTTAGAATAGTCCTCGTTGTTTTTGACCAAGATAATACCTACCTTCTTTTATTTTCTGAGTTTGAGTGTCTTATTATTTTCATTTGTGACCTCTACGACTCGAAACGTTCGTTTGGTCATATGTATACCCTTCATTCCCGGTATTCTAACCATGGTATTTTATTAGTAAATGCTCTTGCTGTGCTTTTGAAAAATTTTCAT
Source organism: Sporosarcina sp. P32b (assembly GCF_002743335.1). Lineage (GTDB taxonomy): Bacteria > Bacillota > Bacilli > Bacillales_A > Planococcaceae > Sporosarcina. The sequence goes on from NZ_PDZB01000002.1 coordinate 195,023, forward strand.
TTTTTAAAATCGTGATGTGTAATTAACTAGCCGTAACTAGTTCTCTCACAACAATCCACCGCATTCTTTATGCTATGATACGTATACTACATAGCGATTTACGGAGGATTCCACATGAAAAAAGTTGCAATTATTCAAGATTTATCTTCATTCGGTAGATGTTCACTCACTGCCGCGATTCCTGTTCTTTCCGTGATGGGCGTGCAAGCGTGTCCATTACCTACAGCGGTTTTGTCTGCACAAACAGAATATCCGAGCTATTACTGCCATGATCTTACGAACGTCATGCCGCGCTATATGGAGGAGTGGAAGAAGCTCAACGTTTCGTTTGACGGTATTCATACCGGCTACATTACTGGCAAAGAGCAAATTCACCATATCCTCACGTTTCTCGATAGCTTTTCTTCTAATCGGACGCTTTTGCTCGTGGATCCGGTGCTTGGCGACAATGGAAAAGCGTATGATAATTTTGACGAAGAACTTCTTGAACAAATGAAAGTTCTTGTCGCGCGGGCGGATATTATTACGCCGAACATTACGGAATGCTGTTTGCTGACCGGTTGTAGCTATGACGTCTTGCATAGTTGCGTGGATGAACAGGATTACTTGAAGATTGTCGAAGACGCAGGTAGACAACTACAACAGACAACTGGCGCTGAAATTGTCATTACAGGCATTCAGCCACCTAGCCGGCAACATTCTATCGGCAATATGTATATTAACGAGACAGACACTCTCTTTAATACGGTGCCGTACAATGGTAAAAGCTATTCAGGCACGGGTGATTTATTTGCATCGGTATTGATGGGTAGCCGACTTCGTGGTGTAAGTATGGAACAAGCGATCACGCTCGCAAAGGAATTTTTGCTCTCTGCCATTGAGGATACTGCTTTAGAAAATACACCGGTAGAGGCGGGAGTAAATTTCGAGAAATATTTGCGAATGTTATTGTGAGACCTACATACTAAAAAAGCACCGACCCACGAAAAAATATCGTGGATCTGGTGCTTTTTTATGAACTTCATCGTTTCATTTTCATTAGCATACAGAATCATTGGATTTCGGTACCGTAAGCCCGAACAGAGGCCGGAGATATAATGCTAAGAACGTTCCAGCAAGTGCGAGAATCCCCCAAATATATCCGTGTAAACTAAATGATGCGATGCCGCCGAAGTAGGCACCAATATTACAGCCGAATGCCAGACGTGCGCCATAGCCCATCATCAAACCACCAATGACAGAAGCTGCGAAATTACCAGTTGTTACGCGTGTGAATTTGAATAAACCACCTGCTGCTGAAGCGACGAAAGCTCCGATAATAACGCCAAAGTTCAGTACCGTAGTGGAATCAGTGAAAATAGATGCTTCTAGCGCAGACGCGTTGGCTCCTTGCCAATACCCCCAACTCGCTACATCAAAGCCTATGACAGAAGCTATTTTGGAGCCCCATAACGCGAAAGCAGAAGTAATGCCCCAAGGCGTACCACGCGTCATGAGCGTTAATGCGTTTAAAACCGCTAATACAATCGCAGCTGCAAACAAAGGCCAAGATCCACGGAAAATTCGTTTCCAACCTCTTTCAGTAGGAAGTGCTGCCATTTTAGGTGCTTTTTTCTTTTTCTCAATCAGTAAAGTAATCCAAGCAATGAATCCGAATAGCGCAATGGAGACAAGCCAAGCGCCACCATAGCCTAAACCAGTGGAAGTGGCCAATGAAACCGGAGCGAATGCAGGCATTTCTTCCGTCCAGAATGGTAAGTGATACGCGCCAACTGTAGCACCAACAATAAAGAACGCAAGTGTTACGAACATAACTGTACGTCCGCCACCTATTGCATACAGTGTACCGGAAGCACACCCACCACCTAGTTGCATGCCGATTCCAAAAACAAAAGCACCTACGAGGAGGCTAACACCTACAGGCGAAACATAGCCGGCGACTGGGCCGCCAAAAAATGTCGTGCCATACGCTAAAATCGGTGCGAATAACGTGACCGCTATTGCCAGCATCAGCATATGCGATCGCATCGCTTGGCCGTTTCCGACTGATGCCATGCGTCGAAATGCTGACGTAAAGCCAAAGCGTGCATGGAACAAAGTGAAGCCAAGCAATAACCCAATGCCAAGAAGCATCGATTGAGAGATATGCTGAGTGGCTAGCAAATAAGCGAATAATGCGACTGCCACAAGGACCCCACCCGCAATCAGTAGTTTTTGCGGTGGGTTTAATAGAAGATCATCTCGTTCAACAGGACCTTTTACGTCGTTGACGGGTTGTACTTTTATAGTAGTCAATGCAAAACATCCTTTTCCTATTAATTTAGTAAGTATATTAATTCATATTAGTATTATCGGGTTTTAAAGTCAACTTGTTGAGCTTATTATAATTCTTTTATCGCTTCCTAGTAAACTGCATAAAAAAATCCTTAACCCTAGTACCAGGATTAAGGATTTTTCTATTATTTTATTTCTTCTACATCTTCTCGCGGTGTCGCACGGTACACGATAAACGACAGTACAACCGCCACAAGTGACATGGCAAACGCGATAAAGTATACCAATTCCACTCCAGCAACGAGTGCCAAGTCAGCAGTTAATGCGTCTTCAGGCGTCGTAGATTTCTTTAGAAAGTGTAATTGTCTAGCATTCATAATACTAATGAACACCGACACGCCAATAGCTCCAGCAACAGGTTGCAGCGTCGACATCACTGCTGTACCATGCGGATATAATCGTTTCGGCAACTGATTCAATCCATTCGTCTCTGCTGGCATCATAATTGCGGAGACACTGAGCATAAGCAAGATATAGCTCGTGACGACAACCCAAATCGGTGTATCGAGTGTCAATCGGCTCATCATGAACATCGTTCCACTAAGCACAAGCGTCGCAGGTATCATCAACACACGCGGGCCGAATTTATCGAATAATGACCCCATGAATGGTGACATTATACCATTTAAAATACTGCCCGGCAGTAGGATCAAACCTGCTGTCGCTGCGCTCAGTGCGAGTGGTCCTTGCATATAGATGGGCAAGATGATTTCAGAAGCGAACATCGCCATAATAATAATCAAGAACAAGAACACCGCGTGCGTGAACATCGGATAACGGAACACACGCATATCCATGACGGGCTCTTTCAACTTGAGCTGTCTTATAGCAAAAAGTGCAATTCCGATTACACCGACTCCGATCAACAGCAAAACGCGAGGGTTCGCAAATCCATCTGCACTTTCACCAACCGAACTGAATCCATAAACGAGTGATCCGAAACCAATTGATGAATACACCAATGAAATATAATCAATTTTCGGTTTTGTAACTTCCGTAATATTGATCAAATATTTGTAGCCGAATCCGATTGAAAATAATGCGAATGGAATGACGAGGATGAATAAATAACGCCATCCGAGATATTCCACGATCACACCTGATAACGTGGGACCAATCGCTGGTGCGAACATAATGACGAGTCCGATGATTCCCATAATCTTACCGCGTCTATGCGGTGGATAAATGAGCAAGAAAACGTTAAAGATGATAGGCATCAATAAACCTGTTCCGACAGCCTGAATGAGTCGCCCCGTTAATAGAATCGGAAATGTCGGAGCACTCGCCGCCACGATCGTTCCAATCGTGAAGACGGTCATTGTACCGAGGAATAATTGCCTCGTCGTAAACCATTGTAAAAGTAAAGCCGAGATCGGGATAACGACCGCCATGACAAGCATGAAGCCTGTTGCCATCCATTGCACAGTCGGTAACGTAATGGAAAATTGTTCCATCAGTGTGATCAGTGCGATGTTCAATAGTGTTTCATTCAAAATGGCGAAAAAGGCACCGATAATGAGTGCCAACATGATGGGCAGCACTTTCATATTCGGGTTATCCGCCAAGTATTCGTATTTCTGTTCTTCCATCTGAAAACCTCTTTCGTTGATCTCGTGAATTCGGCAATATAGTTACCGTTCATTTACTCTTATCATGCTTTTTTATAGGCGATGTGTCAATCTTTCTGATTCCAAAATGGCGATCTTTTTTCCATAGATTTATTATCTCTTTTACGCATGCTATCTAGCCTAAATACTCTCCTCCACTAAAATCCAATACAGGTGATTGAGGTACGCGCCTTTGCATGTTCTCTACAGGAATAGCTGGTTGTTCATTCAAATAATTTTCAAAGTTCGTCGGGTTAAATAACGTCGAAGGACGTAAGTACGCTCGGAATTCGGGATGGGTATTCCACTGCGACACTTTGAGATCAATGACTTGTACAAAATCCTGTTGTGTATAGCCTTCTTTCACTCTTGCGCGAATAAATTTCTTTGTTGCTGCAGATGTTGCTTTAAATTGCTTACCGGTTTTCTCGTTCAGATAAGCAATGACGAAAAGCGTAACGTCGAGAGGCTTCTCGACAAGATCATTATTCTTTATTTTTTTAAGTTCTTTAAGTTCTTTGGTTATAGGCCGTACCAGAGTGGTACAGTCCTTCGTTTCACTTTGGTACGACACAGCGTTTCGAAGTGAAACGTCCGGTGTATCAGATTGAAACGTCGCATCGTCTTCTTTTTCGTTTGGTGATGTATCAGGTTGAGACATCGCATGAGGTATGTCTAGTTCACTTTTTGCTGGCATGGCTTCTTCAAACGACGTGTCATCTTGAATAGACAAAACAGGTAGTTTAGTATAATCAATCCGATACCATTTCGTCTTATCAATTTTCATTTTGTTATATTCTGAAGTCGAAATGAGGTATCCTTGCTTTTCCAAATTATAAATCGTGCGTTTGATCGTCATACATGACAAAAATGAAAATTCCTCCTGCCATTGATCAACTGTTTTATACACCCACTGATATTCGTCGCGCACATTTTTTGAAATAAGTGAACGGAAATGCAATTGCTGCAGAAATAACGCTTCATTTAACCCGACTAAATGCACAAGTGACGGTAGTAATTGTAATGGCTGTTCATTGATTAATAACTTCATACTGAATTCCTCCTAAAATGTCTGTAAGTGATAGCAATTCACCACTTCACTTACTATATAGAGGACTTTTTGCGTAAGGATACTCCTTTTTAAACTATTTTTTCTAGCTACAAAACTGTACGAAAAAAGAGCGGAAGCATAGGGCCTCCACTCACCTGTAATACATATTAGTTGATAGTCACTACTTCCTCGCTCGCTGGTTGAAGCAAATATACCGCATTCGACTTGCATACTTCGTAATCCACGAGATACATCTTTTCTCCGAAGTTCAGTCGCTTCGAATAAATATAGCCGGACTTCTCCAGTTTTCGTATCGCTCGGATAATCGTAGCCATTGACCAGAAATTCATCACCGAATGCCACTCTTTATACGATCTGCTTACCCACTGCGTTCCTTCTTCGATATCATTTGGACCAAAAGACAGCTCATGGATTTGCTGCAAGAACATCGATTCATTGAGTCCGATCTTCGCCGCTGTGTGTGGATGAAATTGCAGAAATGGTTCATGGATAATTTGCATACTAGTTTCCCCCTACTAACTTGTTGTAAGTGGCAGCTATTTGCCTCTTCACTAGCTATATAGAGAGCTTTCTGAATAAGGATACACCTTTTGAAAATAAAATGTGAAGATACATACAAAAAGAAGCTAGTACAGGATAGAAATGCCGTCTGTTACACAGTTGACGACCATTTACACACCTTTCACTAACTTCTTTAAAGTGGACACATCGGATCTAGAACGAGTTGATTGATTATAATTCACGTACAGTGATCGGTATCAATCTGCGCTCCAGTTCATCTCGATGTTATTCATATTGTGCGGGTAACTTCAATTCTTGTCCCATCGTTTCTTCCGACTCATCGTGAGCAAAGCCTGGAGGATCCGTAGCAATTTCGAATAAAATTTCTCCATGCTCTCTGAAGTAAATCGCATTGAAGTAGTTTCGATCTTTAACTGCCGTCACGCCATAATCATGATCTGAAACATGTTCTTGCCATTCCAACTGATCTTGGTCATCTATCGCTCTCCATGCAATATGGTGAACGGTTCCGACACCCATTTGTCCTTTACCCGTTGCAGTTGCTTTAAGATCAACAATATTTCCGATATCAGCGGATGAACGGAAACGAATATAGTCTCCCTCTTTTCCAATCAGTTCAAGTCCCATGACGTTTTCCAAAAGTTCAGCTGTTTTAGTCGGTTGTGAAGAATATAAAGTAGCGCCACCGAATCCTTTAATCGCTACTTCAGGTGTCACGCCTCCAAATGTCCATGCATTTTGTTCACCTTCTGCACGCTCCACGATTTCAAGTTGAAGACCATGAGGGTCATTAAACTGTAGGTACTGCTCACCAAATCGTTCTGTCTTCGTTACATCTACGTTAAATTTGGCTAAGCGTTGTTCCCAAAACATTAGTGCTCCAAGAGGAACAACATAAGAAGTTACACCTACTTGGCCATCTCCTATTTTCCCTTGATAGGCATTTGCCCATGGGAAGAACGTGATAATCGAACCTGGCTTGCCACCTTCATTACCGAAATATAAATGGTACGTACCTGGATCATCAAAGTTCACTGTTTTTTTCACAAAACGTAAACCTAGAACGCCTGCATAAAAATCGACGTTTTCTTGGGGATTCCCGACAATAGCTGTTATATGATGAATTCCACTAGTTTTCTTCATCATGTATGTTCACTCCTTAGGTATTATAACATTCAAGTTTAGCATCAATTACATTATTACTAATTCGAGATATCAGATTAAAAATTACAAATTTTGATCATGTAACCCTATTCTTTTTAGTTGTTCAATTAACTCTTGTTTTTCTATTACGCCTAACCCACTAAAAATTTCTTTCATCGCTTTTTTATGTTCTGGGAAGACTTTATTCATCAGTTCCGTTCCTTCAAACGTCAAAGCAGCATGTGTGACCCGACGATCATTCGGACACAGTTTTCTCATTAATACGTTTTTCTTTTCTAACTGATCAACCACATACGTAATACTACTACTGGCAATTAACACTTTCTCACCAATTTTTTGTATCGGTTGATCACCTTTGCTGTAAATGAACTCCAAAACCGCGAACTCTGTCGGGTTTAACCCCAAACATTTTATATCTTCAATGACACGCTTTTTGATTGACTCTACAGCTCGAGTTAGAACAACGAATAATTTTAGAGATAATGCCTCTTCCAGTTGATCTTTTGCATTCATACTTATCTTCTCACTTAGTTTTACTATATTTTATTCACTCACTAGTGGCTTAAGTAATCCTATTCAATCAGAAAGAGGCGAGTATCGTCTATTCGTTATGCTGGATTCACTTGAAGTTCTACTGTGATTTTAATATCGTCGCCTACTAATACGCCGCCTGTTTCTAGCGCTTGGTTCCAAGTTAAACCATATTCTTTTCTAGAAATTTTGATAGCTGTTTCAAATCCAACTACGTCTACACCCCAAGGATTTTTCCCAGCTCCCGTACGCGATACGTTAAATGTAGTTTTCTTCGTAACATCTTTAACTGTCAAATCGCCAGTTACATCGTATTCGTCTTCTCCTGTTTTGACAATTTCAGTCGAATCAAATGTGATAGTCGGATACTGTTCTACATTAAAGAAATCAGCTGAACGAAGGTGGTTATCACGATCTTCATTATTTGTATTGATCGTGTTCACATCAATCTTGAAGTCAATCTTCGCATCTGTTAAATTGTCTAGATCTCCAGTAACCGATCCTTCCACTCCAGTGAAGCTACCTCTTACATTGGATACCATCATATGTCTTACTGAAAATCCTACGTTCGTGTGCGCTGCATCTACATTCCATTTTGTCATGTTAAAACTCTCCTCTTTATTTACGTATTAAGACTATTATACAATATAATTGTCTCGAATTAAATATATTTGATTTGGTTGTATCTGAAATCGTTGTATTTAAGTGTAAACACTCTATTACTATGACCCATATAGAACACTTTATACCTTTAGCTTATTTACGGATTGTATTCAATGCTGTTGTCCAAGGAATTACTTGGTCTAACATTTGGTTTACTGAAGCGGCTTGTACGTCAGCAGCTTTAAGTTCTGTGCCATTTTCAAAGTCTGTAAATAATGAAAGTGCAGGGTGAACACGAACATGCGCCACGGATAATTCGCTCAAAATACCGCGTAAATGTTCTGCTGCACGAGCTCCGCCAACTGAACCGTATGAAACGATACCTGCTGCTTTGTCGTTCCACTCTACGCGAAGGTAGTCTAATGCATTTTTAAGTGAAGCCGAAATGGAGTGATTGTATTCTTGAACGATGAATACGAACCCGTCCTGTTTTGCGATAATTTCTGACCATGCTGCTGCACCTGATGCATCTCCACCTGCTTCGCCTAGAAGTGGTAATTTATAATCCGCGATATCAATAATCGTGTAATTCGCATCTCCGCGTTTGTCTGCCAATTCTTTTACCCATGCTCCTACTTGTGGACTTACGCGTCCTTCACGTGTGGATCCTAAAATAATACCGATGTTTGATTTTGTCATGGTTATTTCCTCCTGTTGTTTTGTTCCAAATAATTTACTGAAAAAGCTCATTGTTCATTCCAACTCCTTACAAATACTCTTTATCAAATGTACGTGTGCTACGTACTGTATCGATTGGTCTCACTGTTGCTTCAATTTCTTTACGGTTCCCTTCAAGGAATGGCGGTAATGACAGGATCTCTCCAACTGTTTCGTACGGTTCGTCTCCCATAAAACCAGGACCATCTGTCGCCCATTCAAAGAGGATGCCAGGTGCTACTGGTGCATATAAGGATTCAAAGAAGAAGCGATCCACATAGCCTGAAGTTCTAAAACCGGATGATTGCATATGGTCAATCCATTCATGCAATACGTTCGTATCTTCCACTCGGAAAGCAGCGTGATGTACTGTACCGAATCCTTGTCGACCAGCTGGTAACGTTTCATTATGTTCCACAATGACTTGCGCGCCATTTCCACCTTCACCGACTTCGAATAAATGGAATGAACCTTCACTTGCAATATTTCGCATGAACATTGCGTTTTCCAAAACACCTTTAAACTTATCAAATTCAGCGATACGAATATGAATAGGTCCTAAACCTGTAATGGCGAACTCTAATGGTACGGGACCATTTTGCCAAGGTGTTCCTGACTCAATACCTTCGTTCAACTCATCGGAAACTAACATATATTGTTGATCATCAAAGTCTACAAATGAAATCGTCTTTTTACCGAAAACTTCTTCGATTCCATTATGTTGTACTTCATATTTTTCAAAGCGTTTCACCCAGTAATCAAGTGCCGCATCTGTCGGTACACGGAATGAAGTTTTATAAATTTCATTCGTACCATGCGTACCTTTTGGAATACCCGGGAAATCGAAAAATGTCATATCTGTTCCAGCTGAGCCTTTATCGTCTGCGAAGAATAAGTGATAGGTTTGCACATCATCTTGATTGACAGTTTTCTTTACGAGACGCATTCCTAATACATAGGTGAAAAATTCATAATTCTTTTCTGCACTACTCGTAATTGCTGTTACGTGATGAATTCCTTTTAAATGGTTCATATACATCCTCCTATATATTAGCTCGTTTTGATATACTATTAATTCGAGATAAATTCATTTAAAAAAAAGAGATTGTCTTTAAATTAACGTCAATTGCATTTGCAATTAATTAACTTATCTCGAATTCAATATAAATATAACACGGGTAAATTTCGTTGTCAACACATAAAATTTTAAATTCATTTATTCGTGGCTACTTCTTCACCCCACTAATAGTTCCATCCATAGACATAGCCGCAGTCATTTCAACAAAGAACAGGACAAGTGTAGTATCTTCATTCGCGACAAACGATGGTAGTGGATTGACTGGATCGGTTACCGCTTCTTGTTTGCCAATTGTCAGATGCTCCATCGTAATCTCTCCATTCATGACGTATAGGAAAGGAGTGAGACCTGAATAGCTTGGAACGTCAACCACTTCACCTGCTTTAGGATGCGCGTCTAGAATGTAGACTTGTTGTCGTACATACAATGGGGCTTCGCTACCTTCAGGCCCAACCATGACATACCAATCCTTATTGTCTACCGGTTTATCATGAAATTGAATTTCCGGTGATAGATCGGTTTCATTCGGTCGCACGAAGATTTGAAGCATTTCCACTTCATCTTCATTTACTTTTTCTTCATGCCAAAACCCTGCTCCTGCATTCATCAACATTAATTTCCCGCGAGCAATCGGCGCTTCAAATCCTGCAGAATCACGATGATGCATGACGCCAGAGCCAATATAGCTTAAAATTTCATCATTGATATGCTGGTGCATTTTAATCGTTAACCCTTTTTTCATCACCGCATGATCAATGATCGCTAATGGTCCAAATGCCGTGTCTGTTGTTTCATCACCAAGAATGTCGCCCGGTTGAACGCGTGTAATGGTGAAGGGTCCTCTAAATGGCACGGCATGATGTCCTGCTGCAAGTTTTTGTAACAATCGTAACTCCTCCTTTTTCATCGTATACAATAAAATCGACTATCCAAGAGGAAGTCGATTTTATGTTATAGTACGTGTTTTACACAAATACTTCTAGCTATTTAGTTTACAGGTCCTTTATTGATCGCAGTCAATGTAGGATTAACAGCAAAGATTTTTGCGTTAACGCCCGTAATGCCAAAACTAGCTAATCTCTTTGTATGCATTTCTACATATTTTTCAGCCGATTCTTTTGTTTCGAAATTGTAAATTCCACCGGCTTCTTTGGCTTCAGGATCTTCTGTCCATATTTTCCAAATGAATCCCTCTTCTTCATTGATGCTTTTCGCCAAATCAGCAAATCCTTCTGCCATTTCTTCTCCAAACGGTCCATCCATTTTAAAATCAACTTGTGCAATATAGCTCATGATCATTCTCCTTTTCATTCAGTAGTTGTGAAATAGACTTCTCCTAGTATTTCTTTTGCTTGATATGGATTTGGTGAAAGTTCTTTTTCTACATAAGAAGCTACGTCAGATTGTTCTACATCGTACATCACTTCAAGTTCTTTTGAGAAAAGTAGTCTTTCTTTTTCAAGTAAGCTAGAAAGTGCTGGTTGTGGCTTTGGTTGTAGTGTGTCGACGTCAAGAACTTTTTTTAATCCATCGACGTAGGATTCAAGTGGACGACCCCCTACAATTTTCAAGCCTTTATTTTCTGCATTGATCATAATAATGCTTGGGAAACCCGTTGCGCCTAAACTTCTCGCTTGGGCAAAGTCTTCATTCAATAATTGTTGTCCGATTGGTTGTTCCGCTTCATTGACAATCGCTTCTCCATCAAGGCCAAGTGCATTGACGATTTCAACCATCTCAGCGCGTTCTGAAATATTTTGATTGAATACGAAAAGCTCTTCTCTTGTACGTCGTAAATAGGCAGATGCCAATGTGTCGCCATGATTCTTTTGAATAATTTTAAATACACGAGACGGAGGATACGAAGATTGGACTGGATTATCAACCATTAAACTACCATCAATCGGCATTCTTGAATGTTCTCCAACTTCTCTCCAATGACCCGCCACGTCAGCCGGCTTATAAATACCATTTCCAGGATCGATCGGCCCGTCATGCCATTTTTCCAATAAACCGCCCATCACCGTATGCATGTTGAAGTAATGACCATATTGTTCTACAAATCGACGAAGCTCAGGTTCAATCGCCCAACAATGAGAACATATAGGATCCGTCACATAATACAAATTAATCTCTTTTGCTGGCTGATTAAAATCGATCATTTCCATTTCATCGCTTCCTGCTTCTCCACATATTCCTGTTTCCATATCACACATCATATTATTGTTGTTTTTCAATGTATTATTCCCCTTTTCTATAGTTTACGGAATCCGCGCTTTCTTCCGTTCGAATCTATTTTTTCTAATTTTCACTGCTAGCGTAAAATTTAATTACGTTTCGTATCCTCTGCTTTACGCGCTAATCATTTGCCTACAACTAAATTCTATACCATAATGAAAATGATCAACACCAATAGAACCTTGGTTTTGTCGCTTATACAACACATTGAAGACATTGTCGGAAAAGTAGGAGGAAAAACGACATGAATCAACCAAAGACGGACCCACGAATTCTACGTACACGTAAATTAATCATGGATACTTTTATGGAACTGTCGGGTAAAAAAGAATTTAAAGATATTACCGTTACAGATATTGCGGCGGAAGCGATGATTAATCGTGCAACGTTCTATTATCACTTTGAGGATATATATGACTTATTGGAAAAGGTATTATCTGAAGTGTTAGTAGTGAATTTGGATTGCAGCAATTATCAAGACAATGAATTAAATGAAGAAGTGATCACGAGTATTTTTGTAGCGATCACGAACTTCCAAAAATCCTTATCGAATCGTTGTCACAGAGGATACGAAGATACGATTGCACGGAATATTCGAGAACAGCTCGAAATCATTTTTTATAGAATGCTATTAAAACAACATAAAACGGAAGAAGATGAAGGGTTGAAAATTACCGCTGTCATCTTGAGTTGGGGAATTTATGGAGCTTCTGTAGAATGGAAAAGACAAAGTAACAAGATCACACCAGAAGAATTTATTCAATTAGCCATACCTCATTTACTTCACAAGCATGACATTTGAATCATGCGTGACATGCACACACTAAAGGAGATATAAACACGTATGAATGGATTATTTACAGGGTTTCGCGCTGTCTTAGTCATTTTCTGCCTATTGCTATTGCCATCGATAGCCTTTGCTTCGGACAATGTACCCCACACCGAGATGTATGACCACCAATTACAGCAATACAGTTTTTCGCAACCAGCTGCACTACAATCCACGGAATTGAGCGAAGGGTGGATTGCTGAACAACATGTGCGAGGCCAAGACAATCGGTCATTACTCTTTATAGTTTTAGCGGGTCTCGCTGTACTCACAACTGGAATGATGGCTGGCATCGTCTTCGCATACGCAAACTCCGTCATGCCGGGTCTGCGTAAATCAGATGATCGTACTTTCGTTCTTGCCATTAGACACTTGACTTCATCCGTAGCCAATCCACTTTTCCTCATTATTTCAAATGGTGCACTTATAGCGCAAATTGGATTTGTTGTAGTAGCTGTTTTGGCACAGCAAGTTGATCAAGTTGTATTAGGATCTATCGCATTGATCTTTTATATTGCGACTTTACTCATTACTTTCTTAGGAAACCTTCCACTAAATAAAGCTATTATCTCTGCTGAGCTACCTGCAAGCGATACTAAATGGAATGAATTAAGAGTCCGTTTTGAATCCAGTTGGACACGGCTGAACAACTTGCGTACCATCACTTGCATGTTCAGTGTCTCTGCACTCATCATTGCGTTGCTTATTATATAATAAGCAACGCTTCAATCAGCAAAAGGTATTGGGGTATGTGTTAGTTCATGCATTCTTTGGAGTACGCAAAGTAAAAACTATAATTTCTAACTTTGTATGAAACTTCCACCTATTCAAATTGGTTAAGTGTTGTACTATTCCGAATATATTAAAAGGTATTGACCTTTCTAATAGTAGTCTGTTAAATTGTATTGTAGTATATAATATTCAGTGACGAGAAAGAGTACGATAAGAAACCTGTTCCCAAGAGAGTCGGCATTTGGTGAAAGCCGATGGACAGTTCGTATCGGAAAATCATCTCTAAGATGCAAAGTTGAAAATAGTAAATTTTGCCGGACTTCCAACGTTAAATGGAACACGTATAATCGTAAGGTGACTGAGGGTTAGACCTTCTCATTGTTTTACGAAGCTTTTGGATCATGGGTGGTATCGCGAGTAAAAACTCGTCCCTATTTAGGGGGCGAGTTTTTTATGCGCAAAAATATAGGAGAGAAAATGAAGATGAATACAGCACAAGATTGACAGTAATCACCTTCCACAACGAAATGTATACGTTGAATCTACTGTACTGGGAAAATAACCAATACAGTTAACACTATATTTTGCAAAGTCGCAATATTCTAGATTATAATTGCTTTATACATATCGATATTATGTACTTTCATTTTACTCTAGACACACACAAAACACATCAGGAGGTATTATCGTGAGTAAAAAACACATACTATTCACAGGATTCATGCTTTTCTCTTTATTTTTCGGAGCTGGAAATCTCATTTTTCCACCATTTCTCGGTTTAGAATCTGGTACTAATTTTGCACCTGCTATTATAGGCTTCCTTATCACAGGTGTTCTACTACCCTTCATGGCAATCATGGCGATCGCCTTGTCTGATAACGGACTATTTTCGATGGGTAACCGTGTACATAAAGTGTTCGGAATCGTTTTTGCGATCATCATCTATATGTCGATCGGAGCTTTCTACGGTATTCCAAGAGCTTCAAACGTGGCGTATGAGCTAGGATTTAAACAAATCGTTCAAGTGGATGGAAGCTTCCCGTTGCTTGTATTCTCATTATTATTTTTCGGTTTAACCTATTACATCAGTTTAAACCCTAAAAAAATTGTAGATCGCATCGGCCAATTTTTAACGCCTATTCTCTTATTAGTTTTAGGAGTACTTGTCGTCCAAGCTTTTATCAAGTTTGATAACATATCTTCTGCTCCGCGACCAGATTATGCATCAGCCCCATTTGTTAATGGCTTTTTGGAAGGCTATTTCACAATGGATGCTGTCGCAGCGCTGGCATTTGGAATTGTTGTAATCAATGCGTTGAAAGATAAAGGTTCGAGGTCGAAGGCAGAACTTGTTAAAGGGACTCTTGGTGCCGGCTTGATAGCTAGCGCGGGATTAGCCATTGTGTATTTCTCACTAGGATGGATCGGCAAGGTGATTCCGAAAGAACAAAATTTCGGAAATGGTGCAGAAGTATTAACGAAAGCAGCCAGCATGTTGTTCCCAAGTGGCGGCGGACTTCTTTTCGGTATCATTGTCATGCTAGCTTGTTTAACGACTTGTGTCGGTCTAATTAATGCCTGTTCAAGATTTTTCAATGAAATATATCCAAAACTAAGTTACCAGGCATATGTCGCTATTTTTGTACTAGTCGGTTTGTTAGTATCTAACTTAGGATTGAATGCTATATTAGCATTGGCCATACCTTTATTAGTGTTTATTTATCCGATCTCTATTGTGTTAATCATTTTATCTTTATTCCAACATGTTGCAGGTGGCGGAAAGATGATGTATCGGCTCTCCATATTTATCACGTCCGCTTTTGCGTTATACGAAGTATTCACGAAGTTGGGATACAGTCCAGATCGCGTTACCGAGTGGCTAGAAGTTATTCCATTTTTCGAGTATGGACTCGGCTGGGCTGTACCCGCGTTAGTTGCTGCCTTCATTGGTTATATAATGGATAGGTTTTCTCCTCAAGGAAGTCAGTAAAATAAATAGAAAATCCCGCTTCTTTTATTAAAAGAAGCGGGATTTTTTGCCTTCTATTACTGCATATTCTAACATCATTACCGTTTATTGATCTTTTGCGCAGTTTTATACCCCGCGACAACCATGAATGCAACGACGATCACTGTTAGTATGATTGTGATCACATTTCACTCCTTCAATTTCACTTCTGTACTGTATCCGTCAGTTCAACAAACTCTTCTACGTCTTTTGCAACGAGTGAAATGCCAGCTGCCCAGAAATCTTCTTTCGTAATATCTACATCCAGATGTTTCTTCGCTAGGTCTTCCACTTTCATCGATCCCGTATCTCGCAAGAGCGCAATATACTTCTCTTCAAATCCTTCAGGCTGTTTCAAGTATTCTGCGTAGATCCCTAAGCTGAACAAGTACCCGAATGTGTAGGGGAAGTTATAAAACGGCACACTATCGATAAAGAAGTGCAACTTAGCCGCCCAAAAATGCGGATGATAAGAAGACAGGCTATCACCGAATGCTTCTTTTTGCGCTTCTACCATTAATTCATTCAAGCGAGTTTCTGATACAATGCCTTTTGCGCGTTCCGTGTAAAAGTTATCCTCAAACAAGAAGCGAGCACGAATATTTAAAAACATCGCTGTAGCGCCTTCTAGTTTATTAGCTAAAAGGGAAATTTTTTCTTCATTCGATGTAGCATTTCTCACCGTAGCATCCGCTATAATCGTTTCAGCAAACGTACTCGCTGTTTCTGCGACGTTCATCGCATAACTACGGTTCAGTGTCGGTAAATCTTTCATTACGTGACTATGAAATGCATGTCCTAATTCATGCGCTAATGTGCTCGTATCACTTGGTGAGCCTGTGAAAGTCATGAAAATACGGGATTCTTCAAATTCAGGCAAGCTGGTGCAATAACCACCTGGGCGTTTATTTGCGCGATCTTCCGCTTCCACCCAACGATTTTCTAGTACATGTTTTGTAAACTCGGTTAATTTCGGGCCAAATGAAGCGAAGTTTTCAATAATAAAATCGCAAGCCTCGTCGTATGTGAAACGCGTTGGCTTTGCTTCGCCTACCGCTACCGGAGCCGCCACATCTTGCCACCCAAGCTGATCCACGCCAAACAAATCTGCTTTTCGTCCCAAATAATCAATAAATGTTTGCTTCTGCGCGTCTACTGCTGACCACATCGCAGTGAGTGTATCTTCAGACATCCGATTATATTCCAGTGGCTCTTCTAAATGACCTTTTCTTCCGTGTACCTCTTGTAATGTTAAGCGATAGCCTGCTAAATGATTCAAGATGTCCGCAAAAATTGGTCCATTCGTAGACCATGTCTTTTCCCAATTCTCAAATAATGCTGCACGCACTTCTGGCTCAGGATCCGCGTACATTTTGTTCATCGCTTGCCCAATAGATAAGTCTGTTGTGTTGCCGTCTTTATCAGTAAAGGGAACAGTCATAGTAGAACCTACTGTATTGTATAGATCACTCCACGCGGCAAGACCGTCTTTATTTAATTTAGCAATCAGTTTTTCTTCCGCTTCAGATACTAGACGTTTACCTTCTTCACGTATTTCATTTAATGAAAAACTGATGACCCGCAATGTATCGCCTTCAAGTAATGTATTCCAGTTTTCATCCGAAATGGCTACCAGCTTTTTAGTAAAGATTGTAGATAGTTGCTGAATTTCACTGCTTAATTCCATTACTTGGCCTTTGACAACGCTTGCATACGGATCATCCATAAAGGCGTCACGCCACATATTAATAAATGTACCTACTTGGCCAAGTCCTTTACCGATTACTTCTTGCTTTTCTAATAGTTCATGTAAAGTAGAGGCATCGGTAGCCGGATCACTGTTCCATGCGTGTAACTGATCGGCATACAATTCAATATCTTCTTTAACAGCCGAAAGCTTCGTTTGAACTTCCTCAGAATTAGTTCCACCAGTAAAAATACTCTCTAGATCCCATGTGTTCGTATATTTCAATGTATGTCACTCTCCTTATATATATCTACTGTAAACTTTGTTACTAAAATAAGAAAGTTTCGATAACTATGTTCATTATAAACCAATTCGTCAAACTGTGTTCATTCTGTTTGATTTCAAGACGGTTTATACCTGTTCAATAACTCATCTGGTATATGACAATAATCAGTTGGACATTGAGCTAATCTGTCTTGATGTTCGTCTGCACTTCTCACATAATTTGTAAGCGGTCCTACTTCCACAACTATACGGTCAGCATCATTTCTCTTCGCAAGAAACACTGCCGCTTCTTTCACGTGTTCAAGATTTTCACTATAGACACCTGTTCTGTATTTCTCGCCAACATCTGCCCCTTGTTTATTCAAACTATATGGATCAATGATTTCGAATAAATACTCCATTAATTCTGTGACGGATACAACTGTAGGATCAAATTCTGTTTTTACACATTCAGCGTACCCGTCATAATCGCCTTCTAGTGAATGAAGTGTTCCATTCGCCCTCCCTGCTTCCGTACATGTCACACCTGGTAAGGTTTTTATAAAAGCCTGCACTCCCCATAAACAACCACCAGCAATATATACTACTTCCATATTGACGCTCCTCTCGTCTGTAAGTCTTGACCCGCTATACTAGGGTTTTGAGTCCTTCCACGCGTCGTCTAATATCTTTTCTGTTCCTTGATAGTATACATAAATTACACGCATGTTTAAACGTATTCCATCGCTGCACATGATGTTACGATCTCCCATCAACTTCTCGTTCGAAAAAAATGCAATGACATGATGAATATGTTTCATCCAAGTAATTTTTACGTATACGATATGTATGAATTTTCATCAAATAAAAAAAGACCCTACAAGTAGGGTCTTTTTCAAGCTGTTATTAAGCTTTTTGAACGTTAGTAGCTTGTAGGCCACGTTGTCCTTGTTCGATTTCAAATGTTACACTTTGACCTTCGTCTAAAGATTTGAAACCGTCGCCTTGGATTGCTGAGAAGTGTACGAATACGTCTTCCCCTGCTTCGCGCTCGATGAAGCCAAAACCTTTTTCTGCGTTAAACCATTTCACTGTACCTTGTTCCATAATTAATTGCCTCCTAGTGTGGATGTCCACACAATGATGTTACTATACTTGCTCAAAACTTTAGACGAAAAACAAAATATATTTACATGAAATATATTCTCGATCTGAAAAAGAACAAAGATAATACTCTTTAAATATAACAGACATATTAAAAAAAAGCAACCCCTTTGTTTCTTTCTTAAAACAAACCTTTAGGGTTCTTCTTTTTTATATCCAAGAACCTGCTTGTTTTCAGTGTTTACGTAGACTTTTGCAATCACATTCAAATATGCTTTTCCATCCGAATATCAGCTCGCATGCTGCCTTCATAATACGTGAAGTTTTCTATGCGTCCCATTTCTTGATACCCTAACTTCTTATAAAGCTTCAGCGCAGGCTCATTAAATTCAAATACGCCTAGCTCGATTCGCGTAAGACCATGCTTTCTCACTTGCTCTTCCAAATACTCTAAAGCCATACTACCAATACCTTTTCCACGATATTCAGGCTCACCTATCAAAATACTGATCCATGCTGTTTCTGACGTCTTGTCAAGCAGATGTTCAGGGTCCACGGTATAACTCATTTCACCGATGAGCCGGTTTTCCAAATACATCAGGTATACATGTTGATATGTTAAACGATGGTATATATCTTCTATGGTCAAAAGATCTTCTCGTTCCCATTCCGCTCTACTTGGATTAGGTTGAGACAATGATTTTAAATTCATGTCATTTCCCCATCGGTTGAGCGTATTCACAAGCATGGATGTTGGTTCGGTTAATGGTATGAATTCAATATTCATTGACAGCCCCTCCTAATTTCTATAATTTGCAATTGGATGAACTTGTTTAACAAGGAAACTTTGCATAGTACCATTATAATATAACCACTCGCTTTCTACGTACTGAAAAGAACATGAATCATCTTATTAAATGAAACAGCAAGTTGATCTCCTTCTATAGTAGTAAGCTACATAAAGTCATTAAGCGAAATAGCAAACATGTTACAATGAAAGAAACACGTAGATAGACAAGGAGCGGACACGTTGAGGTTGAATCAATATATTAGTTCTTCGGGATTCTGTTCTAGAAGACAAGCGGAGCGCTATATTACAGCAGAAAAGGTGCTAGTAAACGGCGAGATTGCGTCACATGTCTACTTTGTTAAAGAGCATGATCATATCGAAGTAGACGGCCACACTATCACGCACACAGCACAAGATATTTATATGATGCTTAATAAACCGAGTGGAATCACTTGTACTGCTTCTCCTGCGATTGCCGGTAATATTATCGACTTTATCGCCTATCCTGAACGTATATTTCCCGTTGGACGCCTAGATAAAGAAACGGAAGGCCTTATTTTATTAACCAATGATGGAAGTATTGTAAATGAGTTAATGAAAGAAGAAAATCAGCAGGAAAAAGAATATGTCGTAACGGTCAATAAAAAAATCACGGATCTATTTATAAAAGATATATCAAACGGCGTAGATATTTACAATCCAAGAACAAAAGGCTATACGACGACTAAGCCTTGTGACGTTACGCAGTTGGATGACTTTACATTTCGCATAACATTGACTCAAGGATTGAATCGACAGATCCGCAGAATGTGCAGACGATTTCAATATACTGTCACGCACTTGCAAAGAGTGCGAATCAAGCACATTGAGCTCGGATCATTGGAACGTGGTCACTGGCGTTACTTGTCTGACGAAGAGATAGCGAAGTTGAAACTGTAATTTTGTAAAAATAGCCTAGCATCGCATGTGCGATGCTAGGCTATTATAATAGGTCATTCATACTCACACTTAAGCTTTGCTCGTTTGTTTAGCTTCTACTAACAAGCCACCTTCACCGCCAAGGTACTCGATCATACCTTCTGAAGCACGGTAAGCGAATGCACCGATTGTTTCTGTAGGGTCATGGTTACTGTTATGCGGGAAGGAAGATCCACCAAGCACAAACAAGTTCTCCATATCCCACATTTGCGAATACGTATTAACAGCGGATGTAACAGGATCTTCACCCATAATGGCACCACCAAGGAAGTGGTTGGTATAGAACTTACTATCAAACTTCACGTCGTCCGGCACGTCAACTAGATCAATAATATCCGCACCCATTTCTGTCATGATTTCCTTACATGTTTCAACGCCATGTTGTGCACGTTTGATGTCTTGTTCTTCATAATGCACTGTCGCACGAATTAGTGGGTCGCCAAATTCATCTTTATACGTAGGATCCAAATCTAGATACGTATAGCGGTTAGGCAGGAAAGCAGTTTTTGCTCTAATGATTAAACTACGGTTATGATAAAATAAATTTTTCTCTTTATATTCCTTACCCCATGCAGGCGTACCCTCTGGAACGTGGTTATTATCAATCGGACGTTGCCCTAAATGGTAGTAACGAATTTCATAGCCATGAAGGAAATCGAGATCGGTATGATCTACGTTATCTCCTGCAAAGTCATCCACTTTCGCACCTAGTGCACCTGTACCCATTGATAAATTCCACTTTTCATTATCAAAGAAGCCGCGTGCACCTATGTAGGTACTAATATTACTAAAGTGACCTGTAAAGTTTTTCCCGATCACGCCTTCTTGAGTTTCAGGATTATACGGCTTGCCTATTTTAGATTTTAGTAATAATTTATTATTCGTAAAGACAAATCCAGCTAACACGACAATATCTGCAGGCTGGATATATTCCGTACCTGTAATATTATCAATATATTTCAAGCCGATTGCTTTCGTTCCATCATGAATGACTTCAGTCACAGTGGATTCATTCCGAATTTCAAAGTTTCCTGTTTTTCTTGCCGTTTCCAATACCGTAACGATTGGATCTCCTTTGGCACCGAAATCACATCCATACTCTTCACAGAACGCACAATACATACACGCATTGATCGTCTCGCCATCTGGATTTGTATAAGACTCAGACATATTCGCAGCTGGTAAACGATACGGATGATACCCAAGATTTGTTGAAGCTTTTTTAAACAGTTCGATCGATGGTGTCGTTTTCAAAGGTGGATTGGGATACTTATCCGAACGTGGAGGTCCGACAGGGTTTTCCTCACCAGAAACGCCAGCTGTTTTTTCGAATTTATCATAATACGGTTCCATTTCATCGTATGTAACGCCCCAGTCCTGAATCGTACAGTTTTCAGGAATCTTTTTGGCACCGTATTTTTCAACTGTTTGACTATGTATCTCAAAGTCATAAGGTAACCAACGTAAGCTTACGCCATTCCAGTGAACACTAGCGCCGCCTGTATCATTCCCAAAGCGCGCATAGTTATTATTACGAACCGGCTTCGCTGTTTCTTCCATACTACCTCTTGCTGTCACAGTATCTTTCGATAAATCTTGCATCATATCGTAACGAATGGAGTACTTTAATTCGTCTTTCGCACCAATGAAGTCGTCTCGTGATTGTTCTTTACCTCTTTCAAGTGCCACTACTTTGTATCCTTTTTTCGCGAGTTCAGCAGCAGTAATCCCACCAGCCCAGCCAGTACCTACAATTACTACGTCTACTTTCTTTAGTTCTTCTGCCATATCTTCTACCTCCTGAAAATGTTGAATTTATTTCTTTCTTTGATAGTCCGTCAAACTAATTGGATCTAGTTTAACAAATTCTTCACTTTCAATAACGTCTGCATAAGAAGGTCGAGCTCCAGCAAATTCTTTCATTCGCCAACCGTCCATGTTTTTATTGCCACCATATAAAGGATCAGAAAACGCCCCTTCTAATGTAGCTTGCTTGAGTAGCGCAAAGAACGCATCCGAAGGAATAGATTTCATGTCGAGCTTACCCGCTGCAAGATCGCCCATGATTTCATTTTGTTGCTCTTCAGTAGCCTGATCAAAGGAAGCATCAAAGCGCTTCATGCTTTCCCCATTCATCAAGCGTAAACCTTCCAGGAAAATTTTCCCTCGGTTCGCCCGTGAATGATTGACTTTTTCATCAGCCTTCTCGATTTTCTTCAAACCTTCCAGATTGGTAAAAGGTGCTTGACGGTAGTCGTCACCATTTATGCCCCAAGTTCCTGCGAGTTGTTTATCGATAAAATACGGTACATCCAACCCGATAGCTCCTGGGCCGTTATCGTCTTCAGGGAAAATCAGTTCCGTAGCCGTTGCCAGCACGATAAAGTCTTCAAAGCGTCCGAAAAACACTCGTGCATGGGACGGATCCACTTTGACAGCGTCTTCATTTTTTCCTTTTTTGCCGTCATCTGATTTCATCTGATTCGTAAATAAGCCACCTAGTAAAGATCCACCTGCTACGCCACCTACAACTAGACCGGTGTTTTTCAGAAAGTTTCTACGACCCGGATCATGACTTTCTGTTTTGGGGGTATTGTTTTCAGCCATTTAATCACTCCTATGCATGAAAATTAGTCAGTACTAGTATCCATTGCTTTGTTGCTTTATAGAGAAATTGTTAATTTGTGTCAATAAAAATACAGACTACCTATATTGACAAAATAGTAGCAATTTCACCATAGTCCCCCGACTTTACCACAGTTCATTTTGCTATTCAATACGTTATGTATGAATATATTTAAATTTTTCGATAATTGAATAGAGATATACAAGTCTTTTACGTGAAATTACTTGAAAAAAGATAAATGGCTGAAGAGTAAACTATGCCATTAGACTATTTTAATACTTTTAACTTAAGATTCTTCTCCTTTATATTCGCTAAATTCATTTTGTGAAAAACTGTTGTTATAGCTTTATACTCGATTAAAGTAAAATAAATACACATTTAAAACGTGTGAGGAAAGCTCCATCTAACATTTACTATCATGGATAATTCAGTATTAATAAATTACTTGTTAAGGAATCTTTGATTGTAACTCTTCATATTCAAACCTTACTAGTTTATTAAGTACATCATGGAAAAACCCTTGATTATTACTATATCCAAATAGTAATATAACTACACGAATGCAAAAAAAACAGCCTAACAACGCTACTGCGCTGTCAGGCTATTTCCTACTCATTTATTTGACACTGTTATTAACCAATTCCTTGACTGGTAAGAATAACTCACCCGTTTCCAAATACGTCACAGTGAGCTGATCGCCTTCTTTTACATATATAGAAAGGGGTTCAACCTCAGATGAAACAAGGAAATTCCGACCATCTTTCGCGAGAATTGATACGAGTGTAAAATCACCAACACGTTCTTTAAATACACGCATTGCTGTAATCGTTGCTTTCGCTTCTTCTGCATCAGAACTTCCATCCACCGAACTGCCACCACGTTGAAGTGCTGTTTTATACAATTTTAACGCTTCATTGGGTGTATTCGCAAATACAGAGATCTCAGGATTTGCAGCGGAAACAATGAAATAATTTTGCAAGAATCCGTTCGAATCTAGTACCGGTGTCAACCAGCTCGCTTCACCGTAGAAGTTATACAAGACAGGCATTTCACCATTCCATTTCTTCTCGATAAACTTCTTTTCAATAATTTGGAGCGCACCTTGTGAATCCATGTACGACTCTTCCAAATCCCCCGTATAATACGTCGCTTTCCCTGTTCGACCATCTGTTAAGGCATAGCCAAGCATGGAATCGACACCTTCTTTTGGACTGGTGAAATCAGTGAAGTAATACATATGTCCTTCCGCATCAAAGATCGGACTGACATTCGCTTCCGTCCCTTCATCTGAAGGAATCTTCACATCTTTTTTCCCAACAAGTGAATTCCAAAAACCATGGATGTAATTCCCGAAATAGCTATTTTGAAGACTTACCGCTTCTGGTGAAACCGCTCCATTAATAAACTCAGGAACATCTTGTAACGCATACTTCTTCGTAGCACCTGTTTCAGGATCCAACATGACAATTCCTTTGGCGTTAAATCCGTTACGCGCTGTAATGAATTCCCCATACGTGCGAATATAATGCGGCTTACCATCATCATCAATTTCTAATTGAACATCTCCGTAAAAAATCAAATCCGGCATTTCCATACGCATTTTACGATACACTTTTTTATGGAAGTAAGAAGACGTCGTATACGCCATTTCCGTTTTAATGAATTTCGGGTTATCTGACGAATCCGTTGCGCTCATTGTGAAATAACCAGGTGTTGTTTTTCCATTAAACCATTTAAAAAACCCTGAAAACTCCACAGGTGCAATATAGACAAATTCATCATTCACTTTTTGAATTTGCAAATGTCCCAGCTCATAATAGCTCGTATCCGGCACTTGACCAAATGCTTTTTTCATTTTATTGCGTGCAAACTTTGGTGGTACACTTGCCGGCGTTTTGGTTTCATCAAACGCAGTAATTTCCACTTTTTGCTTCATCGCAACCGTTTCATACTTTTTATTTGCGTTGAAAAGAGGTGCACTTAAGACGTACACTCCAACGAGTAAGGCTGCCAACGTCACGACCATTTTGACTTTACGCTCCACACCTTGAGAAACGACTGCCCCTAAAATAGCGACAACAAGTAACAATGCCCACAACGATGTCCAGTTGCGATCTAAATTTGTCACGTAATAAAATATGAATACGCCAATCGTACTGATCACCGTCAGTGTTCCAAAAGCGATCCAGCGGTTAAAAGACAATGGTTCTTTTTTGTTATTTACAGAGAGGAACGGCACGATCATCGCACTCGCCACGACCCCTACAAGTACTGAAAATAGTAGTAAACTCAACATATCCAACACTCTTTTCCGGTTACTAGATTTTGTTTCATACTACGTATACGGATAAGGTGGGAAATCGTTTCATATTTAATTCAACTTTACAAGAGGATATTTATGGAAGTAACTTTAAAATAGATATAACAAGTAATTCTTTAAAACCCCTACTGTTACTTTAGAGATCTATGAACCACCTATAGTAACAGTAAGGGCACTATTCCGTTTAGCATTATTCCTAAAGGCGCTAAAGTATGGTTCCATATTATAGTTGCTAAGAATGACGTTATTAACTTTACGTTTTACGATTAAAGTAAATATGCAACAACGATATCAAACATAAAAAGAAATTCTTGTTGCCTATTAGTTTGTTTTTTCTCCGTGACTATTAAAAATGTTTATTTTGACAGATTTATTTTTTACGAATTTGTTCGAAGATAAATTTTCTTCTAAATATATATATATATTCTTTTCCATTTCCTTACCCTCGCCTGATGCGGTTTCATTTAATAAAAGCTTTACTTCAATACGTAATTCTGGAGCAGTATAATCTAAGTCTATCTTGTCAAGTTGATCTGGATAGAATTCAGATAAATAATCATTTATAGTTACCATGATCTCGTGTATTAAATGATGTTCTTCTCTACGTTCTTCGCTTATCACTTGATCAATTCTGCTTTTATTTATATTTATAGAGTAGTCTTCAAATGATGTGGATGTAGTTGTACTTTTTACGATTTCTTTTATTTCATTTTTTACTGAATCATAATACTCTTGACTTCCAATAATCTCAATGTCTATCCCCTGTGAGTTGTTATCAACATTTGAATTCATGTTATATGTACCTATGTTATATTTTTTGTGTGTTTTATCTTTTATTTTTTCTACTATCTCAGCTATTTCTGTTTCTGATGGACTACTATCTTTTTCGGCCGAAATATTTACAGTTGATCGATTTAAAGATTCTAATCCAAGATATATTATAAAAACCCCCATGACACTCAATGCTATTAAAAGCATTTTTCGTCCCAACATTTCCACATCCTTTTCGAGTTACTTCAATGATATGAATATGTAGTAAAGGGTATACAAGAAAAAACAGACATAAAATATGTCCCCATTCATAGAACCAATGAGAACTCTTTGTTGTTAATTGCGTCTTTTGTACTAGTGAACTAAATAGGATACTTCAGTTACTATAAAGAGATTATTAACTCATTGTACGTAGATATAAGTCGAGAGAATCTTCTACTTCCTGTTCTACCATTCATTTATTTGTCAGTATACGAGTAAACTGTGCATGCGCTGCGCCAATACGACAAAAATGGTCCGCTCACTTTCGATAATATAACAGATTTTAGACTAGGCTTTAATTAGCTAAATGTGTAGAAATACTACTACAAACTTTAAAAAGGCGCTGACATTCCGGGAAAGGAATGTCAGCGCCTATATTTCTTCCAACATACATGTTCCTATCACAACTACCTTGTTTTAAGGAGTATATGAGTGAAGTCATCTATCATTTGACAATACAAGAACTTCCTTAAAACTCACAATTCCTTCGCAGAAGTCTCGTTCATACAAATACTTTTTAACACAGGCTTCGCTTCCAACGCCGTCACATCTTCTTCCACTGCATGCGCGTTCATTCGAATCGTCAGCAAGAACGCCAAAGCAAGTAGGACACTGCACATAATTAGCGCAAGTGGTATTTGCTCGAAGCGGTCGATGATCCAGCCACCGACGCCAGGCCCAAGCAACTGTCCTGCTGCGAAAAAGAACGTTACATAGCCTAGCGCGACCGGTGCGTACGTCGGATGTACTTGTTCCGTAGATAACGCTTGGCAGAGCGACAGCATCCCTACAATTGTCGCACCCCATAGGAATTGACTGACGATAAGTCCACTATATACCGGGAAAACCACAGGAATAATGAGTGAAACTGCACCAATTCCGAGTGTCGCTAGCAATGCAGATTTTCGTCCGATCCGGTCAGATACTCCGCCCCATAACGGACCACTAAAAATTGCCATAATCCCACTGATTGTCATGATCTGACCCGCCTGGAATTTCGTCAGTCCCACTTCAAGAATATAGCTGAACAAGAAGCTTTGCGGTACCAAATAAGCAAATCCAACGAGTCCGTAAATGAAGGCGACACGAAGTACGCGTTTATCTAAATATACTTTCGTCCAAAACGTGCGTTTCTGCGTTTCCTTTGGCAGTAACAGGATTGGTGGATCACGTAAAATGATCAACGCGATGATGATAGATACTATCGACAGAGCGCCATAGAAGAACCATAAATAACGCCAGCCCATATCGCCGAACCATGTACTGAAGAACGGAATTAACGCGCTTGAAATGAGTGTTCCTAATCCCATGCCACTCACGAGAAATCCGATCAGCATGCCGCGTTCCCTCGGAAACCAACCGACGAGTATGGTGATGAGCGGCGTATACGTGAAAGCCGTTCCTATTCCAAGCAGTAGCATCGCGAAAAGTGTCCAGCCATAACCAGCGACGAATGATAACATAAATAGTCCGAATGAAACGAGTCCTGTTCCAAAAATCACGAGCTTTTTTGCTCCGTATTGAGTTACGAGCAATCCAACAAAGATCACCATCATCAAATAGCCAATTGACACCGTTGTTGCGAGCAGTCCTGCTTGTTTATAGGACATGGCGAGGTTTTCTTTCATGAAAGGCATAATGATTCCATACGACATCCGTCCAAAGCCGAGAGAGCTGACAGTGACGGCGACGCTTGCAAATGCGTATTTCCAAATGTTTTGATCGTGTTCTTTAGCTAGCATACAAATCCCACCCTTTTTCCCGTTCAGTATAAAATTTCTAGTAATGGTAGTCACTCAGAGTTGTGTCAGGGTGTTTGATCGTAGTTGGTTTATCAACATTTCTGAGGTCGTTCATATTATGTCTAATGTGTGAACTCTATCTTTCACACTATAGCATTCCTGATAGAATATTCCAACTTCTTTATGGTGGAGTATTTTAGTTTACATAATAATATTATTGGTGAATTAAAGTGAATAGCAAATGGTAAAGCGCCGTTGATCTGCGTTCCAGGCGGACGCGTTCCGCGGGCACGGCTTCAATCTCCTCGTCACTTCGTTCCTGCGGGGCTTTCAGCTCGCGCTGTTCCCGCTGGAAGAGCCGTCACGAAGGACGGCTTTTGCGAGTAAAAGCGAAGCGTTAGGAGCACATCTTTGCACTCGCCGCCTTCCACTCCGATCAACTAGTTTATTCTTCTATTTAATGTAACGTGTAAAGATTAATCCACTAATTAAACGAAGACACCTTCAAAACGAGGGCCATCCGCCAGCACCATAGTGAGTACTATGAAGCAATTTATTTTCACTCGCCCATTTCAAAAAAACGCTGTCGCCACAAGTCGGATCGTTACGACTTCTAGCAACAGCGCTCTAGTGTCTTCTTACTTTTTATAGAAAAACGGTTTTCCGATGGTTTCGACTATACTGGGTGCCAATGCGTAGAGTCTGCTTGTCAGACCTGTAATTTTTGGCAAGTTTACTTCGCGTCTAGGTCGCTCGATAGTTTCCATGACAGCGCGTACGACTGTGTCAACCGTTAGTAACTGGCTGCCCATTGCTTGTTTATAGCCGCCGGTGACGTCTGCTAGCTCGATAAATGGTGTATCGATTGGTCCTGGATGGATGACGGATACGTCGACGTTATAAGGCGCGACTTCCATACGCACGGCGTTTGTATAGCCGATCAGTGCGTGTTTTGTTGCGGCATAGACGGATGTTTTCGGTGTGGCTACTTTTCCTGCTTGTGAACCGATATAGAGTAAGTGACCGTACTTGCGTTCGATCATTGCCGGTACTACACGAGCAGTCAGTTGCATCGGCACGAGGACATTTGTCTCAAGCATCGCCAGCGTGTCTTCATCGGTCGTCTCTTGTGCTAGATGGAACTTCCCTACGCCAGCAGAAAATACGATGAGGTCCGGTGTGCCAATGCGAGAAACTAGCCAATCTAGCTGCTTCGTATCTCGTAGGTCGGCACAGTATCCTTCTACGCCAAGTATGCGTAACTCTTCTAATGCTTTTGCATTGCGCCCTGTTGCGATGACACGATACTCGTTCAATGCTGCCAAGCGCTTCGCCAGTTCACATCCAATTCCACTCGTCGCTCCTGTGATCAGAACGGTTTTAGATGCGGACATAGTGATGAACTCCTGCTGAATCGGCAGTTTCTGATATTAATTCTGCCGCCACTAGATAATCCAGTTGCCCAATTGTTTCAGACAACGTCAGTCCCAATTCTTTCTCATAGACTGCTGGGAACAATAGCTTCGTCACGTCAAAGACTGTTTTCGATTCATCCAGCATCGCGAGAACTTTCATAGCTCGGTCGCGCTGCTTCGCTAAGCGTTCCGTTATGAGCGCATGTGCATTCGTAATCTCTCCGCCGTGACCTCCGTAGACGAGTGACACCGGTAAATCCAATAAACGTTCTAGCGATGCATTGTATTGAAGCAATGACTTCGGACGTCCTTGTTCTTTCTTAAATGGCGGCTCAATTAATGGATTGGATGACACTTTCTCCAGCAATAAATCGCCACCAATTAGAATGCCTTCTTGTTCATTGAACAGTGATAAATGACTTTGTGCGTGACCAAGAGACTCTTGGATTTTCCAACCTGGATGTCCTGGCAGGTCGTCACCTTCATTCATCATGCGATCAACGGGACGCCCCCCCATCATGTCGACGGATCGACGGAAGCGTTTCACCCATTTCAAATATTCCTCCGGTACGCCTTCTTCTATTAATGATTGTTCATAGAAACGATCATGACGATCCAAAAATTCGGTATCGCGTGTTAGCCAATAGTTTAAATACGGATGACCGAGAATTTCCGCGCGGTCGAACATCTCGACCAATCCACAGTGATCAGGGTGGTGATGCGTGACGAATACTTGCTCAATATCATTAAATGTATAACCCATTTCTTTTAATTTCATCTGCAATACTTCACGCGCTTCTGGCGTCTTCGTTGCTGCGTCTACCAAAGTCAGTGTGTCGCCTTTTAGTAAAAAGCAGTTCACGTCACCTACCGCGAATGGCGTAGGTGTAATTATTTTTGTGATCATATACTGTTCCCCCTATAAAATGAATGACTGTTCAGTCTATTGTACTCTTTATTTTCATGTGCGTCACGTCTTGATTGTTCAATTACCGAAAGATATTTCGCGCAAAGTGAAACCATTTTGTCCATTCTTCGTATGGTATACTACAGGAAATCGCATGATTTACATAATGATGTCGAGTTGGAGGGAAAACAATGGGATTTTTTAATATGTTCAAAAACCAATTTATCGAAGTGATCGAGTGGCAAGCACAGGATGCCCATACAGTAGTCTATCAGTTCCCCGTGCATAATAATGAAATTAAAATGGGAGCAGAGCTAACGGTCCGAGAGTCGCAAGTCGCAGTCTTCGTCAATGAAGGAGAAATTGCGGACGTATTCGGTCCAGGGCGTCATATTTTGTACACGCAAAATATGCCCATTCTAACGAAGTTGAAGTCATGGAAGTACGGCTTTGATTCACCATTTAAAGCGGAAGTATATTTTATTAATACGAAGCAGTTCATCAATCAAAAATGGGGCACGTCGAACCCCATTATGATGCGTGATCCGGATTTTGGCATGATCCGTCTTCGTGGGTACGGAATTTATTCGTATCGCGTGTCAGACCCTACTGTATTCTTGCGGGAGTTATTTGGAACGAACAGTTCGTACGACACGAACGCCATTGAAGGTCATTTAAAGAAAATGATTATTTCCGGATTATCCGATTTATTCGCAGAGTCTCAAATACCCGCACTGGATCTATCAATGCATTACGACGAATTAAGTGAACAAGGCAAAGAGAAGATGATCTCTCGTTTCGCTGCATTCGGTTTCGAGATCACGTCACTTTATATCGAGAACTTGTCATTACCAAAAGAAGTCGAAGAAGCGATGGACAAGCGTACGTCTATGGGCGTACTCGGCAATATGCAGCAGTACCAGCAATATCAAGCAGCTGAAGCGATGCGTGACGCTGCACAGAATGAAGGCGGCATGGCGGGCGCAGGTATTGGCATGGGAGCGGGTATGGGCATGGGTCAAGTTATGGCAAATGCGATGAATCAGAATCATGCACAGCAGCCCCAAGCACAAGTCGCAACGAAATCTTGCCCGCATTGTCAGGCCACGATCAACGCCGACGCCAAATTCTGCGGTCAGTGCGGAAAGTCTGTTGAAACCGATAAAGTACCATGCGTGAAGTGTGAAACTATGATTCCAAAAGGCGCCAAGTTCTGCAGCGGCTGCGGTACATCTCAAGTCACCGAGAAAATTTGTCCTGCTTGCTCACATGCCAATCTGCCAGCTGCAAAATTCTGCGCAGAATGTGGTGAGACGTTAGACGAAAAGTGAGGGATGGACGTTGACTTCATTCGATGAACAACACAAAGTCGTAGAAGATACTGAAAACATTAAATGCCCTTCTTGTGGCGGTAACACGGAATATAATCCAGAATCACGTGGCTTAAAATGTCCTTTTTGTAGCCATGAAATGCCAATTGAAGCGACGTTCGACCATCATGTAGAACTCGATTTCAAGGAGGCTGGAAATAATCTTCAACACATCTGGAATGAAGAGAAACGCGTTTTCTCCTGTAGCAACTGCGGAGCGGAATCGGTACTGGACGCACATATCGTCGCGGACTTCTGTTCGTTTTGCGGATCTTCTCACATATCCGTGACGAATCACGATGCCGGGATCCAACCCGGGTTATTGATTCCGTTTCAAGTTTCTGAGGAACAAGCACAAATAAAGTTCAAAGACTGGATCAAGGGACACTTTTTCGCACCGAATACATTGAAGAAAACATATCGAATGAATAAAATTTCCGGTGCCTACTTGCCGTACTGGACGTATGACAGTCAGACACAGTCACACTATGTCGTACGTGTCGGGAATTATTATTATGTCACTGAAACTCGGACGGTTTACGAGGACGGTAAGGCTAGACAAGTGACCGAGCAAGTACGGAAAGTCCGCTGGCATCAGGAAAGCGGTAATTATCGGGAATTCTTTGATGATATTCTAATTAAAGCCTCTAACACAGTTGAAACGAAACTATTGCAGAAAGTACAGCCATTCCAATTAACTGGTCTCACCGATTATAAAGTGGAATACATGTCCGGCTTTCTTGCTGAGCGCTATTCTGTTTCGTTACAACAAGGGTTTACGCAGGCAAAAGACGTCATGACGAGAGAAATTGTCAACGGGATCGAAGGCAGCGTAGCGGGAGATATCGTACAGGTAGTCAACGTTTCAACAGATTATACCGATATTACATATAAACATATTTTATTGCCTATTTGGATTTCCTCTTTTCATTTCAAGGAAAAAGTCTATCAATTCATCGTCAATGGACAAACGGGAAAAGTGACCGGAAATTATCCGTTAAGTGTGATGAAGATTGTTTCGTTGGTGATCTCGATTCTAATCGTGATATTCATCGTCTACTTGTTCATCGACAGCTAACGACAGTTTGACAATTCACATAGTACATGACATAATCATGAAAATAGTATGGAACGGGCATTGAGGAAGATCAGTAGATGGGTGATGGATAGAAGAGAGCATGGCCGAGGCTGCAAGTCATGTATCCCACTCCCCTTTCGAACCTCCTTCCGAGCTGTCGTGGAAACACGACCGTACCTTCTGCGATAAAGAAGACTTGAAGTTGTGCTGTAGCAAACAGCAAATTTAGGTGGCACCGCGGAAACCGAGCGTTTTCGTCCTGAAAGACAGGACGGGAGCGCTTTTTTATTTTGGGGAGGATGTTGGACATGGAAAAAATTTTATTTGTAGGCGCTGGACAAATGGCAGAAGCCATTATTGCGGGGATTATTAAGAAACGAGTTATATATGAGGACAATGTCTATGTGATGAATCGTTCAGATACCGAACGGTTAGACGAACTGGAGTCGCGCTACGGGATTACGAAAGTGTGCGAAGACAGGGATTTCATTAAAAAAGTCGACTTAGTTGTGCTCGCGACAAAGCCGAAAGATGTAGAGAAAGTGATGGAGGATATCGCACCCTACCTCGGAGAAAATACAACAGTTCTTTCCGTCATTGCTGGAATTTCCATCGCTACATTTGAAAAAGGTCTAGGTAAACGTCCGATTGCACGCTCGATGCCGAACACGTCCGCGACAATCGGAAAATCAGCGAGCGGGATCGCGTTTAATGATGCCGTTTCAGAAAGAATGCAACAGTCGATTTTAAGCTTGCTGAATGCAATCGGTATCGTCAAAGTCGTCGAAGAAGATGATTTACATGCCGTAACCGCCCTTTCAGGTAGTGGTCCTGCATATATCTATTATTTAGTAGAAGCGATGGAAGAAGCAGCGGTTGCGCAAGGTCTAGATGCAGCCGATGCACGTGAATTAATCGTTCAAACAATCTACGGTGCGGCGTCCATGCTAAAGAAGACCGGCGAAGAGCCTAGTATATTGCGCGAAAATGTGACGAGCCCTGGTGGAACAACAGCAGCGGGTCTGCAGTCACTAGAAGATCACAACTTTAAGACTATTATTTCGGACTGCTTGATCCGTGCGGAAAAACGTTCGCGTCAACTAGGTTCTTCATAATAAAAAACTAAGCATCCAATGGTTCCCTTCAAGAGAGCCAAACTCGGATGCTTAGTTTTTTAGTAACTTGATTAATTCTCCATGTTTCCACTGAAAACGCGCGAAATCATCTGCAATCGAAATGGCATCAAATATCTCGGTACCTTCTTCTAAGAAAGCCGGCATTTCACCTGGCATGAAGCGTGCGCTAATATGGTTCACAATGAGGTTTTTCGCGTTCGCTTCTTTGGCAACGGTTGCTGCTTCTACAATAGTAGAATGACCAAATTCTTTCGCGCCTGCTGCGTACTCATCCGTGAACGTCGCTTCATGGATCAAAATATCAGCGTCTTGCGCCAATTCAACCGAAGCTTGGCAGTACGACGTATCCCCAATGACTGTAATAATGAAGCCTTTTTTCTTATCTGTCGTAACGTCTTGACTATAAACCATCTGCCCATTGTCGAGTTCTACGTCAAAGCCGTCTTTCAAGCGCTGCAACATAGGACCTTTTGGAACACCTTGCTCTATCGCTTTATCGACCAATAACGTACCAGGCAACTCTTTCTGTTCAATACGGAAGCCGAAACTCTGCACGACGTGTTGAACTTCTTTGGCGTAGACTTTGAATTCCTCTGTTTCAAGAATCAAACCGTCATGGATTTCATGCACGTTCAACTTGTAAGGTAAATAGGTTCCCGTCATTTTATAGGTGTGCTGCAACCATTCTTTCAAGCCAGCAGGACCGTATAGATCGACGGGGTCATCTCCACCTAAAAATGCGCGTGAGCTGAGAAAGCCAGGTAATCCGAAAATATGATCGCCGTGCAGATGCGTAATGAAGATTTTCGTAATCTTCTTCGGCTTAATGGCGCTGTATAGTAATTGATGCTGTGTCGCTTCACCGCAATCGAATAACCAATTTTCTTTATTCTCGTCTGTCAAATCCACAACGAGTGCTGACGTATTACGCTGTTTCGATGGCATCCCTGCACCTGTGCCAAGAAATTCAATATCCACATGCATTGCCTCCTTGCTATTTCTTCGTAAATCCTTTTTTAATAATACCATCTCCGAAACGTTGTGTCAGACTCGACATCAACTGATCCATTTCATATTCCTTTTCTTGTTGCTCAAAATTATCAAATGTTAGTTGCTTGACCATTTCAGACCGTTCGATGACATTCGCTGCCGTGATGCCTAGCAAGCGAATGGGCTCATGGTTCCAGTGTTGCTGAAATAATTGAAGCGCTACATCTGTAATATCTTTCTCAAGATAGACCGCTTGTTGGAGCGTTCTGCTTCTTGTCGTGTTTTGCCAGTCGGCATAGCGAATTTGAATGCTAATTGTCATTCCGGCCAACAGTTTCGTTTCCAGTCGAGCTGCTACCTTTTTCGCAAGTCGTTCAAATATCGGAACACAATCTTCAAGTTCCGTTAGATCAACAGGCAATGTGGTAGAACTGCCAATACTTTTACGTTCGTCTGCACTTTCAGGGTCGACAGGACGTGTATCGATTCCGTTTGCTCGTTGTTTAAGGCGCAAACCATTTTTTCCAAGCAGTGCTTCCAACGTGATTTTTTCAGCAGTGGCCAAATCGCCCATCGTTTTAATGTCTGCGCTATGCAATTTCTCTTCCGTCCGCTTGCCGATGCCATGCATTTCAATGACTGGTAACGGCCACAGCATTTTTGGCACTTCACGTTTCCGTAAAATGGTAATGCCCATTGGCTTTTTCATATCAGAAGCGGTTTTCGCAAGAAACTTATTCGGTGCAATTCCTATCGAACACGGTAGATCGAGTTCTGCTAAAATGCGCAACTGGATTTCCCGGGCTAAATCGTACGCACGTGTCAACCCGCCAATATCGGTCGTATCGATATACGCTTCATCAATTGAAACAGGTTCGACCCATTCCGTATAACTTCGCAAAATATCAAAAACAGAATCAGACATTTGCCGATATAGTTCATGCCGTGGTGGAACAATCGTTAATTTCGGACATAGTCGTTTAGCTTCTCCTACCGTCATAGTCGTGTAGACACCGAATGCCCTTGCCTCATATGAACAGGTTACGAGAATTCCTCTTCGTTCTTTCGGGTTGCCTGCGACTGCAAGAGGGATTCCTTTTAATTCAGGATTCGCAGCCTGTTCAACCGAGGCAAAGAAGCTGTTCATATCAAGATGCATAATGACCCGTGGATTAGCGATGATCAGATCCGTCATGTAAACACCTTTCTTTCCTCGGAAATAATTATGTAATAGGAAAAAGCGGCAAACCGACTTCAGTCTGCCACTCTTTCCATTTTATCAAATGTATGTTCTTTTTGCCTACTAATTTGATTGATGCTGTTCTTTCATATAACTGGATATTTCATCCATGCCATGGAGTGAATCCGCCATGATATTTGGATCGATGACAGTCACTACTCGGTCAACAAGATTCGCTACTGTTACGAAGTAAGGCGTTTTAGAATACGCTTTTAGTGCCGTAGACGTTAAGCGATCTTCTGGCAATTCGAGAATCTCCCTTGCGTCTAACACTAATAAACCGACTTCCAACTGATCTGTTTTCACAACCACTACATGGGATTCAATATCCCGAGGTGTTGCCTGATGATACAAAATCTGACTTAAATCCAGAATAGGCACGAGTTCGCCACGCGATTTCATCAGTCCGAGTAAGTATTTAGGAAGATGAGGAATTGGTGTGACGTACTCGAGTTTCTCGATGGATATCACCGATTCTACTGGTAGTGCATATTCTTCGTTGCCCGTCTGCACAATCACAGTTTGCATAGTTATACCTTCTTTCAGGCTCTTTGTTAAGACTGTTACACCGTGCGGATTGCTTGACCGACAATCTCAAGTATTAATTCCGTCAGCTTTTCCAACTCTTTCACCGGCATACGTTCGTTCTTCGTATGAATCTCTTCATAACCAACAGACAACGTCACAGTAGGAACTCCCATGCCGTTGAAGACGTTGCCGTCACTTCCTCCGCCACTCGTCATGATCTTCGGTTCACGTCCTACGTTGCGGATTGACTTCATCGCAACTTGCACGACTTCTTCGTCATCTCCGATTGAGAAACCAGGATACATAAGTTGTGTTGTAGTTTCGGCTTTACCACCTAAAGATTCAGAAGTCGTTGCAAATTTTTCTACCATCAAGTCTATTTGTTTTTTCATTTTATCCGGATTGATCGAACGAACTTCCGATAAAATGAAAGCCTCTTCACAAACGATATTCGTTGCTTTTCCACCTTCAAAACGACCAATATTTGCAGTCGTTTCTTCATCTATGCGGCCAAGTTTCATGCCTGCAATAGATTTAGCAGCGAGAGAAATAGCAGAAATTCCTTTTTCAGGAGCGACGCCAGCATGAGCTGTTTTTCCGTAGATCGTCGTCCATAATTTTGACTGATAAGGAGCCGCTGTAACAATACCGCCTACTTCTCCGTCGCTATCGATCGCAAAGCCATATTTCGCTTGTAAATAATCCGGATTCATCGCTTTTGCGCCTACTAATCCGCTTTCTTCACCAGCAGTAATTATAAACTGAATCGGACCGTGTGGCTTGTCTGACTCTTGGATCACTTTCGCCATCTCGAGTAGAGCAGCAATTCCCGCTTTATCGTCAGCACCTAAAATTGTTGTACCGTCACTGTAGACATAGCCGTCTTCTTTGACGATTGGCTGAATCGATTGTCCTGGAACGACCGTATCCATATGACATGTAAAGAAGATCGGATCCGCGTCAGCCACTGTACTCGGCAAGTTGGCAATTAAATTACCTGCACCGTGTCCTGTCTTTTCCGCTGTGTCGTCTTCCGTCACATCAAAGCCCAATTCCTGCAATTTCTTCGTAAGAATATCTGCAATATTTCGTTCGTTTTTAGTTTCAGAATCAATTTTTACTAACTCCAAGAATTCTTGAAGTAATCGTTGTGTATTCAAGATGTAAGACTCCTTTATTTATAGAGGTATGTTGCCGTGCTTTTTCTTCGGACGATCTTCGTGCTTATTGCGCATCATTTCAAGTCCTTGAAGCAACTTGATACGAGTTTCGCGTGGATCAATTACGTCATCTATCATGCCGTGTGAAGCTGCAACATATGGATTCGCAAACTTTTCACGGTATTCTTCGATTTTCGCTGCACGAGTTGCTTCCGGATCTTCACTTTTCGCAATATCGCGTGCGAAAATGATGTTCGCTGCACCTTCAGCACCCATAACAGCCACTTCTGCGTTTGGCCAAGCGAAGACTAAGTCTGCACCGATTGATTTAGAGTTCAGAGCAACATATGCGCCACCGAAAGCTTTACGCAAGATCAATGTGATTTTTGGTACAGTTGCTTCCGAATATGCATAGAGGATCTTCGCCCCGTGACGAATGATGCCACCATGCTCTTGCTTGATTCCAGGGAAGAAGCCTGTAACGTCTTCAAATGTAATCAATGGAATATTGAATGAGTCACATGTACGGATGAAACGTGCGATTTTATCAGATGAGTTAATGTCTAGTCCACCCGCCATTACTTTCGGCTGGTTACATACAAATCCTACTGTTTCACCTTTCATGCGCGCATAACCAACTACTGCGTTCTTTGCGAATTCAGGTTGGATTTCGAAGAATGAACCTTCATCCACTACTTGCTCCAACACTTTTCGTACGTCATATGGACGAATTGTTTCGTAAGGTACCGTATCCGCCAAATCTTCACGATAATCATCTTGCTCGTCGTATGGCTGAATCGGTGTTTTTTCTGTGTTGTTCTGTGGTAGATATGTTAAGAGATCGCGAGTTTTTTGCAATACTTCCTCTTCACTTGCGCCACGAAGATGTGCGTTACCACTGATCGTGTTATGAACTTTTGCTCCCCCCAAGTCTTCGGAAGTAATTTTCTCGCCTGTTACTGTTTCAATAACTTTTGGTCCCGTAATGAACATTTGGCTCGTTTTATCCGTCATAATCACGAAGTCTGTGATTGCTGGTGAATACACCGCGCCACCTGCACAAGGTCCGAGGATAACGGAAATTTGTGGAATCACTCCGGAATAGATTGCGTTACGGTAGAAAATCTCACCGTATCCATCAAGCGATAATACACCCTCTTGGATACGTGCGCCACCTGAATCGTTTAGACCGATGAATGGTGCACCGTTTTTCGCAGCCAAATCCATAACATTGGCAATTTTCATTGCGTGCATTTCACCTAAAGCTCCACCAAATACCGTGAAGTCTTGGGAGAATAAATAGATAGGACGACCGTGGATTTTACCGTAACCTGTTACGACACCGTCGCCAGGTCCTTCTAGCTTGTCCATGCCGAAATCACGTGTACGATGAACAACGAACGGATTCAACTCTACGAATGTACCTTCATCAAGTAGGATCTCAATACGTTCACGTGCAGTCAATTTACCTTTTTCGTGCTGCTTCATGATTCGCTCATCGCCGCCACCCAACTCGATTTCGCGCTTTTTGTCGTAAAGTTCATTAATTTTATCGTAAATGTTCATCTATTATTCCCCCTTAGTCTTTTCACATAATTCATAAAGCACACCATATGATGATTTCGGATGCAAGAAGGCAACTTCTGCTCCCCCAGCACCTGGTTTTGGTTCATCTGAAAGTAGTTGAACGCCTTTTTCTTCCAATTCCTTCATTCTTGAACGAATATCCGTTACACCGAAAGCGATATGGTGAACCCCTTCACCGCGTTTTTCAATAAACTTCGCAATGGGACTTGTCTCCGTCATTGGTTCAAGCAATTCGATCTTGACATTATGTGCATCAATGAACGCCACTTTAACCCCTTGGCTAGCGACTTCTTCAATAGCGATGACTGTCAAACCGAGTGTTTCTATGTAATAGTTAATGGATTCAT
This sequence comes from Sporosarcina sp. P32b, assembly GCF_002743335.1. Lineage (GTDB taxonomy): Bacteria > Bacillota > Bacilli > Bacillales_A > Planococcaceae > Sporosarcina. The sequence continues at coordinate 234,759 of NZ_PDZB01000002.1, forward strand.
CTATACTTTTTACAGCAATCCCTATATGATCTACCTTGTTCATAGCACATTCCCCTTTTAATACGATTCTACTATCCGAACATATAACAGCCATTCTAGTTGTGAAAATCCTTATTTCTGTTAAAATAGAAACAAACCAATTCCAACGCGTAAGGAGCTTTGCTGCATGAGTAATAAAAAAATTCAAAAAACAATTGTTTACTTGATGATTGTCGCCATGATTGCATCTACCATGTTCATGGGTCTCAGCATGTTCTTCTAATTCTTAATGACAGTTCGCATATTTTCATATGCGAACTGTTTTTTATTGCCTTCTAGCTACATGCGCCAGTCTCTCGGATCGCTTCGGTCCTGATTCAAAAGGCAAGTTCGTCCTTTTGCTTCAGGCCCTACAGCGTCTGTCGAGACTAGACGGCGCATTTCGCTTTAGTTTCATCTAGCTGCATGCGCCAGTCTCTCGGATCGCTTCGGTCCTGATTCAAAAGGCAAGTTCGTCCTTTTGCTTCAGGCCCTACAGCGTCTGTCGAGACTAGACGGCGCATTTCGCTTTAGTTTGTTACAGCTCTTCGCAGTGCTCTTCAAATTGTTCCTGAAGATTTACAACGACAGACATTGGGTCATGTCCTTCGATTTCAAAACGTCCTACTTCACCGATTAGTTTGCCGTCTTTTAGCAAAGCGAATGATGGAGAAGATGGGATGTGGTCTTCACCGAAGTGCATACGTGCTTGTGCAGTTGCTTCTTTGTCTTGTCCAGCGAATACTGTTACCAAGTGGTCAGGACGCTTGTCATAATGTACTGCGTGCGCAGCTGCTGGGCGAGCAATTCCGCCAGCACATCCACAAACCGAGTTCACCATTACTAACGTCGTACCCGGCTGCTTGAATGCTTCCTCTACGTCCTCAGGTGTTTGCAATTGCTTGTAGCCGCTCGCTTCCATTTCGGATCTCGCTTGGTTTGTCATATCGTTCATGTAAAAATCAAAGTTCATAGTCATTTTACAGGATCTCCTCTCTTATACCGTATAATTGTGATAGCCTATTCAGTTCCGCTGTGACACTTCCCTGATAATTAATTGACTATCCTCTTCAATCATAGCATATCCCTACACGAATTAAGAAGAAAACAATCGGTCAATTGCTCCGGTTACCGTTAAATGTCCGTCTAACAATTCTTCCTCAAGTGCCTTCACCTGCGTTTTTCGTCCTTGCTCCGAGAAAAATGAATCAATCAAGTGGTCTCGGATCATCGCATGGAACCAATCGCGTGTCTGGTGCTGACGTCTCGTGTCCCAATGATTCTTTTCTTTCATTTCTTTTTCGAATTCTAAAACCGTTTCCCATACCGCTTCCAAGCCGGTATTTTCTATAGAAGAAACCGGTTGTACTTTCGACGTCCACTCGGGTGAAGCAGGTTGGAGCATGTGCATGATACGTGTATATTCGCGCACCGTTTTTTTGACGAGCGGCTTATTGGCACCATCATTCTTATGCACGACAATACCGTCCGTCAGCTCCATGATCCCCTTTTTCATTCCTTGCAGTTCGTCTCCGGCCCCAGTCAACACAAGTAATAAGAAATAATCGACCATCCCACGGACAATCGTTTCACCTTGGCCAACCCCAACCGTTTCAATCAAAATGACATCATAGCCCGCGGCTTCGCAAAGTAGCATCGTTTCGCGCGATTTCTTATGCACGCCACCAAGTGTTCCCGCTGACGGAGAAGGACGGATAAAAGCATTCTTATGCCGTGCCAACTCCTCCATACGAGTCTTGTCACCTAAGATACTTCCGCCGGTCAGTGTAGAACTTGGATCAATCGCAAGTACCGCCACTTTATGGCCCATATCTGCAAGCATTAGACCGAACGCTTCGATAAATGTACTCTTCCCTGCACCGGGCACGCCTGTAATCCCAATCCGGATACAGTTACCCGTTTTCGGCAGAAGGCTAGTCAACACTTCCTGACCGACCTTCTTATCGCTAGGCTTCGTACTTTCTAGCAATGTAATACCGCGTGCCAAATACAAACGAGAGCCATTTTCTATTTCTTGCTGCAATACATCTAAATTTTTATGAGATGGATCTTTCTTAACAAAGCGTTTACGTGAAGAGGCAACAAATCCATCATGTGTGGATTCTATTCCGCGCATCACATGCATTGCTGATTCATCTCGTCCGTTTTGTTTTTCTGTCAATCCGTCACTTCCTCATAGCCGAGCTGTCGGTAAATCTCCTCAATGACTTTTTGTGCTGCCACTGGAATGACTGTACCCGGACCAAAGATTGCGGCTGCACCATTCTTGCGCAAGAAATCGTAATCCTGTGCTGGAATAACGCCACCTACTACGACTAAAATATCTTCACGATTGATTTTCTTCAGTTCTTCACGCAATGTCGGTACCAATGTTTTATGACCTGCTGCAAGCGAACTCACACCGATGACGTGCACATCATTTTCCGCCGCCTGCAAAGCTGTTTCTTCAGGTGTCTGGAATAAAGGACCGATATCGACATCGAATCCTAAGTCAGCGAACGACGACGCGATCACTTTCGCACCGCGGTCATGTCCGTCTTGGCCCATTTTCGCAACCAAAATACGTGGACGACGTCCTTCATTTTCTAGGAATTCATCCGTCATATCTTTTACTTCCTGAATTTCTTCTTCATTTGAGAAGTTTGCGCTATATACACCACTCACTGAACGGATCACCGCCTTATGTCTGCCGGATACGGATTCAATCGCATCCGATATTTCACCGATAGTTGCACGCGCTCTTGCAGCGTCAACTGCCAGTGCAAGTAAGTTCCCTTCCCCGCTTTTAGCCGCTTCCGTGATGGCCGTAAGAGCGGCTTGAACTACTTTTTCATCACGCTTGTCCTTCATATCGTTAATGCGGTCAATTTGCTTCTGTCGTACCATCGTATTATCGATATCGAGAATATCAATCGCATCTTCCGTATCGAGACGATATTTATTCACACCGACAATTGTTTCCGCTTTTGAATCAATTTTCGCCTGGCGCTTCGCTGCAGCTTCTTCAATCTTCATTTTCGGTAATCCAGTTTCAATCGCTTCCGCCATGCCACCAAGCGACTCAATTTCACCGATTAATTCCCATGCTTTCTCCATTAACTCTTCCGTTAATTTCTCCACATAGTACGAACCGCCCCAAGGATCAATCACTTTCGTCATCATCGTCTCTTCTTGCAAGAACAACTGCGTGTTACGTGCAATACGAGCCGAGAAGTCTGTCGGTAATGCGATTGCTTCATCCAATGCGTTCGTGTGCAGTGACTGCGTGTGACCCATGGATGATGCGTTAGCTTCGACCAATGTACGTGTGACGTTGTTGTATGGGTCTTGCTCCGTCAAACTCCAGCCTGACGTTTGAGAGTGTGTACGCAATGCAAGTGTCTTCGGATTCTTCGGTTCAAATGACTGCATCATCTGTGCCCAAATTTTGCGTGCTGCTCTCATTTTCGCTATTTCCATATAGTAGTTCATGCCGATTGCCCAGAAGAATGACAAACGCGGTGCGAATGAATCGATATCAATACCCGCCTTCAAACCGGTACGAACATATTCCAAGCCGTCTGCAAGTGTATACGCAAGCTCGATATCCGCTGTCGCTCCTGCTTCTTGCATATGGTAACCGGAGATCGAAATCGAGTTAAATTTCGGCATATTTTCAGATGTGTACGAGAAAATATCCGCAATGATCCGCATCGACATAGCCGGTGGGAAGATATACGTATTCCGTACCATATACTCTTTTAAAATATCGTTCTGAATCGTACCAGATAATTTCTCAGGACTTACACCAGACTCTTCAGCCGCTACGATATAAAATGCCATGATCGGCAATACCGCGCCGTTCATTGTCATCGATACCGACATTTGATCGAGTGGAATACCTGCGAATAAAATCTTCATATCTTCAATAGAATCAATCGCAACTCCCGCTTTACCTACGTCACCTGTTACACGTGGATGATCGGAGTCATAGCCACGGTGCGTCGCAAGGTCAAACGCAACAGAAAGTCCTTTTTGCCCCATCGCCAAGTTCCGACGGTAAAATGCGTTACTTTCTTCCGCTGTAGAAAATCCAGCATACTGACGAACGGTCCAAGGACGCGCTACATACATCGTCGGATACGGTCCGCGTGTGTTCGGTGCGATACCCGGGAAGTCTTTCAAGTGCTCAGTGTTTTCAATGTCTTTTGCTGTATAGACAGGCGCTACATTGATTCCTTCATTCGTTAAAAAATTCTCTTTTGATAATGCTTGTTGTGAGAGTTCATTGAGTGATTGCTCTATATTCACTTTACGGAAATCAGGTTTACTCAACGGAACGGCCTCCTTTAGTTTGCGTAATAATAGTATTCAGCTTTTCGATTTTATCCTGTCCTGCAAAAATGAAACCATTCAGTCCATTGGCAAGCCACTGATCTGCTGTTTCTGATGGGTATTTACCCGCTGTGTCAATTGGACAATCCCCTTTATACGAAGCCAAGAAGTTTGTTACAACTTCTTCTGTATCAGCAGCCGATGCACAAATTACTGCATAATCCGGCTGTTGCTCTTCGATCCAACTGAGCGCTTGATCATTTGACTCGAAAGAAGGACTCCACGTCGCTTCGATGCCACCAACTGCCAAGAATCCACTGACAAAATCTGCACGTGGTTTATAATCTTTCAACGCACCAAAGTTGAGTAATACAGTTTTCGGCAACTCCTCTTTTTGCTTAGAACGAATATGTTCAAAAGGCTCTGCCAATCGTTTCGATACCGTCACAGTAGATTCATTCGCATAATTCACATCCGTCAATTCCGCATAGACATTCGTACCGATCAACGTCTTCTTGCCCGTCGCCATTTCTTTCTGGCGCTGCGCATAAAGCTTGCTTAATTCACCAGACTGCAAGAAGGCCTGACAGCCACCATTTTCTTCAATCTCTAGGAACTTCGCCCATGATTTACGAATTAATTCAGTCGTCAACGATTCGATAAAGTATGAACCGCCTGCAGGATCAAGAACTTGATCAATATGCGTTTCTTCCTTCAGAATCAATTGAATATTTCGTGCGTAACGATTTGAGCTTGGCGACGTACCCGTCAATACATCATGCGGTAATACAGTCAGCCAATCCGCTCCACCTAAAATGGCTGCGAATGCCGCGTTGCCGCCACGTAATAAGTTTACATATGGATCAAGTTTTGAATATGAACGCAATGAAGTAATCCCTAGTAAAGGTACTTGCTTCGCGTTCTCTACGCCGTAGGCTTCATTGAATAGTTTCCACAACACGCGGAACGCACGGAATTTCGCGATTTCCATGAAGAAGTGTGTGTCAGATGCAAATCGTGCATAAAAGCCGTTTGCAAATTCTTCAAATGAAGAAGCGTCTTCCGCAAGTTCAGCTGCAATTGAAAGGGATAGCGCAAGTTCTGTTATGGCATCTGCCCCTTCATGATGCGCTGTCCATAAATCAGCACCCTTTGTGCGGACTCCTGGGAATCCTTCAGGTACTACCGGAACCGGACCGATGCAAATTCCTGTAACGTCTTTACGCTTCGCTTCTTCAATATACGTGAAAGCTTGTAATATCGGATCATCGCTCTGCACTTCAGTGAATACTATTGGATATTGCGTAATCAGTTCAGCCACTTGCTTGACGTCCTGTTCCACCCAAACTAAAGGCTTCAGGCCGTTGTAAGCGATTGCTTCATTGCCCCGTGCCAAAGATTCTTTCATCTGCTCTACAAACTGTTGACCGTTCGCTGCGCTAACAGGTTGTGCGACCGTCCAGCCGAATGCAGGTTTCGTGACACGTGAAACTTCCAACTGGTCCAAGTCTTCTTTCGTGTAAAGTGGATTGAGTTCAATGCCCTCAATCGTTTTCGTGTATAACGAATCAAAAGGCTTTCCTTTAAGTGATAAAACAGCCGCTTCTTTCCATTCAGTAAAATTGGGGGCTGTGAAAGTAAATGTTTTCATGTTATGTATAGGCATAATGGTGCTCCTTCCCCTTTTAAAAACCATTAATAGTTATAGTGTACCGTAGAGTACGTTATGAAGAAAGGGGAAAATCAGAAGTTTCCGTCTAATTTTATTATAATCATACAAATTGATGACTTTTTATGCGTTAACTATTGAATTAATTTAGTTTATGCGGTAGACCAAGGTGGCGTGGATCATTTAGTAGGTGGGATAGGAAAAACTAGTGAATACCATTTCGTTTGCGCTCATTAATTCGTGTAAGCGATCATACTTCCCCTGTAATCGCTCTTAACTTCCAACAAGCGCTCATACTTCATCCGTATCCGCTCTATATTCATCCCTAAGCACTCATAAATATTGGCTAGCCGCTCATTACGCCATTATTAACTCATTTGAACTTAGTCCACGTACAAACACAGAAAAATTCACAAACTACTACCAGTTAATGAGCTACATCCATCCACAATATGTTTCAATCCTAAACCCTCTCTCTTTATAAAAACCAAAAAGCAACCTCCAAAACCAAGTTTGGAGGTCGCCGAATCTTAATATAAAGAAGTCTTATCTTTAGCCATACTTTCCAACAACTCTTTCACACGTGCAAGGAAACGTCCACAAACGAGTCCGTCAAGCACACGGTGATCCAGTGATAGGCAAAGGTTGACCATATCACGTGCAGCCATCATGCCATTGTCCATAATAACTGGACGCTTGACGATCGACTCCACCTGCAAAATAGCAGCCTGCGGATAATTGATGATCCCCATTGACTGAATGGAACCAAATGAGCCCGTATTGTTGACAGTGAACGTACCACCTTGCATTTCTGTCGATTTGAGCTTGCCGTTACGTACTTTCCCTGCCAACTCATGAATTTCGCGACCAATACCTTTGATCGTCTTTTCATCTGTTTCTTTGATGACTGGGACGTATAGAGCATCGTCCGTCGCTACTGCAATCGAGATGTTGATGTCTTTTTTCATGACGATCGTATCGCCCGCCCACATCGAATTCATTTCCGGATATTCCTTCAAAGCTTGTGAAATCGCTTTGATAAAGAAGGCGAAGTATGTCAAATTGAATCCTTCTTTTTCTCTGAATTCTTTTTTCACACTATCACGCAATAACACGAGTTCTGTTACATCCACTTCTATCATCATCCATGCGTGCGGCGCCTCGGTTACAGAACGCACCATATTGCTCGCAATTGCGCGACGTACACTCGTTACCGGAATTTCGATATCCCCGTTTTCGAGTTTCACATTCGACGAGGCAGCTTGTTTAGGAGCCGACTGCTGATCCGAAGACGCCACTTGTTGTTGGGACTCTTCTTGAACAGCAACTTCTTGTGGCGCTTGTTGCGACTGTGCTCCGCCACTTTCAATGAATGCTTGAATGTCTTTACGTGTAATACGTCCTTCGCGTCCTGTGCCGCTTACTTGTGCCAAGTCTATGCCGTTTTCCTGAGATAGCTTCAACACAGCTGGAGAATATCTTCCTGCTGCCTTGCCACCCGTTGCAGGTTGTGGCTTTGCTTTAGGCGCGTCCTGTACTTCTTTCATAGCAGGCTTTTTTGCGGGTGTTTCAGGTTTAAGTGCTGAAACTTGTACTGGCTGTTGTGCGTCGCCTTCAATTTCAATCAAACAAACCGTTTCGCCCACTTCGACCGTATCGCCTTCTTTTGCGATGATTTCTTTGATCGTTCCTGAGAATGAAGAAGGAACTTCCGCTGTTACTTTATCAGTCGTCACTTCCGCAAGCGAATCATATTTCGCTACCGTATCTCCGGGAGCGACGAGCCATTTTTCGATAGTTCCTTCTGTTACACTTTCACCCAGTTTCGGCATAGTGATTTTTTCAATGCCCATTTCTTTACGCCTCCTTAGTTAAAATTCCGCTAAATCCCTTGCTGCCTTTTCGACCTTTTCAGGATTCATCATAAAGAACTTTTCCATAGAAGGGGCATATGGCATCGCAGGTACATCGGGGCCTGCTAATCGTTTGATTGGCGCATCCAATTCAAATAAACAATTTTCTGCAATGATAGCCGAAACTTCACTCATGATGCTGCCTTCTAGGTTATCTTCTGTTACTAATAGAACTTTGCCTGTTTTCGAAGCCGCTTCAATGATCGCTTCTTTATCTAACGGGTACACTGTACGTAAATCCAGTATATGGACAGAAATATCATCTTCTGCTAAACGTTCTGCAGCTTGAAGTGCGAAATGCACGCACAAGCCATACGTGATAATCGTTAGATCTTCTCCTTCACGCTTTACATCTGCTTTCCCGATCGGCAATACATAATCATCATCTGGAACTTCCCCTTTGATTAACCGATACGCTCGCTTATGCTCGAAGAATAGCACGGGATCTTCATCGCGCACTGCCGCTTTTAGCAAACCTTTCGCATCGTAAGGAGTAGATGGAATGACAATTTTCAAACCAGGTGTCGAAGCAAACATCGATTCCACTGACTGTGAATGATATAAAGCTCCGTGAACGCCACCACCAAAAGGAGCGCGAATGACGATTGGACAAGAGAAATCATTATTCGAACGATAACGAATTTTCGCCGCTTCTGAGACGATCTGATTCACCGCAGGCATAATAAAATCAGCAAACTGCATTTCAGCAATCGGACGCATACCATACATCGCAGCACCAATCGCCACACCCGCAATAGCAGACTCAGCTAATGGTGTATCTAGCGAACGGTATTCACCAAACTGATCGTATAGACCAGTTGTTGCTTTAAACACGCCGCCTTTACGGCCGACATCTTCTCCAAGTACGAATACTTGGTCGTCACGTTCCATTTCTTCTTTCATTGCCAGGTTGATCGCATCTATAAATGAACGAACGGCCATTATGCTTCGCCTCCCTTTTCTTCATAGACATAGCGCAGTGCATGTTCTGGCTTTGCATATTCGGCAAGCTCCGCATACTCTGTCGCTTCATCGACCTGCAGTTTCACTCGCTCTTCAATTTCTTCATACTTTTCATCCGTCAAGACGTTGACTTCTTTCAGATAATGAATGAATGACAATAACGGATCTTGTTTTCTTTCGTCCTCAAGCTCTTCTGCATCACGATATTGACGTTGATCATCATCCGATGAGTGTGCAGTCAGTCGATAACATACCGCTTCGACTAATGTCGGACCTTCTCCGTTTCTAGCACGGTCTGCCGCTTTTTTCACCACTTCATACACTGTCAGCGGATCTCTTCCGTCAACTGTGTAGCCTGGCATACCATAACCGATTGCACGATCAGAGACATTCTCACATGCCATTTGTTTCTCAAGAGGTACGGAGATTGCATATTTATTATTTTCCACCATAATCACTGTCGGTAATTTATGCACACCGGCAAAGTTCATGCCCTCATGGAAGTCTCCCTGATTGGAAGAACCTTCACCAAGAGTTACGAACGTGATGAAATCCTCTTTATTCATTTTAGCGGCGAGTGCAACACCGACAGCATGCGGTAATTGCGTTGTAACAGGTGAAGACCCTGTCAAAATACGATTTTTGCGCTGGCCAAAGTGACCTGGCATCTGCCGTCCACCGGAGTTCGGATCTTCCGCCTTGGCGAAAGCCGATAACATCAAATCTTTCGGCGTCATGCCGAAATGTAAGACAACTCCCATATCACGGTAATACGGTGCAATCCAGTCCTTTTCGTTATTCAGAGCGAATGAAGCTCCTACCTGCGCCGCCTCCTGTCCTTGACAAGAAATGACGAACGGGATTTTCCCTGCGCGGTTTAGCAACCACATTCTCTCGTCTAAACGACGTGCCATCAACATCGTCTCGTACATTTGCAACACATCTTCATCTGTCAAACCCAATTCAATATGCCGATTACTCATTCCACTTCCTCCTTTACATGTGAATGGCTAGCCCATCAACCGCTAATGCCGCTTCACTGAACGCTTCAGATAATGTTGGGTGAGGATGAATTGCCGAGGATATTTCCCAAGGAATTGCATTCATCACCATCGCCAAGCCCGCTTCAGAAATTAGATCCGTTACGTGCGAACCCATCATATGGACGCCGATAATATCATCCGTCTGCTGATCAACAATGATTTTCACGAATCCATCTGCATGACCGTTAACCAATGCTTTACCGTTTGCCTTGAACGGGAACTTGCCGATCTTCACATCAAACCCACGATCTTTCGCTTGTTGCTCTGTCACGCCGACTGCCGCAGTTTCCGGGTAGGAGTAGACACAACGTGGTACTAGATCGTAATCAATCGAATCCACCTGTTTTCCTGCTATATGTTCGATCGCATGCAATCCTTCATGTTCCGCCACATGCGCCAATTGAAGGCCACCAATCACGTCACCGATTGCATAAATATGATCATCTTTAGTTTGATAATGATTGTTCGTTTGAATCGAGCCCTTTTCGACTTGGATATCGGTGTTTTGTAAACCGATATCATCGATCACTGGAGCACGCCCTACAGACACTAGCATTTTCTCGCTCGTGATAGATTGTTCATCATTACCTAGCTTATAAGAAATTGTGACTTCACTGTCGTTTTTCTGCAACGACTCCGTCAGAATTTCAGCACCTAAGATGAACTTCACACCGCGCTTTTCGAGCGCTTTATGCATCGCGACAGCTACGTCACGATCTTCCGTTGCCAATATCTGATCCAGACGATCCATGACTGTTACATCGACACCAAAATCTACTAGCATAGAAGCCCACTCGATGCCGATCACACCGCCACCGATAATCGTTATAGAAGATGGAAGCGCATTCATTAATAGAGCTCCGTCGGATGTCATTACAGACTTTTCATCTACTTCGAGTCCAGGTAATGATCTTGGTTTTGATCCAGTAGCAATCACGAGATTTTTCAGAATCAATATTTCATTTTCATTACCGTTATCCATTTCCACGGAAATAGTTCCAGGCATCGGGGAGAATATGGAAGCTCCTAGTATCCTACCTGTCCCATGATAGACATCGATTTTACCTTTTTTCATCAATCCTTCTATGCCCGCATGCAATTGATCGACGATCTTACCTTTACGTTTTTGTACTTGTGAGAAATCCAATGAGACATCTCCCGTATTCACGCCAAATTCATTCGCTTCTTGACGTGTTACGCGATAGACTTCCGCACTTTTTAACATCGCTTTACTCGGGATACACCCGCTATGCAAACACGTACCGCCAAGTTTGGATTTTTCTACAATGGCTGTTGTTAAACCTAATTGAGCCGCGCGAATGGCTGCAACATAGCCGCCCGTTCCGCCACCTAATATCACTACGTCATATTCTTTACTCAACGTAAAGGACTCCCTTCGCTTACAGTATTCAAATAAATGTAGACAGGCGAGTGTAGCGGTGGACAGGTGCACCCTGCCTACCGCTATGACTCATCTACTAAATTATTTATTTGATATAATACTTTTTTCGTTGCGCAAGAATGTCGTTCTCGTTGCGCCAACTCTTGCAATACGTTCTTCTGCCAAACGATCAGCAGCCTGGTAGGATGGAATACCGTCTCGCTTTGAGATAGCAAATATCTTTAGGATCGTATCGTAAATACCTTCTACGCGCTTTAGTGCACGCTCTTTATTGTATCCAATCAATTCGTCGGCCACATTGATTACTCCGCCTGAGTTGATTACGTAGTCTGGAGCGTAAACAATTCCCATTTCATGCAAGCGATCACCGTGTTCTGGTTCCTTCAATTGGTTATTAGCAGAACCTGCAACAACTTTCACTTTCAGTTGTGGAATCGTTTCGTCATTGATTACCGCACCGAGAGCACATGGAGCGAAGATGTCCGCTTCTTGTGAGTAAATCGCGTCCGTCGCAACCGCTGTTGCTCCGAATGCCTCTACCGCACGCTGGACTGCTGCTTCATTGATATCCGTGACAATCAATTTTGCGCCTTCTTCATGCAAGTACTCGCAAAGTGTGTACGCAACATTTCCAACACCTTGAACCGCAATGGTTTTACCTTCAAGTGAATCATCGCCAAATGCTTCTTTCGCAGCGGCTTTCATTCCTTTGTAGATACCTAGTGCAGTAACCGGGGAAGGGTTTCCTGACGTGCCTTCTCCTGAAGAGATACCTGTAACAAAATTTGTTTCCAAATGGATTAAGTCCATATCGTATTCAGTAGTCCCAACGTCTTCCGCTGTTATATAGCGTCCGTTCAGCCCCTCTATGTAACGACCCAATGCGCGGAACAGTTCATCGTTCTTATCCGTTTTCGGATCTCCGATTATGACTGTCTTTCCGCCACCGAGATTCAAACCTGCTGCAGCGTTCTTGTATGTCATGCCTTTAGCCAGTCGCAATGCATCTTCAATCGCATTTTCCTCGCTAGCATACGTCCACATGCGCGCGCCACCAAGTGCCGGTCCAAGTGTCGTGTCGTGAATAGCAATAACCGCTTTCAATCCCGATGTCTTGTCATAACAAAGCACCAGTTGCTCATAGTCGTGATCTTCCATGTACGTAAACAATTCCATAAGTATCCCTCCAGGCTAGTAAAAGATTATAAAGATTCATGCGTATGGTACTGATTCTAAATTTCCTACGAAGAAAATGCAAATCTGACACATTTTGGCCATTAATTCCGCAAGAGTTTTGTAAACAATCTACCTATATCGTACATGATGGCAGAGTCCTTGACAATCCATGACCACACGGTAAAATTAAATAGGTGAGGGGTTGAATGATATGGTACGTCTTGTTGCGTTTATTGTACTGTTGATTCCAGGGATTGCAGCGGCTCTCGGAATAAAATTAATGCGAGATTCATTGTTCGGACATCTATTTCCGCCATTCCCATTCATTTGGATGCAATTTTTAGGCGGTTTCATACTATTCGCTGGAGGTCTTGGATTCTTTGCAGGCTTTTTATTACGCCGAGACCGCAGATCTGGACGAGCAGCTGACAGATTTAAAAAAGACTTAAAATAAAAGGGCCAAGGTGCATTACCTTGATCCTTTTATTTTTTTGCGTACACGCTTCGGATAATCTGTAATCCAGCCTGTCACTTCAGGTGTATTGGATATAAATGATTCCGCACCCGTTACCCCGTACATTCGTAATATCTTACCACTTTCAAGCAGATGACTCTTATACGGATCTTTCCATAATCGCTTATGAAAATGAAATGCATCGACATCATACGAATTAAGATTCTGCCAGTCTACTGATTTTTTTCTAAGCAATAAAGCCGTTTCCATGTCAGGATCCAGCGCTCTTACAAGACGCACCGTCTCATAATCGAATGAAGAGAGATGTACGTCTGTTAATGGTTCTACGTAATGCAAGATTTGCTCAAGTACAGCCGCTTGACCATACACCGTTTCCTTTAATTCGACATTAAGCGCCAAATTATGTTCAGAACAGAAAGTAACTACATCAAATAATAGAGGGATGGGATGGCCAAACATTCGCCTGTATCTGCCTTTCCCTATTTTTATTTCCTGCAGTTCCTGTGACGTCAATTGATCAATGCGCTGATCAATTCCAGCGAGGCGCAGTAATTCATTGTCGTGAATGACAACCAATTGTCCGTCGCTCGATTGTTGCACATCCAATTCGATTCCATCCGCACCTTTTTGTACAGCCCCTAAAAAAGCCCGCATCGTATTTTCAAAATAATTTCCAGATGCGCCACGATGTGCAAATATTTTACTGTCAGACATTTAATACTCCTTCGCTCGTTATTTCGAAAACACCTTTTGTTATACGACTCAACATGCTACTTTTACTGCCTATAACGATTTGGACACCAGGATGTGCTTCACGCGTGATGTCAATTTTAGGCGTACTAGCCACTTGCACAAGTTGCAGCTTATTTTTGATTGTCTGATCGAGTGATACAATTTCTTGCTGCTTTGCCTGCAATGTCTTTTCTAACATATCCAACTGAGTAGCAGGAAGATTCGCTTTAACACTCGCCATTTTATCGAGCGTCATCTCAAGTTTTTTCAGTTCTGCATGCTCCGCTTTGAGTTTTTCTGCAAGTCGTTGAATTTCTTCGAGCTCCATTTCTTTATTGACTCCTTTGACGATAAGTTTCGTCAAACGCTCATGGCTATTGCCGACCGACGCACATTCGATGGAAAACATTGCTTCTGCAACACCACCAATGATCCGACCTTTATGTTTATCAATAAAAATATGATCGCCGTATAATTCAGATCCAAGTGAATAGAGACCGATGTTCACTCGTTCCCCGTAGATCTTGCAGTTATTCGCATGCTTGACGAAGACGTTTTTCTTCGCCTTAATAATAGTTTCTCCTCCACCAAAGACACCGCCTTTAATATAGACGTCGCCATCTTCAGAGTAGATTTCCTTCGCGTTTGTAACGCCTTCTTTTCCTTCGATAGAAATATCCCCTGTCGCATTGACTGAGAAGCCAGCCGAAACCGTTCCCATTACACGCACGGAACCATCAAATGTAATCGATCCAGTTTTTGTACCCACATCATCCGGAATGATCAATTGCTTTCCTACACTGATTGCCCCATTCAGTTCTTCGAGTGCGCCGCCATGCAAGGCGCGTAAGATGATTTTGCCATCTTCCTCAAACTCCCCGACAGATTTCCGATCATAAACTAGTTTAATGTCCTCGCCTTTTTTCGCCGCTATCGGTTCACCAAAGACGTTATAGCCTTCAAATCCTTCTTGAGCAGGCGTCTTTTCACCCAGCCAATCATCTTTCACAATTGGCGTTACGAAATTCAACTCATAGTGATCAACTGAGCCATCATCGCGAAGAATGGGTTTACGATCCGGCATCTCAATATACTCGACCTGTGCACCTTCTCCTTGGACGGGTTCTTTGCCTACCGCAATAATGATCGGATTACTTGGAAGGTACGCTAAGCTAAACAGACTTTCTTTGTCGTAGTGCACGTCTCTTTGGTCCAGCATGTCTTCTGCCTGTTTCAGGAACTGCTCTTTATTTGCAAGAAACTCTTCGTTTGTTGCATGAATATACAATTCTACCTTCATTTTACTAGGTGATATATATACTTCACAAGGAGCGGAGTACGACCCAATATCATGTTGACCTACCGTTTGCAGAGCTTTCATCAGCTCCTTGAATGAATTCAGTTTCAATCTAGGAATATCAGAAGCCAGTGCGTCAAATGACTTAAGCGGATATCCTACTTTTTTAGTGTTCATGATAATTTTATTGTTTTCTTCTAGAAGTTCAAAATATTCATTTTCAACTAACAACGAAATCCCTCCCTCTTTATTTACTAGTATAGAAGATTGCAACGCACTAGAGGTAGCTCTTTTTGTGGTAACACCGCGTAAATAAGCATTTTCTCACAGGGTTCTCCGATTTTCTTATGCTACGAAATAAATACTGACTTTATCCCTACAATTTGTCTACTGCATAGTTTATGCATAAAACACAGCTGATTTTGTATGGAGGTATGAGTCGCAGAACGTTCGTGAAATTTTAGTTAACTATAAATTATTTTCAAAATCAAGCGAGGTCATTATGCGTAATGAGCGGCTAGATAAACTTTATGAGCGCTTAAACGTCAGTATAGAGCGGGTACGAATGAAGTATAAGCACTTTACAGAAGTTAAGAGCAGTTGCAGAGAAAGTATGATCACTTACACGAATTAATGAGCGCAAACGAATTGGCTTGCATTAAGTATTCACCTATCCAACTAAAAACGGAATAATCCTGCCCCTCCAGAACAAATCCAGCTAAACCGTAAATCCCCTAACGTATCCACCGTCATCCTTACCCGTCTACAAACGAAAACCAACTAATACACCCGATTAGTTGGTTTCCATAAACACTCTATCCTTTTGTCACTTCGATTAGCTCACCATATGCTCCAAACGGATTTTATCCGCAATCATTGCAATAAACTCGCTATTTGTCGGCTTACTCTTCAAATGATGCACTGTATAGCCGAACGTCTTCGAAATCAAATCGTAATTTCCACGGTTCCATGCCACTTCAATCGCATGACGAATTGCACGTTCCACACGGGATGGTGTCGTATTATACTTTTTCGCAATATCCGGGTACAGAATCTTCGTGACCGATCCAAGCAACTCTACATCACTATACACCATCTGAATTCCTTCGCGTAAAAACGCATAGCCTTTAATATGAGCTGGCACGCCGATTTCTTTAATCATCGACGTAATTGCCGTATCGAGTACTTTCTGAGTAACGACACCTGTCTGTTGGGCTGATTCCTGCACGACAAACGAAGGCATAGTATTTTTCGGTTTCCCAGCTGCTTTAAAGATTTGTCCGATCAAACGGTCGAATTCAAACGGCTTCAACATGAAGTACGAAGCACCAAGATTTGCAGCTTGTGACATGACGTTTTCCTGTCCGAAAGCCGTCAACATCATGATTTGCATATCCCCCATTTTATTCGTTTCATTCAGCGTCTCCAGTACCCCAATACCATCCAGATGCGGCATAATAATATCCAACAATAAAATATCCGGTCGCTCTTCTTCTAACATCGTTAAGCATACTTGCCCATTATTCGCTGTCCAAATTACTTCTATTTCGTCGTGCTTTTCAAAATAAGACATCATCGTTTTCACAAGTTCTTTATTATCGTCAGCAATTGCTACTTTCACATTTTCCATTACCCATTCCCCCTGATATAAAATCGGTCATCCATTTCTTTCTCCCGCTGTTTCTCTCCTATTATCGTAAGTCATCTAAATGGCAAATTCTACATTTACTTAAATTTTCACGCAAAATGATACTTCTGAACGATGCTTTCTACCTATTTCGACTTTATTCTCTTTTCTTTACATCGAACACATATACGAAAAAAAGCAGCCTGTGCATTTTAGGCACAGGCTACTTTTTCACTTCTCATTCGTTCTCATCGTTTTTAGGAACAGCGCGGCCCCTTTTTCCGGCTCGTCCACGAACATATGCGTAATAGCACCGACAAACTTACCATTTTGGATCACAGGACTCCCACTCATGCCTTGCAAGATCCCGCCTGTCTTGCTCAGCAGTTTCTGGTCAGTCAATAGGATGTGGAATTGTTCTTCTTCTATCTTCGTTATTTGGATGGTGAATTTCTCTACAGTCGAACCTTCTACCGTAGTGTAAATTTCTGCAGGGCCGATCATCAATTCAAACGGTTGCATAATTTCAAGGGGTTCAGCCAACACTTTATTATTAGCCTTTTTCCAATGACCAAATATTCCATAGACATTATTGATTTGAATATTTCCAAGCAAATTATTCTGATCAATAATGGAAGAAATTTTGTAACCCGGAATTCCTGGAGAGCTCTTCTTGATCTGGCTGATTTCAGATAAATAAATCGCGCCTTTTTCAAAAGACGGAGCAGACTGTAACGTACTATCAATAATCTGGTGCCCCAGCGCACCATACGTGCCACTTTCCGGGTCGACATACGTCAACGTCCCCGTACCTTCCGTTCGATCCTTCAGAAAGGGTGTGACGCGCTTAATGAGCGACCGATCTGCTTCAATGGTTTCGTTCTTCCCATTACGCAAAACGTCGAGTATCATCGTAGCGCTATCTTTTTGTAAAGCCCGTTCAAAATGAACAAGTTGCTTCGTATCCGTACCGTTCAATTGGCGAATTATATCGCCTTTTTTTAGCCATTCCTGCTGACTCACCTTGACGTCACTCGTGACATAAATCCCACTCAAATCCATTTGGATACCAATGGAGTCACCCATCGGTATGAGCGTTTCTTCATTTGCTAATGAAATTCCAGGCACTAGGCAGAGCATCAGGACGAGCGCTAAGAGCGTTTTGAAAGATTTATTCCATCCCATGTTTCACCTCCTCAACGAAAGATACCTTTGGTATGTCCTTTCGAAGAGAAAGTATGAAAGGGTAAAATAAACAGTGCCCATTCCTGGGGGAAACGTTATGATTTCAAGCTTTATTTACGGAATTCTTGTTTACGTTGATCGGCTAGAACCAAAAGTTCTTCAGCATGCTGAAGCGTCAATGTGGTAATTTCTGCACCAGAAAGCATACGAGATAATTCCTCGGTACGTTCTGTTTTCATCACATCATGAATCGCTGTAGTTGTTCGTCCATCATGCACTTCTTTTTTAATGAGATAATGATGATCTGCCATTGCAGCCACTTGCGGTAAATGCGAAATACATAACACTTGCGAATGACTGGAGATCATGGAAATTTTTTCCGCGATGGATTGCGCTACGCGTCCACTGACTCCGGTATCCACTTCATCAAAAATAATCGATGTGACACCTTGATGTTGAGAAAAAATTGTTTTCAACGCCAGCATCATTCGTGATAATTCGCCACCAGACGCCACTCGTACCAATGGTTTAAGCGGTTCGCCCAAGTTGGTTGAAATCGTAAATACTACTTCATCAAATCCATTAGCGTCAAATTGACGAGGTTGTTTTTGCTGAATTTGTACTTTAAATGTAGCTTTTTCCATATATAACTGTTTTAACTGCTCTTCAATCCCTTTTTCGAGAGACAGTGCCTCTTTTTTACGGATAATCGATAATTCATTCGCTTCTATTTCAAGATCTTCTACGTATTGTGCCAATAATTCTTGGTTTTGATGCAATCTTTCGTCACGATTGACAAGTTGATCGAGCGCATCAGCAATTTTATCTCGATAAATTAAAATATCTTCAAGTGATTTGCCATATTTTCGTTTCAACGTCAAAAATAATGCTAATCGATCTTCGACGAACTCCAATCGATCCGGCTGGAATTCCATACCATCGATCATCCTTTTTAAATCATGCGAAACATCTTGAAGCGCATAAAATGAAGAGTTAACCGTTTCAGACATCGTTTTAAGATCTTCATCAATTGAAGCAGCTTCTTCAAGATCACTCATTGAATTGCCAACCCAATCGAGTCCATGCGACTCTAAAGACAATGCTTCATAAGACGTATTCAAGCGATCAAATAGCCGATTAAAATGTTGGAGCTTTACGAGTTCAGACTCCAACTCCTCTTCTTCACCGATCATCAAATTCGCTGCATCGATTTCTTCTAATTGGAATTTGTATAAATCAATTTTCTGGGCAATTTGCTGTTCATCTTGTGTTTTAGCCGCAATGAGTTGCTGGAGTTTTTTATATTTATCATATAACTCGGTATATGTTGACATCGCACGTTCAATTGGCTCGCCAATAAAAAAATCTAGCAAATGAATATGACGTTTTTCATTCATTAATTCTTGGTTTTCATGCTGTCCGTGAATATCAATCAGCATAGCGCCAATCTCACGCAATATAGCAATTGTCACGAGTTTACCATTGACGCGACAAACAGATTTTCCACTGGCACTTATATCCCGGCGTAAAATCACAATACCTTCTTCGGTATCAATGCCAAATTCCGTCAACTTCTCCGTTACATTTTCAATATTTTTATCAATCGTGAAAAGTCCTTGAAGTTCAGCCTTTTTTGCACCATGGCGAATAAATTCCTGTGAGCCTCGTCCGCCAGCGAGCAGCTGGACAGCGTCAATAATAATGGACTTCCCAGCACCCGTTTCACCAGTCAGCACCGTTAGACCGTCGTCAAATGTGATTTCAAGTTGTTCAATAATAGCAAAGTTTTTAATCGAAAGTTCGCTTAACAAAGAAATCCTCACCTCGCTTATAGCATTGATAATAATTTATCTTTTACGTATTCTGTCTGAGATTCTTCACGACAAATGATCAAACATGTATCGTCGCCGCAAATCGTTCCTAGCATTTCATCCCAGTCCAAGTTATCGACAAGTGATCCAACCGCCTGCGCATTACCCGGAAGCGTTTTCAACATGATAAAATGACTGGCACTATCGATGCCCACAAACGCGTCTTCAAGCATACGCTTCAATTTCTCTTCCGTATTATAGCGATGGATAGGAGGTAGACTGTATTTATAATTGCCTGAAGGTGAAGGCACTTTAATCAAGTGCATTTCTTTAATATCACGTGAAACCGTAGCCTGTGTGACATCGGCACCCGCAGCTTTTAGACTTTCGACTAGCTGATCTTGCGTTTCTATTTCACGGTTCGTAATAATCTCTCTAATACGTAAATGTCGTTGTCCTTTATTCAATTTTATTCACTCCGATTCTGTTGAGTCCATAAACAAAATTATACTAATCATCTAAAAAACGCGCAACTCATTGCGCGTTATGTTAAATCATTATGTGCCTGTTTGATTAATTGCTTGAAATCTTCCGTTGTAAAATCGGTGACCGCGTCGTCTTCGGCTACTAAATAATACAAGAACTCAATATTGCCTTCTCCACCTGTGACAGGCGAGTACGTAGCACCTTTAACGGAAAATCCTTCCACCACTGCCATCGCAGCAATTTTTTCCAACACTTCTAGATGGATCGCTGGATCGCGGACAATTCCTTTTTTACCCACTTTATCTTTACCCGCTTCAAATTGAGGCTTCACTAGTGCCACCACTTGACCACCGGGTACGATAATGTTCTTTAGTGCAGGTAAAATCAATGATAATGAAATGAATGAAACGTCAATTGTAGCGACTTCCGGTAACCCTTCTGTAAACAAATCAACAGTCGCATGACGGAAATTCTGTCGCTCCATCACCGTTACTTGTTCGTGCTGACGGATTTTCCA
The DNA here is from genome assembly GCF_002743335.1 of Sporosarcina sp. P32b. Lineage (GTDB taxonomy): Bacteria > Bacillota > Bacilli > Bacillales_A > Planococcaceae > Sporosarcina. The sequence continues at coordinate 255,408 of NZ_PDZB01000002.1, forward strand.
AGCAAGTTGGTTATACCCAACATCCAGTGCGTAACAATGTTTCGCACCGTTTTGCAGTGCACAATCCGTGAAGCCACCCGTAGAAGCCCCAATATCAAGAACCATCTTTTCTTTCACAGAAATAGGAAAAGACTCTAACGCCTTTTCCAATTTCAAGCCACCACGACTTACGTATTTAATCGCAGGTCCTTTTACAGTTAACGGGGCATCAACCGCAATTTTCTCCCCTGCTTTTTCAATTCTTGCTGTATCAGAATAAACGAGTCCCGCCATGATGGATCGTTTCGCTTGTTCACGGGATTCTGTTAATCCACGCTCTACTAGCAATAAATCCACTCGCTCTTTTTTTATAGATGTACTCATACTTTCGCTCTTTCCGTTGCTTGTTGAATAGCCGCTGCTGTAACTTCAGCTACGTGATCGGGTGTCATATGGATTTCAACAAGTAATTTATCGACACTACCGTGTTCAACGAATTCATCTGGAATACCGATTCTTTCGAAGATCGTTCCCGTATGACCCACTTGTTCTGCATATTCCAACACGCCACTACCGAATCCTCCAGCAAGTACAGCTTCTTCGATTGTAATGATTGGTTTACCTTTAGCAAATAGCTCATCCAGTAAATCGGTATCCATTGGCTTAATGAAACGCGCATTGACAATCGCCACATTTTTACCTTGTAACTTCAATTGTTCAGCAGCCGAGAACGCCATTGGAATTGTCGTACCGAATGTTAAGATCGTTGCATCTTCACCTTCTTGCAACACTTCCCATGTACCAATTGGAATGGTATGAAGTTGTTCATCCATTGGAACACCATACCCATTGCCACGTGGAAAACGAAGTGCAATCGGACCTTCATCATAATCGATAGCTGTCTTCACCATATGTTGGCCTTCATTCTCATCTTTCGGCATCATAATGACCAAGTTCGGCAAATGTCGCAAGAATGCAATATCAAACACACCGTGATGTGTTTCTCCATCTGCTCCAACAAGTCCTGAACGGTCAATACCAATAAAGACATTAAGCTTCTGACGCGTAATATCATGCAACATTTGATCGTATGCACGTTGTAGGAATGTCGAATAAATCGCAAGGAATGGCTTCATTCCAGTAGCCGCAAGTCCCGCAGCCATAGTCGTCGCATGTTGTTCCGCAATCCCTACATCGAAAAATCGATCTGGGAATTCCGCTGCGAATGATTCAAGTTTCGACCCTACAGGCATAGCAGGCGTAATCGCGACAATACGTCGGTCTTCTCTCGCAAGCTTACGCACCGTTTCCGAAACTAAAGCACTCCAAGCAGGGCCGTTTACAGGGGATTTCACAAAATCTCCTGTTTCGATCTTATAAGGTCCCGTACCATGCCATGTACCAATTTTATCTAACTCGGCAGGGCTATAGCCTTTCCCTTTTTTCGTAATCACATGAAGTAATACCGGTCCTTCCATCTTCTTTGCGTATTGAAGAGAACGTTCCAATTCCACAAAGTCATGGCCGTCAATCGGTCCTAAATACGTGAATCCAAGCTCCTCAAAGAAGACCCCGTTCACTACTAAATATTTCAAACTGTCTTTCACACGTTCCGCCGCCGTTGCGACTCTACCGCCTACTGCTGGGATTTTACGCAATAAGAATTCCAGTTCGTCTTTCACGTTATTATACTTACCAGCCGTACGTAATTTCCCGAGAATCGAGTGCAAAGCGCCAACATTCGGTGCGATAGACATTTCATTGTCATTTAGAATAACCGTGAGATTTGTCTTCTCGTGTCCAATATGGTTCAAAGCTTCAAGTGCCATGCCGCCCGTTAATGCACCATCACCAATGATCGGGATGACAAAACTTTTTTCCTTTTTAATATCTCGTGCAACAGCCATTCCCATAGCCGCCGACAAAGATGTCGAACTATGGCCGGTTTCCCATACGTCATGTATGCTCTCCGCCATCTTCGGAAATCCGCTCAATCCTTTATATTTTCTAAGAGTATCAAACTCGCCAGCTCGGCCTGTGAGAATTTTATGGACATATGACTGATGTCCTACATCCCATAAAAATTTGTCGGTTGGACTGTCGAATATTTTATGCAACGCAATCGTTAATTCGACAACACCCAGGTTCGGTCCGATATGCCCGCCAGTTACCGATAAATTTTCAATTAGAAAATGACGAATATCTGCCGCCAGTGATTCCAACTGTTCTTTATCGAGCTCTTTTATAAAAGATGGATTGGTAATCTTTGTTAGATCCATCATGATCACACACCTTCATCAAGTAAGTAGGTCTTTCTATTCGTACGTTCGCACTATCTCTTGTTCAGTAGTCCAAGTAGTTGCTGTTTGTTTTCTACATTATAACAGTAACAACGTGCGACACAAATATAACGGTCCCAAATTACATATTTCGCTCAATAATGTAATCTGCTAACAACTGCAACATAGACTCCCCTAAGCCAATGGAGTGCAACGCATGTAAAGCTTCCTCATGACGTGCTTTTAATTGCTCGCGAGCCCCGTCTAACCCGAGCAATGAAGGGTACGTCGACTTTTCGCTTGAAGTATCGCTGTTTGCTGGTTTACCGAGTTGCTCGGTAGTTGCTGTTACATCCAAAATGTCGTCCTGGATTTGGAATGCCAACCCAATGTTTCGAGAAAATCGGCGAAGTTGCTCGCGCTGTTCATCAGTAGCCTGTGCTAGCACAGCACCCGCTTCAATACAGTATGAGAGTAATGCGCCCGTTTTATGAATATGGACTTCTTCCAATTCTGCTAGAGGCAATAATTGATGTTCACCTTTCATATCAAGGACTTGTCCCTTGACCATCCCTTGTGCACCCGAAGCTTTCGCCAGTAATCCAACGAGTTCAATCGCTGCTGCCGGTGGTGTTTCTCGAAGATCTGCGAGCGCTTGGAATGCCATTGCCTGCATCGCATCTCCAGAAAGCGTCGCCACATCTTCGCCGTACACTTTATGGTTAGTAGGTTTCCCTCTTCTAAAATCATCATCATCCATGCAAGGTAGATCGTCATGGATCAATGAATATGTATGTATCAATTCGACAGAAGACGCGACTTTTACTGCATCTGCCGAATCTTTTTTCATATCAAATAAAACGGCCATGACTAGCAACGGACGAATCCGTTTGCCGCCCGCTTCTACGGAATACATCATAGATTCGTGTAAAACGTCTGGAATATCAGACTTCGCCAGTTGGTTCGTCAATTCGCGTTCAATTTCAGGAATCATTTCATCGACAAACGCTTGTAATTTTTCATTCATTCGACTCACCTGCTGTTGGATCAAATGAGGATTCGTTACCCTCTTGATCAATCATACGAATCAATTGTTTCTCTGCATTCTGCAATTTCTTCTGACAATAGGCTGAAAGCTCCATCCCTTGTTTATACAACGTGATCGTATCATCCAAAGGCGCTTCTCCAGCCTCCAACTTCTGTACAATTTCTTCTAACTGGTGCATTGCCTGCTCGAATTGCATATTTTTATCTTCTGCCATCCTTACTCGACCTCCTTTGGAATGATTCCTTCTACTATAGTGGAAATAGATCCGTCTGCTAATTGAAGCGTTACTTGATCTCCGCTGGCTACATCGTTTATAGATTTAATCACTTCATGATCTTTATAACCGATTGAAAATCCTCTTTCCATTACTTGTAACGGGTTCAAGGCTTGCATCATGCGCATCAGTGCAACAAACTGTTGCTGACGCTGTTTAATCGTGTGTTCCGCAGCACGACTTAAACGCATTTCGAGTTGTTTCGTCTGTTGCTGTTCAAGCTGTATACGTCGAATCGGTGTGTAGTACTGAAAACCTGCATATAAACGATCGAAGTTCATCCGTTTTCCCTGAACGACTGCTTCACTGCTACGTTGCAAACGATCTTCAAGATTATCGAGCTTCTCGATGAACGGCCGATATAATCGTTCCGGATATTGCAGCGGATAGGCGGCTTGAGCCGTTTCTAAACGCTTATTCAACTGTTTAATTAAAGTCTGTACCGCTAAATAAATCGAGCGCTGTTGATTTTTTAGATGTTGGAATAATTGAAGCTGATCGGGCACCGCCATTTCTGCTGCTGCAGTTGGCGTCGGTGCACGTAAATCCGACACAAAGTCCGCTATTGTCGTATCGGTTTCATGTCCGACTGCACTGATGATCGGAATCCGGCTTGAGAAGATTGCACGTGCAACGTCTTCTTCATTAAATGCCCACAGATCTTCAATGGAACCCCCACCTCGGCCAACAATCAATACATCGACATTCGCCATTTCATTCGCTTGTTCAATCGCTTTGACAATCGAAGGAACAGCTGTACGACCTTGCACGAGAGCAGGAAACAGGTACATCTCCGCCATCGGAAAGCGTCGGTTAATTGTCGAATACATATCACGTAGCGCAGCACCTGATTCAGCTGTGATAAGGCCGATTCGTTGTGGTACTTGCGGAATAGGTTGCTTGAATCTTTCTTCAAACAATCCTTCTTGCTGAAGCTTCTTTTTCAACTGTTCAAAAGCTAGATACAGCGCCCCGATACCATCCGGCTCCATGGTTTGTACATAGAGTTGGTACGATCCTGCCGTTTCAAACACCGTCACATCGCCTGTGATCAGTACATTCATACCGTTTTCAGGTTTAAATTGAAGTGTGTTGGAACGAGAACGGAACATGGCCGCCTGAATTCTCGTCTTATCGTCTTTCAATGTAAAATAAATATGGCCAGACGGATGTAGCTTAACGTTCGACAATTCACCTTTTACATAGACGTTACGTAAATGTGGATCTGCGTCAAATTTACGTTTAACATATTTCGTTAGCGCTTGAACGGTTAAAAAAGTTAGATTGGACATGTTTCCGTCACCTGCCCTTTTATGTATAGAGAGGCGCTCATGAAGAGCGTCTCTCGTGTAGAATTACTTATTTTGCGTACGTGCTTTTAATTTATTCTCCGCACTTTCGACGGTGTTTTTCAATAGCATCGTAATCGTCATCGGACCTACTCCACCTGGTACCGGTGTAATAGCGCTCGCTTGCTTCTCCGCTGATTCATAATCAACATCTCCACATAGCTTACCGTTTTCATCACGGTTCATACCAACGTCAATAACCACTGCGCCTTCTTTAATGTAATCACCTGTAATGAATTTAGCCATACCGATGGCAACAATTAAAATATCCGCTTGTAACGTAAATTTCTTCAAATCTTCCGTGCGAGAGTGACAATACGTCACCGTTGCATCTTTTTGCAATAGAAGTTGTCCCATCGGTTTCCCAACGATATTACTTCTACCAATAATCACCGCGTGCTTGCCCGCGATCTCTACATTGGAACGCTCAAGCAGTTGCATAATGCCATATGGTGTACATGGCAAGAAAGTTTCTTGACCGATCAGCATTTTCCCTACATTCATCGGATGGAAACCATCGACATCTTTTTCGGGACTGATCGCGCGAATGACTTTGTTTTCATCAATATGCTTCGGCAACGGCAATTGCACCAAAATACCATCAATCGTATCGTCTTGGTTGAGTTTTTCCACTTCAGCCAACAGTTCTTCTTCTGACACGGTGTCGGGCAATTTAGTGAGCACAGATTTCATACCCGCTTCCTTGCTGGATTTCTCTTTATTTCTCACGTAAGTTTCAGATGCTGAATTTTCCCCAACTAAAATAACAGCCAGTCCAGGTTGAACCCCTTGTGCGACCAAAGAAGCGACTTCTTCTTTTAATTCGTTCCGGATTTCCTGCCCTATTGCTTTTCCATCAATTTTTTTACTAGACATGATTTTCCCACCAAACTTTTTTATTTGTACTGAAAGTTTATCGAGCTCAAGCTTGCTACTAGTAGTGACGGTTTCGGTTATTGGAATTTAGAAAGTACCCCATTAACAAAACGGCCTGACTTTTCGTCACCAAACGTCTTGCATAGCTCAATCGCTTCGTTCATGATGACTCGATTCGGAACTTCTTCATTATGAAGGAGTTCATAGACAGCCAATCGTAACACTGTTCTTTCGATCTTCGGCAATCTGTCGATGGTCCAGTTTTCCAATTTATTTGTGATTTCACTGTCGATTTCTGTCAAATGTTCCGCTGTACCTCGAACTAGTTGTTCGTAGAATGAATCCAGTGGTGTTTCCACGATATACCCTATCGCTTCGTCCACGTTCATCTCACTATTGTCCAGCTGAAACAGTGTTTGAATTGCTTTTTCACGTGCTTCTCGTCGTTTCATAATCGTTATCTCCTCTACCGCTCATCTTCAAAACCTAATGATATCACAAAACGCAGGAAAAGAACTAGTGGAATCAAGCGATTTTATGTCACCAGTTTTCATTTTTGGTCAAGATGTTCATAAATAGTTGAGTAAGGGATAGCTGATAACGATGGATGCACCGTTGATCAACATTTCAGATGGACACTTCCGGATGTGAATTCCCACTTACGACCAACGATTTGTTGGAGTTTTAAGTGTAAGTTGCGGATGAAGAGCGAGGACTGAAGTCAGTATCGCTCATTCATTCATCAAAGCGCTCATAGTTGATGCGTATCCGCTCTATCATCACCATCAACTGCTCTATCAGATTCCGCAACCGCTCATAACTTTGCGCCAACCGATCTATCATCGCTTGTAACCGCTCAATGCCCACCGACCCTCTATTAGTCTCACCATGTTTCTCCAACTCACACATCAAAAAAACTGAAGACAAACCTACTAGGAGGTCTGTCTTCAGTTATACTATCATTCACTAAGATTCGTTCAGTCCTCGAAATGAATGCCTGTTATGTGGACATTCACTTCATGTGTATGAAGCGAAGTCATATTCAAAATAGCTTGGCGAATTTCGTTTTGAATCTTCGCCGCAATCGTAGGGATGGAATGGCCATACTCGATAATGCAATACACATCGATTTTTAGTCCTTCGTCTGCCCATTCGGTTTTTACACCTTTTCCGTACATCACTTTACCCAACTTCTCCGCAACACCTGACGCGAAATTCCCTTGGGTAGCAATCACTCCACTTACTTCTGACGTGGCGATGCCAATGATGACTTCGAGTACTTCAGGTGCGAGCTGGACTCGTCCGAGTTCAGCATCTCCAGACGGTGTCATTCCGACAAACGAGGCATTTGTTTTATCAGCCATTACACTTCTCCTCCAATTATTTCATGACGTCGTACTTTTCTAAAAACTTTGTATCAAAATCGCCAGACTGGAATATTTCGTGATCCATTAAGTTCGCGTGGAAAGGAATCGTTGTATGGACGCCTTCAACTACGAACTCATCTAGTGCACGCTTCATCCGAGCGACCGCTTGCTCACGCGTATCCGCATGAACGATCAGCTTTGCGACCATTGAGTCGTAAAACGGTGGGATCGTATAGCCCGGGTACACTGCTGAGTCAACACGTACGCCAAAGCCGCCTGGAGGTAGATACATAGTTACTTTACCGGGTGATGGCATGAAATTCTTTTCAGGATTTTCTGCGTTGATCCGGCATTCAATAGACCAGCCATTGAATGTAATATCTTCTTGTTTAAACGCTAATTCTTCGCCTGAAGCTACTTTTAGCTGTTGTTGAATCAAATCGATTCCTGTGATCATTTCTGTTACAGGATGTTCCACTTGAATTCGTGTATTCATTTCCATGAAATAGAACTTTTGATTGATATGATCAAAAATAAATTCTACAGTACCTGCACCGCGATAGTTACAAGCTTTAGCCGCTTTAACAGCCGCTTCACCCATTTCCGCGCGTAGTTCAGGGCTCAACGCAGGAGATGGAGCTTCCTCGACAAGCTTTTGCATACGGCGTTGGATAGAACAGTCACGCTCACCTAAGTGAATCGCGTTGCCATATTTATCAGCCAATACTTGTACTTCTACGTGACGGAATACTTCGATATACTTCTCGATATAGACGCCTGGATTACCGAATGCCGCAGCCGCTTCTTTTTGTGTGATTTTAACGCCTTTAACTAGCTCGTCTTCATCACGTGCTACACGAATTCCTTTACCGCCACCACCGGCTGTTGCTTTGATGATCACGGGGAATCCAAGTTCATTCGCAATTTTGAGTGCATGGTCCGCGTCATCCACTATGCCATCAGAACCAGGAACGATCGGAACTCCTGCAGATGCCATTGTATTACGTGCAACATCTTTTGTACCCATTTTAGAAATAGCTTCCGCTGTAGGGCCGATAAATTCGATATTTACTTCTTCACAAAGTTCCGCGAAGCTCGCGTTCTCTGCAAGGAAACCATAACCAGGATGGATCCCGTCACAGTCAGTTGCTTTTGCCGCACTGATGACGTTTGAGAAATTCAAATAACTTTCAGTTGATAGACGCGGTCCGATACAAACTGATTCGTCTGCCAGTTGAACGTGTAGCGCTTCAGCATCAGCTTCAGAATAAACAGCTACTGTTTTAATACCCATTTCTTTACACGCACGAATAATCCGCACGGCAATTTCTCCACGATTTGCAATTAATACTTTTTTCATTAGATACTCCCCCTTAGTTTTCTCTAACAAGGAATAAAGGCTGTCCGTATTCCACAAGTTGACCGTCTTGCACTAAGATTTCAACGATTTCACCATTTACTTCTGATTCGATTTCGTTGAATAATTTCATTGCTTCTACGATACAAACGATGGATTCAGCTGTTACTTTATCACCTTTTTTAACGAATGCTTCTGCGTCAGGTGATGAAGCTTGATAGTATGTTCCAACCATAGGGGATGTGATTTTGTGTAGTGTTTCATCAGTTGCTACTTCAGCTGCCGGAGCTTCTGGTGCTACTGTTGGAGTAGGAGCTGCTACCGCTACAGGTGCTGCTGGAGCTTGAACTGGAGCAGGTGCTGCTTGTGGTGTTTGAGGTGCTTCTGTAACCGTTGTCACGGCTTGTCCGCCACTTTTCTCTAGTTTAATCTTCCCTCCATCTGATTCCAATGAGAACTTCTGGATGGATGATTGATCAATAAGCTTAATAATTTCTCGAATTTCTTGAATTTTCAACATATCTGATTCTCCTAACTAAATTTTCTTGCTATCGTATACTATGATAGTCGTTTTATTGTAAATTTGGAATAGCAAAGACACAAATTATTCTATTATTCTTGAAAAACACGCATTAGTTGCAAATTTTATGACAAATTATTCAAATAAACGCCAATGTGTTATCCGCAAGTATTATAAGGTTGACTAATACACGTGAAATACGACTTAAACCATACAGCTCTTAAATTTTTTAATTTTTCTATGTAAAAAAAGGAAGCCACTTGGACTTCCTTTCTGTCATTATTCTTTTGTCTCTGCAAAATCTACTTTAACTGTTTGCGCGCCATCCCAACTCGACATAACATACTGTGTAATTTCATCCGCCATTTTCGGTGAATGGCTTTCGTTTGATAATACTGTTACGTTGACTCGGTCACCATCTCCGCGTACAAATACTTCAGGGTAACCAAGAGCTGCAATTTGCATCTCCATTAACGCTTCTGTAGAACTTACTTTTCGTAAATCCGCAATTTCATTAAATATTTCATTTTTCTCTTCAGCGGAGAAATCAGAAGAAGTCATTTTCTCTGTCAACTGTTGCACTGTCTCGCTGCGTTCATTACGTACTTCCATACGCATATCCTGGAAAATATACGATTCAGCAAAGACCGGCTTCACTTCCTCCGACTTGCCTTCCTTTTCGAGTAGATTCGTTGCGTCCTTTGTTTCTTTCGTGAAGATCGCAATTCCGTCAAACGGCATTGGCGCTTCCTTCTTCACGTAGTAGATTGAAATCACTGCGACTAGACTGAGTAATGTTAAAAACCAAACTGTTCGTTTATTGGCTTTCATGTTGATTCCCCCTTTTCTTCATTTCCACGATGACGATACGATGTTCAGGCAATTGTAGGACGTTGGCTAGGAGTTGCGAAAGCCCGTTTCGTACAGCCGGATCTTCTGCCCCTTCCGCTACGACGAGTAAGCCTTGCAAAGGTGATTGGCTTTTCACAGCGGATGAAGCGGAGAAATAATTAGCTAACGGGCTTTCCTCTTCCTTTTCATCGTAATGAAAATACACCTTCACATTCCCTAGTCCTTCCATTTGTTCAAGTGTTTCTTCAAGTGTTGACAGCATGCGCTTCTCTTCTTTTTTCTGTTTCTCCCCTCCTACATTCGCCGTACTGGTGATGTATAAAACGCTAACCACCATAACCATCAAACCGATCATGATCAATCGGGGTTTCCCTGTGGGCTTTTCCAAGTTTCATCACCATCTCAACGTGAATTAACTAAAATGAATTCTACATTTGCATAATATGTAGCGTCACAGTAACTTATGACTTGCGAATTGTAGAATATATTGCAAGATCCATATTCCAATCGCCACTTTACACAAAGGAATCATCATTCTTTCCATCTCACGGCTCGCCAGCAACTGAATAATTAGCGCAAGGACTACCAAGTTTGCCAGCCCCACTAAAAATACTTCCATCCACTGACCTCATTTCCCGAGCGTCATCAGTTTAATGAACATCACAATGAAAATCGTTGTATAGATGAAAGCGAATGTCAGTAAAAATGAAATGGCGCATAACACAAACAATGTACGACCGATATCGTCCAATAAACCGCATACTTCCCTTTGCGAAAACGGTTCGATGATTGCTGCGGTCCATCTAAATAAAAAAGCAATACATAGAATCCTAACCGCCGGCAATAGCGCTATCGTCCAGATCGATACGAGCAGCCAAACACTCATGTAAGCCGTGGCGCCTGAAGAGTAACGGCCGATTGATCCGAGCGTATCCGTCAACAATGAACCAATGACAGGAATATTATTCTTGATCAGCTCTTTCAGTGGCTCATTCAAAGCTCCATTCATCGTCCAGGACAACGCACCACCTGCTGTGATGAAAATCGAATACGCTGCAACCATGGCAGAAACAAGCGCAAGCAATGACGTACGCAATAAATCTGCCATTTTCGTGAAAGCAATTTCCGGCACCAATCGCGTAAAGATATCGAACAACAGCGCCGTCAATAACACCGGCAACAGGAACTTGTCTGCAAAAACGACTGCTCCTTGCGCAAATAACAGCATAGCGGGTTGGAAATTCAAGACGCCGAACGTTGCACCGGAAGCCAAAATCATCGCGGCAATTAGCGGATACATACCAAGGAATAAAGAAGCTATCGTATGCGTGATAACTTGAATCTGCTCGAAACTTTCTCTAGCCGGTTCAATCAGCAACACTAAAATGAGGATGAGCAACAGAAACCTCGTCCACTTTTGAAACGCCGGAAGAAAGAAATCGACAAGTGAAGCAATGAGCAACATAATGAGCAACAAGAAAAATGGTCCGATAATACCTGCGATACTTTCCTGCAGAAAATTCAGCATAGATGTCTCGTCCATTCATTTTTGTTAGGATTCGTTCACCAGGGAATGAACGCGTGAATCGTCTCGATCAATTGCGTGATATACGGCAGCCACAATGTCATGATGACTACTTTCATAGTGGTCTGAAACAGCTGCCCGAATGCCCCGTACCCCTCATCTTTCATTTGAAGCGACAGAACCTCCGCTACATAATACAGACCTGCACTCACCACTAGCAGCGTCGCATAAGGCGACGGTAACTTTTCCGTCAGTGCTAACAACGTCGAACCGAATGGTACAAGGACCGTAAATAATACATATACCGTGACAAGTAAGAATAGCGCGGTATAGAGAATGGGATGCAGGGCGGGTGCAGCAAATGAAAGCAGAAGCAGCAAGAGATACACGACAAATAATTGAAAGAGAATCGCCATTTACATCGCCATGGATAGCCAGCTAAAGAATTCCGTGATCTCCGTGAAGAATATTCTGAGGAACATCAACAATTCGATCGAGATATACAGATAGGCTAAGAAAAATAGGAAAAACGAGAAATCCTTCTTGCCTGTTTGCTCGAAGAACACGTGAAGTACCCCAATCACCAATCCGACGCCGGCGATGCGCAATAAATCATTCAGTTCCATCCCGCTACGCCTCCTCCATAGTCCACTCTATGAAGTATGCTTGTTAGATATGCAAAAGTTTAAAAGTATAAGCGGCATTGTTGATTGAAAGAGATAAGGCGGAGTTTTTGTTGGGGTTGGGATTTGCGCTTCGGAGGGGATGCTTTCCTAGAGGGCTTGCAGTGAGCGAACCACTCACATTGAACTAATATTTATTAAAGATTTAGTTCTTGAACTCATTTCCACGCAAAAAAGGATGCCCCATTTCTGGGGCATCCTTGTTACGTATTTACTTACGCGCGGGAAACGTATTCCGCTTCTTCTGTATTGATGACCAACATATCTCCTTGGTTAACGAAGAATGGCACCTGTACGACAACGCCAGTTTCCATCTTAGCTGGCTTAGAACCGCCACTCGCTGTGTCACCTTTGATTCCAGGCTCTGTTTCAGCTACTTCAAGTGTAACTGTTACTGGCAAGTCAACTCCAAGTACTTCTTCTTTATACGTGATGACGTGAACTTCCATGTTTTCTTTCAAGAACTTTAGTTCATATTCAAGTTGCTTTTCAGAAAGTTCGATTTGCTCGTATGATTCATTATCCATGAATACGTGCATATCTCCGTCCGCATATAAATACTGCATTTTACGGTTGTCAATCTGTGCTCTTGCTACTTTTTCTCCCGCACGGAAAGTCTTTTCGTTCACGTTACCTGAGCGAAGATTACGCAGTTTCGAACGAACGAATGCTGCACCTTTACCTGGCTTTACGTGTTGGAAATCCATTACGCGCCAAATGTCACCATCAACTTCAATTGTTAATCCTGTACGAAATTCGTTTACTGAAATCATTCGTATTCCTCCATTTTTAACCGATTATAAAATAAGCAGTTCTTTAGTAGACTTTGTCAAACGTTCATTACCTGTTTCTGTGATCAGTATATCATCTTCGATCCGCACGCCGCCAATACCAGGAAGATAGATTCCCGGTTCCACTGTTACCGCCATATTCGGAACAAGCACCGTTTCTGAGCGGAACGATAAGGCCGGAGCTTCATGAACTTCCATACCAATCCCATGACCGGTTGAATGTCCGAATGCGTCTCCATATCCTTTGGACTTGATATAATCGCGTGTAATTGCGTCGGCTTCGATACCTGTCATGCCTGGCTTGATTTGTTCTACACCTAGTTCTTGAGCGCGTAACGTGACTTCATAAATTTCACGAAGTTTAGCAGAAGGCTCACCGATCGCAACAGTTCTCGTAATATCAGAGATATACCCATTATAGAGGGCACCGTAATCCATTGTAACTAAATCACCAGTCTCAATCACTTTATCAGATGCTACCCCATGTGGTAAAGCCCCTCTTTCACCAGAAGCGACAATTATGTCAAATGAGGAGGAAGTCGCGCCTTGTTTGCGCATGAAGAATTCCAATTCGTTGGCGATTTCTAACTCGGTTTTACCTGCTTGGATGACCGAACAAATATAGACGAAAGCCGCATCCGCAATCGCTGCCGCTTGCTTCAACACCTCGATTTCTTCTGGTGTCTTAATTATACGTAGTTTCTCTATTAGACCAGCAACCGGTACTAGTTTGGCTTGGACATGTTTGTTATACACTTCAAACTGGCCGTAGCTGAGATCTTCTTTTTCGAAGCCAAGTGTATCAATCTTCATTTCTTTCACTTGATTCGCGACTTCCTGAATCATTGTGCCCGTATGCTGGACAATGCGATAGCCTGAGAGTTGATCATTAGCTTGGGCTACATAACGGAAATCCGTAATAAATACTGCATCATCTTGCGAAACAATGGCAGTCCCCGCAGATCCCGTAAAGTTCGTCATATAGCGACGATTGTAAGGGTTTGTAATGACTACTGCATCGAGTTGCTGTTCTTTTAATAATTTTCTTAATTGCTCTATTTTCAAGATTGTCTCTCCTCTCGTTGTAACAAAAACGCTTGGAAGGCGAGATCGTAGCCCGCTGTTCCAAAACCGCAAATCTGTCCTGCCGCTACAGGCGCAATGACAGACGTGTGTCGGAACTCTTCGCGAGTATGTATATTGGAGATATGGACTTCAATTACCGGAACAGAAATAGAAGCGATGGCGTCACGAAGCGCAATGCTATAGTGTGTAAATGCACCTGGATTGAAGATGATGCCAGCAATTTCTCGGTCTCCTGCATCATGAATCTTATTGATAAGCTCGCCTTCTATATTGGATTGAAAACATGAAAGCGTAATATCCGATTCATTTGCTAGACGCTGAATACGACCTTCAATATCCGCAAGTGTTTCTGCCCCGTAAATATCTGGTTCTCTTTTGCCCAACCGGTTCAAATTTGGACCATTTAACAGTAACAGCTCCATTAAATCCCCTCCCACTCATTTTTCTTCCCTATTTTAGCACAATGAGTTAGCGGGACATACTAAAACTGTTCTAGCCTATTGTTTTTTTCATATAGACAGACGTCCCAATGACGAAACGGAAAATCATTGCAAACAGACAAGCAAACGGTATCGATATTTTCTTAATAAATTGTGTCATGGTTAAATCTGCTTTGACGTGGATCATCCATTCAATGAAGATAATGACAATGATTGTCACGATCAATGAAGAAAGAGTGGGCGGAATCTTACAAGTCAATCGCGCAATAAAGTACAGGATAAAGAATAGTAAAAAGCAAATGACACCTAATAACACCCACTTGAGCCAACCAGGAAAAGTCGTAAACATATGGAATTTTTTCGTCCAGCCGATTGGCGACCACTTGATAAATTTAAATACGTGTAGAAATTTCAGTGAAATGATAGATAGTACCGCAGCCATAATAGCTGTCCAAACATGTGTTGAAGTAATTTTCATGACAATACCTCCCATTCCAGTGTCGGGATAATTACACATTTTTAAACATCTCAATGGTGCATTTCCACTTTTTTTAGTACAATGGAAATATCGTTTCTTACGACAGAAAGCGTGGGTATGGTATGAGTCAACAGAAAACTCCTCCAGCATACGGAGGTCAAGCACTTATAGAAGGTGTAATGTTCGGTGGAAAGAAAGATACGGTGACAGCAATTCGCCGTAAAGATGATACGATCGAGTACTACCACGTACCGAGAGAATCACATCCTGTACGCACTAAATTAAAAAAGATTCCATTAATTCGTGGTATTGTCGCGTTAATTGAATCGGCTGGTAATGGTTCTAAGCATTTGACGTTTGCGAGTGATCGCTACGACGTGATGCCTGGTGAAGAAGAGGAACATGCCAAAGAAGAAGAAACGTCAAAGCTTGTGATGGTCCTTGGCGTGGCGGCAGTCGGAGTATTATCGTTTATCTTCGGTAAATTCGTCTTTACACTCGTTCCCGTTTTCTTAGCAGAGTTATTCCAATCTGTAGCACCTAGTAAAACGGCGCAAATTATGATCGAAAGCTTCTTTAAACTATTCTTGTTACTCATTTATATTGGATTAATTTCTATGACACCGCTAATCAAGCGGGTATTCCAATATCACGGTGCAGAGCATAAAGTCATCAATAACTATGAAAGTAATATGGAAATGACAGTAGAAAACGTACAATCACAATCTCGATTGCACTATCGCTGTGGGAGTAGTTTCATTTTGTTCACGGTCATTGTCGGGATGTTTATTTACTTCTTAGTTCCAACCGATCCACTTTGGTTGCGCGTTCTGAATCGGATCTTATTGATTCCGGTAGTGCTCGGCGTGTCCTTTGAAGTATTACAACTGACGAACGCAGTGCGCAACGTACCGGTTCTTCGTTATCTAGGCTACCCTGGACTTTGGTTACAATTACTAACAACAAAAGAGCCGGACGACAAGCAAGTAGAAGTTGCCATTGCTTCTTTCGAAAAATTACTGGAAGTGGAAGAACATGGAGTAGGTGTGTTGAATCCTCAAATGGCGGTAGAAACAGAAGAAACGAATGAGGCGAAACCTCTACTTTCATAAGATAAAACAAAAAGCCTCGAATGTGTTTTGTGCATATTCGAGGCTTTTACTATTTCACAAAAGTTTACACGCGAGTAAAAAGAGCCCTTAGCGCATGCTAAGGGCCCTTTCTATCTATTCTATTGTTCACTAACAATAACCGGGACTTGCTTCGATTGTATGACTTTCAGTACGTAATACACACCGATCGCACCTGATACTACAATCCCTGTGCCTACCGATACAGCATAGTCAAGATGTAAACCTTCGGGAGCATACATCCAGTACGTCACGACGACGGCGGTCATGAACATCGCAGGTATTCCCGCAATCCAATGTGCTCGTTTTTCTCTAATTAAGTAGGATGTCGCAGTCCAGAGCATGACGGCTGCTACTAATTGATTCGTACCGCCAACATAACGCCATAAGAAAGAATAATCGATGGTCGATAGATAGAACATCGGTACACCTAATAACAATGTCGTAGCAAGAATCACCCATTTTTTATTGGGATTCAACCACTTCGATGTTGCTTCAGTGAAAATCATACGCGCTGAACGAAGAGCGGTATCGCCCGTTGTAATCGGCAAAATGATAACACCTAAAATAGCTAACAGACCGCCGAACGAACCAAGCAATGTGCTCGAGATTTCATTCACTGCACCAGCTGGACCACCTGCAGCGAGAGCGCCTTGTAGTCCTGCCGTACCGCCAAAGAATGTCATACCAGCTGCAGCCCAAACCATCGCGATAATACCTTCAGCAATCATGGCGCCATAAAATACTTTCCGGCCCTCCGACTCTTTTTTCATCGTTCTGGAAACAATTGGACTTTGTGTACAGTGGAAACCAGAAATCGCTCCGCAAGAGATCGTCACCATCAGCAATGGCCAAATTGGTAATTCTCCAGGATGTAAGTTCTGCAAAGTTAAATTCGGAATTTTCTCTGGTCCAAATAATAATGCGCCACCGATTCCAACTGCCATAACAATCAAAACCACTCCAAACACGGGATATAAACGACCAATGATTTTATTAATCGGTAAAATAGCCGCTAACACGAAATAAGCAAATATAAGGATAAGTGACACAATAAATGAGAGCGGTGTAATGGATGAAATAAGTTGCGCTGGCCCAGCAGTAAAGGCAGCCGCCACAAGAACCATTAAAACAACTGAAATCACATTAATTAAACGTCTAGCGACATCACCTAAATACTCCCCTACGATTTTAGGAAATTGGGCACCACCGTGTTTTAGTGATAACATTCCAGAAAAGTAGTCATGGACAGCTCCTGCAAAAATACTACCGAACACAATCCAAATGAATGCAACAGGTCCATATAAAGCACCTGCAATCGCACCGAATATCGGGCCTAAACCTGCGATGTTCAGTAATTGAATCAACCAGCCTTTCCACCAGCTCATCGGCACGTAATCCATCCCATCAGCCTGTGTATAAGCGGGTGTTTTTCTTGCATCATCAATCACAAATGCCTTTTCAACCACTTTCGAATACGTCAGGTAACCAATAATTAACAAGACGATAGATGATAAAAATGTTAGCATGAAAACCCTTCCTTCTCGTCTTTTATGTATGTGTCTGATTAATTCATGAAAAATCAAACAATTTTTATTTAGTATATAGTAATTAGAAAATTATATCAACATAGACTTTTAGAATAATTCTATTTACTCTTACTATATCTATTTTATTTACTTTTAAGAGAACGAGATTATGAGTTTTGACCTATGGGTGCACAAACACCCCGAACGCAAGTGCATTCAGGGTGTTTGTTATTATTAAATTATAATCCACACTTCAATTGCGCTTGGCAATTCGTACATGTATTACATCCACCAATTTCTTCCACTGTACCTTGTCGGCAAACCGGGCATGTGTCGCCCACTTCTGAACCGATCGTGACGTTTGTAGAACGCAATGCTTGTATTGTATTGACAAGCACAACTTTCGGCTGTTCTGTCACTTCGACTACTTCTTCTGTATCCGGAATATTATCTTCCGCTTTCAGAGTCAGAACTTGTGCATCACGGCTACCGTCGACGTAAACTGTACCGCCTTTTGCTCCGCCTTTATACAATCTCTCATACACACTCTCAACTTGTTTCACAGTATAGCCGCGTGGTGCGTTAACCGTTTTAGAAATAGAGCTGTCGATCCAGCGCTGAATGATACATTGTACGTCCGCATGCGCTTCTGGTGCTAGTTCCATTGAAGAAATAAACCACTCAGGCAAGTTGTTCGGATCTGCATCAGGATTAGCCTGCAAATACTCTTCTACAATCGCCGCTTTTACTTCAATGAATTTACCTAGACGTCCGCTGCGGTAGTAAGTAAAGGAGAAATAAGGTTCTAACCCGGTACTAACCCCTACCATGGTTCCAGTGGATCCAGTCGGCGCAACTGTCAATAAGTGAGAATTTCTAATTCCATGTTCCACAATTGCTTCACGTATATCTTCCGGCATGCGCTTCATAAAGCCAGAATTAATGAAAGCATGACGTAATGCTTTCGTTTCCTCATCCGTTTTACCAATTAGGAACGGGAAGCTTCCTTTTTCTTTCGCCAATTCAATCGATTCGCGGTAAGCAGTTGTCGCAATCGCTTCAAATACTTCATCCACTAATTGATTTCCTTCAGGCGAGCCGTATTCTTTTTCACAGTAGATGTGAAGATCTGCAAGTCCCATAACACCTAGACCTACACGGCGTTCGCCAAGAGCTTGTACTTTATTTTCTTCAAGGAAGTACGGTGTAGCGTCGATGACGTTATCTTGCATACGTACACCAGTCCGTACCGTCTCTCTCAACTTTTCAAAGTTAACCGTCTTCGTATGTTTATCTGCCATCTCAGCAAGATTGACAGCAGCTAAATTACAGACAGAATAGGGTGCAAGTGGTTGTTCCAGTTGTTATCCTAAAGGCTTTTTATCCTCTAGTTCTTACAGTTGTCTTCCTGTAAGTTCAGCATACATTTTCACTACATAACTTTTTCATAAACCTTAGCAATTCTTTTCTTCCTTTATCTTCACCAAAAACAGCCTTTGAGATAACCCTCATATCTTTAACACCAAATCGAGAATAAATCTCGTCGGTTAAGGGTTTAATAGTCGAATTTATTTTATTAAAAGGCGTTAATAGTACAATTTCACTATTCTCATTAGTCCAATAAATTATATATTGCTTAATATTCCGATGTACAGTAGTTCTACTTTCAACATAAGCTTCAGTCGCTATGCGAATAGCCGATTGACCTGAGCAGTGTTGACAACAATAACTTTGCTTAGAAGTAACCATAACAATAAATTCATCGTAACATAAAGCGCAGTATCTTTTTTCGCGTTCAGTTTTAATTTTCCCTTTTTGAGATAAACCAGATTTACGTAATCCTTCAATCATCTTTTTCTTAGCAGGAGTATCTCCATTCCAAAGTTTCTTGGTATGCTCTCCTATCCTCTTTTTTGTTTCTTCACTATGCTTTAATCCATAATGAGCGTTCAAACTACCCGAAACACCTTTATGAATTGAAGTGTTATCTGAGTTAATCCAATGTTCGATGACTGAATTCAAAGATACTGGCATATCTTCATAAATTTTCAGTAACTCTTTATAAGAAAATAATTCTGTCGTTACTTGATACTGAACCGCAATATAATTCAACTTTTCCTTCGCCAATTCAATCTCTTTTTTATTTCGAGATTTAATTTCGACTATCTTCTCTAGTTTTCCATTTTTATCATAAAAGAGAAAATCTGGTTTATAAATCTTTCCATTCACTTCAAAAATCTGAGTTTCGAAGCTCCAAGAAATATTAAATTGATCAAGATAGACAGCATAGGCATACTCATAAGAGCTTCTTAAATAAAAACCTTTATAAAAACCTGCATATCCTCTGTTCAATTTTAATATCACCCTTTTTGAAAAGTAATTACACAGTGTTGCGGTCTCGTGCCTGGATTATAGTCTGATCAATATCGATCAGGATCACCAGGTATGCGTTGCCCCTGACTAAAAATTTACTTCTAGCCTTCGGTTCGGATTGGCATCTCAGCTTTCCCGCTTCATCCCGCAATTTTTAACGTGAGGCGAACTTCACCACACGGATTCGTTGCTACAACTTGCTGTCCGTACGCTTTCGCATTCGTATCGTCATTCGCATTATCAATAAAGAAAATGCCTGGTTCTGCTGAATACGTAGCACAGATATTAATTAAATCCCATAGTGCACGGGCTTTAATCGTACGATAGACACGAACTTCGTGACCTTGGCGTTCCCATTCACGTACGTCGCCAACTTCATGCCACTGTTCGTTATAATGCTTCATTTGTTCAGGTGAATAATTTTCGACTGCCGGGAAACGTAAATCATAATCCGCGTCTTCTTCCACCGCTTTCATGAAATCATCCGTTAAAGTAACAGAGATATTCGCTCCTGTCAGGAATTCCGGATTATGAACGGTGTACGTTCCGCCATCCTGAAGCTTCAGCTCAGCGTCACGGATAATCGCTGCGTTGAAGCCACCTTGACCTGGGATTTGTTTATAGTTTGTAATGCTTTGATACATTGCTTCTTCTTGTGCTGTCAGAGGTTTGAAATTTAATTTCTCATCTGCCAGCTTTTTAATCATTTCATCTTCTGTGTTTTCGATCAAATAGCGCAAAATTCGCGGATTCTGCATTTTGGAGATGATAAACTCATAAATGTCCGGGTGCCAGTTTGATAACATAATCATCTGTGCTCCACGTCTTGATCCGCCCTGCTCAACTAAATGAGTCAACTTCGCAATATCATCCAACCAGGAAACCGATCCAGATGACTTACCGTTGACACCGCGCGCCAATGTATTGCGTGGACGCAATGTCGAACCATTCGTTCCTACACCGCCACCACGACTCATGATCTCCATCACTTGCTTGCGGTGATCGGAAATCCCTTCACGGGAATCGGGGACAAACGGCATCACATAACAGTTAAAGAACGTGACATCCGTATCCGATCCTGCGCCATACAGCACACGACCAGCTGGAATGAAGTTCAATTCCTTCAACTGATCATAGAACATGTTATACGACTGCGTTCTTCTATCTTCCGTCTTTTCAACAGAAGCAAGTCCAGTCGCATTTCGTTTCGCAATCTGTTCGTAGAACACTTCCAGGGGCTTCTCCAACACATCAAGTGGACGTGTGATCACTCCTTTTTGCTGCTCGTCCATATCATCGATTGATGAACGATATTCTGGTTCGATCCAGATATCCGCTTTTCCGTTCGCTTGATCAAGTTTCATAATATAACCTAACCCACGAGCTGGGAACCTCGGATCCTCCCTCACTGTTAGAACGACAAAATCGCCTTCTTTCAGTGTCTTCTTTTCCATATCTTTAAATGAATACCGATCAATCATTACTAGACGAGATACTCCACTATGAGTTAGCTTCATATCCTCCGTAACGGGGTGAACTTGGGGGAACTTCGCAATATCCTCATTCAACTGTTGTTTATCGAGCATCGGTTCGCCTTGCTTCGACATCGTAACCATGTAACATCCTCCTCATAACGCTACAAACACTATATATAGTGTTTGTCTTATTAAATAATCTACTACATATTGAATATTATATCAATCGACATTTATTCTTCAAAAACAAAAAATCATTGATATCGCGACATTTCGACAAAAAAAATAAAACCAAAGTACCAATTTTATTTTTTGTAATTCCAGTCATCATTCGCATATTTCTCTTTCTCGATTTGACGAACTAAAGCGAGCTGTTCGGGCGTTAATTCTAGTGGTTCCAATGAAATATCGAGCGACGCTTCAAATCCTTTGGAAAAGGCTTGTTTGCATTCTTCCACTGAAATCTCTCGATCCGTCAATCGGTCAATCGCAATTGCACGATCCGGCAATGTTCTACGTACACGTTCTTTCAATGCGGGTGATGAATACGTGAAAATGGATGTTAATTTATCGACATCTAAGCTCATTAAAATGGCTCCATGTTGCAAAATCACGCCTTTTTGTCGCGTTTGCGCACTACCAGCAACTTTTTTACCTTCAACGACGAGCTCATACCAGCTCGGTGCATCAAAACACACACCACTCTTCGGGCTTCGTAATTGCTCTGTGACATCTTTATCTGGAATCGAGAACTCTGCCTGAAGTCCGAGATTACGGAACCCTTGCAGCAATCCACCAGAAATTACACGGTACGCTTCCGTCACCGTTTCCGGCATATCGGGATACTGCTCACTCACAATGACGCTGTAGGTAAGCTCATGTTCATGCAGGACGCCACGGCCCCCTGTTGGTCTTCGGACAAATCCGAGCCCCAATTCTTTTACTTTTTCCATATCGATATCTTTTTCAATACGCTGAAAGTACCCGATAGATAATGTAGCAGGTTCCCATTCATAAAAACGTAGAACCGGTCCGATTTCTCCTCGGCTATGTAAGTCAAGAAGCGCTTCATCGAGCGCCATATTGAAGGAAGGACTACATTTTCCAGAATCTACATAATGCCAAACGGCTTTTGTCATAATCTATTCTCCTTCACCTTTAATACTCCACCTATAGTATAGGAAATCGTCAATGAAAAAAACAATAACGCATTTCATTTTATCATTAGGATTGAACTGATGCCAGATAATCTTTATAATAGAGATATTGATGAAGGGGGAAGTTTTTTTGAGTTATTATATTTTGGGAGCAGCTGTGCTCGCGGTCATTTTGTATTTCGTCATCACATACATACGGGTCGGAAAAGCATTGACTACTTTAACACAAGAAGAGTTTATTAAAGGATATCGCAAAGCACAATTGATCGACGTGCGCGAACCAAAAGATTTCGATGCTGGACATATTTTAGGTGCACGTAATATTCCATTTACGCAGTTCTCACAGCGTTATAAGGAAATCCGCCCCGATAAACCCGTTTATCTTTATGACCAAAACACAAGCCGTACTGGTCGTGCTGCGTTGTTCTTGAAGAAAAAAGGGTGTACAGAAATCTACCAGCTACGCGGTGGATTTAAACAGTGGTCAGGTAAAATCAAAACAAAATAATCAGTGTAGATCCTCCTTTTTAAGGAGGATCTACTTATTTATAAGGAGAGTGTTTTATTCATGAAACCATCTTTTTTAATTCCTTTACAGTCAGCACAGTACGAGAAGCTGACACATTATCAATATTATGGCGTCATCATTGAAGCAATTCTAGACACACTTCAACAACGTTCACCAGCTGACTGGCAAATTATCCAAGTGGACGAATTTGCTTCTTACACAGAAACAATGCTTCCTGAGCTGATTCATCGTAAACAATTGGCTTACGAATCACTTAGTCATATTTACGCCACATTACCGACACAAAAGATCCAGCAAGACGAATCAGCTACTACATTTTCTCTGCAAGGTGCTGAAACAATCGATAATCAGTTACTTTTCTTTCCGGAACATCAAATCGCCATCGCGAACATCAGCTATTATGTCGCAACTGGCTCCACCTGGTCAGAACATACTGTATTCGCACCATCTGCTACCCATGTTAAAGATTTCATCGAAGTGCTAAATCAATTACAACGAGAAGCGATGAAAACGAATATTACGTACTTAGTGGATACTGAGGAAGGTATGGAAAAAAAGACATATGGCGCCGGCACTCAAATTGAGCGTAATGATGTCCTGCTAGATGAAAATTTGAAGAACGATCTATTTCGTTCTATTGATGAATTCTTTCGAGATGGCGGTGCATTCTTTAAAGAATACGGACTGCCCTATAAACGAGGAATCTTGTTGTATGGATCTCCTGGTAACGGCAAAACAACGCTCGTGCGCTCCATCACTGGCACAACCGACGCGCCTGTCGTCTACTGGCAAATCACGGAATTCACAGGAAGTCATTCGGTACAGGAAGTTTTCAATACAGTCGAACGCCTAGCACCAGCCATCCTCGTGATCGAAGATATCGACTCCATGCCAGAGCATATGAGAAGCACATTTTTGAACATCCTCGATGGCGTACATGTCCGTGATGGCTTATTCATCATCGGGACGACCAATTACCCTGAACGTATCGACCCGGCCCTAATAAATCGCGCAGGCCGCTTTGACAGCACATATGAAATCAAATCTCCGACACAAAAAGTCCGTAAGTTATATATTGAAAAACTGGACCGCAAAAAGATTTTGTCTACAAAGCAGGTTGAAGAAATCGCGAAGCAGACGAAAGGCCTTTCCGTATCACAGTTGAACGAATTATATATGTCGATTGCACTAACCTACCATTATGAGGCGACTATTCAATACGAAGAACGGATCCGCCAGTTGCAGAAGCAACATAGGCAAGCTACCCGGCATGACTGGGAGACCGATTCGACAATTGGTTATTAATCCGCAAAAAAGGTTGCCTTGAAAAACTTCAGGCAACCTTTTTCATATTTATATTTTTTTACCACGAGTCACTGATTCTGCTATTTGAATCGCACTGAACAGAATTCATTACGTATAAAGACTACAGTTATTTAGATCTTCACTAATTATTTATACCAGACATTTACACAGGAAATAACACTAGTGTCGAATGAAGGTATTTTTTTTCGCTTATTATAGTTAAATTATCAATTTTCATACACATTTCTGCCATAACTTAGAAACAATATTGAAGTCAGTCAAAATGCGACACACTTTTCATTCTCAGTTATATATGATAACTAGGTTGCTTCTCTACTAGCAAGAAGACCGCTACATGATTTGAAGCATAATATATATATTACGGAGGAATAGACTTGATGAAAACTGTCAAAAAAAACTTTTTGTTGTTAAGAATTGAAGTGAAAAGAATTATTATGTATAAGAAAGCCGCTTTCTTAGGATTTACACATCCAAGCGTTGTCAAAACCAGCCAGCGATTAGATACCTTATTGAACAGAGTGCAAAGTGCTTTTCATAACTATTGAAGTTGTATCTAAGGTATTGCTCATAGTTCTAAGTGAGAGACAGTTTCCGTTTGGGAACTGTCTTTTCGTATGATCCAATACTTGATTATGCAGTATAAGTTGCCTCTATGGATAAATATAGATTGTGTATTGGTTACTGTTTCGACCAACACAACACGTCATATACGCTTTACTAACTTTCTATAACTCATATTTAACGCCATGCTTAACATGAATAATAACCCCATCATAGAAAAAGGTATTAGCCATAGATTGTCTGTCGTTGTATACAAACCTAAAAACATCATGCCGACTGCAATTATTGGAGCCGCAATATAATAAGGTTTTGCATAATACAACCACCCATACGTGAAAAGGTGAGCTCCTGTAATGATAGCAAATATCATAATGGCGTCATGGGGACTTTTTAACATACTCCAAAAAAGAATCGGAAAATAGATAATCTGCGCCAAATTTAAATATAACGCTAGACTCCCTAAAGCATTAGTTTCAAATTTCCAATCAGCCTTTAATATATATGAAACACCAACTGAAAGAGGAAACATCAAACCAGTCGAAAAAAGCATCCATATATTTTTCTGAGCTATTTCAATTGACTGCATAAATATAATCGTAATGATTAACCAAATTATACTAGCAGAGAGAAGAAATGAGATCCCATTTCTCCCTTTGATCGATAAATCTTTTCTCATTTCATCAATCAACAATGAAATCTTCCACCTTTCCCGTTTTATTCTTGATTCGGATAGACTTCATTTATAAAGGCTGCAGATTGTTTGATTAATTTCTCTAATATGTCTATATCAATGTCATCTATTTTGTTGATGTATATACAAGACTTTCCCGATGTATATTTCCCGAAATCTTTTAGCAATTTCTCGCGCTGTTCAGTTTCGAGTGTTACGTATAAACTAATTTTTGCTTTTCGTGGTGAGAAGCCAACGATTGGCGCATCCCCTTCATGACCAGAATTGTATTTATAATGATATTTGCCAAATCCTATAATACTAGGGCCCCACATTTTAGCTTGATACCCTGTTGTTTCGGTAAAGATATCTACTAATTGAAATGCATCTTCACGCTTTTTTACTTGTTCAATGTTCTCTATGAATTCGATGACACTATGATCAGTTTCTTTAGTTTTTAATTCGTACATCATGTACACTCCATTCTACTAATTTTTTGTTACTGTATGCCTAGTACATCATAATTTCTACATCCTCACTTGCCCGCCGCCTCCAATACTGCCTACATACCTATTTCTTGTATCCTTCGCCAACCATGATCCCGTAAATGCCATTGCTCATCTCCGCTCAACTAATTATTGATTGCATCATTGGTATGGCATATTCAATTTATTGAAGAAGAATAGCAAAATCGTTCAGATGATGTCACAATCTTGCTGAAATGACTATAGCTTCATCTATAATCACATTTGATTAAAGATAACAGTAACTGTGAGAATTTTCAATCTGCTTGTGATTTATACAATTCAAGTGTATATTAAACTACTGATAATCATAAGTGTCTTAGGCGTAATCAGTCGGGATTCTACGATTATTACAGAGGGTTCGAAACCATCCCCTCTAAAAACAAAACTATGGAGGAATGTAGAGTGAGTAAAGCAGTTGTAGTATTTAGTGGTGGACAAGATTCTACCACTTGCCTGTTATGGGCAATGAAAGAATTCGACGAAGTAGAAACCGTCACGTTTTTGTATGGACAGCGACATAAGTTAGAAGTTGATTGTGCTACAAAAATCGCGGAAGACTTAGGTGTTAAACAAAAAATAGTTCAGATGGACATTCTCAATCAATTAACTTCGAACGCCTTGACTAGAAAAAACATGCCCATTGAAGCAGAAGAAGGAAATGTACCCAATACGTTTGTTGAGGGACGGAATCATATATTTCTTTCATTTGCAGCAATCTATGCAAAAACTGTTGGGGCACATGCAGTTATTACCGGTGTGAGCGAAACAGATTTCAGTGGTTATCCTGATTGTCGGGACGAGTTTATTCGTTCTTTAAATGAGACATTAAATTTAGCAATGGACTATCCTTTTGATTTGATCACGCCTTTAATGTGGAAAGACAAGGCGGAAGTTTGGGAAATGGCGGATCAAATGGGTCGGTTGGAATATATAAGAAAGAACACGTTAACTTGCTATAACGGTGTAATGGTAGATGGTTGCCAAGAATGCCCTGCATGCAAGCTAAGAAATGATGGACTGGCGAAATACTTACAAGGACAACACGTCTCATGATCCGAATTACGATTTATTTATTATCCATCATTCTTGCTAACGTAATTACAGCTCGATTTGCACCATTTGAACTTGGTCCACTAATTATTCCTTATGGTACCTTATTCATTGGATTAACACTTGTCATGAGAGATATGGTCCAAAATCGATTCGGTAGACATCAAACATACATTTTGATTGGAGTCGCCCTCTTATTATCAGCTCTTACAAGTTATTCTTTAGGGGATCAACTATGGGTCGTCTTTGCAAGTACACTTAGTTTCATTATTTCAGAAACAGCAGATACTGAAATTTACACGCGCTTTAAATTACCTTTTGTAAAAAGAGTATTATTCTCTGGTGCTGTAGCGGGGTTTTTAGACTCTAGTTTATTTGTCATCATCGGTATCAGTCCACTGGGTCTTAACTTTGTCCCATGGGAATTAGTTCCTTATGCCATACTTGGACAATGGGTAGCGAAAGTGTTAATGCAGTTAATTGTTGCAGGCGGTATTAGACAAGTTGTCATTAAACTAAATATATATGAACCTAATATTTCAGAAGTACATTAAAAGGAGAATGGAATATGCCCGAAAACGGTGTGAACAATCTTACATTACTCGGAAATCAAGAAACAAAATATAACTATGAATATGATCCAGACGTTTTAGAAACGTTTGAGAATCAACATCAAAGCAATGATTACTTTGTTAAATTTAATATTCCTGAATTTACAAGCCTTTGTCCAATCACTGGACAACCGGACTTTGCTACCATATACATATCATATATTCCTGATGTGAAAATGGTAGAAAGTAAATCATTAAAGCTCTATATGTTCAGTTTCAGAAACCATCCAGGTTTTCATGAAGATTGTGCAAATCTTATTATGAAAGACTTAATTAAATTAATGGAGCCAAGATATATAGAAGTGTGGGCCAAATTCACCCCGCGTGGTGGTATTTCTATAGATCCGTATTGCAATTACGGAAAACCTGGAACATACTTTGAACAAATGGCTAAGGAAAGACTATTTCAACATGATATATACCCAGAGAAGATAGATAATAGATAATTTTTACTGCCAGGCCCGATGACAATCCAGAATTGTCTTCGGGCCTGGCATTTTTTAAATCACTTTTACTTCAAGTGAGCTGGATACTATACGTCAGCTCCTAGTCTTTTCATTAGAACGTATGTAGCCTATTTCGCCACACATAAACCTTTGGGCTATTTAACAAAGCTTATACATACAGTATGGATGAGGAGTATCATATTAATCATAATTTTACTAGTAATGGAGGAGATTTCGTGAAAGACAAATCCACAAATGAAGCTAGCCGCAGAATCAAGAATCGAAAAAGTCAGCAATTGGATCAATTCAAGGTAGATAATAAAGGTAAATCGTTTACGACCAATCAAGGGGTTAAAGTGTCAAATGATGAAGAATCATTAAAAGCTGGCGTTCGTGGACCAACATTAATGGAAGGAATACACCTAAAAGAAAAACTAATGCACTTTGACCGAGAACGGATTCCTGAACGAGTCGTTCATGCCAGAGGATATGCAGCACACGGTGAGTTTGAGGTATATGAATCAATGAAAGACTATACTACAGCCGACTTTCTCCAAGTGCCGGGACAGAAAACACCTGTATTCACACGTTTTTCTAATGTGGCAGGAAATTTAGGATCTGTTGATACAGCAAGAGACGTCAGAGGTTTTGCGGTAAAGTTTTACACGGAAGAAGGAAACTATGATTTGGTAGGAAACAATCTACCTGTGTTTTTCATCCAGGATAGCATGAAGTTCCCCGATCTCGTTCACGCAGTCAAACCTGAACCCGATACAGATATGCCACAAGCCGCTTCTGCTCATGATACGTTTTGGGATTTCGTAGCAAACAATCAAGAATCTGCCCATATGGTGATGTGGCAAATGTCGGATCGCACCATTCCTAGAAGTTGGCGGATGATGGAAGGCTTTGGTGTGCATACATTCCGGTTTGTTAATAGTGAAGGTAAAGCTACTTTTGTAAAGTTTCATTGGAAGCCGATATTGGG
The DNA here is from genome assembly GCF_002743335.1 of Sporosarcina sp. P32b. Classification (GTDB taxonomy): domain Bacteria; phylum Bacillota; class Bacilli; order Bacillales_A; family Planococcaceae; genus Sporosarcina. The sequence goes on from NZ_PDZB01000002.1 coordinate 284,684, forward strand.
CGTGCATTCCTTAGTCTGGGATGAAGCACAGAAAATCGCCGGAAAAAATGCAGACTTCCAACGCAGAGATCTATGGGATTGTATTGATAATGGATATTTTGCTGAATATGAATTTGGTGTGCAGATGATTGCAGAAGAAGATGAATTCATGTTTGACTTTGATATTCTTGACGCGACAAAACTGTGGCCAGAAGAAATCGTCCCAGTTAAAATCATTGGGAAAATGACGTTAAATCAAAACGTCACCAACGTCTTTTCTGAAACCGAGCAAGCCGCTTTCCATCCCGGTAATGTCGTACCAGGAATAGATTTCACTAATGACCCGCTTTTACAAGGGAGGCTTTTATCTTATCTCGATACCCAACTATATCGCCTCGGTGGACCCAACTTCACAGAAATTCCGATTAACCGTGCAGTTTGTCCATTCCATAACAATCAGCGAAACGGATTCAATCGTCAACGGATTGATGTTGGCAAAGTAAGTTATCATAAAAATTCCTTAGCTAACAATACCCCCTCCACTTCTACAGCAAAAGAAGGCGGATTCGTTCATTATGCTGAAAAAGTGGAAGGTCGAATTATTCAAGCCCGAAGCGAATCATTCAATGACCACTTTTCTCAAGCCCGACTTTTCTGGAATAGTATGTCACTACCAGAAAAACAACATATTATTAACGCGTTCAGCTTTGAAGTCGGAAAAGTAAATAGTATGAGTGTCAGGCAGCAAGTTGTCGATATGTTCGCACACGTCGATCAAGAAATGGCCACTCTCATCGCAAACAATGTAGGAGTGAATAAACCGACCGGTGAACAAGTCAATGTTACCGAATCGTCCCCTGCGCTGAGCCAGGAAAACACCCCTCGCTACCCATACAGTTTAAAAGTCGGCATTCTGATTGGCGATGGATTCGCTGATGAAGAAGTGAAGACAACAATTGAACATCTAGCGAAATACGGTGTATGGGCGTACACAATCGGTGAAAAACTAGGTACGGTAACAGGTAAGAATGGACTGGAGATTCATGTGAATGAAACGTTTTTGACTACTGCTCCCGTTTTATTCGATTCTCTTTATGTAGTAGGTGGTAAGGCAGCGAATCAACCGAAGTTCAATTCGGATAGCGTCTATTTTATCAATGAGGCGTTTAGACACTATAAACCGATTAGTGTTGCCAAAACCGGAAACACCCTTTTCACAGCGTCTGACGCAAAAAAAGGACCCGGTATTGTATTCGCTAAAAATAACCCCGCGTTTAACGACGACTTTGTACTCGCTATTACCCAACAACGATTTTGGGAACGAGATATTTACTAATTGTTCATAGCAAGAAGCGTCACTCTTCATATGAAGAGTGACGCTTCTTTATTTTCCAACTATACTCATAGTACTTTACGAAAGTCTTCGTGAAACGTTGTGAATAATCTTGCCACGCCTAGAAGACTGCGCTGCGCCCTACCTTCTTTTCATTACCTGGGAAATTTAAAGACCCAACAAACCATGTTTCAGCTCGTTGGGTCTTCATTATTATAGTCCAATTGAAAACAGAATAACCGCGACTGCTGCACCGAGTATAGGTACAACCACAGACAATGCGCCAAACGCCGGATACGCGTCTTTATGCGTTTCACCAGCAATGGATCGGATCGTCGTCACAACGTATCCTCCTTGAGGAAGTGAATCCAATGAGCCTGAAGAGATGGATACCGTTCTATGCAACGCTTCAGGATCTACGCCTAGATCTAAGTAGTGTGGAGCCAATAATGGTAAGGCAATCGCTTGTCCACCTGACGATGATCCCGTCAATCCAGCAATGACCGCTACCGCAAGCGCTCCACCAATTAATGGGCTTCCCGGAATATCTGTCATGACATTTACTGCAGCATCAAAAGCCGGTGTCGCCTTAACTACTCCCCCAAAACCAACGACTGCAGCTGTATTGGCGATGGCGATCACTGCACCCATCGCACCTTCCCCTACTGCATGACCAAAGTTTTGGAAGTACTTTTTATTCAAAATAAATGTGGCCAATATACCGCCACTTAAGGAAATAATTAATGCAGAGGTTCCAAGATAGTTATGTAACAGCAATGTAATTCCAAGAACTACAACTAATGGAATCATACTCAGTATCGGGTTCGGTAGAGATCTTTGCATATCTACTTCCTTATCTGTATCCCTTGCAACAAACCTCTCCCCTTTAGCGACAGCTTTTGAAATCATTCGTTTCAGCCACCAATAGCCGAACAAGAACATGAAGAGTGCTACGAAAATACTGACTTCCCACCCTGCATACGGACTCGTTCCAAGAAACTCAATTGGAATCCAGTTTTGAATTTCAGGTGATCCTGCTGACGTCATCGTAAATGTGGTAGAACCAAATGCTAGTGCAGCCGGAATGAATCTTCTTGGCAAGTCGGCTTGTTTGAAGAGACTTAACGCCATCGGATATACCGAGAATGCTACAACAAACAAACTTACACCGCCATATGTTAACACTGCACAAGCAATGACGACCGCTAAGGCTGCTCTTTTCATACCAATTTTACTGACAATCCATTTTGAAATACTATCGGCGCCACCACTGTCTTCCATAACTTTACCGAATATCGCACCCGTTAAAAACATTAAATACCACGAGGCGATAAATCCTGTAAATCCACCCATATAGTTCGTTAAGAAGTTGACCGCGCCTTCTTCTACTAACTGTGGGAAAAGCGGGATGCCATTCATAATTGCGATAAACAATGCGGTTATTGGTGCCGCAATGAGAAGGTTCATCCCTTTCATTGTTAAAAATATTAAGATCGCAAGTCCCGCAAAAAGGCCGATCATTCCTAACATAGTCATTCCTCCTAATTACCTTGCTCCTTTAAAAACCAGTTTTATTTTTTGCCATATCGATCTACACGAAGTTGTGCTTGTCTAGCATGTCCTTCAAAGTTTTCTAATAAGCAAAGTCTTGCTGCGTATTCGCCGATATAGGCTGAAGCTTCTGGTGTTGTAATCTTCTGATAGGTAACTGTTTTGATGAATTTACCAACCCATAATCCACCTGTGTAACGAGCTGCCCCTTTAGTCGGCAATGTATGGTTTGTACCAATTACTTTATCTCCGTATGCTACATTCGTCTCTGGTCCCAAAAACAGGCAACCGTAGTTCGTCATATTCTCGAGGAAGTAATCGGGATTCTCTGTTAAAATCTCTACATGTTCAAATGCTAAGCGATCCGCTTCAATCCGTGCTTCTTCAATCGAATCCACGACTACTATTTGACCATAATCTTCCCAAGATACACTAGCTACATCTGCGGTTGGAAGAGTTTCCAACTGACGCGCAATTTCCTTAATCGTTTCGTGTGCAAGCTCTTCCGAAGTCGTAATCAACGCGCCAGGAGACGTCGGTCCATGTTCACCTTGACCAAGAAGATCAATCGCAATCATTTCTGCATCCGCTGTATGATCTGCTACAACTAATGTTTCTGTTGGCCCTGCAAATAAATCAATTCCTACACGACCGTATAATTGACGTTTCGCTTCGGCAACAAATGCATTACCAGGTCCAACAATCATATCGACAGATTCAATGGTTTCTGTTCCGATAGCCATCGCCCCCATCGCTTGAATGCCGCCAAGTAAATAAATTTCGTCTGCTCCTGCTAAATACATGGCCGCAATAGTCGCTTTTGGAATCTCCCCATTAATTGGTGGTGTACAGGCTATAACCCGTTTCACTCCCGCAACCTTTGCAGTCAACACACTCATATGTGCAGATGCAACCATCGGATACCGTCCACCCGGTATATAACAACCTACGCTGTTTACTGGAATGTTTTTATGTCCAAGAATCACACCAGGAATATCCTCTACTTCTACATCATGCAATGAAGCAAGCTGTGCTTCTGCAAACGCTTTAATATTAGTTTGGGCAAATTTAATGTCTTCGATGACACTATCGGGCACTTGCGCAACAATTTCTTTAATTTCTGATTCACTTAGTCTGAAGGACTTCGGAGTCCATTTGTCAAATTTCTCAGAAAGCTCACGTACCGCTTGATCTCCACGACTTTCTACGTCTTTTAACGCTGCAGAGACAATTTCAGAGACCTTCGTGTCGTTAGCTACTACTTCTTCTTTAGATTTACCTGCTTTAATTACTTTTACCATGATGTCGCCTCCTATTTTTAACCGCTTACATTCTGTTTTAACTAATTACTAATTTGAGCATTGTATAGAATGCCTGAGTAAAATACATTCTGCATACGTATGCATTTAACTCTACGTCAAAATAATAGTCTAATTATTCGTCAAAGTCAACAACTTTATGTCGTTTTTCTTTCAATCAACTTTCCATCAACTTCTATCGTTTGTACAAATCCTGTATAAGATGTCACTTCTTCCATCAAATACGTTACCGTTGCTTCAATCATTTCTTCAATCGGCTGCTCCCATGTCGTTAAGTCGTAAGCCGGCCAAGAAGCCATGCCGATATTATCAAATCCAACGACCCTAGTATGTTCCGGTATTTGGATTTCATGCTTGCGAAGTGCATCTAATACCCCAAGTGCCATAATATCGTTCGCAACAAAAATTGCAGACGGTAATTTATTTTCTTCAAGCAAAGAAATTGCTGTATCGTATCCACCTTCATACGTATAGTCTGAATTGTATGTGCGATACGTAATACTCTGCTGATCAAGGACCTCACAAAAACCTTTTTCACGTTCAATACTTGTAGAGGTATCTTCATTACCCGTAACCAGTACTAATTGATTGGACCCTGTAGAAACCAAAAAATGTGCAATAGAGCGGCCGGCTTCTAAATTATTACAACTCACTGAATGGAACACGTCAGTACTAGGCTTTCTATTAAAGAAAACGAGAGGGATTTGATTCTTTTTGAACTCCTCCCCAACAGTTTCTGACATCGTAGCATCGGTTACAATTACACCCGCTACATGATAGTTGAGTAATGTTTCAACATCCTCATCTTGAATTTCATCGTTATTGGTGGAGACAAATAAGATGCTGTATCCTCGCTGTTTGAAGATTGAACTAAATCGTTTTAATACATGTGCATAGAATGGATTTTGAACACTTTTCATTACAAGACCAATAATTTTGGACTGATTTGTTATGAGGCTTCTCGCGTATACGTTAGGACGATAGCCGAGCTCTGCAGCTGCCTCCAGAACCCGTTTCCTAGTTTTATCGGAAACAGATGCACCTTCAAAATATACTCTTGAAACAGACGATTGTGATACGCCCGCCAACTTAGCGACATCCATCGCTGTTACCGTTTCTCTCATTTCCATTCATTCCTTTACAATGTTTTTCAATTCTATGTATGATTTTCACTAGTACGTTTTTGTTCAATCTAATGAATTATATAATATGCAGCTAAAGATTTGAAATGAAGTCTCCTTAGAAGTTTACCCACTATTATATTCCCTTTACAAACTTATAGAAATCAATTGACGTTTAATAAGGGATTTATCCGATGTATATTTTTCAGTGACCTGGATGTTTATCAATAGAACAATTGAATGAAGCAAAAAAACTGCCAGGTACCAACACAGTCATCATGTGCTCGTACCTGGCAGCTTTATGTGTAATTAATAATTTTACTAAAGCACTTCAGCCAAAGTGATTCTACTCGTTAACGTAGCGCACCTTCAGCTTCCGGAATGTTATTCATGTCAATAGCATTTAATTTACAGAAATAGTTCATAAACTCTTCTGCTTCTTTAATCTGCTCTTCGTCCGTCTTTAATGCAATAATATCTTTTAAAATTTGGGCAGTCCAAATATTATCAAAGTAACGGAATGTACCAGAATTCCATGAAGTACGATCAGGATAGTTTTTATTTCTGTAGTAATTCCAGAAAAGCATTTTCTCTGCTTCTTCTTCTGAAAGTTGAATTCTGTATTCAGGGTGAGCAGGAACCAATCCATCCTCGCCTATACTACCAATAAATGTATCACCAACCATGAAGAGTCCAATAATAGTTCTTTCTGTTTCTGCTTGATCAGAAGTTCTCACTGTTAGAACACCTGCACTGTTCGGGCGTAAACGAGTTACTGGGTTGGGTAACCCTTTATTCTTACCGCTTTGAATGCTTCCAGTCGATATTTCCCAGTCGTTAAACACTTCTGACTGTCGTTCTTTCTCTAACCAGAAAACAATTTGTGAACTTTCATGAATTTTATGGTTTTTCAATATTTCTCTACGTTGCTGTTCAAGCACTTGGATAGCTTTTTCTTCCTTACGCTTCTTTTCCATTATTTTTTCTTCTGCTTTTCGTTCCACAAAGACCTTCTCTAAAGACTCTGCCATACTTCGATTGTTTAAAGTAATAAAATTCTCGAATGCATCGGGATAGACGAATCTTTTAAGATCCTTATTGAAATCAACGGTAATGAATGACTCCTCATGTTCCACAATATTTCCTTCACCAAACACGTTATGAGTAATTTCTTCATTAATTAAATTCACTAGACAATCTCCTCCTATAAATTCTTTGATAACTACTTTACAGTTAATCTGATTAAAACAATCTGTGCGTTTACATTTTATTTGATTGAAATATAACAACCCATTTATCAAATTCAAAAAAATGCGCCCTTCATTCCTTACTGGAATAAGTTGCGCAGGATTGTTAAACACCGTCCTGATTACTTGTACATATACAGTATAACACATAATCAGAAATTTCTCAAATTCATGGTTGACATTTCTTATTTGTTTATCGTATAATAGACGATTTTGATTTTACAAGACTGTGTATGTAACTAGTTTCACTCTTAATAGTATGGATATACAGCCCTCATTTACTGCATGTTTGATGAGGTGATTAGCTAACGTCGAATTTTTCTTAGTAGGACTTGCTATATTGAGAGTCTAGTCTACTGCGACTAGAGTTTCCTTATATTCCTTTTAACGTGACGGTACATATCATCAGCAGACCAGCCTAACCGCTGCTGCAATTCATTACAAAAAGCGAGCACTATAAATGGCCCGTCTGAGTTCAATTCAAATTTAATTCCTCGATCCGTCAACTCATCCATCAACGGACGTATTACATCAAAATCTTGATTTTTATATACCGTATCTGCAGCCACTTTTACTTCGTATACGAAATCTATTATTCCTAGCTTCTTAAACTCTTCTTCCTCGGTTGGCGATAAATTATATGCAACATTGAATAACCTATCGATTTCATTATCCATCAGCTTACTAGCGCCAACAAAAAGTCTTTTCACTTCCACTTCTAATATACGCGCTAGACGCATGTCTTTCATAACAGGCTTCAAAGCATTCACAATGCTCATATAATACCAGGATTGTTCACGTTTACCTCTATTGAATCTACTCCATACAGCATCTCCTACACAATCAACATCTTCTTGGATTGAGCGAAGATTATGAAGTTTATCCGCCACAATGACGGCGAGCTGATCAGTGTTTTTTCTGCCTAACTCTTTAATTGTATGACGTTTGCGCTCTTCCCATGATAAAGTTTTATCTTGCTCCGATGCAGCCAACACAAGATCAAGTACCTTGTCGCCAAATTGACTTTGCAACTCATTTTCAGTCGTGTCCGTATCTTCGAGCGTGTCATGCAGCAAACCCGCTGCGACTATATCATCACTATACTGATGGTGCTTTAAAAGCATCGAAACAGCAAAAGGATGAGTGATATATGGAATATCCGTCCCTTTGCGAAACTGTCCTCTATGTTTATATAATGCGAATTGGAAAGCTTTTTCAATAGTATTCAAACTAAGACCCCCGTATCATTTATTCCCCAGAAAATACTTTTATTTAGCTTGTTGATTGCATGCATGAACTAAGAAAATTTAGATACATTTATTTGGTACTTTATCAACTATCCATTCATCCTTACTATGGTATTCTTCAAATATACCATGTATAACGTAAGTAGTACGCAATCGCTCAATTATTTACAATTCAAAAAGCACCGCTAACTTGTAGCGGTGCTCCATTCAACCTATTTTATTATTGTACGGTTTCTTCTACTGGTGATTGTTCTTTTATATAACGCAACATAGGCTTACGCGCTGCCTTCGTTTCATCTAGACGACCAATGACTGTTGTGTGCGGTGCTTCTTGAACGATTTCGGGATTTTCTTCTACTTCCTTGGCGATTTGAATCATCGCTTCAATGAAGTTATCCAATGTTTCTTTGGATTCCGTTTCTGTCGGCTCGATCATCATAGCTTCCTCGACATTCAACGGGAAGTAGATTGTAGGCGGATGATATCCGAAATCTAACAAGCGCTTTGCCATATCAAGTGTACGTGCACCAAGCTTCTTCTGACGACGGCCTGATAAGACGAATTCATGTTTACAATGCTGTGTATACGGAAGGTCGAAGTATGGCTCTAGACGACGCATCATATAGTTTGCATTGAGTACTGCATATTCTGTAACAGCTTTCAAGCCATCTGGACCCATTGAGCGGATATACGTGTATGCACGTAAGTAAATACCGAAGTTTCCGTAGTATGGCTTCACGCGACCGATAGATTGCGGTACATCATAGTTTAGTACGAAACGATCATCCACTTTTTCAATGACAGGTTTCGGCAGGAATGCAGCGAGTTCGTCTGTTACCCCAACTGGACCTGAACCTGGACCACCGCCACCGTGAGGACCTGTGAACGTCTTATGCAAGTTCAAATGAACCGCATCGAAGCCCATATCGCCTGGGCGTGCTTTAGACATAACAGCATTCAAGTTTGCTCCATCATAATACAGCTTTCCGCCAACTCCGTGAACTGCTGCCGCCATTTCCAAGATATCTTCCTCGAAAAGACCTAGTGTGTTTGGATTCGTCAACATCAATGCTGCAGTATCGGGACCTACTTTTGATTTCAAGTCTTCAAGATCAACTAAGCCTTTTTCATTCGACTTAACTGTCACTGTGTCAAAGCCTGCAACCGTTGCAGAAGCTGGATTTGTACCGTGAGCAGAGTCAGGAACTAGAACTTTCGTACGCTGTGTATCGCCATTTGCTTCATGGAAAGCACGAATCATCATCAATGCCGTCCACTCACCATGTGCACCTGCAGCAGGTTGCAATGTAACTTGTGGCATCCCCGTGATTTCAGCTAAGTGCTCTTGCAGATCATACGCTACTTCGAGTGCACCTTGAACTGTAGACTCGTCTTGTAACGGGTGAACGCGTGCGAATCCAGGGAAGCGTGCAACCGCTTCGTTGATTTTCGGATTATACTTCATCGTACAAGAACCTAATGGATAGAATCCTGTATCGACTCCATGGTTACGATTAGACAATGCAGTGTAGTGACGCATGATGTCTAGTTCAGATACTTCCGGCAGTTCTGCGTCTTCTGTGCGAATAACACCCTGAGATAAAATAGACGCAACATCTACTTCAGGTACATCTAATTCAGGTAAGCTATAACCGATTCGTCCAGGTTTGGATACTTCAAAAATGAGTGATTGGTTTTCCTTATGCATGGATAGCCTCCAATTCTTGCACGTATGCATCGATTTCTTCTTTCGTACGTTGTTCTGTTACTGCGATCAGTGCGTGGTTTGCAAGACTTTCGTCCACAAGACTCAAATCGTATCCACCAATAATCCCTTGATCCAGCAAACGTTTGTTAACGTCTTTAATCGGTGATTTGCAATCTACGACTAATTCATTGAAATGAGCAGCACCGAATTTCACTTCAAAGCCTGCTTTTTCAAATGCTTGTTTCGCGTAAGCTGTTTTCGCGATGTTTTGATACGCGATTTCTTTAATTCCTTCTTTACCAAGGGCTGTCATCGCAACAGATGCTGCAAGAGCATTCAGTGCTTGATTCGAACAGATATTGGATGTCGCTTTATCACGACGAATATGCTGCTCACGCGCTTGCAAAGTCAGAACGTATCCTCTACGACCTTGATCATCATTCGTTTCGCCGACTAGACGACCTGGTACTTTACGCATCAACTTTTTCGATACAGCAAAATATCCACAGTGTGGTCCACCGAATGACTCTGGAATGCCGAATGGTTGTGCGTCTCCAACAGTAATATCCGCTCCAAGCGCTCCAGGTGGTGTTAAGAGTCCTAAAGCAAGTGGATTCGCCGAAACGATCGACAATGCACCGTTTTCATGTGCAATATCACTGATTGCCTGAAGATCCTCTACTTGTCCGTAGAAGTTCGGGTATTGAACAAGCACTGCTGCAGTCTCGTCATCAATCATTTCTTTAAGCTTATCAATATCAGTTACACCGTTATTATGTGGAATCGTTACTACTTCAATGTATTGCCCGTCAGCGTACGACTTCACCACTGCGTGTGATTCGTTATGAACAGTAGCCGATACTAGCAACTTCTTGCGGCGTGTATGGCCTGCAGCAAGTGTGCCCGCTTCCGCAAGTGCTGTTCCGCCGTCATACATAGAAGAGTTCGCTAGCTCCATGCCTGTCAATTCACAGATCATCGTCTGGAACTCAAAAATCGCCTGTAACTCACCTTGTGAAATTTCCGGTTGATATGGCGTGTATGCCGTATAGAACTCAGAACGTGAAATTACATGATCTACGATGATCGGACGATAGTGATCATAGACTCCTGCCCCTAGGAACGAAGCATAGTCTTGAGCGTTGATGTTTTTCGCAGCTAAACGTCCAAGTTCTTTTAAAAGAGATGTTTCGGATTTAGCAGGTTTGATCTTATACTCACCTTTGAATCGTACTTTTTCCGGAATATCCGAAAAGAGTTCATCGATGGAAGAAATTCCGATTGTTTCAAGCATGTCTTTCTGGTCTTGCTCCGTCATAGGTAGATAACGATGCTTCATAATAGTTTACCCCTTTTCACTTATGATCTTTTATAGAAAGGTGTTGCAATAACTTTAGCCTTCAGACGCTTTGTGCGGATTTCCACTTCGACTTCAGTACCAAGCTCCGTGAACTCTGTAGATAGAAGTGCAAAACCGATGTTCTTCTTTAATGTAGGAGACTGCGTACCCGTTGTGACTTCACCGATCTCCTGGTCACCATCAAATACTTTGTAACCAGTGCGAGGTATCCCTTTATCGATCATTTCAAGTCCAACAAGCTTACGTTGCACGCCTTGTTCTTTTTGCTTCACCAGTACATCTTTACCAATGAAATCTTCTTTCTTATTCACTTTCACGACGAAACCAAGTCCCGCTTCGAGTGGAGAAATATCTTCTCTTAGTTCTTGACCGTATAATGGCAGTCCCGCTTCAAAGCGCAATGTGTCTCGTGCACCAAGACCTGCAGGGACGACACTACCTTCTTGCAAAATCTTTGACCACAAGTTCTGGATTGCTTCGGGGGTGCCGTAGATCTCAAATCCATCTTCTCCTGTATAACCAGTACGTGAAACAAGTACATCTTCTCCACTTACTTGAACATGTTCTTTAAAACGGAAAAACTTAATTTCTTCGAGCGACTCATCCGTCAGTTTCTGTAATACCGACTCCGCCACAGGACCTTGCAGTGCAAGTAATGCGTAATTGGAGGATTGGTTATCGATGACGACATTGTCAATTTGTTGTTTTTCCATCCAGGCAACATCTTTTTCAATATTTGATGCATTGACTACTAATAAATAGCGCTGTTCCTCTAATTTATAAATTAAGAAGTCATCAATCGTTCCACCTTGCTCATTACACATCACAGTATACTGCGCTTGGCCGATTTTCAGTTTGGAAACATCATTCGTCACGAGCTTCTGCAAATAATCGAGTGCGCCACTACCACTGACAAACACTTCTCCCATATGCGAGACATCAAACAAACCTGCTTTTGTACGAACAGCTTCGTGTTCTGCCTTAATACTCGAGAACTGTACAGGCAACTCCCAGCCGCCAAAGTCGATCGTCTTGCCTCCGTACTCTTTATAACTTTCAAATAACGGTGTACGTAATAATGGATTCGTCAAACTGTTTCCTCCTTTTTGTTCTGATCAAGGATCGATCAGTATGTAATTCATCAAAAAAAGGACAGGGGTCTCCTATAAAAGAGAACCCCTGTCCTTTTGCCTGAAAGCTTTACAGTTTCCATACTTTCTTCGGCCGCTGATTACTCAGCACTCTCCAGAGATGCGTCATGTATGCGTTTTGTTACCTGAGAGATTCATAACATTCGTTACTTGCTCCTTCGGCGGCGCCTAATGCGCGCTCTCCCCATACAATCATTCGCATGATTCAATTAATTTTTTCTTCACTGATATCTTAACATTTCATAGAAGTAAGCGCAATCTATTTCTTAAGAGCACATAAAAGCGAATGATAGTTTAACTACAAACTAAATCATTCGCTTTTCTAATGAGTTATTGATATCTTTCGATTTGAAAGATAATATATTCTGCAATATCCGTTAAAGATTTGCCTGTAGTCTCTACAGTGAAATGAGATGACTGTAAATACCTCGACTTGCGTTTTTTATAAAGAGCTTCTAATTCTTGCCGCGAGGATTGTTGTACGATCGGACGATTGACATCAGTTGAAATTCTTCGCCAAATATCGCGGAATGATGCATTGAGGAAAAATACGATACCCGTTTCGCGCATCAGGTGTATATTCTCTTCTCTTACCGCAACACCCCCACCCGTCGCCACAATACAATATTCTTCCGGGAATTTTTCAAGGAATTCTGTCTCCAACTGTCGGAAATATAATTCTCCATACTGATCGAATATTTCCGGAATCGTCATTTGCATTTGTTCTGAAATTTCATGGTCCATATCAAAGAACGGAATGCCTGTTAGCGTATGCAGCCGTTTACCGATTGCACTTTTTCCGCATCCCATGAATCCCACTAAATAAATCCTTTTCATTTTCATCCATCCCGTTTCATTAATTCAACTGCTTTATGCTCATAATAGGTTTCGAGCCAGTCGTATATTCTGTAGATACTATCATGCCATGAAACGAGGGAGAAAAGAAAGAGACTTACGAAAAATAATAGAACAATCGCGAAAATAAATGATCCTCCCTTCTCATTTTTGATATAATCCAATGGCAAACGTCCTTTCTTTACGCATACCATCCTTCATTTCGACAACAAGCTTCAATTCGCTATCTTTCAAAATAAATTTACTGGATTTCACATTCATTAATAATGGAACATGACCTGTTCCATTTACTACCTTACGAAGCATTTCATCGTATTGCTGAATTGTGATAATTCCTCTTTTCGTATGAAACGTCAAGCGAGTAGGTTTTACTTCCTCCACTACAGTTACTACTTCCAATAATTCCTGTAACTCTAATGAAAATAACTCCCACTCCCCTAGTAAATCTCCTTGATAAACTTTCTCCACGGGCCCTTGCCAGTAGAAAAACAGAATGGTAAATTGAATTAACATCGTGAATATAAGTAAATGAACAATACTCTCAACTAATGAATATCCTTTTTCATTCAATCGTTTCATATATTCACACATCTCTGGTTTTCTATTTGTTGAATGTCATATGCAACGCAAATCTGTCTATCACTAACTGTCCAATTATAGTGCAAACCTTCATGTGATCTGTGTCCTATTGTTTGCCCTGATGATGTATAAACAATAGCTGCTTGATAGGCAGTTTGAGTTGCAATCATCGCTTGCTTTTTTTCGGTAACAGAAGACGTCAATATGTTAGCCATTGGTATTAAAGATCCAAAAATCACCAGGACTACGAGTAACGACAACATAGCTTCTGGCCACGATTGCCCTTTTTCATTCATTGACAATCATCCTTCCTCTTTCAAATTGGAATGAGACTGATATATTACCTTTACTTTGTGTGGTGATGGTTATTTTACCTGTATTAATCAAATAACCTGTATCAGCAAAATCTAATTGTCTTAGTGGAGAATGTTTCGTCCTGTACATTCCTTCAGGAAATTCTCCACTTAATACTTTAAATAAATCATCTGAAACCGCTTTGTAAGCTCTACCATCTTCTTCAAATTTCAAAGTGACTCTTTGCTGATTTGTGATCGCATATAATTGCGTTTCATGAACCGTCGTCATGAATTGCTTCAGCGCATCTTCTTCGGTTATTCTTTGCAGACGCTTTTCACTAAACGGAAGAATAACGGCTGTTAAAATCATCATAATAGATAGAACAAGCAACAGCTCCACGAAAGTGAACCCTTGCTGACCTTTGACAGCTTGCTTAGCCACCATCTTTTGGCGCCGTCACTTTTCCTTCTCCGTCAATTGATATCGCTTTACCATTAGGACACGCAGGTTCAGCCGGTAAATACCCTTCTGTTGTCAGAGATGAAATCGTCGGAATCGTTTTTTTGTCCATCTTATATGCTTGCACTTGGCCTTCCACCATTTTGACGTACGCTTCGCATCCCTTTTCATCTATCGATTTAGAATGCTTCGTAACATTAGGGATTGCGATTAAGATTAATACGGTGATAATCAGCAATACGATCATCATTTCGATTAATGTAAAACCTTTTTCATTCTTCAGCAAATCTACTCCTCCTTTAGATACTGTCAATCATTTTATAAACAGGCAATAAAATAGATAAATAGGATAATAAAATACAAACTGCCAGGACACCAAATAAGGCAGGCTGTACTATCGTTAACCATTGATTGACTTTCTCCTCCAATTGCTCACTCGTATGTTCGCTATATAGCAAAAGTTCTTTCGGTAAGTATCCGGTATCCGCTCCGTGTTTCGCAAAATCTGCGAGCCGTGGCGATAATCCATCTGTTAAACGGATTGCTTCATGTAAAGATTCACCATAAATGACGTATTCACTAAGTTCGTTAGTGATAACCGATAATATTGGATCCTCTGTCTGCTCGGTTAGAACAGCTAATGCGCGTTGCAAGGAAAGTCCAGATTGCAACAAACTTCCGAGTTCACTGGCGAAATCTCTAGTTTTCATTTCACTGTAGAATGTTTTGACCCCAGGGACTTTTAATACATAGTGTAAAACTTCAGATGGAGACAATCTTTTTAACCATATTCGAACGAAAAGAAAACCAATAGCAAATATAACGGCAACAGCTAGCAAGAGATCCGGTATAGATGAAACGAGTTTCGGTAGTAATTGAACGATCCCTCCATCGTCATTTGCCCGCATTACAGTTAACGCTTCAAAATTCGGCAAGAAAAATTGCCGGAACGCTACCAATAAAATCAATAGGAAAGAAAACAGAACACTAGGATATGCCAATAGTTTTCGTATCTGTTTCTGCTTCTCTGTCTTTCGGTTGACACGATCCGCGACCTCTTTCAACGCACGTATCAAGTTGCCGTCCACTTCTGCAATAACAATCGGCAACATTATACTTTTACCGAAACCTAAACTCTTCAATATATGCGAAACACCATATCCCATTTTCAACTCCTCTTCTACTTGTCGAAGTTTCTCCTCATACTCTTTCGTATGATAGGGCAAGATCAGAATGAGTCCTTCATGAAAGGTATAGCCTTCTTGTAGTAACACTGAAAGTCGCACTAGAAACTCTGCTGGCTTTGTTAATTTTTTATTGGAAGATGAACTGATTAATTTAATCCGATCCATATAGCACCTTTTCATACAAAGCTTGCTGCACTTCAATTTTCTTATGAATAGGTGTCGTAAAACGTATACCATTGACCATTGATTCCGTAGCTATTTGCAGATCTGACTCCTGCAATATTTCAAAAACCGCTGCCGTTTCTCCGGACTGTTGGGTAATCAGTCGCTGAGCGGAGATTGCGATAATGGTCTGCCTTAGTTCTTCTACATGAATACCGAGGTCTAGTAAACGATACAAGCACCCTACAGGATCTTTCGCATGGATTGTGCTGAGAACTAAGTGTCCTGTCAATGCTGCTTCAACTGCAATTTTAGCTGTCTCTGCATCTCGTATTTCACCAATCATGATAACATCAGGAGAATGACGCAAAATCGCTTTCAGCCCAGCAGAATATGTAATACCCGAACGTTCATTCACCTGAATTTGTAGCAGATGACTATGATTATTCTCTACAGGATCTTCGAGTGAAATGACATGACGTCTGAGTTCGGATACACAATGGGAGGTCAAAGAATACAATGTAGTCGTTTTACCAGAGCCAGTAGGTCCGGTGACAAGAAACAGTCCTTGTTTGCTAGCAGCGGCTTCCGCCAATTGTTGCGTCCATTCAGGATCCAGACATAGCTGGTTGAGTGGAACGATTTTATCGTGTTTCTGAATACGGATTGCGACACTCTCCCTCAATTGAATAGAGGGAATGGTCGAGACACGAAAAGAGAAGTTACAGTCTAAGAAAGACCGGTGGAAGGAACCACTTTGAGGGCGACGTTGTTCACTAATATCTAGAGCAGATAAAAATTTATAGAATGAAATTAAGCGACCGCCTAGTGTATGAGGATACTGACCGATTTTTGAAAAATACGAGTGCTTGCGAATTGTCACGTCATATCCCTCTGTCGTAGGCACAAAATGAATATCTGTGGCTTCGGACTTAATAGCTTTCTCAAGCAGCTGCAAACAAGTTTTTTCTATAGGATTCTGTTCAGTTTCCATAGTTCTCCCCTTTCTCCATTCGACAAAAGACCACTTTTCATCTTAGAAGGAAGTATATACGGAATATGAATTGTTTGAAAACGCACTACATTTATGTGAATTCATTTTTCAAGGTCATTATGGAGTCATAATTCATTTCTTTACGTCAATTCGATAGCAAAAATCAATTTTCATATTATTTTCACCATAGGTTCTGTTATACTGTAATCAGCTACTATCTTAATCCGTTCGTACAAGTACACTCTTTTGACACAATGTAAAATCGATTGGAGTTTACTTTTAGGCTTACGTTCTATTATAATGGATAAGAGCTTATTGTAATGTTGTGAAGGAGGGATTCTTAGATGGATAATATGTTTAAACTTTTAGGATTCTGGTCAGGTATTTTTGCGGTAATGTTCTATGTAGGAAATATGATTCCAGCTGCTTTACTTATGGTAGCAGGTACAGTCTTCTTTATTCTACTTGGATACTTGAAGCTATCAGAGCGTATGTATATTTACCTATTCGGAGCATACCTGATGATCTTCATGGTTGGTTTCAGTTACTATTCAATTTTCATTCACGTACCTGGCGGAGGACACTAATCCGTACATACAAAAAACAGCTTCCACAATGGAAAGCTGTTTTTTGTTTGCTTTATTTTTATTAAAATCCGTGTAAGTAGGGATTTTGATCTTTTTCGATTCCTGGTGTTGTCGCAGGTCCGTGCCCAGGATAAATTAACATCTCGTCATCCAGTGACAATAACTGTTCGTGAATCGCTTTGAGCAACGTTTCTGTATTACCTCCAGGCAAGTCCGTACGACCTACGCTACCTTGGAACAGTGTATCCCCTACGATTGCGAACCCTTCATCTTGAAAGATGTAGCAAACGCTTCCTGGAGAGTGTCCTGGCACATGACGCGTCTCCATCTTAAATGGACCTACTTCCAATTGCTTCTCATCATGAAGTAGCACATCTGCAGGATTACAAATGACATCAGGTAATACAGGATATTTAGCTGAACCGTTCAATTCCGGGTTCGCAAGCCATTTCTTTTCTGCCACATGCAAATACACTGGAATATCATAAGCGGTTCGAATCTTTTCCAACGCACCGATATGATCAAAGTGTGCATGTGTCAATAAAATGGCAACAGGCTTCAGCGATAACTTTCGTATTTCCGATAATAATGCCTCTGCATCTTCACCTGGATCGAATATTAAACAATTCTTCTTTTTATCTTCTACTATGTAACAATTCGTTTGAATTGGACCTAGTGGATGTATATGTATCCTCATTTAATTCACCTCTTTGTCTAATATTAATGAATCTGGACACAAACTTCAAATAATCGTCATTATTTAATCTCGACAAAACGATTCATTAACAGTACAATAGAGGAGGAATATCGCTTTATGGCATTCATTTTTTCAATGTTGAAAGGAGTGTCTACTCAATGAATTTATTAGTCATCATTTTTGGATTGATTGCAATTTTAGCAGTCTTTGGAACGGTCCAAGCTTTTAAAGAGCGGAATCTGTTAAGTATAGTTTTCAATGTGGTAACGGTTGTAGTTATCGGAGGATTTACGATCGCTACTGTCATATATTCTGGATACCCGCCACAACTACACAAATAAGTTCCAAAAAATAAGGACACCCCTTCATTGGGGATGTCCTTATTTTTTTGGTTCTATAATAAATGTTGGGGTTCTCAAACAATTGAACAAAAAAATGCACGTGATCACCAATTTCTTTTATACTTGAATTGTCGAGAAACAAGTCAAAGAGAAAGGTGATACGTGCATATGAATTTTATCATG
>NZ_PDZB01000011.1 GCF_002743335.1 Sporosarcina sp. P32b
TTTGCGTAAAATTCATTGTGAGTCCTCCTTGGTATGTAAATTAGGGGTCAATTCGTGCAGATTTGACACCCCGCATCATACCAAGAGGGCTCTTTGTGTTCAAGTCCCCGAAAAAGCTTCTAACAGGAATGCTCCCATATATTCAGTTTATCCAATAAATATATATAAAAACCTATTTATAAGTAAATTATAACTGCATAAAGGAGATCACGAGTATGACACTATATAGCTGTTCGGAATGTAAGAATGTTTATCCTATTGAGGCAAGACGCTGGAAGTGTGAATGTGGCGGTCTGCTAGATTTAGTACAGCCGGAATCGGACACAACCTGTAGTAGTTGGACGAGTCAAAGATCTATTTGGAGATATGTTTCTTCAATGCTAGGTGGAGAATATCTAAGTGGTTGGCGTTCAATTACACTTGGGGAAGGTCAAACACCTTTACTACAATTAGATGAATTAGAGCCTAACACTTATATCAAGGTAGATTTTATGATGCCGACATTATCTTTTAAAGATCGAGGTGCAGCGGTACTTGTGACACTGGCAAAACGGTTGGGGGCCAAAAAAATGATTGCAGATAGCAGTGGTAACGCGGGAACAGCCATCGCTGCATACAGTGCCAGAGCAGGGATAGACTGTGATGTGTATGTGAGTGCGGATACATCGCCTAAAAAGATGGCGCAAATTGAAGCGCATGGCGCAAGTATTAAAACAGTGAGAGGAACTAGGGAAGATGTGGCGACCGCGGCTCAAACTGCAGTGGAAGAAGAGCAAGTGTATTATGCAAGCCATGTCTACAATCCATTTTTTTACGAAGGTACAAAGACGTATGCATTTGAAATCTATGAACAATTGGGAAAAGCACCTGACACCTTACTAATTCCAGTTGGAAATGGCACCTTATTATTAGGCGCCTACTATGGGTTTAGAGAGTTACTTGAAGCGAAGAAAATTGACCAAATGCCGAAGATCATCGCTATTCAAGCTGAGAATTGTGCACCACTTTCAAAAGCATTCGAAGGTCAAGATCTCAAAGGAAAGCGGATCGTGAATGAAGGAACTCTTGCGGAAGGTATTGCCATTGCTTCACCAGCCAGATCCAAACAAATACTTGAAGCCATCAAGGACACAAAAGGTTCGTTCATTACTGTTTCGGAAGATGAAATTATAGTAGCCCGTGCAATGCTTGCAGCGAAAGGGTTCTATGTAGAAATCACTTCAGCCGTTAATTATGCTGGATATATAAGGTATGCGAATTCTAAAAATGAAGTCATTGTCATTCCGCTGTGCGGAGCGGGAATCAAGTCCCCGACATGAAAAATCCTGCACGGAAAGCGGTCATGTTTAGTAAACACGATGGTTTTCCGTACAGGTATTATTGGGAATTATGCGATTTCCGTTTCTCCTTGAATTTCTTCAACATCTGGCTCGCCTAACACACCTTCTGATTTCGCAACGACAACGGCACATGCAGCGTCACCAGTAATGTTGACAGCTGTGCGCACCATATCAAGTAGGCGATCTACTCCGAGAACAAGTGCGATTCCTTCAACCGGCAGACCGACTGACGTTAGAACCATTGCTAGCATGATTAGGCCTGCGCCTGGTACAGCAGCTGTTCCAATACTAGCCAATACTGCAGTTAAAACAACAGTGAGTAACTGTGCCATAGTTAATTCGATACCATAAGCTTGTGCAATGAATATGACAGCTGCCCCTTGCATAATGGCTGTGCCGTCCATATTAATTGTAGCCCCAAGCGATTGAGTGAACGAACTGATAGATTCGGGTACTTTCAACTTCTCTTGAGCGGTTTTCATTGAAATCGGTAGTGTCGCGGCAGAACTTGCCGTACTGAATGCGACAACTTGGGCAGGAAAGAAGTTCTTAAAGAACCAAATGGGACTCCTCTTGCCAATGAATGCGACCGATCCACCATAGACAACAATCGTATGGATTAGAAGGGCTCCGAGAACGACTCCCATATACATTCCCATTACCTTCAGAGCATCCATACCTTGACTTCCTACAGCGGATGCGATTAAACCGAATGCCCCGTACGGTGCGAACTTCATCACAAATGTAATTAGATACATAATGAGTTCATTCGCTTGTTCAAAGAACTCTTTCACTCTTTCAACTTTACTACCCATCATTGCCATTC
This sequence comes from Sporosarcina sp. P32b, assembly GCF_002743335.1. Classification (GTDB taxonomy): domain Bacteria; phylum Bacillota; class Bacilli; order Bacillales_A; family Planococcaceae; genus Sporosarcina. Next base: position 2,167 of record NZ_PDZB01000011.1, read on the forward strand.
CAAATCCAATTAATGCTGCAAAGAAGATAATCTGAAGCATATTACCTTCTGCCATAGCACTAATCGGGTTTGTGGGAATAATGCCTAATAACGTGTCTGCTACAGGTGGTGCTTCTTGTGCTTCATATGTGGCATTAGCTGTTTCGAAATTGCCACCTTCACCAGGCTTTAATAATAGACCAAGAGATATTGCGATAACCAAAGCAATAGCAGTTGTAATTAAGAAAAACCCGATTGTTTTGCCACCGATTCTCCCTAATTTCTTTGGATCACCAATTCCAACCGTTCCGAGGACGATTGAAATGAATACCACGGGCACAACTAGCATCTTCATTAGATTCAAGAAGATGGTACCGAGTGGTTTAAATAGAAATGCGTCAGCTTGTGTGAAAATACCAGGCGTGAAAATATTTAATACTAAACCAACAACTACCCCAGCAATAAGTGCAATAATAATATTTCTGGCCAACTTCATACAGTTCCCTCCTTAACATAATATATTCAACTATACGCATAAACATGAAAGCGCTTACTTAATATTATTCGATATATTTCGAAGAAAGTCAACATAATTAGGTATATGCTTGACGGATTATAAAATAGGTAAAGAGAAATAGAGAATAGTAGAGTAGTCGTTGTCGTTATTCTAATTAAATAATTCGTAGGAGAAACGATTTTTTATGAGTAATAATTATAGCTAGTAATATGTTATGAACGGAATGATAATAGTTAATACCTTAAACATTTCAAACTGCATAATTAGAGGCTGAGCAAATAGATTAATTGCTTTTAAAATTCAATGTATTGTTTGGTTTTTTGTGAATCTCACTGTACAATTAACGTATCTATTGATATTTTTTTATATTATGATTGGAAGTGTTTTAACTGAAGAAAAGAGGACGGCAAGTAGGAGCAGATGGCGAAAAAAGTCGTAAATTACTTTTAGAAATTTCGGCAATGCAATTTGCTCTACATGGTTTTCATAAAACCAAAATTAGTGAAATCGTGAAAGAGGCAAATGTTACACAGCCAACATTCTACTTATATTTTAAAAGCAAAGAAGCTGTATTCCAGGAATTAGTCGATGTATTTAAAGAAAAACTATATCATCATGTAGCACAAAGTAAACTTCCTGCAGATGTGGCAGAAGAAGGAGTATCCGAGCGAATCGCTTATGGATTACGGGCTGTTTTTGAACTCTTCCAGCAAAATGAAGAAGTTGCCCGGATTGGTTTCGTCGTTTCGGAAGAAGCAACTACTATTAAAGCGCAAATGACTGCACAAATAGAAAATAATCTTACGGAAGAAGCAAGACTTGGTTACTTTCATACTACTGTAAATTTCGATGTGGTCGCTGCAGCCCTAGTTGGAGCGATTGAATACCTAGCGATTACTAAACTTTGGCCAGGCTCTCATACACCAGATGAACTGGCTGAAGAGATCACACAGTTATTTTTACATGGGTTGAAAAAATAACTGGTGAATTGGAGGATAAGCTCTCTTGTAGAGTTAATGCATTTTGATCTTTCGAAGACCTTCAAAATATGTTGTAGCCTATACTGAATTAGGGTTTCTACGGATGTTGAAGTAAATTCACAAATATACTATACGATAGTAGACTTCTACCGGAGTAATAACTAAATAGCTACTGTATTTTTAATGTACTCTTTGAGTAAACAAACTATCACATAGGATTGACACAACTATTTATATACTATAAAATCAATGTCAACACTACTTGGATAATGGTTTACTCAAAGGGGATTAAAGAAATGATGGACTCGAGAAATAAATTAAAAATGATGATTGTAACCGCGTTATTCGCGGCCATTATCGGCATTATGGCACAGCTAACAATTCCACTTCCACTAGTTCCGATCACAGGACAAACACTTGCAGTCGGTTTAGCTGCAACTATTTTAGGTTCACGTTATGGAACGATCTCTGTATTAGTATATTTAGCGATGGGAGCGGTAGGAATGCCAGTATTCTCAGGTATGTCTTCGGGATTAGGTGTAATCTTTGGACCGACTGGCGGATTTTTGATTGGCTTTATTCCAACCGCATTCATTACGGGTTATTATATGGAGCGGACAAGTTTCAAACTACCCAATGCGATTATCGCCAATATACTTGGAATGTTCGTTGCGTTAGCGTTTGGTACAGTATGGCTAAAGTTTATCGCGGAACTTTCTTGGACAGCTGCTATCATGGCAGGCTTTGTTCCGTTCTTAATCGGGGGATTCATCAAAGCTTTTCTTGCAGCGTGGGCTGGAATTATGGTTCGAGGCAGATTGCTCGCCAACCGCTTATTGCTCGCATAATTTAATTTTAAATCATGTAAAAACGTTAATTCATATACTATGAGTTAACGTTTTTTTGTAGATGGGTTAGTTCTTTGTGTTTTCATATTAATCGGATAAGAAGAGCAGTTGGAACACTGAATACTCTAGCGTTCTGATATATACTACTAATAATAAGTATTTTAAATACTGGGAGGGGCTGTTAGTATGAAAATTGCTGTAGCTATAGATGGTTCAGAACATGCTTTTCGTGCAGCGAAATATGCGCTGACGCTTTTAGGGAATAGACAAGACGCAGAGCTTGAAGTGATTTCTGTAACCGACTATAACAAAGTGGAGGATGAACAACTCCTGTTGCAAAACCTTAAAAGTTTATCGTTGTATCAAGATCGAATTGTAAGACCAGTAGTCGAGTTGGCGGAAAAAGCGGGAGTTAGAACCACTATCACGCTGTTGCGAGGGAATCCAGATCAAGAAATCATTAATCATCTGCAAACGGACGATGTTGAACACTTGGTACTTGGTAGCCGTGGAATGAACATGATGCAAGAATTGGCGCTCGGTAGTGTAAGTCGCAGTGTTATGGAGCAAGCAAATTGTCCAGTAACCATCGTCAAATAAATGAAGTCGTCATATAGTCTGGTGTACTAGGCTTTTATGGCGATTTTAATTTAAATAGGATTTACTGTTTTATAAGAAGCAGATAGTTGGATTTTCGTTAAGTACTTGGTAGAATGGTTTTGGATTGTTAGAATAGCTACTTAGTATTGGACTACATGATCCGTGAAGAGGGTATAGAACTTGAGAATGGAATGTTATGTTGGTGACAGAAGCTGAAAGAAAATCTCAATTATAAAATTGAAGAAAGTAGTTTTAGGAGGTTTTATCATGAAGATTGCTGTGGCGGTAGATGGCTCAGATAATTCATTACGGGCAACAGATTATGCGATTATGTTAATGCAACAATTTTCTGGGGCGAAACTGGAATTGATCCATGTAATCGACTTCAATAAAGAAGATGAGCGATTATTAAAACAAAGTCCTAATAGTCTTGATAAGTATCAAAAGAAAAAGTTGCAATCTGCATTGAAGTTAGTAAAGGATAAGGGAATAGTAGCAGAAGTTACAGTTCTTCAAGGAAATCCGCATCAGCAAATCATTAAGCATGTAAACACTAATGAAATTGATCATCTCATTCTTAGTAGTCGTGGTTTAAGATTACTTAAAAATTTAGTCATGGGTAGCGTCAGTCAAAAAGTAATCAAACATGTGAACAGCTCTGTCACGATAATTAAATAAATACTATAAAACAAAACTGCCATAGCGTATCGTTAAGATAGCTATGGCAGTTTTTTGAGTTAGGTTAACATAGCAGGAAGGCTCCGTGACTCATATTGAAACGGTTGTCCTAATGAAAAGCAATTACGCACACATCTTGCACTAAATAAGATATAATACCCCTATCGGTATATAAGGGGTGACAAGAATGAAAGAACAATCGTATGAAAATCATACACGTGTAATGCCATTGCAACACTATATTTGGTTGCCTTTAAGCTTTGTATTGCTTTTGACAACAGCAATCTATGGAATTTATCAATTTGTAAAATACGGTTTCTCAATACAGATTCTGCTATTATTTGCTGTTACCGTTCTCGCTATTATTCCAGGAATGCTCGCACGTATTTATGCATTGTCTTTGCAAGATCGATTAATCGTCACAGAAGAACAGCTTCGCTACTTTATGCTGACAGGTAACCGTTTAGCTACAAAATTGACGAAGTCACAATTGATTGCATTGCGATTTGCTTCAGATGAAGAGCTCGTGGAGCTTGCGGATCGAGCAGTAGTTGAAGGGCTGTCACCTGATGAAATAAAGAAATCCGTGAAGTCATGGAGAGCAGATCATCAGCGGGTGTAATGAAAAAGAGAGCACAAGATCTGAACTAGATCTGTGCTCTCTCTTTATATGGTTACATACTTTATGTGTTGATTATCGGTAAACTGATAGTAAAAAAGCTGAACATAAACAACATATCATGACAAGTAAAAACACCCTATCTATTGTATTATACTGTGTAGGATAATAATACGTCCTCGCAGCCCCCATCTGATATTGCTTCGCTTCCATCGCAACTGCAATGCGTTGTGCGCGACGTATACTTTGGGCAAATAGAGGAACGGTATAGGATTGCAAACGTTCATACAACCCTTTAACCCCTTTTGAAAACTGGATATTCCGTACTTTCAACGCGTTCCTGCGAATTTGTAGTTCCTCAGTTACAGCGGGAATTAAACGAAAAGCTGCAATGAAACTATACGCATATTTGGACGGCAGACGAAACTGCTGCATCATCGCATAAAAGAATAGTACGGGTTGGATTGTTAAGATAAACGTAAAGCCGACGAAGCCGAATGAAAGGGACTTACTTCCAAGCAAAAGCGCATGTTGAATGCTTTCTTCGGAAATCTTGAATAATCCCCATTGCCATAATACTGCTTCACCCTTACCGAACAACAACATTGTCAACCCAGTGGACAGGAAAGAAATGACTAACGGAATTGAGAGTAATGAAAGTTTCTTCAGTGAATAGCCGCTAAATACATAAAACAATATTCCGTATAAAACTGCTTGTGAGATAGCAAAAGGCAAACTTTGATTCACAAGCGTAATAATCAAGAACGCAAAAAACACAATGAATTTTAGCGCGGGATTGACCCGAAATAACCAGGTCTTGCGTTTAGGTGTGAACCAATTGAACATTCTTCGCACCTCCTGCCACATTAGCCGTATGTAGTACGCCGTCCACTACAGTCCAAATAGCTGTGGCAAAGTTCACTACAATTTCCGTATCATGCGTAACCATCAAAATGGTCATGCCTTCGGTGCGCAGTTGTTCTAACTTCTCGAGAATGGCGAAAGTGTTTCGTGCATCCTGTCCGAAAGTAGGCTCATCAAGTAACAAGATATCCGTATGAGGAGTAAGAGCAGTTGCTACACTCAAACGCCGCTTTTGACCCGTCGATAGCTGATAAGGGTGACGTGAAACAGAATATGGTAAGTTAAATGAGCGTATGAGTTCCTTCGCATAATGTTCGGCATCTGCTTTTGGCATACCGTGCAAAGATACGGTTAACTCTTCCGTAATAGAGTTCGTCACAAATTGCAGCTCGGGGTTTTGAAAGACGAGCGATAGACCTTTAGGAAGTTGTCGTTTCTTCTTTTTCCATATAATTGGCACGCCGTTTACTTCATAGACACCGTTAGTCCGAAGTAGTTGCATGAGAGATAGAAGCAATGTGCTTTTACCAGAACCATTTTCTCCAACAATCGTAATCCAGTCACCAGCCTGTACGGTCGCCTGTTTGACAGAAATCTTCTCCGCTTGACCACGATAGCCGTGAAAATCTTGAATCTGAATTTTCTCTTGAGATGCAACTGCTTGACGATTTTTCGTCATCGATTGAAATGCTTTGGACGTTTTATATTCTTCCCAAACACCCGGATACCAAATGCCATAGCGTTTCAGTTCTTGCTGGAAGTTTGCGAAGATCTCTGCAGGCGACCCATCTGCTATCATAACCCCATGATCATTAAACAGCACCACGCGATCAACCCAGTCAGCAATCAAATCAATTTTATGTTCTACAATAATCACGGTTTTATCAGCGGTCGCTTCTTTAATAGAAGTCCAAATCTGTTGCGTGCCTTCCGGATCTAGTAAGGCAGATGGTTCATCCAAAAATAGCACGTCAGGTTCCAGCAGTAAAACAGAAGCCAATGCTAAACGCTGCTTCATACCTTGAGACATTTCATTGATAGGCGTATGAGGGTCTTTTACATGTAAGTCTACACGTTTCAATACCTCTTCAATACGAAGAGTCATTTCTTCACGTGGAACTTGAAGATTCTCCAAAACGAATGCGAGTTCTTCATCGACATAGGTCATACAGAACTGTGTATCCGGGTCTTGGAAAACGAATCCCCACGAGTCAGGCAACTGAATGTCTTTTACTTTCAATGGCAGTTCGATAGAGTTTGGTATAATGCCGCTTAATACTTGGAGTAAAGTAGATTTCCCCGAACCACTAGGGCCGAGCATGAGAACTTTTTCACCAGGCCGAACAGAGAAGGAGAGGTCTTTAAAGAGCAAACCATCTTCTCCTGGAAACTTTAATCGTAAATCGGTAACGCTGATGTTATTCATAGTAAGATCATTCCTCCGCGTTTACTGATCAAGCAACGTATATTCTTTCTTATCAACAGGTCGAATTAACGATGTCACGCCTGTAGCTTCTAGCGCTCTTACAATATATACAGCGAAAATACCTGTGAAGATGAACGCGCTAATAGCACGTAGTCCGTATTTCACAATGAGTGCCCATGTTTCGAGTGCTGCATATCCATAAATTAAATCGAGTCCGAAACTTGCAAGACATGAAGCGATACCTGCTAACCCAGCGATCATAATGGAATAGCGTTTATAACGGAATGCAGCAAACAGTAATTCAGCAGCAAGTCCCTGTGCAAATCCATACATCAATACTTCAATACCATGACCAGCAAACGCAGACAATGAAGCTCCTGCTATACTTGCGATGAATGCAGTACCTGGCTTTCGCAATAATAAAAAGGCAAATGGCCCTACCATAAACCACATACCGTAAAGCAGTTGACGCGCAACAGGTATGATCGGTTTGACGACCGTATATAAATCATCCCAAAACTTCATTAACACTCCAAACACCACACCGATCATGATAGTGATCAATAAATCGGTAAACTTTAACTTCTTCATACTCTTCCACTCCCTCTTATTTTTTCATACAAAAAAGCCGTCTGAAGAGCAGACGGCCGAGGAAGGAAAGAGATTCCTGTATAATTCCATCGATCACGCTCTCTACGCTGGCATTACCCAGATCAGATTAACGGTCAGCAGTGGATTAACCTGCTATCTCAGCCTGATTCTCTCAAGCACCCGTACGGACAATTATGTAAGCAATCCTAGTATACAACACGTTGAATTGTGTGGCAACTTATGAAATTACTACACGTTTACTAAATTGGCAGCAGTTTAAATTGAACATATAGTATTGAAATCCTGATATACTAAAAGGATAGAGATGATTATAATTAAATTCAAAATACAATGTAAATAGAGTGTAAAAGGAGTTTGTACATGACAAAACTTATCGCGTTTATTGACGTGGAGACGACAGGTATGAGTGCCGAGGCGAGTGAAGTAATCGAGTTAGGCGTGATGCTTGGTGAGTACGATAATAATCGTATTGTTCGGGTGGCTGATGAGTATTGCGAGTTCCAAGAACCGTTCTATTCGATCTCTTCGACCATTACGAATCTCACGGGCATTACCGATCAAATGGTAAGAGGGAAGTCGCTGGATATGGATAGAATCCTGAAAATACTAGATCAAGCAGATGGTATAGTAGCACATAACGCATCATTTGATAGGGGATTCGTCAGTCGACTATTGCCTGAAACGCTCGACATGGATTGGTATTGCTCCGTCCGACAAATCAAATGGAAAAATTACGGCTTTGAGAATGGTAAACTGCAACAATTGCTGAGAGCGCACCGAATTCAAGTGCATAATGCTCACAGAGCGCTAGACGATGCAAAGAATCTTGCGGTATTGTTGAACTCGTCCAATCCTCATCTGGCGGATGATACATTCATCTCCTATTTGATCAATAAAGCGCCGATGAAGAAACCAGCTAAAACAAGATTTTAATAGTGGTGAAAGATGTCCGGGAAGTACTTCCTTGGCATCTTTTTTTATTGATGACTAGTTTTCACAATCACTTCAGTAGCCTTTAGGCATTTTTCTATAAAAAATGGCAGAAGCAAATCAATTATAATGCGTCACTCGTGCATAGTTTTTCCATATGTTATTGCTATACTAATCTTGAAATCAATAGACAAAGGAGATTTATAAATGAGTAAAAAAATTCAAACCGTTATGTTTATAATGAGCGCATTATTAATCAGTGGTTGTAGTGACGATGCGCAATCGAATGATCAGAACAATCGACACATGATGAATCAAAATAGTAACGAAGGAAATCATCACATGACGGATGACTCTACAATGGGAAACGGACATATGAGCCATGACAATGTAGTGAGTTTAAAAGACTCGACAGGTGAAAATGAATTAAATATCCCACCATTGCTAACTAGTGATGCGACAGATCGAACTGAATATACTATCAAAGCGCAAACAGGTAAGGTAGAAATATTTGATGGAGTTACTACAGAAACATTGGGTTATAATGGTGACCTATTAGGGCCAGTTCTTCAGTTTAAAAAAGGTGAAACGCTAAAAATCCACACAATAAATGAATTAGATGAAGAAACAACATTTCATTGGCATGGTTTAGAAGTTTCTGGTGAAGCAGATGGTGGACCGCATAAAACACTTAAACCAGGTGAAAAAGAACTAATAGAATTTGAAGTGACACAAGAGGCAGCTACGTTATGGTTTCATCCACACCCAGAGGGCAAGACATCCGAACAAGTATACAAAGGACTTGCAGGGTTGATATATATTGAGGATTCTAATTCAGCGAAATTAGAAATTCCTAAAGAATACGGAAAAAATGATATACCTTTAGTTTTCCAAGATCGAGTTTTCGATGAGCAAGGTCAATTAGATTATAAATCGGTCATGAACGAAGATGGGACGATAGGGGATACATTATTGGTCAATGGTACGGTAAATCCTGTATTAACAGTAGGTAAGGAACAAGTGCGTCTTCGATTACTAAATGGATCAAACGCGAGGAATTTCACGTTCAAATTGAATACAGGTGAATCATTTGTTCAAATCGCGACAGATGGCGGTTTCTTGAATAAACCCGTCAAATTGAATGAAGTAACTTTGACGCCATCCGAGCGGGCAGAGATAATTATTGATTTCTCACAACTTAAGTCTACAGATAGTCTGTCTTTAATTAATGAAGATGGCTCCATCCTTTTACCGTTTGATGTATTGGATCAAGAAGTAGAAGATACACAAACAACAGAGCGACTAAATGATTTTGCCGTAACGGACGAAGAAAAAAACATGCCGGTAACGAAGAATATAGAGCTTTTCGGGATGATGGAACATGTTGAAATAAACGGAAAGAAATTCGATCCAAACAGAATAGATTTTACTCAAAAGCAAGGCGTGACAGAAGTATGGGAGATCTATAATAAGAAAGATATGATGGGTGGTATGATTCACCCATTCCATATTCATGGCGCACAGTTTAAAATTCTTTCAAGAGATGGAGTAGAACCTCGAGAGAATGAACGAGGATGGAAGGATAGTATTGCTGTTCATCCTGGAGAAAAAGTGAAAATCGCCATCCAGTTTAAGCATAAAGGTGTGTATATGTTCCATTGTCATATTTTAGAGCATGAAGACAACGGAATGATGGGACAAATAGAAGTGAAATAAAATAATTGGGGAGATAGCCAGTGAAATGTTCATTTCACTGGCTATCTTACGTTTTTTATGAAATAGCGCAAGTGCAAATTGATTTCATCAGAAGGGAATTCTAATAAGGAAAACTATAAGAATGAATTGATTATACAAAACCATTTTAATGCTTGATACTACTGCTATCTGAGCAAATGATACTAAAACTATAGATAAAGAAAATTAACCAGATGGAAAACTACTGCTTATCATACGGAGCTGCTCTCTCATCCAAATAGCGATAGAGTGTGGATTTACTAATACCTGTTTCTTCTTTGATATCAAATAAAGTGAAATTTTTACTATCATACATTTCAAATGCGCGTTGTAAGTTATCATCAGACTTTCGTGGACGTCCAATTGCTTTACCTTGTTGTTTCGCAACTTGTAAGGAAAATGTAGAGGAATGACTGAGAAAAGTGGTTTGCAGTTTTGCGAAAAACTCTACGTTTTGAAGCAATGTGGTAGATTGCATAGTATGATTAGTTAGCTGTTCGTCCACAAAATAAATAATGAGTTGATCGCGTTCTGCTAAGCGTAAAATATCCCAGAGCTGTTGAAGCGAGTCAGCTAGCACTTCAATGTTTTGTACGTACAATGTGTCTCCTCTTTGGACATCCATTAGTAGACGTTCAAGCTCCACTCTTTTTTTAGCTAGTCCGTGAGACTCTATATAAACCATGTCTGTGGCAAGATCCGCTAACTGCTCAGTAGCTTGCTGATCACCTACAATTGGACGGGTATATCCATATTTCATTTTTTACTCCTTACTTCCCAAAACTATTCACTTATGGGACTGAAAATGATATGCTGTTTACATTCTACCATGGATGAACTTTTTACATCACGAGAGGGGAACAATATGCAAACTTTACAACAGCAATGGTTTGGTAATGTGCGTGCTGATATATTGGCAGGTATAGTCGTCGGACTAGCGCTCATACCAGAAGCATTGGCTTTTGCGTTTATCGTTGGGGTCGATCCGCGTGTAGCGCTATATGCATCATTTACTATTGCCGTTATTACTGCATTCGTTGGAGGCCGTCCTGGATTGATATCAGCTGCTACAGGTGCAATGGCGCTAGTGCTTGTTAGTTTAATGGCGGATCATGGCCTAGAGTACGTACTGGCAGCGACTATCTTAACGGGTATTATTCAATTAATTTTAGGTTCACTAGGAGTAGCGAATTTAATGCGCTTCATACCGAATTCGGTCATGCTAGGATTCGTAAATGCATTAGGAATTATGATTTTTATTACACAGCTACCTTATCTAGTCGGTTCGGGTACGATGACGTATGTATTTGCGATCGCTACATTGATTTTGGTGTATGCGGTGCCGCGATTCTTTACAGCAATACCTGCTCCACTTGTTGCGATTGTTGTCATGACGGCTATTGCGTTGTTTAGCGGAGTGAAACTGCAGTCAATCGGTGATTTAGGGACGATGCCGAGTTCATTGCCAACATTCTTTTTCCCTGATATCCCATTGAACTTTGAAACACTGAAAATTATTCTGCCGTATTCATTGGCGCTGTCGATTGTTGGGTTACTCGAGTCGTTGCTGACTTCGCAAGTGCTCGATGATATGACGGACACACCGAGTAATAAAAACCGTGAAGCACGCGGACAAGGTATTGCCAATTTCATCACTGGATTTTTCGGTGGAATGGCAGGTTGTGCGTTAATAGGACAATCCGTTATCAATGTTAAATCAGGTGGTAGAGGTCGTCTATCTACATTGACTGCTGGAGCATTTTTAATGTTTTTGATTATTGTATTAGGGGACTTGGTCGTTAAAATTCCGATGCCTGTTCTTGCTGGTGTTATGGTTATGGTGGCGGCAACGACTTTCAACTGGGGATCGTTTAAATTTCTTCGATCTGCACCACGTTCAGAATCGATTGTTATGCTGATTACTGTAGTGATTATTTTATACACGCATAACTTAGCGATAGGCGTAGTGATTGGAGTTATCCTTAGTGCATTATTCTTCGTTGCGAAGATATCACGTGTCTCGGTAACGAATGAAGAGGGTATATATAAAATACAAGGTCCTTTATTTTTTGCTTCTACGACGAAGTTTATTCAGGCATTTGATGATATAAATGACAAACAAATTATCATTGATTTTGAAAATAGTCAGCTGTGGGATGAATCAGCAGTAGGTGCGATTTTAAAAGTGATCACTAAGCTCGAAAGTAAGGGGATTGCGGTCACGATTCGTGGGTTAAATTCTTCAAGTGAACAATTATATGAAAAATTATTGTAAGGGAGTGAACGATATGAAAATTGCTGTAGCAATTGATGGGTCTGAAAATGCGATGCGCGCCGCAAAGCACGCGATTATGCTAGCAGAATACTTGCCAAAAGTTACGTTAGAGATTATTTATGTACAGGATCTTAGCAAGGCGAAAGATGAAAGACTGTTATCACAAAGTCCTGAAAGCCTAGCATTGAAACGCGAACAAAAAATGCATCCGATTTTAGCTATGGCAAAGGAATCGGCTGTGGATGCGAAAGTCATCATACTCAAAGGGAATCCTAGCCAGGAAATAATCAACTATGTAAATGAGAAGAAAATCGACAAACTAGTTATCGGTAGCCGTGGTTTAAATTCATTTCAGGAAATGGTTTTAGGTAGTGTCAGTCATAAAGTGATGAAACATGTAGACTGTCCAGTAACGGTGGTAAAATAAAAAGAGATTGTTCACGTATTGAACTGAACCCCAAATGGAGTCGCTTTTTTAAAAGTGTCTACCATTTGGGGTTCAGTTCATAAAACCGTACTAGCGCTTTTTTTATTTTTCATATTCATTCCATTTGATTATGTCATGGAATCTTGTTGGACGCTCTCGCTGGGTGATTGCGTATGAAAGTGGATCAAAAGTAACTTCAATATGCATATCAGGTTGAATGTCATCAAAGGATTCGCTGAAGTTGAACCAGGCCGATTCGTAAGCTAGATCTATTATTTCATCCGTAGATAGACCCTCATAATCTTTTGGTTCAAGCCCTAACACAAGCAATACTTGTCCCTGATCTGCAGATGCTACCACGCCATCTAACGTCTGGGTTCGAAACTTTTCCATTAAATCTGGAATAGATTTCTTCTCCATGAACGCTGTGATGACTTGTTGATGCTCTTTTTGGAAAGCGTCTAGTATTTGTCGTTGGGTTGTTTCATCATTAGGTTTATTTCGTTGCAACCAGTTCATTACATTTGTATGACGCTGAGTGTATGTCAGAATCACTTTGAAATATTGATCATAAGAATAGCCAAAGTTGTCCATCTGTGCTTTTTCAACGCTTTTTAATTGAACTTCGGTAAAATCATTAAAAAATGACTGCTGTTGCTCATTAATAATTGTATCAATTTCCTCTCTGTCTTCTTTGTAGCCCTGGGAAGCTGCATAGTCTATAACAGAATCAATCTCTAGAATACTTTGAAAGACTCTGTACCGTAATTCATCAGAGTCACCCTGATCAAGCCGTTCGCTTTGAAGCATGAGATCATATAATGTCTCGTCTGTTTTATATGTACTACCATTAGTGCTAGTAGAACCGTTTTGTAAGATATTGAACGTGATCAATACTATAGCAACTAAAACGATAGCAGAGGCAACAATAGGAAAAGGATTTCTTCGTTTTGGTTTACGTCCACCGTAAAGGACTCGTTGCTTTAATTCTTCCTTATCATTGAAAACGTCTCCCGCCGCAGCGTCTAAACTTTTTTTTACCTTATTCAATGGAAAGCACCTCCCAATAATCAGCTGACAGTTTATCTTTTAACAAAATACGTGCTTTGGTCATTCTCGTTTTTACGGTGTTTTCCGATAGATCAAGAAACGCAGCAACCTCTCGCATAGTTAGTTCTTCGTAATAATAAAACAGTATAATTTCTCGATACTTTATAGGTAATGCCAATATAGCAGAAGCAATCGCAGACTTTTCTTCCTGTAGAATCAATCGATCATGTTCAGTATGTATAGTTTCTGCCCATTCTTTATTAAATTTCAAATGTCGGAAAGACCAGCTTCGCAAATGATCTTTACAGCGGTTCACTGTTAATTTTGTTAAGTAAGCACGTAACTTTCCTTGTTCTTGATAATTCGTTTTCTCGTAAAATGAGATGAAGACCTCCTGGACGATATCCTTCGCCAGTTCACGGTCACGTAAATAGAAGTAGACCATTTTCAATAAATGTTCCCCATACGTATCCATTACATGCTCCAGTTCCGCCGAATTCATATCCACCACCGCCTCTCTATTACTATAACGAAGCTCAAATAGAAAAAGTTTTAATCCGCTAAAGTTTTATGTGAAAAACGAAAAAACACGACGAGAAATTCTCGTCATGTTTTCATGAAAATTAGTTTACGACCTGATCTTCGAGATTTTTCCACAGATGATGGGCTTCTCTCGCAATATGTTCTAACAAATCGGGCGGAGCAGTCGTAACCGCGGCACAAGCTTTGATCAGTTCACTTAATTCCAACTTAAAAGCTTCCAGTGCTTTTGCTTCTTTTATCACCATTTGATTGAATGTATTCAACACAGGTGATACTTCATTCCGTGGTCTGCGAATGATGGTCTTCAAAGCTTGAGCTTGTAATAGAAGGTTTTCAAACTTCCTTGTCATTGCACGTACTTGATCATGCAATTCATAATTGGAAGCGTCCACGTAATGACTAATAAATATAAGGTGGTCAAGCATTTGACGAAGCCAGAAGTTGCTCTCATGCAGTGTCGCGTCAGCTGGCGTGATGTAAGAATTCGTTTCAATTAATTTGAACACACGCTCTGCTTCTTCAGCTTCTCGAATCATATGATCAAGAAGAGAAGTAGGAGTTGAAATGATGACGTCGCAATGCAATGCGCGATCCATCGTATGAATTAGTAGGTCAGCGAACTCTTTTGTAGAGCTCTTTGCCTCGTCGATAATCAACCCGATATCACCAGTTTTGGATTCAGTCTTTTTAAATATTTTCCCCATGCGGTCGACCATTTGCTGATTGGCGCGAGCTAGTTCCAACTCATGGTGACTAATTTCTCGATCGAAAAACTCCCCATGCTCAAAGTTATTGCGCACCCAAAAATCGATAATACCGTACGTATCCCGTTCATAATTATCCGTATAACCAGCCATTTGTACATACCCCCTAATTTACCTATCTCATATCCATACCATCCTATTCCTTTCTTGTGTGGATTATGTATAGACAGGGTATTGTAGTAGAAAGCCATCTATTTCTTGGAAGAGTGTATATACTGAAGAAAGAGGTGTTGTCATATGAAAATAGGTATAATTGGAACTGGCAATATTGCGCAGTATCTATTAGAAAGTATTAATAAGAACGGCAAAGTGGAAGCTGAAATTGTCTCGATATTCGGACGTAACCAAGAGGTGGGGCCAAGGCTGGAATCACAGTACAGTGCAAAGTTCTATACAGACTTTCAGGAGTTCATTCATTCTCCTATGGATGTAGTCGTGGAAGCTGCAACGATTGGAGTTGCGATGGAGCATATGGAAGAAGTACTGGAGAATAAGAAAGACCTGATATTGAGCAGTATCGGGGCATTTAAAGATGTGGAGTATTTGAATGAAATGAAAGAAGTGGCACGGAAGAATCAGCAACATATTTATTTGCCTTCAGGAGCGATTGGGGGACTGGATCTTCTACAATCAGCAAATTCTCTAGGCGGATTAAAGGAAGTACGCATTACGACTAGGAAGTCCTACCAATCACTAGGACTTGAAGTAAAGAATGTAGAAGAATGCATGTTTGATGGCGTAGCAATAGATGCGATTGAAAAGTTTCCTAAAAACGTCAATGTCGCATTACTATTATCAATTGCAGGACTTGGTGCAGATAAAACAGTAGTACGCGTAATAGCAGATCCAAATGTTCAACGAAACACACATACTATTGAAGCAGAAGGTGATTTTGGCAAAATGAATTTATTAATTGAAAATGAGCCAATGCCAAACAACCCTAAAACAAGCTATCTTGCGGCATTGAGTATAGTTTCCACTTTACAGAATAGAGGAAACGCGATTACCGTAGGTAGCTGAATTAAGAATTGAGGTTTTTTTACAAACAAAAGGCTGCCCATCACAGGGTAGCCTTTTGTTATGACTATATTTTAACTAATCGAGATACCGGAATTATTTATACTTTTTCCGTCTCGCCACTCAATTTCCACTTCGAACTTATACTTATCGTTTTCTTTTTCCAATTTAATTTCGAGTTCTACTTCAGAAGCAGGTGTTACACCATGATTTTTCCCATCGTGTGTCAATGTAAAAGTACCATCCTCTTTCAACTTTTTTGCAAGTGTTTCAAGAAATTCAGCTGCCTGGATGAGTGACATTTTTTCTTCGTGATCTACTAAGACAACAGAAGTACTTTTATTTTCATTCCACATCTTACATCCACCTCCTCGATTAGTAGGTATTCAATTAACTATACCATAATGAACAATCGTCACGAAGTACGTTAACTAGTGTTTTAAGCCTTGCATAGTATTAGGAAAATATATTGGGAAAAGTAATAAAGTGGTGAGTTGATAAGGGTTAAAAGGGGTAAGAGAAGTAAATAGGTTACTGTAAATAATTACTAACACTAGATTTCTGACTGTAGGTGAAAAGTTAGACGGAAATAGAAGGTTCGTTATTACATGAACAATGAAAGAATTACGTCTAGGCGGTTAAAATCTTCATATTACAGTCACACTGTTATATAAAAAGAACAATGATTCGTTATTATTAATTGAGGGGATGTCTATATGGATACGAATATAAAAAAGTTGCATGATATAAAAAAAGCATTGAATGCCAAGTTCTTTGAACGTGAAAACGAAGTAGAAGGAATATTAGTAGCCCTCCTTTCTAAACAACATATGTTAATGATAGGGCCAGCTGGGACCGCCAAATCTGCTTTATCCGTAGAACTTGCGAAAATTGTTAATGGCACGTCGTATTTTCAATGGTTGCTGACAAGATTCAGTACCCCCGAAGAAGTATTCGGACCGCTGTCGCTAAAAGACTTAGAAGAAGGCGTATATAAGCGCAATACCGCTACTAAAATGCCAGAAGCACATTTGGTGTTTTTGGATGAAATTTTTAAAGCAAACTCTGCAATATTAAACAGTTTATTGACTTTAATTAACGAAAGACTATTTTATAATGATGGACAACCCATAAAAGCACCATTAATGTCGGTCATTGGTGCTTCAAATGAATATCCCGAAGAAGGAGAAGGGCTTGAAGCTTTATTTGACCGATTCTTATTACGATTCGAAATTAATTTCATCGCGGATGAATCAAACTTTGTATCGATGATGAAGGATGAAGGCGAACATGTTGAAATTCCAACGATGCATTTGGACGACTTAGTGCAACTTCAAATTATGACTAATAAGGTGCATATTCCGGATGAGGTATATGAGACATTGTCTACCATTCGAAGAGAACTTCAAGACGAAGGAATTCAACCTTCTGATCGTCGATTCAAGCAATCTTTGGGCATCTTGCAGGCGAGAGCTTTACTCTATCAAAGAGAATCGGTTCAGACAGATGATATGGTGATTCTTGAAAATGCACTGTGGGAGACGTTGGATCAAAAAGAAACTGTGTGCACGATTGTCCGTAGACATTCACAAGATGGTGTAGCACAAAGGCTTTCTACAATTGAAAATGAAGCGAATGAAATCTATGATTCGGCAGTACGTGATCAGTCAACAGAAGCAGGCATGGAAGCGGTCCAGAAAATCACTGTATTATCGAAGGAATTAAATGATTTAAAAGAGCAAAATAGTAGTCGATCTGCTGAAGTGGATCATGTCCAAAAAGTAATTATGACCTTAAAGAATGAAGTGGAAAGTAGTCGAATGGATACTGCTTACTATAGTGATACGAATGAAAAGAAAGATGAAAATGGCGAGCAACATGGAGTCTTTTTTAGAATGTAAAAGGAGTGATATTCGATGAAAAGAAGTAAAATAATTAGAGATCATCGCTCCGTACTGAATACAGATGCATTTGATAAAAGACGTTTTAAAGAACTGTTCGAGATGTCAGATGGTTTACAAAAGGTTAGGGAAAAAGGGCAATTGCCAACTATAGAAGCGTTGCTTGGCGATGTTTGGGCATCACTATATAAAATGAAACCAAGAATTATAGTAGAGCGAATAGATCCAGCCTTAAAACCGAACAAGACCATTGTAGAAAAGCTAATGAAAGATGAAAACTTTGAAGAATATAGAAACTTTACTCGTTTGGACGATCTGGCCGCGACTGTGTGTACCGTGAAAATGGTTGAGAAGATCAATCTGTGGTTAGCTGAAGCAAAAGCTTTAGATGAAGAGTTGCTGAAGTGTATGGAAGCGGTAGAAGCGCTACAAGAAGACGTGCCGATTGAGCGGTTGGATGAACAACAAGAGGAATTAGAAGAAGGACCTGTCCAGGAACTAGCCGAGGCTACGGACAAGTTAAACGATCAGCTAGAATTCACACTTGAAACGAATGGCGAACGATTTTTGCAAGCGATCGATGAAGCGGTGGAAGAGTCGATCAAAGTAAAAGACAGCCTGATTTCTCTGATGGGTGGGAGCAGTGCAGGTAAAGGAGACGCAGAGTTGAAGAAAGTTCCATTGCGTGAACAACTTGCAGTGGCGGATCAAGTAGCGATGGATCCTAAAATGCAAGAAATTGCAGAGTGGGCTGGTCGTTTTCAAGAAGTAGCACGTGAAAAACAGAAGACGAGCTATGTGGAAGCGATCGAGAGGCGTGGCGTAACAATTGGAAAAGAAATGGAACGCCTCTTGCCGATAGAATTAGGACTCTATTCAAATGACTCGACGAAAAAGGATTTCTTGCGCCGCTTTGCGGAAGGAAACACGATGCAGTTTGAACAGAAGAAGCGAGAAAATCTTGGCAAAGGTCCGATTGTTTTTTGCCTTGACCAATCTGGAAGTATGAAGCTGCTTGATACCCAGTCAAAAGGGTTCATCTTGGCGCTTCTATCAATCGCAAAAAAACAACGCCGGGATCTATGCGTTCTATTATTTTCTACGACCATTCAAAAAGAAGTATTTCGTAAAGGCAAAATCACTTCAAATGAACTTGCTCGACTAGCTAGAACGTATTTGGGTGGGGGAACAGACTTTACACTGTCACTGCAAGGAGCCCTCGAAGTAATAGAAGACAGTACTTTCAAACATGCAGATGTCATTTTCGTTAGTGATGGAGAAGATGAAATTAGCGAGAGTTTCCTAACCGAATTCAACGATAAGAAAAAACAAAGGGAATTCAATGTACTGACCTTAGCAATAGGGAAAGATACGGCCGTCGCTGAATCATTCTCAGACCGTGTAATTCATGTAACTGATTTTGATGACGAAGGAAGCTTTATCGCTTTTGAAACCTACTAAATGCAATACCTAAACCCTTCAATTGCGAAGGGTCTTTTTTGTTTATCATAATATGATCTTTTTTGGGTATTCTAATCAAAACATACAAGCTAGTTGAGGTGATTGGAATGCTAATTGAAAGATCGTCTTCTTGGAAGGAAGGGTTTATTCAACGACTTGAAAACCATGAACCATGGAATAATTCCGTGCTGTATAGCATGAGCTATGACATCACGAAAAATAACTTAATTACTGATTTTACTGGATTGCAGTCACTTGCTTACTTACCGAACGTTAAACCGTTACCCCATCAAATAAAAGCAGCTGAACGAGTAATTGAACAGATGAACGGTAAAGCGATTTTAGCGGATGAGGTAGGGCTTGGGAAAACCATTGAAGCAGGTCTAATCATTAAAGAATACTTGCTCAGAGGACTTGTGAAAAAAGTACTGATACTAGTACCCGCCTCTCTCGTCAATCAATGGGTGGAAGAATTGTACACGAAATTCCACATCCCTGCGCTGTTGTACAAAAAGAATTATGCGCTCGATTATGTGGATGTAGTAGTAATGAGTATGGATACTGCCAAACGCAGTCCACATAAGGAAAAAATCTTTGCACAAGATTATGATTTAATTATTGTAGATGAAGCGCATAAATTAAAAAATCATCAGACGATTAGTTATGAGTTCGTACAAAGTTTGAAGAAGAAATTTTGTTTATTGCTTACAGCCACACCGATTCAAAATGATACGTTTGAATTGTTTTATTTAGTGACGCTACTTAAACAAGGTCATTTAGGAAACTATGAAGAGTTTTCTTCCGTGTTCTCTGCAAAAAACCGTGATGAAGAACGAGATAGTTATTTGAAGGAACTAGTCAGCCAAGTTATGGTACGTAACAGACGACAGGACACGGGTGTGGAATGGTCCACACGGAAAGTTCATACGGTTCCTATCACATTCACGGACTATGAAAGACAAGCCTACACTGCTGTATCCAATCTGAAAGAAATATCCCCGGTATTTTCAGATGCTTTTTCCACGATGACATTACAAAGAGAAATGTGCAGCAGCCCCGAGGCGACAATCGGTACATTGATGAAGTTATTGCCAGAATGTAAGCAAGTAGAAGAAATCACACATGTGGAAAAGGTCATTGAACAACTAGAGAAATTATCGATTCATTCAAAAGCTAAAAAGGCAACAGAACTGATTTTACAAGCGAATGACAAGGTAATTATTTTTACTGAGTATCGGATGACACAGCTGTATTTAAGTGATTATCTGTATGCGAATGGTATATCAAATGTCATTTTTAACGGAAAGTTAAGCAAAAGTAGCCGGGAATGGATCAAGCATTTATTCAAGCAACAAGCGCAAGTACTAATTGCGACAGAGTCCGGAGCAGAGGGAATCAACCTTCAATTCTGCCATCACGTCATCAATTACGATCTTCCGTGGAATCCGATGAAGTTGGAACAGCGGATTGGACGTGTGCATCGATTAGGGCAGGAGCACGATGTACAGATTTATAATTTAGCTGTGAAAGAGACGATTGATGACCATGTGATGAAAGTGTTGCAAGGAAAGATTGAGACATTTGAACAAGTAGTAGGGGAACTAGATGATATTTTGGAAATGAAAGAACGGTCTGTGTGAAGGAGGAGAATTTATGCATTCGACTGAGATCCATACGTACCTTCACAGATTCTTTACGGAGAATGACTGTGAAATACTTCATGGAAATGAACATTATCTAACCGTGCAACTAACAATTGATATGGATAAAAGAATCATGAACCGACCTTTTTATTGGAGGTATATAGAAAGTGTTAATGAGATACCGAATCCCGCGCAGCTTACGTTAATTACAGATATGAAGCAACTGCAAAATGGGATGAAGGGGGAAGTAATCCATCTTGGGTCCCCGCGATTGCATCAATTATTTCAAGTAACGAAAGAAATGGGACAGTTTGTAAAACTGTATGAGCGTGTAGGGGCTAACAACGAGCAGCAGATTCTGACACCATGGGTTGGTGTCAATTATAAAGTGTCATTCACCAGTCATCAAACGAAGGAGATCTTATATTCAATAGGTATCAATTTGATGACAGGGGCAGTTGTAAAAGAGTTCCAGGAAACTATTGGCATGCGAGATTTGTCCGACCAATCGTCTGAACAAGTATTTCATTTACCTTTTATCATTACACCTGTCCGCGCGCTTGATCGATTGGATGCTGTGATCACAAAAGTGATTGAAGGTGAAGATCTAACATGGGTGGAGGAAGCAGAAAAGAGATGGAGGAAAGACCAGGCGGTATTAGATTATTTCTATGAAGGGCAGGAACCGAAACCTGAGTGTTATGAGATGGAAAAGCGGGCAATGGAAGAACGTTTTAAGCCACGGATTACGGTGGATGTTGTGAATGGTGGGTTATTTTATTTAAAATAGAAATCAAAACAGCGCGCAAGTGAATCTACTTTCACTTACGCGCTGTTTTGAATCTGACTGTTTATAGGATAAACTAATAGCAATCAAGAAAAGTGTGGTGAGTTCATTGTTTACAATTATGCTAATCGAAGATGATCAAACATTATTTGAGGAAATAAAAGAACGTTTAACGCAATGGTCTTACTCAGTGGCCGGAATTGAGGATTTTGCAAATGTAGTGCAAGAATTTACGGAAATCAAGCCAGATCTTGTAATCATCGATATCCAATTGCCGAAATTCGATGGATTTCATTGGTGTCGGATGATTCGAACGCATTCGAATGTCCCGATTATCTTTCTATCTTCACGGGATCACCCGACTGATATGGTGATGTCGATGCAACTCGGAGCTGATGATTTCGTTCAAAAGCCATTTCATTTCGATGTACTGATCGCAAAGGTCCAAGCTATCTTACGGCGTGTCTATAATTACAATACCGATCAAGTGTTAGAAATAAAAACTTGGTGTGATACAACTGTCGATTTTGTGAAAGGTACGCTTACCAATGAGAACGGAACTATTGAGTTGACGAAGAATGAGATATATATTTTAAAAATATTAATAGAAAGAAAGAATGAAATTGTATCAAGGGAAAAAATCATTACAAGTCTTTGGGATGATGAACGTTTTGTCAGCGATAATACGCTGACAGTCAATGTCAATCGTTTACGTAAACGGATCGCAGAGATCGGCTTGGTAGATGTCATTGAAACAAAAGTAGGGCAAGGGTATATGGCGAAGGAAAAGCAATTATGATCCGGAAATTTATAAGAGAACGTGTTAGTTGGATCGTGTTCTTCATCTTCTTGCAATTGCTCGTGCTAGCAATGGGTTACTTAGACACAAGTGTTCCATTTTTGTCTACGGTCTATATAGCATTCATTTCCTGTTTATCTTTCATTATATTTATAGTCATGCGTTATGGAAAAGAAACGAGGTATTATAAACACTTAGAATCGTTAGAACCATCATTCGATCTAACTGCAATACCTGAAGCTAACAGTCCTTTCGAAGCTATTACTTCCGAAAGAGTTTCCAATCAAATTCAAGTGTTTAAAAATCAATTGGATGAATTACAAATTAGTTTAGAGCAAGAGAAAGATGACATGTTAAATTGGATACATGAAGTGAAAACACCACTGACGACGCTACAATTAATGATCGAACGCACCGAAGATCCTGCGCTACGCTCACAGTTGATGTATGAGTGGCTTCGCATCCATTTGTTACTCGACCAGCAACTACATCAAAAGCGTATCCCGTTCATCCAGAATGATTTATATATCGAAAAGACAGATGTGCAGAAGTTGCTATTTCAGGAGATAAAATCATTAAAGCAATGGTGTATGCAAAAGCGAATCGGTTTTGATGTATCATTGGAAACAGTAGACGTGCTGTCCGATGCAAAGTGGCTCGGCTTCATTCTAAGGCAATTGCTGATGAATGCAGTGAAATATAGTGAGGATTCGGACATACGTATCGGGAGTGCTAGCAAGGATGGTATCACCACGTTAACGATCGAAGATTTTGGGCAGGGCATTGCTTTAAGGGACTTATCACGCGTTTTCGATAAAGGCTTTACTGGAACAACAAACCATCAAAATCATTCTGCCACAGGAATGGGACTGTACTTAGCAAAACAAGTTGCGGAATCTCTCTTGATTAAGATTAAAGTAGAGTCAACAGTAGGAGAAACTACGCGGTTCTCTTTGATCTTTGCAAAAGAAAACGAAATGATTCGTATAGCGCGTTTGTAAAAGCATGTGACAGTATCGTCACATGCTTTTTCTACTTGTCATATTAAAGGCAGGAGAAAAATCCGTACATTGATTAAAATAGAATAAACAAGGAGTGATAAATATGGTTATTTTACAAGCAACGAAAATCTATAAAACATACGGCAATAAATTCAATAAACAGGAAGTATTACGTGCGTTAAATCTTGAAGTAGAAAAAGGTGAATTCGTTAGTATCATGGGAGCATCGGGTTCGGGGAAAACGACTCTGCTGAACGTTCTTTCATCCATTGATCGCGTTAGCCAGGGAACAATCAGTATAGAAGGGCAGAACCTCAACGACATGAAAGAAAAGCAAATGGCCGAATTTCGAAAACGGCATCTAGGCTTTATCTTTCAGGACTATAACCTACTCGATACGTTAACAGTAAAAGAAAACATACTGCTTCCCTTATCGGTGCAGAAAGTTTCTAGAAAACTAGCCAATGAAAAGTTTCTTGCTGTGGCAGAAGAATTAGGGATTTCAGAAATTGCTACGAAATATCCGAACGAAATATCAGGTGGACAAAAGCAAAGGACATCTGCTGCCCGAGCATTTATTCATGATCCAAGCATCATTTTTGCGGATGAACCAACAGGCGCTCTTGATTCAAAGGCGGCATCTGATTTGTTAAACAAACTAAGTGATCTCAACACGAAGCGAAATGCCTCTATTGTGATGGTCACTCATGACCCACTTGCCGCAAGCTTTAGTGAGCGTGTCGTGTTTATCAAAGACGGACAAATTTATACGCAACTGAATAAAGGAGCCCAAACACGAAACGAATTTTTCAATGATATTATCAAAACACAAGGTGTTCTGGGTGGTGTGCAATATGACGCTTAACCAGTTAATCTTCCGCAATATCAAGAAAAATCTAAAGCATTATTATGTGTATATCTTTGCTTTGGTTTTTAGCGTAGGCTTGTACTTTTCATTCGTAACTTTGCAGTTTGATCCAGCATTGGACGATGCAACTGGAGGAGTGAAAGGTGCTGCAGCAATTAAATCAGGTTCAGTTTTTTTGATTGTTATCGTATCTGTATTTTTGCTATATGCTAACAATCTATTCATTAAACGCCGCAGTAAGGAAATTGGATTATTCCAATTGATCGGGATGACGAAAGGAACTGTTTTTCGTATTTTAAGTGTCGAGAATTTTGTGTTATACATCGGTTCTCTCGTTGTAGGGATATTTTTAGGGTTTTCAATGTCCCGATTACTCATGCTGATTCTATTTAAGGTCACTGGTGTAATGGATGTTGCGACTTTGCGTTTCTCTTCAGAGGCATTATTTCAGACATTGGTCGTATTTGCGGCAATCTTTGTATTGATTTTGATTATGAATGCGATATTTATTAAACGACAAAGTATATTGTCTTTGTTCCGTGTGACTACTGTGACGCAGCAGCGAGTGAAAAAGATGACAGTATTTCAAGCGGTCATCGGTGTGTTCGGTATTCTCCTCATAATAGTTGGCTATTATTTATCAGCCCGATTATTTAGTAGTGTGTTCCTCGTGAATCAGCTATTTCTAGTGATGATTGTCATACTCGCTTCTGTGATTGTAGGAACGTATTTATTTTATAAAGGATCGGTCAGCTTTATCTTTAACCTGATTCGTAATCGTAAAGGAGGATATTTGAACGTTAACGACGTACTATCGCTCTCTTCGATTATGTTTCGAATGAAATCGAATTCTTTTCTATTAATGATTATTACATCTTTATCTGCGCTATCTATAGCATTACTTTCGTTAAGTTATATCTCGTATTATTCAGTAGAGAAATCAGTAGAGCGAACTATTCCTGCTGACTTTACCATTCCTGATAAAACACGTGCAATGGAGTTTACACAGGCACTTGAAAGTAAAGGCATCGTCTTTACAGAGACAGCTATTGATCTATTGACTACACCTGTTGATTTATCGAGAGTTCTATCTATTCCGGTTGGGGATAGTCCAGATGTGAGTTATACCGATACAGAAATGATCGTCATTAGTGATGAAGGATTGTCGGAGATAGACGTAGCAGAACAGGAAGTGCTCTTCGTCAACTCCGATAGTTTGACGGAAAACTTCATGAAATTCCAAGCGAATCAGCAAGTCGAATTTCAAGGTAAAGAGCATTTGTATGATCTGACACTAAAAGGGACGGAAAGGGTAGCAGTTCTCCCAACGCGTGTGACCTATGCTTTCGTTGTCGCGGTAGTGGATGATCAAGTATTCCAGGTAATGAATAAAGACAAAGATCCTTCTATTACATCCGAATTTACAGAGTATCATGGGGTGGATATTGACAATGAAAATGATGTGGAAAAAGCAAATGAATTATTTAATGAATTGGGGATAAACGACTGGGCAGGGCATGAATCGAAGGTTGAAGAAAGAATTGAACAAATGCAAGCTGCGGGCATGATCATGTTCATCGTCGGGTTCCTTGGCCTCGCTTTCCTTGTAACGTCTGGGTGCATACTATACTTTAAACAGATGGATGAAAGTGAAGATGAAAAATCCAACTACACCATTCTTCGTAAACTCGGCTTTACACAGACAGATTTACTTAAAGGGGTTCAACGAAAACAGCTATTTAACTTCGGTATTCCATTAATCGTCGGTCTTTTTCACAGCTATTTTGCTGTGAAATCCGGCTGGTTCTTATTTGGTACTGAAATGCTGACACCAACGATTATTGTGATGTTCATCTACACAGCACTTTATTCTATATTTGGTTTGCTTTCCGTATTGAATTATAAGCGTGTCATTAAAGAATCTCTATAACACAAGAACACCCCTGACACAAATCAAAGTCAGGGGTGTTTTACTATAAATTAGTTACTACCTACTAATTCAGCTACTACGATTTGATATGCTTTATCTAAATTAGCCAATTGTCTAGCTTTTTCTGCAGAGTTATTAGTGGAATCTTCGGATATTTGTTTCTTTACATCTTTTACTAGTATGGGAAGGGGGGTAGAGTGAGTGCTTACTCGATCCGACATCAGTGTATCCTTTAATAAGTTTGTAAAGTCATCAATTGTTTGATTGTGCATAGTTCATTCTCCTCATCGTGTTTTGTATTGGTTCGTTGACATGAAAAAACATCCGTCCGGTAAATACCTGGAAGGATGTTAAGTGGGAAGCCATGACGAATTAAACGGTTCAGTCGGATATTCATATATAGTGGATCGATAGAAGCTGTATCGAAGCCACCTAATGAATGTCCTGATCCCGTTTTTTCGTACGTCGGCTTGTGTATGATTGTTCATAAGCCGCACTTGACACCTCCTATCCGCGTAGGGTATTGGTGTGTACTGATCTAGGCAGGTCTCCTGGCTCGTCTTCAACGTATAATTCACCTTCCCATTTCCCTTGCGGTGAAACAGTGGTAACGAATTATACTCCAACTCACAGTTGCGGGACAGCATCGGTTTTTCACCGATTTCCCTTTTAAGCGTTTAAGAAAAATAAACGCACCTATCTCTAACACGATATTCAGTTGCTCTTTCAGTATATCACTATTATTTATGAAAGGAACAAAATAGCGCAGTATCCATATAGGATCTGCACTATAACTTTTGTCTGTAATCATGTTACCCACTCAGCGAATGACGAGTCGCGTTTCGTTGATATAAATATACTCCAACAAATACAATAAACTCAGACGCAGGGATAGATAGCCAAATACCATTTAGCCCAAAGAAGCGTGGTAAGATCATCAAGAAAATCAACATAATGATAATTTCGCGAGAAGCGGTGATCCAAGTGGCCATCCGTACATTGCCGACTGACTGATAATACGTCATCATCACGAAGTTTGTACCTGTGAATAAATAAGCAATGAAGAATAAATTAATTCCGGTAGTGGCCAAATCTCTGACGGCTTGTGGGAAGTCTCCGAAAATCGATACAATAGGGCCCGCTGCAAACTGGCCAACGAGGAAAAACACAGCACCCGCGATGACTACAGTAAGGGTGGCCTTTTTTACGGTTTCCTTCATTCTTTCTCGGTTGCCAGAGCCTTGATAATAACTGATTAGTGGCTGAATTGCACCACCCATTCCTAAGAATAGCATTAGCATGACACTGTGCACATAGTTCAAAATAGAGAATGCTGCAACACCTTCTGTACCAGCCATCCGTTCAAACGCAATATTATGTGTAATGGTAAAGAAAGAAATCCCTAACTCAGATAGAAAGCTCGGGAATCCGACAAATAGGATTGCTAAAAACAACTTTTTATTGAACTTTAAACGAATCAGTTTCAAGTTATTATTCTTCTTAAAGAAATGGGTGACCAGTACTAGCATGCCCAAAAAAGAAGCGATAATTGTAGCAATTGCAGCACCGGCAACGCCGTAATCTAAAATGAATAAGAACACATAATTCAAGATGATGTTCACGACAGAAGTCACAATTAGCCCCGCCATTGAAAGATTTGGTGCTCCGTCGTTCCGTACGAAAATACTAAATGTGTTCTCTACAGTAAAGATAAAGCCAAACAGTAAAATCACAAATAAGTATTCCGATACATAAGGGAAAGTGGTCGTATTCGCTCCTAGTGCGTACGCTAGCGGATCTCTAAAAATAAAGGCGGTCAAGCCTAGTATAACGGTGAAAAAGAATATAGAAAGAATCGCATGTGTGAAAATCGAACGAGCCTTCTGAATATCTTTGGCACCCATCGCCATGGAGTATTTTGTGGCGGCACCTATACCAATCCATAAAGAAATAGCAAAAAAGATAGTATAAACGGGAGCCGAAATTCCGACTCCCGCTAATGCTTCTGCACCCAATCGATTACCAACCATGATGCCGTCCGCCACAATATTGATTGCCATTAGTAACATACCGACAGTTGAAGGTATTAGGTAACGTAAAAAGATACGTCCTACTGGCTCAGTATCCAATTGATTGAATTTGGGTGAAGATGAATTCATTGCAAAGGACTCCTTTGAAGATCAAGTTCCATGATGAGGCAAGGGAATTCACCTACATCATCAATTTTTCCATTTAACTTAAAACCGAATTTTTCGTATAAATGCTGTGCGGCTTTATTACTTGGATAAATACTTAAATATATCTTGTCGCATTGATACTTTTCTTCCATTCTGGTAAGTAGGAGTTTAAGAAATCTGCTGGCATAACCTTTACCTTGATGATGCTGATCTATCATAAAACGATCAAGCCATACATTGCCATCTGCTTCACGTCCATGCATCGCATAGCCGACTAATTCTTCTCCATCATATAATCCAATGGATTTCCATTCTGGTTCAAATTGAGATTGTGCTAGTGAAAATGAATTGCTTTCAATAAAGTTCTTTTGGTTTTCGTGTACGGATAAATAGGCAACATCTTGCCAATTTTCATTCGTTACCTCACATGCGTGGAGGCTCATAATTCCATCTCGCTTTCATATTTTGTAAAACAGAAAAACTTTTAGTGTTTTATTAGTTTTTTAGTCGTCACTTTTCTTAATAAATCCAAACAACAGGATGTCCACAATAGAATCCAGTGCTTCGGTTACGGTCATGCGATTTTCGTAGAAAAACTTTCGATCAAGAGTGGAGTTCGTTGCATCTATAATCAATTTCATTAGTAACTCTACATTTTGATCGGCAATAATACCTTCATGAATACCTTGTTCAATTAATTCGCGCAGTTCATCCCATTCATGAAGTGCAGAGTGGACGCGTTCCCATTGTACGGGATGTGTTTTTTTCATCTGATCGAGGATTTGCCAGTTATAAAAATCATTATACTTTGGGATAACTGTAATGACTTTCTTGATCTTATCTACAAGTTGTAGTTCAGTGTCTTTCATGATGATATCGGTTTTTTCATCAAACTCTTGTAATGTCGAGTCAATAATCGCATCTAAAATTTCCGTTTTTGAAGAAAAATTTTCGTATAACGTTCGTTTACTGATGCCCAGTCTTTTCGCTAGATCATCCATTGTGAACTTCATACTTTTCTCATGAATTTCTTCGAGGAAAGCTTTCATAATACGTGCTTTCATTTATCGTACCCCTATCTTTATACATATCAAGTAAAACTTTAAAAACAAATATAGTTTTCATCGTTCATTTTATTATAAATACTTTTAATGAAAAAAGCAAAGACTACTGCTTAAAAGTAGTATTAATTAAATATATAGGCTTATAAAACTCTTGGAATGGGTAGTTTTACTGTATACGTACAAGAGAGGGTGAGATTGTATGGGTGAAAGGAAATTGGTTGTAGCTGTAGCTGGCGCAAGTGGTTATATCGGCAATAATCTATTGAAAAAACTTAAAGGAAAAGCTAAAGTGATTGGTCTGTCACGAAATGGTGATCAGAGGCAGAATACGGAAGATATAGAATGGCGTTCTTGTGATCTATTTTCTATGAAAGATGCGGAGAAGAGTTTAGCTGGTGCTGATGTCGCGGTTTATCTCGTTCATTCCATGCTGAAATCAGCGAAATTATCTCAAGGAACTTTCGAAGATATGGATGTAATATTGGCAGATAATTTTGCACAGGCGGCAAAAAAACAAGGGATTAAGCAGATTGTCTATTTGGGTGGGATTATTCCAGATGAAGATGAAAAAGATTTATCACGGCATTTGAAGAGCCGCTTAGAAGTGGAACGTATTCTACGCTCGTATAACGTTCCTGTCACTGCATTACGTGCAGGGCTAATTGTCGGTCCGAAAGGTTCTTCTTTTCCGATTTTGTCGAAGCTAGTTAGACGGCTTCCTATAATGGTTTTACCTAAATGGACACGTTCCGATACACAGCCGGTCGCACTGGATGATGTGATGAAATCATTAAGCTCATTAATACTAGACTTTGAACCTGCGCAACGATCTATCGATATAGGTGGTCCCGAGGTTATGACGTATAAAGTTATGATGGAAAAAACTGCAGAAGTAGCAGGAAAATCTTCACGAATGTTGGATGTTCCATTCTTCTCGCTAAGTCTATCAAGGCTTTGGTTGCGTCTGGTGACACAAACACCGAAAGAAATTGTCTATCCATTGGTGGAAAGCTTAAAACATCCAATGGTTGTGAGTCCGAAACATTATATGGAAGGTATTAGTGACGGTGAAATTCCATTTATTCAAGCGGCAAGAGAAGCGCTTGAAGCAGAAAAGAAAGAAAAAGAAACACCGAAAAAGAAATCACCAATGGGGCCGCTTAAACAGGATGTACGATCTGTACAACGAATCGCGTTGCCTCATAGCTGGACAGCTGATGAGACTGCACGTTATTACGTTAAGTGGCTTTCTACTTTCCTTAATCCTTGGGTCAAGACGGAAGTAGACGACCAATTAAACTGTCGCATCGGTTTCCTAGGCGATCGAACACTATTAGAACTTAGTTATTCTGCTGATCGTAGTACAAAAGATCGCTCGCTTTACTATATAACGGGTGGATTATTAATGGATCCTGATTCCAATGAACGTGGCAGAATGGAGTTTCGAAAAATTCCGGGGTCAAATGAAGTAATCATTGCCATTCATGATTATCTCCCTTCCATTCCATGGTTTGTTTATTACGTTACACAAGCCAACATGCACGCGTTTGTCATGTCTTGTTTCCGTCAACATATGTATAAGTTGGGTGCAATTGAACGTGATCGATTAGGAATTGTCGCTTCTAATGTACGATAAAAAATCCAGATTCGCAGTGTTGCACTGCGAATCTGGATTTTTGATTATTTGAATTCAATAAGTACATAAATAGACGATAGAACCAGATGTTTTGTTAGGCGTTTAAAGTCTTTTGCTTCGCTTCTGCAAGCTGACCGCCATTATTTAAATACTTCTCTACACCTTCTGCTGCCCGATATGCCAATGCGCCAATAGTTGAAGTCGGATGATGTCCACCGAATTGAGGAAATGCGGAACCACCTACTACGAATAAGTTGTCCATCTCCCACATTTGAAGATAGTTATTCACTGCAGATGTTTCAGGATCCGCCCCCATAATAATTCCGCCTGCGTAGTGACCACCTGAATAGATATGATCGAACTCTTCAGGCACTTCATCCTCGTCAATGATATCGGCACCCATTTCTTTCATGATTTCACTACATTTCTCGATTCCGAATTTCGCCATATTTCGATCGTGATCCGTGTAACGATTCGTTATACGTAATAGGGGATCTCCGTATTCATCTTTGTATGTTGGATCCAAATCTACGTAGTTATGCCACCATGACATAACAGCAGGTGTATACCATGCGACTAGCGAACGATTCGCATAATGGATTGAGTTTTTCTTGAACTCAGGTCCCCATTTTGGTGTGCCGCTTGGGACGTGGTTCGTAGAAATAGCCCCATCACCGTATTGACGCATTTCGATACCGCCGCCGTTTATGAAGTCTACATTAGAGTGATCAAAGTTATCACCCGCAAAGTCACTCATAGTACCACCAAGAGCACCTGCGCCCATGTAGAGATTGAACTTTTTCTTTTCAAAGTACCCTCGAGCTCCAAGGAATGTGATATTGAATTGTCCATTAAAGTTACGGCCGATTGTTCCTTTGCGTGTTGTTGGATCATACTGTGTTCCGATTTTAGAGAGCATTAACAAACGATTGTTAGTGAAGGAAAATGCCCCCAATACGACAACGTCCGCTGGTTGTTCATATTCAATTCCTGTACGTGTATCAGTAAACATAACCCCGGTTGCTTTACCATCTTTATGCAGAACACGACGTACTAAAGAATTGGTCCGGATTTCGCAGTTTCCAGTTTTGCGTGCAGTTGGAATAACTGTAGCCAATGGATCTGATTTAGCCGTGAAATCACAGCCGTACATCGTACAATATGAGCAGAACATACAAGCATTTAATTTTTCGCCGTCTGGATTGGTATACGCTCGTGATAAGTTACCGGCAGCAACTTGGAAGGGATGATAACCCATTCTCTCTGTCGTTTCTTTAAATAATTTTACTGCCGGTGATGCTAGCATAGGTGGGTTAGGGTAATCACTTGAACGCTTGTCACCAAGTGGATCGGGCTCACCTGAAATTCCAGCGGTTTTCTCCCACTTATCGTAATAAGGTTCCATTTCATCATACGTAATACCCCAGTCTTGAATCGTCATGCCTTCAGGTATTTTCTCTTTACCATACCGTTCAATGGTCTTAGAACGTAATTCGAAATCGATAGCTCTCCAGCGGTATGTAGCACCTGCCCAGTGCACACTACCTCCACCTAAATCGGTCCCAGCCATCATTTCTGCTCTTGTCCGGACAGGGAGAGCGGTGTCTTCGATTTTCACGCGTGAAGTAATCGTTTCAGGAGATAAGTTTTGCATCATCTCGTACCGATCCGTATAACGTAATTCATCTTTAACTCCTACATAGTCTTGTCGATCTTGTTTTTTACCCCGTTCAAGCGTTACTACCTGATAACCGGCCTTGGCTAGCTCTGCAGAAACTACTCCACCCGCCCAACCGCTTCCTACTACAACTACATCTACCTTTTTTAATTTTTTCGCCATATGAGTTCCTCCTGTTTTTAGTGACCTTGGTAATTTCGTAAGCTTTCAGGCTTCATTACGATGAAGTCTTCTTTTTCTATATCCGCTGTATAACTCATACGTGGACCAGGGAATTCCTTCATCCTCCAGCCTTCCATATTGCGGTTCCCGCCATAGACAGGGTCAGCATAAGCACCTTCAATGGTTGTTTGTAATAATAGATTAAAGAACGTAGTAGAAGCGACACCGTTCATCTTCGCTTTTCCATCGTCGAACATCTGTAAAATCTCATCTTGCTGTTGCGGCTCCAACTTCCGGAAGTTTGTTTCGAATTTCTCCTGAGCGGTTTGTTCTAATGCTTGTACGCCTTCCAAGAAAATATCTCCTCTTGTCATAGGAGTCTGATATCTAAAGGCTGGTGTAGGTACTTGCGTTTCAGCATTTGGGCCTTGATCTTGGGTCGAGTCTGCTTGGCTTTCATATGCATCTACCGCCCCTATCTGCAAAAATGGCCCTTTCATATATTCTTTTGCATTCATGCCCCATTCGCCAGCAAGCTGTCGGTCGATAAAGTAGGGGACACCTAATTCAATAGCGCCTGGGCCTAAATCGTCTGTAGGAAATAACCTTTCAGTAGCAGCGGAAAGGATAAGAAAGTCTTCACTATTACTAAAGAATGTACGTGCTTCTAAAAGGTGACTTCCTTCTGTTTCTGAGTTAATAGGTGCGCCTGGTTTTTGTAGCTGGTTAGTTAGCAGACCACCGAATAATGATCCACCAACTAGACCACCAGCCACTAAGCCGGTATTTTTCATGAAATTTCTACGACTAATCCCTTTTTGTGTATCTTCATGCGGTTTAGGTTCTGTCACTTGGTTCTCCTCCTTGTATAGGACTTTCATAACTTACTAATGCACTACTACTTGTCATGTTGTGATGAAAGGGTGGAGATTATACATAATATGGAGTTTTGCATATGGTAAACGCCAAAGTTCACGGAAAATATGCAACAAGGAAAGCCCCCTGAAATCACTATGTGATTTCAGGGGGCTTTTCTGTTTGTATTATAGATTACAATTCATTAGTTTTTCTCTTCAGTATCTGTTTCTGTATCTACTTCCGGCTCTTCCATATCTACGTCATCGTTTGTTGTATCATCTGCAGGTTCATTCACATCTACGTCATCATCTGTTGTACCATCTTCTGGCTCATTGACATCTACATCATCGTTTGGTGTTACATCTGCAGGCTGATCTACTTCAACATCATCATTTTCATCGATAACTGGGTCATCGTCTCCGCAAGCACTGAGGACACCGACAGAAAGGATGGCAGCCGCTCCTACTTTTAATAAATTATTTTTCTTAAGTTTGTTTAAATCCATTATAAACTTCCTCCTCTAGATGTTTAATAATCTTTCATATACTAGTAATATCCGCATTTGCGTTTTGTAAACATATAAATCTAGAAGTGATTCTTTAGTACCGACAACCGATTTAGCGAAGAAGATAGCAAATAGTTGAACAGATACATAAACTAAAAAAACTATATAACAAGATGAGAAAACTGAAGAAAGGCGATGGAAGTGCTATGATGGATGTAGACATGCCTAATACAAAAGTGATGGACTAGATCTATTACTGAAATTGGCTTATTTATAAAGGAGAGAATGTTTCATGAAAAAAGAAGAACAACAGAATTTATTCAAAGAAATTATGGGGAATTACCCCACTGGTGTAACAGTGGTTACTGCAGTAACTGAAGATGGTACACCAGTTGGACTGACAGTAAACTCGTTTGCCTCTGTATCCTTGGATCCAATGCTCCTCTTATGGTCTATCGATCATAGAGTATCTTCTATTAAAGCATTCACTGAAGGCGGTAAATTTGCAGTACACGTACTTGCAGGAGATCAAAAAGAGCTTTGTAGTACATTTGCGAGCCGTGTAGAAGATCGTTTTTCTACATGCGAATGGGAAATGTCGGATAAT
Source organism: Sporosarcina sp. P32b (assembly GCF_002743335.1). Taxonomy (GTDB): domain Bacteria; phylum Bacillota; class Bacilli; order Bacillales_A; family Planococcaceae; genus Sporosarcina. The sequence goes on from NZ_PDZB01000011.1 coordinate 37,107, forward strand.
GGCTTGCCTATTATCGAAGATGCATTCGGCGTGTTTGAGTGTAAGACGTTCCAAACGATTGAAGCCGGAGACCACACTATCATTATTGGTGAAGTAGTTGATCTCCAAGTTGAGAAAGATAAAGAGCCTATGTTGTATCACCGTAGAGTGTTTGGATCTGTGCCACCTGTATTCTATCAACAAGATGACAAAGCTTAAATTTGAAGCATTCATGTCGTTATATATAGAAAAGCCGTCTCTTCATGAGACGGCTTTTCTTCGATATTTGCCATTACTTACGTTTCATCCAGCTTTCTAACGAATGAACAGCGATTCCGTTAAATTCTTCAGAGTGATTAAATGATTGCTCTACTTCCCATAACTGTTTCTCCATGTAGGCATTATTCTTACCAAAGAAAGATAAATAGTCACCTTCAGAAGATTTACTAGTTTCTATTGCCACGCGTGCTTTTTTACCTGCAGCGCTAGCATAATCTATTTCACTTTGCGCTAAACTGATCATTCCGTTACGACCATTAGCCTTGTTCCGGTAGGCCATGACATTTATACTATCTGATTGGTCGATTAGCCATTCGGATAGCACACCTTCACCCATGCTGGTTGTATAGAAGGTTGTATCAAACCAAAACGGTATATCGATTCCAAAGTGCAATCCGAGAAGAGCGGATTCCCCAGCAGCAAATCGTATGTTTTGCTGATAGCTCTCAATAGTATTTTGTAAACTTGAATCCCATGTAGGTAATATATAGGGTTCGATGTCCAAATGAATACCCGCGAATTGTTCATTTTTTTCTGAAACCGCTTGATACTTTTCAATCCAACGGAAGAAGCTTTGTACAGAATATTGGTCAGTTGCCCAATGGGGTGCACCGTCAAGGGCGTGTACTTCAATATTCTGTTCACTAGCTTGTTTAATAAATTGTTGATATGCATCATCGGGTATATCTGCATTGACTTGCAGATATAGCGTAGATACGTTCTTTTTATCTAGAAAGTTAATGAGTGAATCGGATTGATCTACTATTTGGGATGTATGCCACAACCAAGTGGCTTTTGGTTGATCCGTGCGCATAGTTAACATGGGCTTTAACCATACGAAGTTAGAAAGAACCAATAAAATCGCCGCCATCCAAATTAATCGTGCTTTTGTTGACATAGTTGTCACCTTTCTTCAATCATGTAAGAACCAATAGGATTTAATAATAACTAAGACCTACTAGAAAATTATACACTAACATTAGTCATAAAAACTAGTATATTTAGACTAAAAAAATATATATACTAATTGTTTGAAAGAATAATAGATGGTATAGTGATACTATAATTTGGATATTTAGATGGTAATCGACAGGAGTAAGGGAGAGACGTCATTCGTGAAAAAAATAACCATAGTCATATTGTTGATCCTACTAGTGTTGTCACCAAGAATTTATTGGACTCTTAAAGAAGAGAAAATCATGGATATAGCAGTAATAGATAAATCAGTTGCAAAAAAAGATTATCGTGAGCATAATGGTTTATTTCATATATTGAATGGAAAGAAAATTATACGGCCAGATGGTGAGCTTTATGACTTGGGTCTCGATTATTATGGGTTTGATCCTTACGATCAAGTAGCTATGGAACCGTTCATCGCTCGACCACTCGATATGATTTATGTAGCGGATACGTATGGTGTATTTAGTGATGATTTGAAGAATAAACCTGATGGTTCTCGTTCTGAACTTTTATACGGGGGAATGGAACTGCTAGAGTGGAACGAATTAATGGCTAGTAAAGATGAGAATACGACATTGATTGCAGAATTTAATAGCTTTGCATCACCTACGAGTGGGGAAATGAGCATGATCATGCAAAAAAATCTGGGCATTACGTGGACAGGTTGGATCGGTCGCTATTTCACTGATTTGGCGAATGAAGAAATACCTCAATGGCTTGTTGAAGGGTATAGGGAACAGATGAATAGTGAGTGGTTGTTTGCGGGTGCGGGTCTTGCGTTTGTCCACACGTCTGGGAAAGTGATTGTGTTGGATGGACAGGAAAATAAAAGTGCTGCCCATTTTGAACTAACGAAGGATGGAAAAGAGAAATTCCCTAAAGTGAATTCATCTGATTATCTTTATTGGTTTGATGTAGTAGAGCCGTTTGAACAAACGAATATATTGGCAACCTATGAATTTGACTTAACTGAAAAGGGGCGCAGTGTATTACTAGAGGCTGGCATACCTGAAACATTCCCCGCAGTATTACATCAACGACAGGAAAATACGTATTACTTTGCAGGAGATTATGCAGACTTTGATAAAAATCCAATTGTTAAATGGCAAGGGATACACAATGTATATAAATACTTTGCCAAAGATGTATCAGCTTTCTACTGGTTGACTTACTTCCCGATGATGGAAGAGATTTTGGATGAAACCTATGATAGGAAGAACGGTGAAGAGATTGGAGAATAAAACCCTAGGTGGTTTTTCTTGTAGAGCATTCTGACGGTCATTTAAGCATATTACGATGAAGTTTTGTTGAACATGGGATACAAAAACTTCAATTATTGGGGCATGACAGTGAATACGATCACATCATGACTGATGTTCGGCAGATTCTTGAAGACTTGCGTGAAGAAATTCTAACAATAAATTAGCTGAAGAAAGGTGTAATGTGTATGAAAACCCAAAATAGTGAACTGAATATGTTGGATGCTTCACTCTTTCGTCAACTCTTTTATTGGCAAATGGCGAATACGAAACGCTTTCGACAAGTATTCACCGTAGTCTTTGTCAAAAGTCCTGAAAGTCCTGAAATTAAGGAGATTCTCCTCGAGCAAATTCGTAACTCTGATTTATTGTTCAATTTTCCGACAGGTGAACCGGACGTAATTTTAATGGCTAATACCGGAGAAGAGGAGGCAGATGTATTTATTGATAGATTACGCGGAACAGAAACAACTCGTTCGTATCGAGTAGGCGTTTCAGTAATTGAAATTCGTAATGGAGATGCAACGCTTGAAGAAATATTACAAGTAGGCAATGATTCGGTAAACCGTGCATTACAATTACCAGGGAATACACCTTATGTAAAGGATCGCACATTTAGAAAATTAGAAAGGCAATGTGTACGAGTGAGTATTATTGACGAAGATCCCATTGTCACGATGGTTATACAGAAACTAGTGGAGCGCGTTTACATAAAACAACTTGATCTTGATATTCGAGTGTTTCATGACGGCCAATACTTTATTGAATCTGACTGGTACCAATCATCGCACACTCATTTAGTTATAGTGAATGACATTCTTCCGAGAAAAAACGGTTTAGAAGTTCTATACACACTACGTGAATTACCGAATGCGCAGAAATACCATGTATTTATGATGACGAAGCGAAAGAGTGAAGCGGAAATGATTTTCGCTTATGAAAATGGTGTAGATGACTATATAACGAAACCATTTAATCCGCATTTATTTGAATCACAAATTAAGAAAGTGTTGAATCGGATTTATTATGGATAAGTTATTAGTCTCATTGCTACTAGTCATCATGGTGTTGCTAGTCTTACTTTTCTCTATGTTCTTTTTACTCGTATTTTATAGAATGGAAGAAGTGAAAAGTAAGAAGAAAATCAAAGAATATATCGAAGATCGTAAAGGCGACTGGTATGAATATTTACTCGGAGAAGGTATGCGGATTGAAGACCTTAAGCCTAACGGATCTTTAGAACTCAAAGCGATTGATGAGTTGTTCTTTCGTTTGAGCTACCACTTTACTTCGGATGAAATTAACGAGAGAATCAATGCTTTTGCAGCGTTATATATGAGTGATTATTATAATAAGGACCTCTCTAGTCGGAGTAGCGGGGTGCGTATCAATACGCTCAATAAAATAAGCTTATACAATTTAACATTTATGCTTGAACCGGTTTCTAAGATATTGAGGAAAAAGAAAGTCTATCCAAAAGCAGAATATCTATTACTTTATGAGATTATTATAAAGTTTTCTCGTACTGATTTTGTTGCACATTTCATCCATCCCAAAGTTACGCTAGGTGAGTTTGATTATAAAAAATTATTGTTGGAATTAGATGAGACCCAAATTAGTTTACTTGCTGAAGATTTTACCGTATTACCTGACATGTTGAAATTGACGTTGATTGAGATTGTAGGTGTGCGTCACTATCTCGATTGGCTCCCGTTGTTACATGAATGTCTAGATAGCCCAGCACAAGAATTACGTATCCGTGCGTTAAAGAGTATAGCTGAACTGGAAGTGGCAGATGCTCTCAAATTATATGAAGGGTTCTCGTATTCAGATGTTTGGGAAGAACGTTTGATGACAGCCAAGATTTTTCGTTCTGCACCGACGGAAGAAGCGTTGCCTGTACTCAAACACTTGATAAAGGATTCTACTTATCCAGTTCGCGCGCAGGCCGCAAAGTCGATGAAATCATTAAAAAATGGTCAACAAGCACTTTATTCTGTCATTACTACGTCATCTGATGAGTTCGCGGTGGATGTAGCTGAAGAGATGTTTGGAAAGGAGTAATGAGATGAACTTACCTGAAATTACTTCCTCGTTTTTTGCGTTTGTTGGCTATATATTACTTGTATATATGTTGGCTGTTATTTTCTCGTATACGTCGATGTTGATCATTGCATTCAATCAGTTAGGAAAAGAACGAAAGTTACAGAAGGATTTATCGGATGAAGGGGCAGTAGATTTCATATACACACAGCCTGTGACCGTAATCGTCCCTGCTTATAATGAGCAAGAGGGTGTGCTTGGTAATATTTATTCGTTGTTGGCATTGCAGTATCCTGAATTTGAGATACTTGTAGTTAATGATGGATCTACTGATAACACGGAAGATATCGTGATCGAGCATTTCAATATGAGGCCCATTCGAAAAGTAGTGAATCAGCAAATTGAGACACAGCCGATCGAAACGATCTATCAATCCGATATGCACCCCAATTTACTTTTGATTACGAAAGTGAATGGGGGAAAAGCAGATGCGTTAAATGTAGGAATCAATGTGTCAAAGTATCCATATTTCTGTTCAATTGATGGAGATTCAATATTGGATCGCACATCACTATTACGCGTAATGAAACCTATCATGGAGTCTAATAAAGAAGTAATTGCGACAGGCGGTAACGTACGGATTGCCAATGGCTATGAAATTCAGATGGGGCAAGTTGTCAAAGAAGGCTTACCGGGCTCGACTATTGTGATGATGCAAATTGTGGAGTATATGCGTGCGTTTCTAATGGGTCGTATGGCGCTTAGTAAATATAATCTAGTATTAATCATATCGGGTGCATTCAGTGTCTTTTCGAAAAAATGGGTGTTACAAGTAGGTGGTTACGCCAAGAATACAGTAGGCGAGGACATGGAACTTGTCGTTAAGCTCCATGAGGAAATATCGGATCGTAAAGAGGATAAAGAAATCGTCTTTACACCAGATCCTGTTTGTTGGACGGAAGCTCCTGATAACTTTAAGGATCTACGCACACAGCGTCGACGTTGGCATCAAGGACTGGCTGAAAGTCTTTGGTTACATAAAAAAATGGTGTTCAATCCGAAGTATGGTTCAGTAGGCATGATATCGATTCCATATTTCTTATTCATTGAATTGCTTGGGCCATTAATTGAATTAGCTGGCTATGCGTACATTGTGCTTTCTCTATTCATGGGAGAGGTGTATATGATCTTCGCGGGCATTTTAGGATTATTATTTATTCTATATGGATCTTTGTTTTCGATGGCATCAGTATTATTGGAAGCATGGAGCCGTAACACGTATCCAAAAGTAGAAGATCTATTCCGTCTCGTAATGCTATCGCTGACTGAAGTATTTTGGTATCGTCCATTAACTCTCGTTTGGCGCGCTGAAGGAATTATACGTGCACTGCGTGGTAAACGTGAGTGGGGAAGCATTCAACGTAGGGGATTATCTGAAGATAGTGAATAGAAAACACCTGAAGGATCGACTTTTACGATCTTTCAGGTGTTTTTGACATTTCTAAGGGATTACTATAGTTATTACCCTAGTCTATCATCTGCAGTAATATCATTTGGTTCGCGTACTAAATAGTATTTACCTTTTGTATACATAGCGATTACTACTGTCAATATAGAAGCTAGTATAGCGGCGATAAATGCGGCTGTAGATTGTAGGAATATACCCAGATAACCAGAAGCTGCGATCGCTCCAAATGTACTTGCTATTAGTAACGAAGCGACACCAACAGGATTCCATTTATACAAGTATTCCTGTCTTGAAACATAATAAGTAGGACCTATCTTCAGCCACTTCTTGACAACCAGTGCATCCGTTACAAGAATAGCAGCCCACGAAAATAGAAACACACCTTGGAATGTCATGACTGTATCTAGATGATCCACGATTCCACCGAGCATCAATAAGATAGCACTTATAGCCGAGATCACTACCCAGAATCTACGCCCAGGAGTGAAACGGAATACATTCTCAAAGAAATTCGATAGCGATAGGGAGCTACTATAGATATTGGTTACGTTAATTCGCAACTGTGTCAGCATCGTAAACAATGCACCACCGATGCCTAGTAATAACACGATGTATACGCCTGGATCTTTCTCCAAGAATCGCACACCGAACCAAATACCAAGTCCACCCATTACACCGTAACAAAAAATCTGTGGAATGAAGCCGATTGCAATAGAACCAAACTTTCGATCAGATGGTTTTAAGAAACGAGCATAATCTGAAGCGAGTAAGGCAGTCAATCCCATAATTCCATTGTGCATCCCGATACAGAACAATAATGCAGTACCTCCGAACTCGACACCTGCGGGCATATAGGAGAACACAGAACCTGTATAAACAGCCGGTTTGATGAACGATACAACAATGGCTGCAACTAGGAATACCATAAATACAGGCATGGACCATTTTTGAAGTTTATCCAGTTGCTCGATTCCAAACCAGTTAAGTGGAATAACAAGCGTTCCGAAAATAACAATTAAAATCCACTTAGGAAAGTCAGGCGTAAAATAGTGTACAGCTGATACTAGAATTAATCCTTCAAACGCACAATACATAATGAAGTTCGAAGCGTAAATTAATGACGTTAGCGATGAGCCGATATAGCCAAATCCGCCACCACGTGATAAGAGGTTCACGTTCATGCCGGATTTAGCGGATAAGTACGCAATTACGGTACCAAGCAAACCAGCTACAATGATGGCGTAAATGGCTGATACGATAGCGTTTGGTGCACCGAATTGCAACGCCATGACACTACCCATTTGAAAATAAAAGATGGCAGTTGCGATTCCGAACGTGATGTTCGTAATGCTCAGCCAACTTTTAGTACGGTCTTCTAAAGGTACACGGTCTAGGGAGTAATCCTTTTCCGTTTCATCTTCATCCATAATGTCCAGTACTTTTTCTTCTTCTGTTGTCATACACATCAGCTCCTTATAGTAAGTAGTCAACCCCTTCTGCCGTTCAAGCCAGCACGTTCTTATTCATATCGGTTGGTGAATTTGGTTAGTCCATTGAATTGACACGCTAATAGTTTAACAAAAATATAACGAAAAAATCAAGTTTATTATGACTTGGTAATGGTGACAAAGAAAGAACTTGAGTTTCTAAATGATTATAGACTTTCCTGACTTTCAGAAATTAAATGTGCTAACCCTTATAATGTAATTTATTTAGTGAAAATAGTAAAAAGGAATGCAGTATTATTACAGCGCACTCTAGGTTTTCTAAAGATTTGTTAATCGTCCTTATTAACTCCCCGTCGCTTGGCGGATTCTTCGTACGCAGCGGAGCGGAATAGTAATACCGGATCATCACTGCACTCTATTCCTTCTATAGTAACTGTTGGATCAAAGACTAAGGATTCTGCGTTATCTGAACGAAGAGAGTTCAGTGTGAGAATCCCAGCTTCTATTTTCTTTCGGTCATTAGGCCAGGCGATAGTGGGATCACTCGTTACATCGCCTTGTTCAGCTAATTGCATAAGTAATCGAAAACGTACAGGATGTCCTTGTTGAACTCTTTGAATGAGTTCATTTTCCATAGATTTGCTGGCAGTATCCAAGTCATTTTGGGGCAGGGGTTGCCATTCAAATCGGACAGCTTGTCTCTCTAAATCATCGTTCTTCAAAAAGTACGCATGGATAGAATAGTAATGAAGGGACTCGAAATTACGGAATGGTTTTAGTTCTTTTAAAATAGAGGCAAATGCTTTGTGCTCTGTATCATGGATCAGTGCATCTATACGTTGTGACCATGTACTGCTTGAATCAAATGCTTGTATTAGACGAATAAAGGCTTCAGGAGTTTTACTGATGAAGATCGGTACATTGACCATAGTCAGATTGGTAAATGTACCATCAGCTAATTGGAAACGCACGGCCATACCTTTAACTGGATTCAATCGCTCATTTGGTTTTGAACTCGTAGAACTGTGAGAAAATCGTACAACAGCAGAAACTTCCGTTTGCTGTAGATGAGCAGCTGTTGACCAAGGTATTGCAGCCCCGGTTGGTTGGAAAGTTGCATCAAATGCAACACCAGTCGCGTGCGCACGGCGTAAAGTACTTTCCGTATGTAACGCAGATTCAATGGAGTCAATTGCTTCTTTAGCAGTTAAGGGATTCTGATTATTCATTTGAAAACACTCCTTTACTAACCAACATACCCTTCATTAAATAAAACTAACCGATTAGAAAGTAGCAAAAAGGGTAACAATAAAAGTAATACGACTATTTAGGAGGAACATTTTTATGAAAAGACTAATAATAACAGGAGTATCAGTCATGGCGCTTGCATTGGCAGGGTGTGGAACGAATGCAACCGATGATCAAAAAGAAAATTCTACTGAAACGAATCCACCGGTGGAGCAGCCGTTAGAGCCGGCTACTGATGATACGAATCAAAACGCAAGTGAAGCTGTACCAGATGCTACAACAGATTCCTCTGCTAACTCGGCGACGGGAGATATGCAAGCCGAAATGGACAAGCTTTCATTTAAAGAAATCGAATTAGACGTTTCATACGGAAAAGACAAAGAGTATGAAGCAGAAATTGAACAAGATGAAAATGAACCCATTAAAGCAAAAGTAGAAGATGAGCTAAATGAAATCTATTTGAAAGGTCAGGAAGCATTTGATGATGTCTATTCAAAAGTTAAAAATCTAGATGTGACAAAAGACAGCTCACAACAAGAAACAATTGATAGCATACTAAAAGCTTTTAACCTTCAAGCGGATTATGAAAAATTCGAAGTAGAAATCAAATTCAATGATGGTAGTAAGCTCGAGGTAGAAGATCGTAAATAATCACGGTAATCCAAAGTGGTAAGAAGGAAAGACTCAAGATCCTCTGAAAAAATATATCAGTAAATTAAAAATCTCGGCATTTCCTTTTTAGGAAGTGCCGAGATTTTTTTATAGATAGTATAAACCTAGCGCAACAATCATTAGAATGAAGGTGGGTATACCTGCGATGAAAAACCAAGCAGGACTCGCAGATAGTACTTCGGATGGAGCACGCATAGATTCAATTACCTCCCTTTGACCCTTTCTAGCAAACACTTTACGCGAGCTCTTCATGAAGAAGTCAAAGGAGCCAGTCCGGACAACAAACACAACCCCACCAATAAATAACAGGAATCCACTAACGAAAAAGGAAGCGTTAATATAGCCGAGTAGTGAGATTTTACCGTATACTGAATAGACAGAAATAACAATTACTAATTGGGATATGAGAAATACAATACTATTACGTTTCATAGAAATCCTTCTTTTCAATTATAAAATTTGTAACCACTGTCTATCATACAAGATAGGAGTCAGAATGTGTAGAATCTTCGACAATAGTTTAAAATTAAGATAATATAAATGTTAGCGTTTACATCTATAAGTTTTTCTTGTATAATGAACAAGCTAGTACTTCAAAAATACCAAAGGGGAGGTCAACAATTTGAAGAGTAATAAGTGGCTTTTATTGATGGCACTAACATTAGTGCTAAGTATGTTCTTAGCTGCATGTGGCGGTTCGAAAGATGAAGACAAGCCAGCAGCAGACGGGGACGACAAGGATAAGGATGCTGCAACTGAAGAACCAGAAGAAAAGCAGCATGCTAAAGATGAAGAAGGAGAGCCAGATGCTGAGCAAGTATTGCACTTAGCTGAATCTGCTGCTATTCCATCAGTTGACTCATCAATCGTAGAAGATGCGGTTGGATTCAATGTATTAAATAACATCAACGAAGGTTTATACCGTTTAAATCAAGAAAACATTGCAGAACCTGCAATGGCTGCTGAAGAAGCAGAAGTTAGTGAAGATGGATTGACTTATACATTCAAACTTCGCGATGCAATGTGGGCTGATGAAACTCCTGTTACAGCTGACGATTTCGTTTATGCTTGGCAGCGTGCAATTGATCCCGCTACTGGTTCACCTTACGGACCATTCATGATGTCTGGTGTAGTGGAAAATGCTACAGCAATCTCTGAAGAAAAAATGGAAGTATCTGAGCTTGGTGTTAAAGCTATAGACGAGAAAACGTTTGAAGTAAAACTTGAGCGTCCAGTACCATACTTCTTGTCACTTATGTCATTCGGAACTTTCTATCCACTTAAAGAAGAGTTCGTAGCTTCTAAGGGAGATGCATTTGCAACAAATTCTGACAACCTTCTTTCAAACGGACCATTCGTTTTAACTAAATGGGATGGAACTGGTGACAGCTGGACTTATGTTAAGAATGAAAATTATTGGGATGCAGAAAACGTTAAGCTTACTGAAATTAATGTAAACGTTGTTAAAGACTCTGCAACAGCAATTAAACTTTATCAAGATGGCAAGTTGGATCGTGCTGGAGTTTCCGGTGACCTAGCTATGCAGTACCGTGATGATGAAGAAGCTGTTATTCAACCAGAAACGTCTGTATTCTATTTTAAGTTTAACCAAGAGCGTGATGGTAAAGAAACACCACTTGCTAATGAGAACATCCGTAAAGCCATTGCTAAATCTTTCGAAAAGGAAGATATGGTAGATGTAGTACTAGCGAACGGTTCATTAGCTGCAAACTTCCTAGTACCAACAAACTTTGCATTTGATGAAAACGAAAAAGATTTCCGCGAGTTGAGCGGTAATCATTTAGAGTACAACGTAGAAGAAGCACAAGATCACTGGAAAAAAGGACTTGAAGAACTAGGTGTTGAATCTCTAGATCTTGAAATTCTTGGTGGAGACACAGAGCTTTCTAAGAAAATGGACGAGTACTTCAAGTCTCAATTAGAAGGTAACCTTGAAGGACTTTCAATTTCTTTGAAAGAAGTACCATTCTCTGTACGTTTGGATTTGGATGGCAACCAGGACTATGATATTCAAGTTTCAGGTTGGGGACCAGACTTCCAAGATCCAATTTCATTCTTGGATCTATTTGTAACAGATGGTACGAATAACTTAATGTCTTACTCTAATCCTGAGTACGATAAATTGATTGAAGATTCAAAAGGCGAACTAGCTCTTAAGCCGGAAGAACGCTATGAAGCATTCGCAAAAGCTGAGAAGATTCTACTTGATGAAGACGCTGCAATTGCACCAATTTATCAACGTGGTTTGATCTTCTTGCATAAGCCTCACTTTAAAGGCTTAGTAGATCATCCATTTGGCGCAGACTATAGCTTTAAGTGGGCATATATGTCAGGTAAGTAAGTGTAACGTAGTAAAGAGTTGAGTTTAATAGGGGAGAGTATATGGGGGAGATATCCATATACTCTCTTTTTAGTAACAGTAAATAGTTGCAATATTTAATTTATTGTCGAAAAATGTCAAGTGGTTACTTGCAAAACAAGTTAGAAACTCTTTTGGAGGTGTAACGTACCGTGGTTAAGTATATTGGAAAACGCATAGTCTATATGTTCATAACGCTGATTTTAATTGCAACGGCCTCTTTTTTCCTCATGCAAACTTTGCCAGGTTCACCGATCGCTTCTTACAACAAATTGAATGATACACAAAAAGCGATTGTTGAAAAGAAGTATGGAATCGATAAGCCTAAGCCTGTGCAATATGCAATCTATATGAAAAACTTGGCAAAAGGTGATTTGGGAACATCTTTCGTATTTAAAGGGAAAAGTGTTAACGATTTATTGGCTAAAAGATTGAAACCTTCTTTAATCTTGGGAGCGCAAGCGATGGTCTTTGGGACGATTGTCGGAATCCTGCTTGGTATGCTTGCAGCATTAAAGCATAATACATTTTGGGATTACGGAAGCACTTTCTTGGCTATACTCGGTATTTCCATTCCGTCCTTTGTATTTGCATCATTGCTACAATATTGGATTGCTTCAGAGTGGCATCTATTACCGGTCGGCTTGTGGAATGACGGCTGGAAATCTAGTGTCCTGCCATCGCTTGCACTCGCTATGGGGCCACTCGCCCTATCCGCACGCTTTATACGGACTGAGATGATAGAAGTATTGAATTCAGATTATATTGTTTTGGCTAAAGCGAAAGGTGCTAATGGTTTTGAAATTGCTTTCAAACATGCATTCCGAAACGCATTAATACCTTTAATCACAGTTCTCGGACCACTTGCAGCTGGTTTGGTAACAGGTTCACTTGTTGTAGAACAAATTTTTGCGATTCCAGGAATTGGTGAGCAATTCGTATCGTCTATCATGACGAATGACCATGCCACGATTATGGGTACGACATTAATGTTCTCGGCTTTCCTTATTGTAGTTATTTTTATTGTGGATATTTTATACGGGGTTATCGACCCACGTATCCGCGTGTCTGGAGGTAAGGGATAATGCGCAATGAAAATGAACAAGAAAAACTAACGCCAGAAGATTTTGAGCGAGTGACAATCGACGCGCATCATTCCGAACGTATAGAGAAACCGAGTTTGAGTTTCTGGCAAGATGCCTGGTTGGGTCTCCGCAAAAATAAAGCAGCTATTGTCAGTATGGTCGTTCTTTTATTGGTTATACTCATGGCACTCATCGGTCCACACTTAAATGGACATGCGGGTGACACGCAAAACTTACGGCATGCAAATTTACCGCCGAAAATACCTGGAATTGAAGCTACAGGATTTTTTGATGGGGATGGTAAGTTGGCAGGGAAGAAAGTCGATTTATACGAAATGAAAAAAGTGGATGAATACTATTGGTTCGGTACGGATGGTCTCGGTCGTGACTTATTTACACGACTATGGGAAGGAACACGTGTATCTTTATTTATCGCATTCGTAGCCGCAGCCATTGATATGGTTATAGGTGTTGCATATGGAGGAATCTCCGGATACTTCGGTGGCCGGACAGACGATATTATGCAACGGATTGTTGAGATCTTGATCGGTATTCCTACATTGATTGTCGTTATTTTGATGATCATGATTATGGACCCTGGAATAACCGCCATCATTGTCGCGATCACCATAACGGGTTGGATAGGGATGTCGCGTATTGTACGTGCTCAGACGTTAAAATATAAATCACAGGAATTCGTATTGGCTTCACGTACGCTAGGCGCCAAGGATGGAAAGATCATTACGAAGCATTTATTGCCAAACATGCTTGGGATTATTATCATTAATACGATGTTTACGATTCCAAATGCGATTTTCTTTGAAGCGTTCTTAAGCTTTATCGGAATCGGACTTCAGCCACCAGCTGCTTCATTGGGTACATTAATCAATGACGGATACAAAGTGATGGAGAATCAGCCATACGTACTATTGTTCCCAGCCATTGTCATCAGTGTTCTTATGATTGCATTTAACTTGATAGGTGACGGGCTACGCGATGCACTAGATCCTAAAATGAAAGATTAAGAGGAGGAGAGCAAGTTGACAAAAATATTAGAAGTAAAAGACCTCGAGCTTTCCTTCCACACATTTGCAGGTGAAGTGAAAGCAATCCGTGGCGTGAATTTTGATTTACACAAAGGAGAGACACTCGCTATCGTAGGTGAGTCGGGTTCAGGTAAATCCGTAACGACGAAATCTATTATGCGACTCCTTCCTGAATCAAGTGCTGAATATAAAAACGGTGAAATTTTATTTGAGGGAAAAGATCTAACAAAAATTCCTGAAAAAAACATGCAAAAGATTCGCGGGAAAGATATTTCAATGATTTTCCAGGATCCGATGACTTCTCTAAACCCAACTATGACGATTGGGAGACAAATCATGGAGCCAATCTTGAAACACCAAAAGCTGAACAAGTCGGAGGCACGCAAGAAGACAATTGAACTATTGAATTTGGTAGGTATACCGAATGCGGAAAATCGTTACAAGATGTACCCTCACCAATTTTCTGGTGGACAGCGTCAGCGAATCGTAATTGCAATTGCGCTTGCATGTAATCCTAAAATATTAATTGCAGATGAGCCGACAACAGCTCTAGATGTAACAATACAAGCACAGATTCTCGAGCTGATGAAAGACATCCAGAAAAAGACCGATACGTCTATCATATTTATCACGCATGACCTTGGAGTAGTAGCAAACGTAGCCGATCGAGTAGCTGTTATGTATGGTGGTCGCATTGTCGAAATTGGTACGGTGGATGAAATCTTCTATAATCCACAACATCCTTATACATGGGGATTACTAAGCTCAATGCCATCTATGGATTTAGAAGATCAAAAGTTGTATGCAATTCCCGGCACGCCTCCTGATTTATTAAATCCTCCAAAAGGGGATGCTTTCGCTTTGCGGAGTGAATATGCAATGAGGATTGACATGGAACGTCGAGCGCCGTTCTTTAAAGTGAGTGAGACGCATTATGCGGCGACATGGTTATTGCACCCACAAGCACCACAGGTCGAACCGCCCGCGCTTGTTATTGAACGTATGAAGACTTTTAAAGGTAGCCGGTACTATGTGGATCAGACGGGAGGTACTGTGTGATGTCAGAAAATTTAATTGAAGTACGTAACTTGAAACAATATTTTAATGCAGGGAAATCTACTGAAGTCCGTGCGATTGATGATATTAGCTTTGCTATTAAACGTGGAGAGACATTCGGTTTAGTAGGGGAGTCAGGTTGTGGTAAATCCACAACAGGGCGTACTATGATCCGATTATATGATGCGACAGCGGGTCAAGTTCTTTATAATGGTGTAGATGTACATGCACCGAAAAGCAAAAAGGAAAATCACGCATTGAATAGAAAAATGCAAATGATTTTCCAAGATCCTTATGCTTCATTGAATCCACGGATGAAAGTTTTGGATATAATTGCAGAAGGATTAGATATACATGGTCTAGTAAAAGGCAAAACGGAGCGGAAGCAACGAGTAATTGATTTGCTTGAGACTGTTGGTTTAAACCGTGAACATGCTGAGCGTTATCCGCACGAGTTCTCAGGTGGTCAGCGTCAGCGTATAGGAATTGCACGTGCATTAGCTGTAGACCCTGAGTTCATCATTGCAGATGAACCGATCTCTGCGCTAGACGTTTCTATTCAAGCACAAGTCGTCAACTTATTAAAAGAACTACAGGAAGAAAAAGGACTGACGTATTTATTCATCGCTCATGATTTATCGATGGTTAAATACATTTCCGATCGTATTGGCGTGATGTACTTTGGTAAACTGGTGGAAATGGCTCCTGCGGATGAATTATATAGAAATCCAATGCATGCTTATACAAAATCGTTGCTGTCAGCGATTCCACTACCAGATCCAATTTATGAACGTTCCCGAGTACGCCATCCATATAATCCAAAAGACCATCAATATGGATCGGATGAAAAAGTTGAGTTTCGTGAAGTTGCTCCTGAACACTTTGTATTATGTTCAGAGAAAGAATTCGCTGAGATGCAAGCTGCACGGGTATAAGATGATATCCCTCTGACTATGTATGTGTCAGAGGGATTTTCTTTTCTATCAAATTAATTCCAATAGTTGTCCTGATGTTTTGTATGTTACATTGAATATTGTGCTACTATTGGAATAATAGAGACCATTCGAATTGATAGGGTGTGATTGAAATCAAGAAATTAACACAAGCAGTTCAAAGACAATTGATGGAAGAGATTATTAATGGAAGTAGAGTGGGAGCTTTAGTAACAGATGCTTCAAAAGAGGATAATCCGATAATTTTTGCTAACAAAACTTTCGAAACGTTGACAGGGTATACTCAAGAAGAAATACTTGGACGTAATTGTAGATTTCTTCAAGGTAAAGACACAGATCCAACTACAGTATCAAAGATCAGAAGGGCTGTTTCAGAAAGAGTGCCTTTGACGATTGTATTGAAAAATTATAAAAAAGACGGTACCCTATTTTGGAATCGACTTAATCTTCGTCCAATTATAATTGATAATGTACCATATTGTATTGGTACGCAAACTGATGTTTCAGTACAATACAGACAAATAGAAGAGTTGCATACGAAAGATTATGAAATAGAACAATTAATGTTACCTATCATGAGAATTTATGATAATTTGGCGGCTGTTTCATTAATTGGTCAAATGACGGAAGAACGATTTAATCTATTGATTACGAAACTGAGTGATTACGTTCACTCAAATGAAGTAGATCATGTGATGATTGATATAACAGGTTTATATTGGCAACAAGGAACTTCTATTGATCGATTGCTAGAGATACAGCAAGTGCTGAAGCTTATGGGTTGTCAGCTTTATATTACTGGCATCACACCGGTTCTTGCACATAAATTAGCAACAGCTAAAGATCCTCAGCAAGTATTAAAAACCTTCTCAAGTATACAGCAAGCCATTTTCCATATTCAGCGATAGAGAAAAGACCTCTACCATAACGAAAGGTTATGGTAGAGGTCTTTATCAGATACCGAGTTGTTGTTTTACTTCTTTTATTTGTTCAATATGGCGTTGTTCATGATAGCCGACAAAGGGAATCCATTGTGTAAGACTCATTTCGCCAAAAACAGGGTGCGGATAAGACTTTACTGCTAATTGATCTTCCGTTGCGTTTTCAGCTACATCGTGTAAAGTCGAGTGGGTAGCTGTGAGCTTGCTTTTCAAGTCATGGAGAGTAGAATATTCTAAAGTTGGTGTCACAAAATCGGGTGCCTCTATTTTATTAGAACGATCAACAGTGAGTTGAATTGGCTTATCTATCGTAATGTTTTGGTCTTCGGCAGCAAGCTTAATCTGAATAGTTTTAGCAACGCTACCTTCCATTAAATATAAATGCTGTAAAATTTGTTTAATGGACCACCTGTCTTCAGCGGGTTGTCTATTAATCACTTCATCTGTTAGGTATTCTACTTGTGCTAAAAGCTCTTTACGTGCTTGATCATTAATTTCCATAATGGTCACCCCTTTTTATTATAATACCACTCGTTAGTCAATAAATCTTTTGAAAAAGCTTGAAGAATAGGAGTTTGAAAAAATGAAAATAAATCAACCTAAAATACCCAACCGTTTAACGACGGTACAGTTACAAGACTTACTACACGAGGAGGATCCATTCCTACAAAATGCAAGTATTATTGATTCACGAATAGATGGGCAAACAATAGAACGTGCACAATTAACAAGCATGCTCATTAAGAATTCCAGTTTTCAAGGTGCTTTTCTACCAGAGCTATTTGGTACAGATGTTCGATTTGAAAACTGTGATTTTTCCAATGCAGACTTGACGGGTATAAGTATTCACCGAGTGAGTTTTCATAATTGTAAAATGCTTGGTGTCAATTTCACAAATGCCCGATTTACGGATGTGTTATTTGAGGAGTGTATTTGCAACCTTTCTGCATTTGTTCATGCAAGATGGGAAAGAGTGAGTTTCGAGAACTGCCAAGTGAGAGATGCAGATTTCTTCGATTGTAAACTGAAACATACATATTTCCTAAAATGTAATTTGGACTCTGCAAGTTTTGATGAGACACCTCTAAAAGGAGTGGAGATCAAAACTTCAGAATTTGAGAGCATGACAGTATCTATGAAAGAATTGGATGGTTGTGTCGTATCTTCTTTACAAGCAATTCAATTCGCTTCCATGTTGGGATTAGATATTCGGGATGAATAAAGCAAATAGACTAGGTGCTAAAAATAACTTCAATTAAAGGAGCTATGCTATGTTTATGCTTCAAGTAACAGAGGATATTTCATTAAAACTAGTGGGACAGAAAGACGCAGAAGAATTATTTGCTGTTGTGAATGGATCAAGGGAACACTTACGTGAGTGGTTACCGTGGGTTGATTCTATGACGGAAGCGGATCAGTATGGTCCAATCATTCATTCTTGGTTGCAACAATTCGCTGATGAAGATGGATTCCAGGCGGGTATTATGTATAAAGGGCATCTGGCAGGTTTTGCAGGATTCCATACAGTAAACTATACAAATAGGCAAACGAGTATTGGCTATTGGCTTGCTCAAGATTATCAGGGGAAAGGAATTATGACTGCGGTAGTATCCTCATTGGTTGACTATGCATTTGAAGAATATGATCTCCACCGCGTAGAAATTCGGTGTGCTACGGGCAATATAAGAAGTCAGGCAATTCCTGAACGATTAGGATTTATGAAAGAAGGAGTCATTCGTGACGGAGAGTTTTTATATGATCATTATCATGATTTAATCGTATATGGAATGTTAGAAGATGAGTGGAAAAAATGTGAGAAATCATAAAGCGTTTAGTGCAGAGTCCTTTTTAAAATGGACTCTGTTTTTTATCATCATATTTTGGTTATAGTACAATTAACATAAAGGGGTGAATCGTTATGCTAACTACTATTGAAATTGATAAAGAGCTAACGAAGAACAGAAGATTGGAAACTGCGACATTTGGAATGGGATGTTTTTGGGGTCCTGAAGCACGTTTTGGTAGCTTGTCAGGCGTTATAAGAACACGAGTAGGTTACACAGGTGGGACAACGGCTGCACCAACATACAAGACGATGGAAGATCATACTGAAACTGTCGAAATCGATTATGATCCGACAAATATTTCTTATGGAGAAATACTACAATATTTTTGGCGTAACCACTATCCAAATCGTGATCAATATAGAGGGCAACAATATGTTTCTTCGTTGCGTTATCATAACCAGCAACAAAAACAGATAATAGATTTAGTAAAGGGTGAAATGGAGAAAGAGCTTGGTGAACCAATTGAAACCGAAATCACACCATTAAGTCATTTCACACTAGCTGAAGACCGCCATCAGAAATATTATTTGAGGCGTTATCCGAATGTCTTGGAGAAGTTGCATTCCTTGTATCCTTCTGAAGAGTCACTGATCCATTCGACATTTGCAGCGAGATTAAATGGATTCGTCAAAGGATTTGGCACACGTGATCAAATCGTGACTGAAATTAAAAGCTGGCCATTACAGGAAAATGCCCAGCAACAACTCATTGAAAAGTTCATGAGATTAAAATGGTGAAGCAGTGAATACTGAATCAATTCTTCTTGTAACTTTATACAGTGGTTGCTATGATATTCCAATATCAACTTAGAATGAGCGTAGGAGAGAGTAGATGAAAAAGGAAACTATCACGTTAGGTTTGCTACTAACCAATTTACTAATTGCGTTTTTGGGAATTGGATTAGTTATACCTGTCATGCCAAGATTAATGAATGAATTACATATATCGGGGACGGTAGTTGGCTATATGGTCGCAACATTTGCGATGGCCCAGTTGTTTGTTTCACCATTTTCAGGGAGATGGGTAGATACATTTGGTCGAAAAAAGATGATTGTCGTTGGATTAATCATTTTTAGTTCTTCCGAATTTTTATTTGGTATTGGACAAACGTTGCCCGTCCTATTTGCATCCCGAATTTTAGGTGGAATTAGTGCGGCTTTCATTATGCCAGCTGTTACTGCCTTTATTGCAGATATTACAACGATGGAAACTCGCTCTAAGGCATTAGGCTTTATGTCTGCTGCCATATCTACAGGATTTATATTAGGTCCAGGGGTGGGCGGATTTTTAGCAACATACGGTACACGGGTTCCTTTCTTCTTTGCAGGAGGACTGGCTTTGATTGCGGCGATCTTTTCCCTTATTGCATTGCATGAACCGGAACGTTATCAAGAAGCGGTAGCGGAGGATACAACTAAACCTGGATTGAAGCGTATTTTTGCACGTCATTATTTTATCGTTTTTATTATTATATTGATTTTATCTTTCGGACTCGCTTCATTTGAATCGATTTTCAGTTTGTTCGTTGATCATAAGTTTGGATTCACGCCGAAAGATATTGCGATCATCATTACAGGGGGCGGCTTGCTCGGAGCAGTTGCTCAAGTAATGTTATTCGACAAGCTTGCGAGAACGATAGGGGAGAAACGTCTAATCTTTTTCTGTTTAGTCTTTTCGTCCATTTTAGTTTTTCTGACAACGTTCGTGCAAAGTTATTTTTCCGTCCTGGCTGTTACCATGATTATTTTCGTAGGGTTTGACTTGATACGACCGGCAGCAACTTCCTATTTATCGAAAATCGCGGGAAATGAACAAGGATTTGTCGGTGGCATGAACTCGATGTTCACGAGTATTGGAAATGTATTCGGTCCAATCATCGGTGGTGCCTTATTTGATGTTGACGTGGATTATCCGTTTTATTTCGGGGCATTTGTATTATTACTTGGCGTAGTGTTAAATTATCTATGGATTAAACGAACGCCATCTTTCAGACCTAATATCTAGGAGGAATTGAATTGACCATTATTGGTTTTGTCCGGCATGGGGTGACTGCTTGGAATAAGGAAGGACGTGCACAAGGAAGTTCGAATATTCCATTGGACGAAGAGGGGGTAGAGACTGCAAAGAAACTGGCAGTGCGCTTGGCGGATGAGGAATGGGACGCCATTTTCACTAGCCCTTTGACACGCGCTAGACAGACAGCAGATTTAATTGCTAGTGAGTCGGGGATTGAAGTCGTGGAAGACGAGCGACTGCGCGAGCGGAGTGGCGGATTAATTGAAGGAACGACGGAACCAGAACGTCAACAGAAGTGGGGTCCCCAGTGGAGGGAACTGGATTTACAGTTTGAAACGGCAGAAAATATTGTAGCGCGAGGCCTTGAATTTGTCAATGATCAGGTCCAGAAGAATCCTAATCAACGTCTGATCGTCGTAAGTCACGGTAGTTTTATTAAACGTATCATTGTGGCTCTGATGGAAGATGATTCATATACAATAAAGATCGACAACACTTCATTGACTATAATTAATATAGAAAAGAAAAGTTGCTTGCTGTTAAATGACACAGCACACCTTGTAGGAGGACTAAATGGAAATCCACTATGAACTAACGGAAGAAGATGTGGTAGCTTTTAATTTATATCATGTGAAAAATTCTAAAGTCGGTCAAAATTCATTGCACTGGCAACGATATATATCGCCGCTAATATTTTTACTGTTTGCGTATTTTTTATCTATTTTTACTGATATGGCGAAAGGTCCGTTGTTCGCCACGTTTGGATTAACAGCTATTCTATGGGTGATTTTTTATCCTAAGTATTTTTACTTTCATATTACACGACAAGTGAGCAAGATGCTTAGGGCTGGTAAGAATGAAGGACTTGTTGGAGAACATTCTATGAAGATGAATAAGACAGGCATAGCGGATCAGACTGCGGTTGGTGAAACAAAGGTACAATGGGCTGGCGTGAAACAGTTAATAGAAGACGCGGATTATTTCTATATATACACGAGTACGGTGAGTGCATATATTATTCCAAAGCGAGATGTATATTCGGTCGAAGGGCTAAAAAGTTACATCCAGCAGCGGATCATTACATAAATAAAAAATCAGAGGCTACAGAGCCTCTGATTTTTTATTTTCCTAAGCGACGATATCTCCAAAATGAAATAAGCAGTATACTACCTGATGCAATTGCTAGTTCGGTATAGGAGTCTATCAAGCTGTAAGCAAGTGTTGCGAAAGATCCAACTGCGATAACTCCGGCGAATAGACGGTTTTGCATCTTCACTTGAAATGTACGTTGATCTATATCTCGTTGTTTTAGATACATATGAATCAATGAAGGTTGATCCAAGAATGAGGAGACTTTTGGCCCGAAACTACGAATTTGTCCAATGCCGTTTAATACGGTGCGTTGGAATTCTTTGTTATTCGTGAAGGGATTCTGATCTTTACTCTTTTTTTTGGCCCATTCAACTAAACGGGGACGGGTAATAGCGAGTAGATCTATTTCAGGATCTAGTATATACAGTACGCCAACAAAAACAGAGACTGCACGACCTAAAAATGCAAATTCTGCAGGCATTTGCACTGGTTGTGTTCGGACAATGACTTGCAGATCTTGTAGAAGGTTTTCTACAACCATACTATTCATATCATATAAATCATTTGATTCGTACGCTTTAACAACTTTCTCAATTGCGTTTGCCAATACTTTACGGTTTGCATTAGGTAGTAAAAAGTTCAAAGTTTCGAGGCCATCGATAACACGATCGTATTGTTTTAAAATAATACCTTCTGTAACGACAAACATCGCGTCCGCATCTTCTTTTGTAATATTTATTACCATACCGAAATCAATTAATACGAGTGTACCATCTGAGCGTATGAGAATATTGCCGCCATGGGGATCTGCGTGGAACTGACCACCTTCAAGGATTTGTTCTAAGAACAACCGAAAAAGCCGATTAGATAAATCTTTGCGATCGATATG
Source organism: Sporosarcina sp. P32b (assembly GCF_002743335.1). Lineage (GTDB taxonomy): Bacteria > Bacillota > Bacilli > Bacillales_A > Planococcaceae > Sporosarcina. The sequence continues at coordinate 59,768 of NZ_PDZB01000011.1, forward strand.
ATGCTTGTCAAGAAACGCAAGATCGGTTATTTTAGAACCTTCAATCCATTCCATTACTAGCACTTTTTGAGTCGTATATTCATCGTAATAGACGGGAAACTTTACACCTATCATATTAGGAAAGCGTTCGGAAAAACCCCGTCCGTTTCTCATCTCTTCGACAAAGTTCAATTCCGCTCCAATTACATCTGTCATTTCCTTATAAAGTAAATGTAAATCGATCTGTTTACTTAATGATGACCACTTTTTCGCAAGCCAAATCACAATTCGTACCGCTTTAAAATCAGCGCGCAAAATTCGTTCAATATCTGGACGCTGAATTTTTATAGCAACTTCTGATCCATTATGTAGTACTGCCTTGTATACTTCGCCAATTGAGGCAGATGCGACAGGCTTCGATGTAATATCTGATAAGTACTCACTATGAGGTTTTCCCCATTCATCATCTAGTAGTTGTAGTGCCTTTTCAGAAGGGACCGGTGTTACTTGATCAGTAAGTCCCTCTAACTCTTCAATGAATGATGCAGGCATGATATCAGCACGTGTAGAAAGGAACTGCCCAAGTTTAACGAGTAATCCACCTAATTCAAGAGCTGTCTTTTTATACACTTTTGCTTGATTCGTAACCAGCGAGTTCCATTTTTCAGTAACAGCGGGAGTGAAATTACCTCGATGACGTTTCTGGAATAATGTAATTTGAATAAAAAACACGACCGCCATCCTGACGATGCGTATAATACGATAACTAGCAGAACGCTTCATCGGCAGTCCTTCTTTCTGCATCAAACATATTTACTTTTTATTAGGTCTCATCTCTTTTAATCCAATTCTCATGGCGGCTACGGCGCAAGTAACATTTAATATGATTGCGATCACTAAAAATAACCATTTCAACTTTTCAGGTAAATCAAGAAAAATCGCTAAAAATAAAAATGTAAAGCCGATTGCAAGCATGGACAAATATAGAGCCAATTTCTTAGACACAAGTAGTCCACCTCTCCTAAGTTCTACCCTTATTGTAGCATGAAAAAACAAGTAAATTAAAATGTGTGTTTTTATTCCACAGTTCTGGGGAATCATATAATTACATTAATCAGATAGGAGTGTGGAAAATGACAAAGAGTTATGCAGATACACCTAAAGATGATAATGAAAAGAGTTCAGCAAAATTAGCTAACGATGCAGCGAAAAAAGCGGAAGAACAGGTAGAAGAAATTAAGAAAGATGCAAGGGAACAAGTGAAAAAAGAAACTAAGTAAAGCCAAAAAGCGATTATTTCCTTGGAAATAATCGCTTTTTCATCATAAATAATTATTTCAGCAAATAATGTAACATACGATCCTTATCATCAAAAAACTGCTTCATGATTTGGTAATGACTTGTTTCTTCTAATGTCGTTTCTTGCGCACCTTCATCTGAAAATTCTATGATTTTTGCGCCTGGATAGGATAATAGCAGAGGGGAGTGTGTGGCAATTATAAACTGTGACCCTTCACCAACTAAATCATGTACTCTGCTTAACATAGACAGTTGACGCATAGGTGATAAAGCTGCTTCCGGCTCATCTAGTAAGTAGATGCCATTCCCTCTTAACCGATGAATGAAAGTCGCCCAAAATGATTCGCCATGAGACTGTTTATGTAATGAAGTACCTCCGTAGCCATCTATAATCATTGGACTAGGACCTGGTTCACTATCCAACGCCTCAATAGTCGTTGCTAAATTATAGAAAGTTTCAGCGCGTAGAAAGAATCCATCGGTTGGTCGTATAACGCCTTTGATGAGTGTAATATATTTATCCAATACGGAATGAGAATCATAAGTAGAGAAGTTAAAGTTCAATGAACCGCCTTCTGGATTAAAACCACATGCAACAGCAATAGCCTCAAGTAATGTAGACTTTCCCGTACCATTCTCTCCGACAAAAAATGTCACATTCGGATGAAAGTTAAGCTCGGTCAACGTATTGATACTAGGCAAATGAAATGGATAGTCTTCAAATGAAGGAACTTGATCACGCTTCAAACGCATTCCACGTATGAATTGGTCTGAATACATAGGATACCTCTTTCCTCTATGGCTTTTAAAAGATTATTACGTAAAGAAATCAATCCAACAGGTCAGGTTCTTCGCTCATAATGTTTTCCCATAGCGGTTGGAAGTTTTCCCAACCATCAATATCTCTACCAACTTGTTTAGCAGTGCTCGCTGCATGCTCGGGAGGAATCGGACTTACAATGCCGGCAGCTTCCGCTAGTAATTGTACTTGGCAAGAACGTTCCAGCGTAATAAACCAAAATGCAGCAGCATCAACAGTTTGTCCAACCGTTAATGGACCGTGATTCTTTAGGAATATCGCTTTGTTATGTGCTAATGCGTTTGCAACTTTTACCCCTTCATCTTCCTCATACACGACACCAGAAAACTCATCCAGTACAGAGTGATCATTGTAAAACGCACAAGCATCTTGTGTTAACGGATCAATTAGTCTACCTGTCGATGCCCATGTTTTTCCGTATACTGGATGCAAGTGAACTGAAGCAATAACGTCGGGTCTGGCTTCGTGAATAGCAGAGTGAATAACTAGGGCAGATTTATGGAGTGAATATTTCCCCTCAACTACTTCACCATCCGGATTTACCAAGACGAGATCGGAGGCTTTGATCTTAGCGAAAGGTACGCCATAGGGATTAACCCACATATGATCTTTGAATTCTGGATCACGATATGTCGCGTGACCCGCCACGCCTTCTGTAAAACCGAAACGAGCAAACAGGCGAAACGCACCTGCTAATCGTTGTTTATTATGTTGACGCTCTTCATCAAGAGTCGAAAACATTGGATATTGTAAATAATCGGTTACGTTCTCTCCACGTACACGTTCTTCGCTGAAATTCATTAAATAACCCTCCATATATTCTTAATAAATAAATATTCTCTATAAAAAGAATAACTTGCCATTACGAAAATATCAAATACAGTCTGTTGTGTTTAGTGCTTGTATATTGACATTTTAAGCAACTTCACAGCATATGTGATTAGAAATTGATAGACTACTTGGTAGACATCGAGAAATGAAAGGGGTATGGAAATTGAATCAAGATAAAAAGATCGTGTTCTTTGATTTAGATGGAACATTAATGGACCATAACAAAATGATTTCAGAATCGACGAAACAATCCCTGACAGCATTGCGGGAAAAAGGCATATACTCTGTTATTTGTACTGGTAGAGCACCCCTTATGTTCAAGTGGTTGTTAGAAGAATTATCATTTGATTCCTATGTTTCCATGAATGGACAGCATGTGGTCTTAGAAGAAGAAGTAATTTACTCAAATCCCATGAAACTAGAAGTCATAAAGCAACTTACCGAGCTTGCACACAAAAATGGGCATGGATTGACATACTCCACATTTGAGTCGTTTGTGTCGAACGTCGATGCGCATCCACTCATACAAGAGGGGACCGCTCGTTTAAAAATACCTTATCCTCCTGTAGATCCGGAAGTATATTTACATTCTGACGTTAATCAAGTACAAATTTACTCGCCCGCTAAAGAAACGGAAAAGTATATGGAGTTATTCGAGGATTACTCCTTTATAAGATGGGATGATAACGCGGTGGATATGTTGCCTGAAGGGGCATCCAAGGCAGTTGGTATTCAAAAAATGCTTGACCATATGAATATTCCTATTGAAAACAGCTATGCATTTGGTGATGGTGCAAATGATAGGCAAATGATTGAGATGGTAGGTATCGGGATAGCGATGGACAATGCCATACCGGAATTAAAAGAAATAGCAGATTTCGTCACGGCATCTTGTTCAGAAGATGGTATTATGAAAGGCTTGATCCAGGTAGGTTTGCTGGAGGAAAAAGATATTCCCTTACTACATGGCAGTATTAAGCAGTGAGTCAAAAGGTGTGAATCAAATTTCATTCTTGACAGTTATGTGAACGAAGAGTATATTTAGTTGATATACAAAAAGGGAATATTTTAATTTTTCAAATTACTTACAGAGTAATTTGGTTCACATCTTGGAGGAGGCCATATTTACAATGAAACTAGAAAAGCAGTGTCGGGAATCAAGAGTCGTACGAACGAGCAGAGTATTTCCGAATGATGTCAACAATCATAATACATTGTTTGGCGGACGTTTAATGAGCGATATTGATCAAATTGCATCGATTTCAGCAGCTCGGCACAGCAGAGCAGATTGTGTTACGGCATCTATGGATTCTGTAGACTTTCTGTATCCAATCCGTCCTTCCGATTCAGTCTGCTTTGAGTCATATGTGACTTGGACTGGAAAATCTTCTATGGAGATTTTTGTAAAAGTTATTGCGGAGGATTTGGCAACTGGTAATTGTAAAATTGCAGCCACATCATTATTAACATTTGTTGCATTGGACGAAAATAAAAAGCCACTAACTGTTCCGCGTGTCATTCCTGAAACGGAAGAGGAAATATATTTACATGAAACTGCACCGCAACGCGCAGAAATTCGTATAATGCGTAAACAGCAAAGTAAAGACTTGGCTTCAGTACTAACGAATAACTATCCATGGCATGATCCAGTACAAGTGAATGCATAAAAGTACTCAGTCAACTTCGTTTGACTGAGTATTTTTATAAAAAGATGTATAAATCTCAATACTATGATCCATACTACTAATAGATAGGACGTTCTCTAATTCATTTTCTTGGAGGATACCTATCTTTTTATTGTTCAAAAATATATTTAACTATAGAAAAGGGCATAACGTAACGAAAAATAGTTAGTTAAAGCTATAATGAGAAGTATCATAAGGGAAGTTGGGAGATGGATTTATTTATGGTTAAAATGGTCACTGCCGAGGAATTATTCAGGAAGATAAAAGCTGAGCAAGCATTTGTAGTAGTAGATGTACGTGCTGAAGATAAATATAATCAATTCCATATCGAAGCTAACACGGTAGAAGATATAAACATGCCGAAAACAGAAATCTTTACATTAGAAGACGAAGTGGAGAAAGTGATACCGCAGTTACCTCAAAATAGAGAAATGATTATTACATGTACAACAGGGAACTCTGCAACTAAATGTGCAAACATCCTCTCTACTAAAGGTTACGATGTTACTGTATTGGAAGGTGGAATCACTGCGTGGAAAGAATATATTAGTAAAGAGTCTATTGAACGAATATGGAGCGAATTTAAGAATGTTCATCCTGATGCGCCTGAACATTACGAAGCTTGGTCTTTCGGAAATTCGAAACAAATGGCGGATGAACTTGCAGAGTTGGTAGTGGAGGGAACTAAAACGGCGACTTCATCTAACTATTTGCTCTATGAATTAGAAGATGAACTATTACCGATGGTAGGTCTTCACAATATCATTCTTGATGGTAATGGAATTGCGGTCGCAGTCGTGGAAAATGTTTCAGTAGAAGTAATGCCTTTTAATGAAGTGACGGAAGAACATGCATATAGGGAAGGTGAAGGAGATCGTTCGTTACCTTATTGGCAGGAAGTTCATAAAGAGTTTTTCGCAAATGAATTAAAGGAAGTTAAACAAGAATTTCATTATGAAATGCTGGTAGTTTGTGAAACCTTTAAATTGTTGTATAAAAACTAAGTTAGGCATGTGAAGTTATTGAGCCAACAGTAAGTATTCACAATGCCGTTTGAGTGCAAATTAAATTACTTCTATTGGTAGGAAAAGGAGATGTTGAGGCCGTATTGTTACGGCATTCAACATCTCCTTTTGTTTATAAAAATTATTGCTGAACAGGTTCAACGATCTCTTCACTTTCTATAATTACATCATCTTTACTTTTATACACCCAGCTCTGCAGTAGTGGCTGAAAGCGCGGTATAATCTTGCCAAGAATTTTACCGATAAAATATGCAGCTAGAATCGTACCGATCCCGATAGCTCCAAGTGATTGAATAAATACTAAGCAAACGATACCCGCAACTGCTACATTTATTAAATCACTCGAGATTTTTGCTTTACCAAACTTCATATTAAAACGATCGCTTACAACATACGTTAGTGCATCGTAAGGCATTAAAGGCAATTTTGCTGAGAAATAGGCTAATAATCCAGCTGATATAATATATAAACTGATCAATAAGAATAAATATCTGCCAACTAGTGTAGTAGGAGCAGGAAGTAACTGTACGATGGCTAATGTTAGGTCCATAAAAATACCAAAAAGAAAAACGATAGATAACTGAACAATGAATTCACGTATACCAATACGTTTTCTATTTAAAATAATCTGTACGAAAACAAATAAGATATTTGCAAGTATGGTCGTTATACCGATGGTTAATCCTGAGGTAAGGGAGATAGCATAAGCTAATGATGATACGGGGGAAACTCCAAGGTTTGCTTGTATAGAGAAACTAACACCTAAAGATAATAAAAATAATCCTATTACATATAGGGTGAGTCGTTTGGAAATGATATTCATACGATTGAAAAAACCTCTGCTTTCGTTAGTTAATACCATTCATTTTATCATGTAAAGAAAGATATAAATAATATATAATAGTTAAAGACGACATATGCCATTATATATAACGGAGTGTAACCATGGATATTAAACAGCTTTATTATTTTAAGGAAATTGTAGATCAAGAAAGCATTTCGAAAGCTGCGCTTATTTTGCATATAGCGCAGCCACCACTTAGTCAACAATTGAAAAGACTAGAGATGGAGCTTGGTACAACGTTGATTCATCGCTATCGACAAAAATGGGAGCTGACAGAAACGGGGCATATTCTGTATCAATATGCCAAGAAAACACTACTTAGCATGGAGGATGTTAAGAGGCAAATCGAAGAAATTGAGAAAGGTAGTGCAGGAACATTGCGAATTGGTGTATCTTCTGCCTGTTTGAATTTACTCGTCGACTATGTCAGTATATATCGTAAACAATTTCCAGATGTCAAAATTAGCATTGAAAAAGGAAACTCTGAAGAATTACTGAAGAAGCTGGATCATAAAGAAATTGAACTAGCGTTATTATTGCGAATGGAAAATAGTGCACACTGCGATGTGTTGGCTTTAAAAGAACAGGAATATGTGGTGGTGAGTCCGCGCAGCTGGGGAGATGTATTTTCATCCGAGCACGTTACATTTCAAGACCTTGCAGAGCATCCTTTTATTATGCTTGCTGCAATGGAAGGCCATTCGTATTATGAAAACATCCTAAAAGCTTTTCAAGAAGTACAAGCCACACCCAATATTGTAATGGAAAGCAAAGATCTGACAACGGTTATTGCGATGGTTAGCAAAGGTTTAGGATTTTCTATTATTCCACGGGTAGCTTATGCTGTGCCGATGGATCAATTAAAGATCTATGAATTGATGCAATTTGATTCTCGTGTAGAGCCGGTCATGATCAAGACAAAAGATGAACGAATTTCTAAAGCTACATCTCAGTTTTGGGAGTTAGTGGATTCTGTACATAAAGAGAGTAACCTATATGGTACGATTGAAGACCTAGACCCTTATAATTGAGTGTGTTTAAAATTCAGTGAGTATTTTTTCAAGTGGTTTATCTATGTAACCTCATCATAACGTATATACGTAAAAATCCAATCACATATGTGATTGGATTTTTTGTATAGATTTTTATTTCACTTGTTCTTTCGTTTCTACTTTTTGCACTTCTATTTTCTTAGGCTCATCATCATCGTCATCCATAATGTCTTTGGCAGATTTCTTGAATTCAGACAACGTCTTTCCTACTGCCGAACCAATTTCGGGTAATTTGCGAGGGCCGAACAAAATTAAAATAATCACTAAAATAATAATTAAGCCTGGTACTCCAATTGCGGCTAAGTTCATAGCGATTCCTCCTCTCATTGCTTGAAAATGTAGTCCTCTATATATCATAACCTATATTTGATCGCATAAAACACTATTTGAAGGTTTAAATGAAGAAGAGTAATTCATCCCTCTAATGATTAAATTCCCAATGATTGGACAAACTAACAAATAACTAGTTTGTTGGGAAAGAAGTGATGAATATGGATGAAGCAACACGTCATATAGAACCACCTGCATACTATACACGTTTGGCAACACGACTGGAACCAACCGCGGATATAGTGAAAAAAACCTTGAAAAGTAGAGGTCGAGTAGTGCACCTTTTGTATTTGAAAAGTGTAGTAGATATGATGCAACTACAAGAAATTGTGGTGAAACCTTTCTATGAAATGTCAGCCGAACAGAATTTTTCTGAGTATATTCAATCATTACCTTATGAAACCAAGATGCCAACAGGGGATGAAGAGATTCTTATAGAAATAACGAAGGGTAATGTCTTTGTCATGATCGACAAGCAAATCACGTTACTTGAGTTAAAGATAGTAGCGGCCAATGCGGTGCAAGAAGCCATTATGGAACCTACAATTCATGGACCCCAACTTGGACTCAGTGAGAGTATTGAGACAAATATTAATCTAATGCGGCAACGTTATCATAAGCCGTCTTTGGTTATTGAACCAATGCAATTGGAAGATGCTTCGAATCGTAATATTGCATTAATTTACGATGGGGAAAGAGTAAATCTTCAGCTTTTGAAAAAAATTAGAAAGCGTATTTTAACGTTGGATGTAGAGCTGGTTCAGGCAAGCGGAGACTTACAGTACTACTTGAACAATAAAAAGTACAGCTTGTTTCCAACTAGCCTTCTGACTGAGCGCCCAGATCGTATTCTTCATAATATGGCGGTTGGAAAAGTCATTATATTAGTAGATGGAAGCCCTCATGCAATTATTGCACCTACAACGTTCTTTGATTTTATGCTTTCGATGGAGGATGCGTATTACTCCTTTTGGGTAGTATCGTTAATACGATTTCTTCGTTATGCAGGATTGTTTACATGTATTATGCTGCCCTCTATATATGTTGGTGTTACTTCCTATACACCAGAAGTCCTCAGAACAGAGCTTGCTATGACGGTGGCAGCGAGCAGGATTGGGGTTCCGTATCCCTCGTTTATTGAAGTGTTTTTCATGTTGATCTTTATTGAACTGCTAACGGAAGCTAGCATGCGGTTGCCAAATAGTATCAGCGCTACGGCTACAACAGTTGGAGGGCTGATACTTGGAACTGCAGCAGTAGAGGCCGCATTGACATCAAACATCATGGTCATTGTCGTCTCCCTTGTAGCGATTTCCACCTTTGTTATCCCAATAAGTGAAATGAATTACGCTGTCCGGGTCTGCCGTTTTTTACTATTGTTATATACGACGGTATTTGGTCTAGCGGGTATGATTCTCGGAATGCTGGGTTTGTTGTTGTATTTGGTCAACAAAGACAGTTTTGGTGAGCCGTATTTACGGATGTTTTGGAAAAATAGACAGGAAGAATTGAAGGTGGATGATTCATGAGCCGCTTTGTTTATTTTTTACTAATATCTAATATGACTGCCAACCTCATTGCCGCCAGTCCAAGAATATTTTTCGCTAAAAGTGAAGAAGGAGCAATTGTCACGATGATCATTGCGTTATTTTTTGGCGTATTTATGAACTGGGCATTGATCACTTCATTCAAAGCGTTTCCAGGGAAGAGTTTACCGCAAATTTTATCTTTATATCTATCGAAATGGATTACGATTCCGGCATTATTTATCTTAGGAGTAATTTGGTATGTTTCGGGTCTTCAGACTCTGATTACATATATAGATATTCTTTTACGATTTTTAACACCTGAGATGTCAGTTTATTTAGTGATTGCGATGTTCATTCCAGTGATCACTTTTGGCGTGATCATGCAAAGTCGCAACATATTATTTACACTTGAATTGGTGTTTGTTTTGGCATTTCCTGCTGCTGCATATTATATAGTAAAACTTTACTTTGCTGAACAGGTGAGTTGGGATCATGTGGGAATTGCGATGACTTTTATAGATAACCCACCTGACTATACAGTATTTACTACTGCGATATATTTATTTGCAGGAGCTTTTGATATCATTATTTTCAATTCATTACTCAATAAAAAAATGACTTTTGGCATTAAACAGGCTCTAATTGTGTTTTTTTTGGGTGCTTTTGCACTTTTTACGACCTATTTCATTCCGATAGGTGTATTAGGATTTGATCAAGTGGAAAATATTATGTACCCATGGATTCTGACCAGTGATTCTATTCGAATGAAGTTTGGGGTAATTGAGCGTGTAATATTTATATTTTTGTTACTATTCTTAGCGATTGCCTTTTTAAATATAACAATTCATTGGCATGTTGCTTGTCAATTATTTCAGAGTGCCTTTGGTATAGAGCATATGAAAATGAAGTTACGTAAAAAAGCCAGTCTTATCACAGTAGTTATGGTATTTTGGTTAATCGCATTCTATACAACTTTAAAGATCACTGAGTATGATTTGTTTTTTTACAGTAAGTATTACTTTAATACGATACCAATTATATTCATTGGTCTTATGGTTCTTATGCTTGTAGTGAATAGGAGGGCGAAGTCTTGAAATTCCTCTCAGTGAGTAAATGGTTTATGGTGGTTTTATGCATGAGTGGTCTGTTGCTTCAATATGGCTGTGCGTTCAAAGATATAGATAAACGCCTATTTGTGTCTGCGATTGGGATTGATCCTGCCGAAAATGTGGAGAACGGATATAAAGTGACATTGAAAGTCGCTTTGCCGTTTGGCGCTATTAAAGATTCCCCTAAGCCTAGTTTTGCGTACCTGTCACGTGAAGGACATTCAATAGGCGAAGCGATTCGTATGCTGGAGACACATGTAGACAAGGTATTGGAACTAGGTCATATGAAAACAATTGTTGTTCATGAAAAGCTTCTTAGGGATGACATGCAATCGTTCATGGATTATTTTATACGACGCGGTGATATCGAATTAATCGCATATGTTGCAGGTGCTAGACCGTCTGCCGAGACGATTTTAAAAGTAGAGCCAGATACTGAAGCACCGGCATCGGTTTCTTTAATCAACTTTTTTGGAGCGACAGCGAATGATAGTCCATATGTCGTGACGACTTATTTATTTGAATTGCGCAGGGATATCCTCTCTGACGGTATTAATGCTGTTGTACCACTAATTGAGACAAATGAAAAAGGCGATGAACTAATAGTGAATAATTCTGTAGTAGTTGACGGAAGGGAGGACCCTGCTGTTCTATCTACCATTGAAACGAAGTACTTTAATTCATTATTGAAACATTCAACTGGATTTACCTATCTAGTCAAAGAAGGAAGTCTTGAGTTATTATTACAGATAAGCCAGAGTAAGATGACGTATAAATTTGTACCCAATAAAGGTAATACGGCACCGCATGCTATAGATATGCATATTTGGATGAAAGGAACGATAGGTGAAGCCAGTAAAGATTTATCTATTGCTAGATTAGATGAATATAACGAAGTAGCCTCAAAAGAAGTGAAACAAAAAGTTGTTCACTTTCTAACTAAAATGCAAGAGGAAAATCTGGATCCTTTTGGCTTTGGCTTACGTTACCGAACGACACGGTTGCATACAGAGGATGTGTTTACTTCGTGGCAAAAAGCATATCCTGATATAGAGTTTAAAGTTACTGTGGACGTAAAACTACAGGGAACTGGCACGATAGAATAATTAGTAGAAAAACGTCATCCATCACAGTATTGGATGACGTTTTTTATTAGTTTTTACGAAAGTTCTTTTTACTTTCTATGATTACGTCGCTCTTGGATTTCTAAGTTAGCGGGTTGCTGACGTTTCTGATCGAAAGTAAACTCCTCTCCAAACTCCATATTATCTAGACGATGCGGCTTATCAAGTTGTACAGGTTGTTCTTGCAGTTTTTTCTCAGGTTTCCGCTTTTTCATGGGAATCCACATCCTTCCTACCATTTAGATGAATTTCACTTACTTAGTTAGAATGAGTAAAAATGCAGAATCTATTCATACTAAGAAAAAACTTCGCCAGCGATATGCGCTTGACGAAGTTATATGACAATTAGTTTAAATGTAATGGTGGAGGGATGATCCAACCCTTTGATTTATTTAAGCTTAATAATTTGGCACCGAATGCTACTTTTTCCATATGGCATTTGGCAAACAGTGTCGCAACATCTTCGCGTAAACATTGACCCATAGCCATACTGCATGAAACTAATCCCTGACCTACGTTAATTGATATTGCACCACTGATTTCGGGATCCATAAAGCGTGCGCCAGCAGGAATTTCCTCGGCATTTGCTTTTGGTCTCTCTGGAAGGGCAGGAGGCGGTGTGATTCCATTGGCTTTCAATACTTTGCCAAAGTCTTTATTCTCAGCTTTCATAGTTTTGATTGCTTCTTCTAGCAGTTGAATCAGATCGTCGTCACCAGCATGATTAACAAAAGCTTCATATCCACTGATTAGTCCGTTATTCGCACCCATAAATGACCAAATGGCTGTAACTTCTCCGTAATGTAAAGGCTGATCTTTTGGATTACCATCTAAAATACCCACAAAAACACTCTCCTCATCATTGTTTTAACTTCATGAGTAGTCTTTGCAGATATCAACTATTTATACTTATTTTTTATATGTTGTCACAAATGAAGGTCCAGAGAATATATTAGGACGCTGATCGACACCTTCTTTTGTGCCACGCTTTGCATGGGCTTTTCCATAAGCTTGCGACTCTTGCCAGTTTTTGAAGGACTCTTCGTCTTCCCACATAGTTAAGATCACATATGTGCCGGAGTGTACAGGTCGCAATACACGGATTGCTACGAATCCTGGTTCTGCCTCTATAAGACGCGCACGATTATTAAAGCGCTGTTCAAACGTTTCTCTACCTTCTTCTGTTACAGGAATATTGTTTAATACTGCGAAACGACCAGATGGTAAATCTCCGCTTTGATCTAAAATATCGTATTCGACGGCATGGTCGAGAGTTGTCGTTTCCGCTTCTTGAAGCACGAGCACTTCTTCATCATTATTCATTAATGACGCACGTGCTTCTTCTGGTAAGTTACCTGCATCTTCTAGTGGACCTGTCCATTTAAATAGTTTCATTTCAGACACCTCATCTTTTTCTATTTTGTTAATTACTATATAGTATAACGGAGAAATGAAAATGCTTTCAATGAATAAGAAAACAGTGCTGTTGGTTTACTATCGGAAATAGGAGGGAAGAGTAAGAAAAATACATTTGGAGGAGATTGAATGAATCAAAAGTACGCAGATGTACTGAATGCATTAGAGGATTGTATAAAGGCGTGTAATCATTGTTTTGACGCATGTCTAAAAGAAGAAGACGTTCGTATGATGGCGGACTGCATTCGACTCGATCGAGAGTGTGCTGACATTTGTTCATATGCAATCCAGTCGATTACTCGACAAAGTCCATTTACAGAAAATGTCTTGCAACTATGTGCGGAAATTTGTGAGCAGTGTGCTGAAGAATGTGGAAAACACGATCATGATCACTGCAAACAGTGTGCTGAAGCATGTCGGAAATGTGCGGAAGCTTGTCGCAGCGTAGCTTAATTTCTTAAATGAAGATAAAGCATTTTTCATCTTTACGTAGGTGTTTTTTTGTTCGCAATAAGTTAGCTTCTCTTATTAAATGATTTCACATACAAAACAAAAAACCTTCCATAAAAGTATGGAAGGTTTTTCTCTGTTTATGTAAGCCGTGTTTGCCGTACTTAGTCATAGAAAGTTTTAAACCACCACTCCTCAAAGTGGGTGTTTGCGGAAAACGTTCCTGTATGTCTGAATTGCTAAAAGGAATCCAGCATGCCATTTCCGTTTCGTAATAAACTCCCTTTTACAGCTTAAAGGTTAAAACTTAATGTCATACGAACAATACAGCTTGTAGATTTATCTTACACCCGGAAAAGAGGAAATGCAAATGGAAAGTTCTTCTGTTTGTTGAAACTAAAACGTATGATAGAACGTATAGAAATGAAAAGACAAGACAAGGGGTGGTCATGTATGGAACCGCATGAAAACAACTCAGAAAAACAACAACTAGTTACAAGACAGGCAGAGGAAATCAGTACGTTGAATCAAGAAGTGGATGTACTTCGTAAAGAGGTAAAACAGCTTCGTGAAGATATTGAGCTGATTGATATATTTCAAAAGAAACCCATCGTTTCATCTGCTGTAATCGGACAAGTCGGTGGTATTATTATCGCTATACTAGTCATTATCGGAATATTCTTTTAGATGAATGACTCTGCACTGTTATTATAAAATTGGTGGGACTATAGTTTACCTCGATTGTGCTGAAAAGGCAGTGATTGCGCCATATATTATGTCTATTCAAAGCTTATTGCGATGCTTGGTTTCTGTAAAGCCTGTACTCTGAAGTAGAACTAAATCGTAGATGATGTTTAGACACTTTGTAATGTGGAATAGTATATACAGTACATCACATAAGGAGTGGTAAGCACTATGGCTAAAATAGCAACAGTACTTGGAGATATGTTTGAGGACTCAGAATATATGAAACCGGCTACAGCGTACAAAGAAGCTGGACATGAAGTAGAAGTGATTGGCGCGGAAGCGGGAACTGAAGTAACAGGGATGAAAGAAAATACAAAAGTGAAAATTGATAAAGCAATTGCTGACGCTAAATCATCGGATTATGATGCTTTGTTTATTCCGGGCGGATTTTCACCTGACATTTTGCGTGCAGATGATCGTTTCGTAAAATTTGTCAAAGAATTTATGGATGCAGAAAAACCTGTATTCGCAATTTGTCACGGCCCACAATTGCTCATCACAGCGAAAGCACTTGAAGGACGCGATGCCACAGGATACACGTCTATTCGTGTAGATATGGAATATGCAGGTGCAAAATACGCGGACAAAGAAGTAGTAGTTTGTCAGAACCAACTCGTAACAAGCCGCACACCTAATGATATTCCGGCATTTAATCGTGAATCACTTAAACTTCTAGAGAAATAATAATTGTTTCGACCGTCAAGGTGTAAAAGCCTTGGCGGTTTTTTTATGCCTTCTTAACATTAAAACGCCGCTTACAACATACGATAACAATACAATTTCACATTCGTTGAAAAAGATTCTCAATTGTACTTGAAAAAGGTTCTCAATGAGAGTATGCTAAAAGCAACGAATAAATCGGAGAGACGATCGCGTCTTACAATGGAAAGGTTGGGGATCTACTATGTATAAGATTGTTGCATGGGCGGTATTAGCAGGGATTGCATTAGGTACAGTAGCAGGATTTTCATTTGGAAGTAAAGAACTGGCAGGAATGCTCGCTGGAGTGGCGGCACTCGCATTTATAGCGGCACCTGCAGCGGTCGTCTATGCAAGCGAAAAGAAGAAATGGCAGCAAGCTCATTAATAGACGAAAAAGCATCCGAAATTTTGGATGCTTTTTTGTATGATTTTCATTAGATATTCCCAAAGATTTTTCTTGAAATACATAACCTTAATATGCAGACCATCCATTGTCAGCTTCCATGACAACGCCGTTAACATAAGAGGATTCATCTGATGCAAGGAATAGTGCAATGTTTGCAATTTCTTCCTTAGTTCCCGGACGGCTCATCATGTTTACGCCCCTTAGAGCTTGCTTCATGCCGAATTCATCCGGTTGAGTCAAACTGTTTGTGATATTAGTCGGTATTTGCGCTGGGGCAATCGCGTTACAGCGGATGTTTAATGGACCGTATTGAGAAGCAACGCTTTTTGTCATCCCTGCGACCGCATGCTTTGAAGCGGTGTAAGCAAAACCACCTCTACCACCTGTCACTGCTGAGATAGAAGCCATGTTGACGATAACCCCTGACTTTTTTTCTTCGAAGATAGCTAATGCTTTACGAGTTGCACGCATCACACCTGTTGTGTTGATTGCTAATACTTTGTCCCATACTTCATCTGTCACTGTAGCCGCAGAGTACATATTGTCCATAATCCCAGCATTGTTCACTAGAATATCAAGAGTACCGAATCGCTCAACTGCTGTATCAATCATTTTTTGTACATCTTCCTCAACTGTCACGTTGGTTTTAACTGCTAGCGCTTCACCGCCAGTACTTTTGATCGTCTGGACAGTTTCTTCCGCACCTTCCATATTCATATCTGCGATGATAAGCTTTGCGCCTTCACGGGCATACAGTTCAGCAATTTCTCGTCCAATCCCAGAACCAGCGCCAGTTACTACTGCTACTTTATTTTCTAAACGTTTCAACAATATCGCCTCCAATAGTATTCGTATGTTCTTTTTTATTATATACTTTAATGTCTAACTATTGAAAGGTTTAGCTCCATTGCTTTGACTACATAAAAAACTCGAACTGTCATAGTTAAGCTGACGGTTCGAGTTGTACTGTTTACTATTATTGAACTTTTATGCCTTCGACTACTTCTTTTGCAGCATAAAGAGCTTGTTTCACATCAGCAATCAAATCGTCTACATCTTCGACTCCAACCGAGAAACGTAGTAGACGGTCGTCCACTCCACGGCGATTACGTTCTTCCAATGGAATATCCATATGTGTCTGTGTAGTTGGATACGTGATAAAGCTTTCCACACCACCCAAACTTTCAGCGAATGAAATAAGGTTCATGTTTTCAAGGAATGGTCCCACCCACTCGCTATTCTGTACACGGAATGACAACATACCCCCAATACCAGCGTAGAGCACATCGACAATGAGTGGTTCTTGTTCTAAATATGATACCATTGCTTTCGCATTCGCGTCATGTTGTTTCATACGTAAGTGCAATGTTTTTAGACCGCGAACGACAAGCCATGAGTCAAGGGGAGACAATGTAGCTCCAATCGCATTATGGTTAGTAAATAGGCGTTCGCATAATTCCTCACCCTTTGCGACGACTAAACCTGCTAGTACGTCATTATGTCCCCCGATATATTTCGTTGCACTATGAATGACAATATCTGCACCTTCTTCAATAGGTCGCTGAAAATAGGGTGTTAAGAACGTATTGTCGACAATTAGCAATAAACCATGTTTTTTCGCCAATTCCGCATACGTACTGATTGCTATGTTTTGCATTAATGGATTGGTGGGTGTTTCCAAGAAGATCGCTTTTGTGCGATTAGTAATCGCTTGCTCGACTTCTGAAACATCATCGAACGATAAGTATCGCGTCTTCACATTGTACGTCTCTTCATATTGATTAAATAAGCGATACGTACCGCCATATAGGTCTTCAGGCGCTAATAGTTCTGAATCTGTCTTAAATAAAGATAAAATTAGTTGAATGGCTGCCATTCCAGAACTGCACGCATATCCTTGATCACCGGATTCCAAGTTTGCAATTCCATCCTCTAAGACAGAACGCGTAGGGTTTTTTGTACGTGTGTAATCATATCCAGTAGATTTGCCCAGACCTTCATGATGGTATGCTGTCGACAAGTAAATCGGCGTATTTACTGCTCCGGTTTTCTCATCACTGTGATTTCCAAGTTGTACCAATCTAGTTTCTAATCCGTTGTTTGTCATGAATATCCATCCCCCCAGAAAAATAAAAAAGAACCTCTTCTTTTCGAATAGGCCCTCGAACATACAAGTGTATACAGTATTCTCATCTTCAAGGTGGTGTCACCCTTGGAATTAGCACCGTGCCTGGGGCTGGTTGCTGAGACATCGCTGGGCCTATCCCTCCGTCTCTCTCGATAAGAATATTCACAATATAGGCAAAACTGTTGACGGATTTATTCTATCATGCAGATATACTAGATGCAAGTTCCCTTTAATCGTCATTCGATGATTTTTTGTTTCAGTAAAAGATTTGCTATACTTATAGATACTCATCACGATAGAAAGGAGATTTTTATTTTGGCTTGGGGGTATGTCGCGCTGGCGGCTATGATAGAGATTTTCTGGGTAGTCGGTCTTCGTTACTCTGAAACAGTTATTCAATGGACTGGAACCGGTGTGGCAATTGTTTTCAGTTTTTATTTCATTATTAAAGCATGTGAAAAATTACCTTCCGGGACGGTATACGCAGTTTTTACCGGATCAGGTGCCGCTGCAATCCTTTTAGTGGATATATTCATCTTTCAAGCAGGCTTCACATGGGTTACGCTGACATTCATCGGATTAATCGTCATTGGGGTAGTCGGCATTAAGTTGACTACAGATGAAAAAGCGGATACAGAAGGAGGTAGCTGACAATGGCTTGGGTGTACTTGGCTATTGCGAGTCTCGGGGAGATTTTCGGTGTGGTAAGTATTAATTATTATTTACAGAAGCGTTCAATTAAAAGATTGTTACTTATTGTGGGGATATTTGGTTTCGGCTTTGTTTTTCTATCACTTGCGATGCGTGAAATTCAGATGAGTACAGCTTATGCGGTATGGACAGGGTTAGGAGCAGCAGGAGCCGTATTGATGGGGATTTTGATTTTTAAAGAATCTGCTAGCATCAAACGTCTCTTCTTTTTATCACTCATTATTCTCGGTGCAGTCGGCTTAAAGTTATTCGGATAAAGGGGAGTGAACATACTGGTTTATTGGACACAATTTGATTTCGACGAATGGACAGTGACACTAGCTGCTACAGAAAAAGGACTTTGCTACGTGGGACTTGCCGAAAAAAGTTTGGAACATATGAAGGATTGGACTAAGCGATTTGATAATAAAGAATTAAAGGAAGATGAAACAAAGCTTGAAGTCTATACGAGTCGGTTCATAGAGTATTTTTCAGGGAAAGCTACTGGTTTTTCAGAGCTGTCGCTTGATTTAAAGGGAACACCCTTTCAACTGCAAGTATGGGAAGCACTACAACGAATACCATATGGTGAAATCGTAACTTATTCGAAAATTGCAGAACAAATAGGAAAAGTATCTTCTGTTCGGGCTGTAGCATCTGCAATAGGCAAAAATCCGATATTGATCGCGGTGCCTTGTCACCGTGTGATTTCAAAAAGTGGAGGATTGTCAGGCTATCGTGATGGTATGGAACATAAAAGTAACTTGCTGCAACTGGAGAAATCGAGCTTGATAAGTGATAGGACGGAGTGAGCAACATGAAATATAAGCAAATTAAACAGAAGAAAATATATGAAGAAGTGGCGGATAGTTTATTAGACTCCATTCAATCTGGAGAGTTAAAGCCGGGTGATAAATTAGATTCTGTACAGCAACTGGCTGAAAACTTTACAGTTGGCAGATCAACAATTCGCGAAGCCTTATCAACATTACGTGCTAGAGGGCTTATAGAAATGCGACAAGGAGAGGGAACATATGTCAAGGAGTTTTCATCCGTCGATATGATCTTTCCGTTACAGAGTGCCATGCTCATGAATCAACAGGATATTCAACATTTGTTAGCTGTGAGAAAAATAGTTGAGACCGGAGCCGCAGCAAATGCAGCCGAATCCCGTACAGTATACGATTTAAAAAAGATGGAAACTGCACTCAATGAAATGAAAAAGCATGCCGGGGATATTTTGCTAGGTGAAAAAGCGGATCTAGACTTCCATTTTGCAATCGCAGAAGCAACAAAAAATCCATTATTGGTAAATTTGTTGAGCCAAGTGGCAGGACTAATGAGTGAATCGATGAGAGAGACACGTCGTATTTGCCTTTATTCGGAGACTGCGACAGTAGATCGTTTGCATGATGAGCATGAGGCCATATTTTTAGCGATTAAATCACAGCAACCAGAAATTGCGTCTAGTACTATGCAAGCCCATCTTCTGAATGTGGAGTCTGTTCTAATAGATCATTGGAAGTCAGTAAAAGAATAACATTACTCACTCATTTTCTTTTGAGCGATTTTTTTATAGCGAAATAAATGAATGCTCTGTCAATGAACAAATCTTTGTAGTATGCTAAGTAAAATATTAGTCATCTGATGACCTGTTGACTGTGTGAAGTATTTTAGCGAAGAGGTGAAGTGAAATGAAGGTTAGCTTATTTATCACATGTCTTGTAGACATGTTTTATGCAGAAGCCGGCAAAGACATGGTAGAAGTATTGGAAAGACAAGGCTGTGAATTATCGTTTCCAAAGGGGCAAGTTTGCTGCGGACAGCCTGCTTATAACAGCGGTTATGTAGAAAATTCCAAATCGGCAATGAAGAATATGATCAAGGCATTTGAAAATGCGGAGTATGTTGTCACGCCTTCAGGATCTTGTGCCACCATGTTTAAATTGTATCCTGATGTATTCAAAGATGATCCCAATTGGTTACCAAGAGCGCAAGAGTTGGCAGATAAAACGTATGAGTTCACTCAGTTTCTTGTCAATGTATTGCAAGTGGAAAACGTTGGAGCTAAATTGATGGGAAAGGCCACTTATCATCCGTCTTGCCATATGACGAGATTACTAGGCGCAAGTGAAGAACCAAGAAAGCTATTGAATCAAGTGGAAGGACTCGAAATGATCCCTTTACCCAATGCACATAATTGTTGTGGATTTGGCGGAACATTCTCCGTGAAGATGGGAGATATCTCTGAACAAATGGTAGATGAGAAGGTGAATAGTGCCATGGCGACTGAAGCAGATTATTTAATTGGGGCGGACTGTGGTTGCCTGATGAATATTGGCGGACGAGCAGAACGTGTAGGCAAGCCTATCCGTGTTATGCATATCGCGCAAGTATTGAATAGTCATGAGTAAATCAAAAAAGTGAGGTGATAGCAATGGCGATGAAGTTCAGTAAGAAAAACTTTACAGATCGTACAAAGGATAATATTTCAGATGATTTCATGAGGCAGGCAGTGGCGAGCGCACAAGAACGTTTGCATGGAAGAAGACTCGATGCTGCAGAGGAGTTAGGTAGTTGGGAAGAATGGCGTTCACATGGGGAAGAAATTCGTCAGCATGTTCTTGAAAATTTAGATTATTATTTACATCAGCTAAGTGAAAATGTTTCACAACGTGGCGGTCATGTATTCTTTGCGATGACCGCTGAAGAAGCTAGTGAGTATATTCGAGATGTCATCAAGAAAAAAGAGGGCAAAAAAGTTGTGAAGTCGAAATCCATGGTAACGGAAGAAATCAATCTGAATAATGTTCTAGAAGAAGCTGGATGCGAAGTCATTGAGACAGACTTAGGTGAGTATATCCTTCAAGTAGATGATCATGATCCACCCTCTCATATCGTAGCGCCAGCACTTCATAAAAACAGAGAACAAATTCGCGAAGTATTTGCGGAAAAACTTGACTACCACAATACATCTAAACCGGAAGAATTAGCTTTGCATGCACGTGAAAAACTGCGTCAAGAATTCTTGGATGCAGACATAGGTATTACAGGTTGTAACTTTGCGATAGCTGAAACAGGCTCGATTAGTCTTGTGACGAATGAAGGGAATGCACGACTTGTATCCGCATTGCCGAAAACTCAAATTACGGTAATGGGTATGGAGCGGGTGGTACCTTCATTTGAAGAATTCGAAGTACTGGTCAGCTTATTGACGCGAAGTGCAGTAGGTCAAAAATTGACGAGCTATGTCACGGCGTTAACAGGTCCTAGAGATGAAGGGGACGTGGATGGCCCTGAAGAATTTCATTTAGTCATTGTTGACAATGGTCGTTCTGAAATATTAGGGACAGAATTCCAGTCCGTGTTGCAATGTATCCGATGTGCTGCATGTGTCAACGTGTGTCCCGTTTATCGCCATATTGGCGGGCACTCATACGGCTCTATTTATTCGGGCCCTATTGGTGCTGTGCTATCGCCGTTGCTTGGAGGCTACGACGATTTCAAGGAGCTACCTTTTGCTTCCACGCTATGCGGAGCATGCACGGATGCTTGTCCGGTGAAAATCCCTCTTCACGAACTACTTCATTCACACCGTCGCATCATGGTGGAAGAAGAAGGCCGATCACCTATTTCAGAGAGGCTGGCAATGAAAGCATTCGGGATCGGTGCTTCTTCCAATCCGTTGTACTCTATGGGCTCAAAGGTAGCATCTACCGCGATGAAACCGTTGACGAAAAATGACCGGATTTCAAAAGGTCCAGGTCCACTGAAAGACTGGACAGACTTACGGGAGTTCCCGGCTGTCGGAAATACGCGTTTCCGAGACTGGTTTTATGATCAGAAAGGAGGCAAATAAGCATGGTAGGATCGATACAAAACCGCGATGCTTTTCTAGATAAGATTGCGGCACAATTAGGTCGCGAACCGAAAAAGAAAGTAGAAAAACCGATATGGAAACATCAACCTCAGCGCACTGTGTTAGCAGATGCTTCTATAGATGATTTACTCGAAGTATTACGTGTGCAATGTGAGCAAATTCATACTGATATCGTCGAAACGACAAAAGAATTGTTACCGGTTGCGCTGGATGAAGTCGTAAAAGCATACGGTGGCGGACCGCTATCTCTATGGAAAGATGAACGTTTTGGGGAGTATGGATTATCGGACCTGCTAGAGACAAAATGGCCTTCGGAACAGATTGAAGTCAATAGTTGGAATTCTTCGCTCGGAGAGAAGAATATTGAATTAGCTGAACGAGCAAATATCGGCATCACATTCAGCGACATGACCCTCGCGGAATCCGGTACCGTCGTACTATTCAGTAGTGCAGACAAAGGTCGTTCAGTCAGCTTGCTCCCAACGCATTATATTGCCTTAATCCCTAAAAGTACGCTAGTTCCAAGAATTACCCAAGCATCAGATATGATTCGAGAAAAACTAAACAACGGTGAGCAAGTTCCGTCTTGCATCAACTTCATCACAGGTCCAAGCAACTCCGCAGATATCGAAATGAACCTCGTTATCGGCGTTCACGGTCCTATCAAAGCATCATATATCGTTATAGAAGATTGCTGAAAAATGATTACGTAAGACAGAGGCTGAACTCGGAAATGAATCGGGTCCTTCATCTGTCTTTTTTTATGAAGTAGATCAAGCGAAGCGTTAGGAGCATATATTTTCACCTAAACGCATTTGGCAAGTTAGGCACTCAGAAAAGCATCTGCCGAAAACGTCGAACAACGTTGCCTCCACATTCACATTTCCATTATGAACTTTTTTACGAGCTTCAAAAAAGTTATATTTCTGAAATCGATTCCCCAGTTGATGATTACTTTGCTGAGAAATAGGGAAAATAGTGTATAATGACAATATTATTGCAGCGGAAGAAGGAGACGACTATGACTTCATCATACAAAGACGACAGCTTAGCGTTACACACAGATCTATATCAAATCAATATGGCTGAATCATATTGGGCGGACGGTATTCATGAACGGAAAGCGGTATTTGAAGTGTATTTCAGAAAAATTCCATTTGGTAACGGTTATGCGATATTTACCGGCCTTGAACATGTACTAAAGTATCTCGAAGAGTTTTCGTTCACAGAAAGCGATTTAGCTTATTTACGAGAAGAGCTAGGTTTCGCCGATGACTTTCTTGATTATTTAAAAGGCGTCCGTTTCACGGGAGACGTTTACTCCATGAAAGAAGGAGAACTCGTTTTTGCGAATGAACCGATTATCCGAATTGAAGCGAACCTGATTGAAGCGCAGTTGATCGAAACAGCATTGCTAAACATCGTTAACTATCAAACGTTAATCAGCACAAAAGCTAGCCGTATTAAACAAGTAGTGAAAGATGATATTGTGATGGAATTCGGGAGCCGCCGTGCGCATGAGATGGATGCCGCGGTTTGGGGTGCGCGTGCCGCGGTTATTGGTGGCGTAGAATCTACGAGTAACGTACGTGCAGGCAAACGTTTCGGACTGACTGTTTCGGGAACACATGCTCATTCATTCGTACAAGCCTATAAAGATGAGTACACTGCATTTAAAGTCTACGCACAGCGTCATAAAGACTGCGTATTCTTAGTGGATACCTATAATACATTGAAAATTGGTGTTCCAACAGCGATCAAAGTAGCAAAAGAACTCGGAGACAGCATTAATTTCATCGGCGTCCGATTGGACAGTGGAGATATTGCGTTCTTGTCAAAAGAAACTCGCCGCATGCTAGATGAAGCAGGTTTCCCAGATGCGAAAATCGTTGTATCCAATGACTTGGATGAGTATACAATTTTGAACTTGAAAGCCCAAGGAGCCCAAGTAGACATCTGGGGTATTGGAACAAAGTTGATTACGGCATATGATCAACCGGCGCTTGGAGCGGTCTATAAAATTGTCTCCATTGAAAGCGAAGATGGAGAAATGCAAGATACGATTAAAATTTCGGCAAACGTAGAAAAAGTGACAACACCCGGCCGCAAAAAACTGTATCGAATCATTGACCTCGAAAATGGTAAAGCGGAAGGCGACTACATTACGATGCATGACGAGGATCCGACGAAGGAAGAACGCATCAAAATGTTCCATCCTGTTCATACATTTATCTCGAAGTTTGTGACGAATTTTGAAGCGGTAAACTTACACGAACAAGTTATCCAAGACGGAACAATTATTTATGAAAATCCGCCAGTTTATGAAATTCGTGAATTTGCACAACGAAATCTTACCCTACTATGGGAGGAATATAAACGTTCATTAAACCCGGAAGAGTATCCTGTCGATCTTAGTCAGAAGTGTTGGGACAATAAGAGACGTAATATAGAAGAAGTGCATGAAATGGTAGAGATCTATACAAAGCGATGAAAAGGAAGTGGTAGCGTTGACATTGCAGCTAGAAATTATCCAAGCATTACGTGCGAAACCGGAAATCGACCCGCAGCAAGAGATTCGGACTTCCATTGACTTTATGAAAGCATATATGAAAAAGAATACATTTTTACAAGGGTTTACAGTAGGTATTTCCGGAGGGCAAGACTCTACATTAGTTGGCAAGTTAGCACAGATGGCCGTTGACGAACTTAACAAAGAGTTAGGAGAAGAAAAGTACAGATTTTATGCACTCCGTTTACCATATGGTGTGCAGTTTGACGAAGACGATTGCCAGGATGCATTGCGTTTTATCCGTCCGTCCGTCGTCTATTCAGTCGATATTAAAGAAGCAGTGGATGCTAGTGAACGGACTCTAATCAAAGCAGGTCTCCATATTTCCGATTTTGATAAAGGGAATGAAAAGGCACGTGAACGTATGAAAGTGCAATATTCCGTAGCGGCCGTTCATCACTCTGTTGTTCTTGGTTCAGATCACGCAGCCGAAGCAATCACTGGCTTCTACACAAAGTTTGGTGATGGTGCAGCGGATTTGATGCCGATTTATCGACTGAATAAACGCCAAGGTAAACAATTATTAAAAGCGCTAGATTGTCCACCACATTTATACAATAAAATCCCTACAGCTGATTTGGAAGGCAATAAACCCGCCATTCCGGATGAAGTAGCATTAGGTGTGACGTATGATGAAATCGATGACTATCTCGAAGGAAAAGAAGTATCGGACGAAGCACGTAAGCAAATTGAAGGACATTATTTGAAATCAGCACATAAACGGCACTTGCCTATCACAGTGTTTGATGAATTTTGGAAATGAAAACTGCCGACCTTTTATTGGATAAAGGGTCGGCAGTTTTTCTGTTTGTCGGGGTTATGCGTTTCAGGTATGATAGTTTCATATAAAAAGATGGATTCAGTTCGTGACGGGGGAGAACAATTATGCATTCACAATGGATCGAACGAGTATTAAACAATATTGAAAAGGTTATTGTTGGTAAACGTGATATAGCGGAGTTAAGTATAACGGCATTATTAGCTGGCGGTCACGTATTACTAGAAGATGTACCAGGCGTTGGCAAGACGATGCTAGTAAGGGCGCTTGCGACTTCGATTGGTGCTAAGTTCAAGCGGATCCAATTCACGCCGGACTTGTTACCTTCTGATGTTTCAGGCGTATCGATCTATAATCCACAGACGAT
This sequence comes from Sporosarcina sp. P32b, assembly GCF_002743335.1. Classification (GTDB taxonomy): domain Bacteria; phylum Bacillota; class Bacilli; order Bacillales_A; family Planococcaceae; genus Sporosarcina. The sequence continues at coordinate 85,528 of NZ_PDZB01000011.1, forward strand.
GCAATTTGAATTTCGTCCGGGGCCTTTAATTGGGAATATCGTATTGGCTGATGAAATTAACCGAACATCACCTAAAACACAAGCTGCTTTATTGGAAGGGATGGAGGAGGCATCCATTACAGTAGATGGAACGACTATTCAATTACCGAAACCGTTTTTCGTAATGGCGACACAAAATCCTATTGAATATGAAGGGACGTATCCGCTACCGGAAGCGCAGCTTGATCGCTTTATTTTTAAGTTGAAAATGGGTTATCCGACAAAGCAGCATGAGGTGGAGTTATTGAAAAGGGCGGAACACCAAACGCCAATCGAGCAAATTGACGCTATTCTGACAGTGGATGAATTACTGGAATTACAGCGTCATGTGCGTGAAGTGACAGTAGACGATACGATAGTTTCTTATATTGTGGATTGTGCAGATGCAACTCGCCAGCATGAATCGGTTTCTTTAGGTGTAAGTCCAAGAGGTTCGATGGCATTAATGAAAGCTTGTCAGGCTTATGCATTCATCAAAGGGCGCATGTTCGTATTGCCTGACGATGTACAATATTTAGCGCCATTTGCCTTTTCACATCGGATGATTTTGCTTCCTGAAGCGAAATATGAAGGAATTGATGCTGAGGAAATTGTCAGCCACATCCTCAAACAGTTGCCAGTTCCGGTAATGCGCGGGTCTGCAACCTTATGAATGGATTGCGATCATTCGGACGTTTCGCAAGTGTCATAGCAATTGGTACAGCTGCCTACGTCTTCGCAAAATTTCAAGGAGGCTTCGTTAGCTGGTTCATTTTCTATACGTTGATCCCGTTTGTGACATACTCCGTGCTTCTATATTTGTATCCGTTACGGGATCTAACGGTTGAACGAAATATTGAAAAACGACATGTATCAAGGAATGGGCAGGTATCCATTCGTGTGGTGCTTAAAAGGAACCTCCCTTTCCCTTTACTATATGTAGTTCTAATGGATAAACGAGTGCATGCGAAGCGCGAAAAAATGGAACGGAAAATTATACTGCTAGGATTTCGAAGAACATATGAGTACAACTATTTGCTGAAGAATGTACAACGTGGCGAATACACATTGCCAACAGTAGAAGTGGAAGTAGTAGACTTTTTCAATTGGATTCGTAAAAAAAGGGTATTTGTAGTTCAAGACCACTTTTTAGTCTATCCAAGTGTAACAGCTATGGTGTATGAATCGGCATCTAATGGGACGAGCCAAGGACAGCAACTTTCCGCTTACATGCTGGTGAAGGATGCAACCACACCGTCTAGTGTTAGGGAATATGCGCCAGGGGACCGCATGTCTTGGATTCATTGGAAATCATTTGCCCGGACTTCAAAACTAATGACAAAGGAATTTGATGAACAGCGATCGGAGCAACATACGTTGTTGATGGATTGCGGAATATCGGAAACATTTGAAAGTGCGGTGGAGTTAGCTGCATCGATTGTTGTATCCGCTAGGCAGCATCATGCCAAGCTGACCATGATCACAGCGAGTGAACAGCCGAAAGTGTTTCCCTTGATACAATCCGCAGATCAGACTAGGCAAGCATTAGTACATCTTGCGAAAATTCAACCAACAGACATACAACAAGTAAGGTTGCCGGTAGGAAAAGCGGTGTCTCGAGATGCGTTATTGCTTATTACAGGGGATCTGCGCATAAATTTCATCCGTCGTGTGTTGACGTTTGCTCCTGATGCGTCCGCAATAGTTTGTTTTGTGATGTTGACAGATGAAACGAATAAAAAATCACTTGAATCTATTATAGATCAAGTAAAATTACTCGGTATTACCGTGAAATTGATTTATCCGTCTGATTGTTCATCAGCATTGAAAAAGGCGGTGAAATCATGAGGAAATCGATATTGGATTGGAAAGTGCTGATATTTTTATATGCACTTAGTTCCGTTTTGCTATGGGAGTGGTTTATCCCGATAATGGATTTAACGGATTTTGGACATCCTTCATTATTCATCGTCTATTTAGTACTGTTTTTTGCGTTGGCTTTACTTCGACTACCGTGGTGGATCAGTGGAGCGGTCCAGATTCTTTATGTATTATGGGCTATTCATTATATGTATTTTGATCAACTATGGATATCTATAGAGGTGACAGGCTATATTTTGCAAGATATAAAACAGAATGTCTTGCTGTTATTCCAAGGTGAGCTCGGTGAATTATCAAATTTATTCCGTACGTTATTGTTGTTTACGCTAGTTTGGATGATCGCCTATTTACTTCGTCACTGGATTGAGGTACGACGTAGTATGATGATGTTCTTTGGTTTTACAATCGTATTTGTAGCACTTTTGGATACGTTCACTCCGTATGATGCTACTTCGTCTATTGTGAGAATTATGATGGTAGGCTTATTGATTGTAGGTTGCCTAACTTTAATTAAATTATCAGATGATGAAGGGTGGTCACTTCGTCCGAAAAAATTACTTCTGCTTTCATTGCCGGTGGTGCTAATTGTAGTATCTGTTGGATTGCTATCAAGAAATGCACCGATTTATCCCCCGGCATGGCCAGATCCCGTACCATACTTATTATCATTAAGCGGAATGGAAGAGGAATTCGATAAAGGACAAGCTAAAGCTGGTTATGACCCTGACGATTCGCAACTAGGTGGAGCTTTCGTCCAAGACAATCAATTGGTGTTTGAAGCGTCTGTTGAACAACGTCAATATTGGCGTATAGAAACGAAGGATACATATACATCTAAAGGCTGGATACAAGATAAAGAATCAGATAAAGAGCTGTTGGATACAGGTGAAGAATTATGGGGATTCCCTATAGAAGGAGAAGTGTCGCATGCTGTACTCGATTTCGTTGAACCATTGCCATTCCTAGCTACACCATATGACACGACGAAAATTTCCTCACCTGAAGGTTTGAACCTCATGCACGAGATAACGGCGAACAGACTATATTTGTTGATGGGTCTGCAGGAAAAGATTACACAGTATGAAATGGAGTTCGTAGAGCCTACATACATCCTGTCAGATTTGCAGAAGACAGAGATGGTGAATTACGAGATGGTACCGGAAGATTTAACTAGCTATGTGCAACTTCCTGCAGAATTACCGGGACGGGTGAAAGAATTAGCTGTATCGATTACAGAAAATGAAACCGCGGTCTATGATAAAGTGAAAGCTGTAGAACAGTATTTTAAAAAGAACGGTTTTGTTTATGAGACACAAAATGTTCCAATACCTAATGAAGAACAGGACTATGTGGATCAGTTTCTATTCGACACGAAAAAGGGGTATTGTGATAACTTCTCCACTTCGATGGCAGTCATGCTCAGGTCTGTAAATATACCGACGCGATGGGTGAAAGGATTTGCACCTGGCGAAATGGCATTTAAAGCATCGGGAAAAAATGTCTATCGCGTGACGAATGATGAGGCGCATTCATGGGTGGAAGCATATATTCCTGAAATTGGATGGATGCCGTTTGAGCCGACACTTGGTTTTACACATCCGACAGAGATCGAATTCGATACTTCGAACGAAAACCTAGAACAAGAGGAAGTTAAGAAATCTGTGAAGCCTGAAGTGGAAAAAGTGAAAGAGCCTCCTAAGAAAACAATAAATTCGTCAATGTTCGACGCATTCAAACAAAAGTTTCTATGGTTGTTGAGTCAATGGTGGCTTTACGTATCCTTACTAGGGTTAATAATAGGGGCTAGTGCCGTTTTATATAGCAAACGGAGCAATTGGTTGCCGAAACGACGTATAAAACAATTGAGGAAATTACCGAATGGGCACGTGAAATTTGAACAGCAATTTACACAGTTATTACAACAACTTGCCCGTACCGGCTTGCCAAAGGATACTGCAATGACGCTTACCAACTACGCAATACTTGTAGATAAACGGTATGGCGGAGATCGAATGGCAGTCTTGACTCGTGCGTATGAGATAGGAGTATATGGTAATGATTGGCAGTCCCAAGAGTGGGATAAGTTGAATGAAGTATGGGAAGATTTAATTATTAGCACAACATGTTGATTTTTTAGCGAAATATGCGTAAAATATAGAGCGGATGATGCTTGAAATGTCCTCGACATATCTAGCACTAACGAACGTCAGCTATCATCGAATAGCAGTACCTGGATTCTTTGATGGAAAAGACGCGTGGAAAGTTGACTTTCTAACGCGTCTTTTGTAGTTGAGGCATGAAATGGTATTAAAAAATTGGAAGAGGTGGATTAGTTGTCAAATGCTCCTGTGTTAGCCGGACAAGAAAAAATTGTAGTTCTCGATTACGGCAGTAAATATAATCAGCTCTTCACGCGTACAATCCGCGAATTCGGTGTGTATAGTGAGTTACACGCACATACAACGACAATTGAGGAAATTAAAAAAATGAATCCAGTCGGTATCGTACTTTCCGGCGGTGCAGCATCTGTTGGAGACGAGAAAGCGTATGCTATCGATCCGGCAATATTCGAGTTAGGTATTCCTGTATTGGGCATCAGTTACGGAGCTCAAGTAATCGTCGATCATTTAGGCGGTAAGGTAGAAAAGAATACAGGTGGCGAAAGCAAAGAAGAAGCGTTGACAGTGGACACGACGTCTACATTATTTGCTGGTCAGACGGACAAACAAAATGTCTGGGTTAGCCATAGTGCTGACATTGCAGAATTACCTGAAGGCTTTACTGCATCTGCAAAAGATTCAACTGGTAATATTGCAGCAATTTCAAATGACGAACAGCAAATCTATGCGATTCAATTCCATCCGGAAGATTATCGTTCGGAAAACGGGAAAGACTTCTTGCGTAACTTTGTATTTGAAATTTGTAAAGCTTCAGGCGATTGGACTATGGATCGGTTCATTGAAATTGAAATCGAGAAGATCCGCTCAACAGTTGGCGATCGTAAAGTACTTTGCGCGCTAAGTGGCGGAGTTGACTCTTCAGTAGTAGCTGCTTTGATTGACCGTGCAATAGGCGATCAGTTGACATGCATTTTTGTGGACCACGGATTGCTTCGTAAAGGCGAAGTCGAAAGTGTAGTTAAAACTTTCAGCGAACAGTTCAGCATGCACTTCATTAAAGTAGATGCGCGCGAACGCTTCTTGGATAAGCTGGAGGGTGTTACAGACCCTGAGCAAAAACGAAAGATTATTGGTAATGAATTTATTTACGTGTTTGACGAAGAGTCCGCTAAACTAGACGGCATCAAATATTTAGCACAAGGTACGATTTATGCAGATATCATTGAAAGTGGAACTGCGACTTCTGCAACTATTAAATCTCACCATAACGTGGGTGGTTTGCCTGAAGATATGGACTTCGAGTTGATCGAGCCATTACGTGCGTTGTTTAAAGACGAAGTACGTGCGGTAGGAGCAGAACTTGGTTTGCCTGAAGAAATCGTTAACCGCCAGCCATTCCCAGGTCCGGGACTTGGGGTTCGTGTGCTTGGTGAAATTACGGAAGAGAAGCTTGAAATCGTTCGCGATGCAGACTTTATTTTACGTGATGAAATCGCAAAAGCTGGACTCGATCGTTCAATCTGGCAATATTTCGCGGTATTACCGAATATCCGCAGTGTAGGTGTTCGTAACGAACAACGTTCTTACGACTATGCGATTGGTATCAGAGCGGTTCATTCAGTAGATGGCATGACAGCGGATTGGGCTCGTATACCTTTCGATGTACTGGAAAAAATCAGTACGAGAATTACAACTGAAGTTGATCAGGTTAATCGTGTTGTATATGATATTACAGCGAAACCACCTGGCACTATTGAGTGGGAATAAGTTAAACAACAGAATATGATCGTATAACGCTAGGAATAAGGCCTAGAAGTCTCTACCGAAACACCGTAAATGTTTCGACTACGATTCAAAATAGAAATATATTTTCTATTGGATTAAAAAAGAGGCATGCGAATTTATTTCGCGTGCCTCTTTTTACATACTAAGAGTAAGGAAGGTCACAATGAAAAAATACTTTGAGTTTGATAAGCTGGGCACCAATTATCGTCGCGAAATCATCGGTGGAATTACTACGTTTTTGGCGATGGCATATATTTTAGCGGTAAATCCAATCATGTTATCTTTGGATGTTGTACCTGATTTGCCTGATTCCATGCGTATGGATAAAGGTGCAGTATTTGTTGCTACTGCACTTGCGGCTGCTGTAGGAACGTTATTTATGGGTTTGATAGCCAGATATCCGATAGGTTTAGCACCAGGCATGGGATTAAACGCATTCTTCGCATTCACTGTAGTACTGACTTACGGTATACCATGGCAAACAGGATTGACTGGAGTATTATTCTCTGGATTAATCTTTATCGTTCTTTCATTAACTGGGTTACGAGAAATGATCATCAATGCAATACCGGCACAGCTGAAATTTGCGGTAGGTGCAGGTATAGGTTTGTTTATTACCTTCCTCGGACTACAAAATGCCAAGATTATTGTGGCGGATGAAAATACGTTAGTAGGCTTGGGTGATTTAACAGCGGGACCTACATTACTAACGATCTTTGGTTTAGTTATCACAATTATCATGATGGTACGTAAAATCAAAGGCGCTATTTTTTATGGGATGATCATGACCACGGTTTTAGGTATGGCTGTCAGTCTAATAGATGTGCCACATAAGGTAGTAGATAAAATTCCATCAGTCGCTCCTACGTTTGGTGCAGCTTTCGATGCGATCATTAGCGACCCAGGTTCCTTGATGACAACACAATTTCTAGTGATCGTCATCACATTCCTATTCGTAGACTTCTTCGATACAGCTGGAACACTAGTTGCAGTTGCTACACAAGCAGGTCTAATGAAGGAAGACCGTCTTCCACGTGCTGGTAAAGCACTGCTTGCAGATTCCTTAGCAACCGTAACAGGCGCAGTAATGGGTACATCCACTACCACTTCTTACATTGAATCTACAGCAGGTGTTGCGGCGGGTGCCAAAACAGGCTTTGCTTCTATTGTAACGGCGCTGTTGTTCTTACTAGCATTATTCTTCTCGCCTTTACTACTAGTCATCACACCGGCAGTTACAGCTCCGGCTTTGATTATCGTAGGGGTATTGATGGTGTCGACATTAGGAAATATAGAATGGACTCGTTTCGAAATCGCAGTTCCAGCATTCTTTACGATTATCGCGATGCCGTTGACGTATAGTATCGCAACAGGTATCGCAATAGGTTTTGTTTTCTATCCTATTACGATGCTAGTAAGCGGTAGAAGAAAAGAAATTCATCCGATAATGTACGGACTCTTTGTGATCTTCATTTTGTATTTCATCTATATCAAGTAATAATAAACCGTTCCCCAGACCAATAGGGGAGCGGTTTTTTCTATTCTACAAGCTTCCCTTTGAAGGCGTTAATTGCATCGAATCTAAAAGATAGGGAAAAGAAATTGAAAAAGGTTGTCTAAAGTTGTTGACAGTTTAAAATACGTCTGATATAGTAATAGAACAGTCAAGAAAGCGACTGCGACATGAACCTTGAAAACTGAACAGCAAAACGTTAACGAAATACAGTTTGTGCACCTAACGGTGACACAAACAAAATGAGTATCTTAATTGATGCCAGCAAATGAAACTCGAGCTAATCGAATTTCTCTTATGGAGA
>NZ_PDZB01000012.1 GCF_002743335.1 Sporosarcina sp. P32b
CTGCTGTGGTAGGCGTAGCGAGGAGACAAAGACAGGCGAACTTCCTGTCTCTGGCTCCTCGCGAAAGCCATCCACCAGCGCCGAAGTGGGGACAATGGACTCGCCACTTACATAGGCAGCTAAACCACAACCTCCAGATTAAACACGAAACGAAAAATGCATGTGCAAGAACCACAACTTAATGCCGCTTATTACGCACTCTAAACAGAAACGTAATCTGATAGCACTTCAACGAGTAACAACAACTACCCGAACTGCCCTACCCACAATCCAACGAAGGCGACTGCTGTGGTAGGCGTAGCGAGGAGCCATCCACCAGCGCCAAAGTGGCGACAATGAACTCACCACTTACATTGCCAGCTAAACCACAACCTCCTGGATGAACAGGAAAAAGAAAAGCACCTGCAAGAACCACAACCCAACGCCGCTTCTTACTTACCACCTAAATAAAATCCCTATTCCAACACAAAAAAAGCCGCTCAAGAAATCCATTATGATCTCCTGAACAGCCATATTCGAATTTATTTATTCACCTTAAGTAAACCATCTATCAAACCAGCATGCATACCTTCATGCCATGTCAGAAGCTGAAGAACTTCTTCGACAGTTTCCATCGTAAGGAACTTGCCAATAGAAATAGGCGTACTCAATCGATGCGCAAGCTGTTGTTCAGTCAGTTGCGAAATGCGCTTGCCTTGATCTTTCATCGCAGCAAATAACTCCTCTTCTGCTGGCGGAATGCTCGGCCAAGTAGATGGACTCGTACCCGGTGCAAAGAATTCTGCCCATTCCAACTTGTCGACTGGGTAGTCATTCATTGCACGGTTAAGAAGATCTTCAGTCAAAGAATAAATATGTCCTACATTCCATCGGATGGTATTAGAAAAGCCTTCAGGTTGAACGTCCCACGCATGTTCATCTGCTCGTTTAATGAGGCCTAACGTATAACCTCTTGCCATTGAAAACTGTTGCAACGTACCCATTCATTCCACCCTTTCTTCTAATCTAAAAACAGCCTTGCACTTAGGCAGGCTGACTTTACGATGGATTTTCTTCTTGCTTTTTAATATTCTTATGCTCATTCCATTGGTCATGCGCTTCGTGGTTGTATTCACGATTATATTCTTCCTGATCACCATACGGGAACTTTTCACCGGGTGTTAGATCATGATAGTTTTGGCTGGGTGATTTATTTTGACTGTAAGCGGAGGGTTTATGTTCTCCTGTTTCATCTTGAGCATTTTCTCTAAATGCTACACTTGAATCAGAATCTGCAGGATCGGCGAGAGGTAGTTCATCTGGTACTACTACATCTTCTACCACACACTGTTCCTCATTAATTTCTTCTAATTTCGGAGTTAAATCTTTTTTGTTTGGATACTTCCCGTCAACGATTGTCATATAACCATTCCTCCCTTTCATGCAATCTAGAATCAATAGACCGCACTCTCTATACATACCCTTATTCGCCATAAACTAAACTAATTCCTTTTTTAAATAAAAAAAAGAGTAAGACAGGTATTTTATCCCATCCTACTCCGCGCCAATTTACCCACCTACGACATCAATCGTCACTTTGAATAAATCCCCATCGACTTCCACTTCCATTCGACCGCCATGTAGCTCGACAATAGACTGAGCAATAGCCAATCCTAAACCGGAACCTTCCGTCTGTCTGGATGCATCCCCTCGCTTAAAGCGTTCGAATAACTCATCCGTAGTGTCACCAAGTTCATATCGCGCAACGTTTTTCAACACGATACGCGCATTCGATCCCACTTGCTGAAGATTGACGTATACTCTCGTACCTGGCAATGAATATTTCCACACATTGATCAGCAAATTATCGAGTACTCTCCACCATTTTTGTCCATCGACCAGCGCGTAGACTGGCTCTTCAGGTAAAGTAGTCCGAACATGCAAATCTTGTTCAACAAATTCTTCCGCATGTTCTGCCAACGCTTGTTGAATCAATTGATTTAAATCCACACGCTGCTTCACCATTTCTAAATTGCCACTTGCCATTTTTGACACTTCGAATAAATCTTCAATGAGCGTTTTCAAGCGCTGTGATTTCTGATCTAAAATGCCCACGTATTTCGCACGTTCTTCTGCAGTTAACGACTCATCTTTCAATAAATCTGTATACGTAATAATGGAAGTGAGCGGCGTCCGTAAGTCATGGCTAACATTTGTGATCAACTCTGTTTTCAATCGCTCGCTTTTCGCTTGTTCATTGATTGACACACGAACACCTTCGCGAAGATTATTCAAATTCGTTGCATGTTTTGCAAGCTGTGATTTCCCTTTCACGGGTATCGCCTGCGTCAGATGTCCCGCTGCCATATCGTTCGTTGCAGCCAATATACGATTCAAATAGGCTGTTTTTTTCACGTAAATGAATAATGCAGGTAGCAAGACAAATAATATACAGAAAGCGTAAATCACGAGAAGCTCCGGTTGCATGAATCCACCCACCAAGCCTACACCGGCAAGGAAAAAGATCATGAGCAACAACGATAACTGTACACCGATTGTACGATTATTGAATGTGTCTCGAACATCTTGCGTAAATTGCATCGTAAAACTTTCACGCCAATCCTTCATCAGCCGCCCAGGTTCGCGGTATAGCATAAATAAGTGAACAGCCTGAAACACCAACAGTGCGGTAAACAGTACACCAATCAGGAAGAAGCTGACCGCCATATTACTGATAGTCCCCAAGTTTAGATACATAAACTGATTAAAGATATTGAATATAGTCGATTCGAAATAAAGAGTTAGAATAAATGCGGTTAGTAGCAAAAGAGCTACTTTCACATCTATTTTCCAGCGTGAATACGTAGCAGCAAATCTTGGCTGAAGCACCCATTCTTTCTGGAACTTTATAATTGTAAACAATGCCGCGAGCGCTAGCACACCGAGAACCCACAATCCATAGATCATATACTTCCCACGGATGAATTGATCGTTTTCCTTAGCCATTGCCCCTGACACTGCAGCATCTGAGGGAATAATAACCGTACCTTCAAAATATTGTGGAGGATTGCTAATGCCCTCTACACCATCATCTGTGAACATCGATGGTTGTTCCATGGAATAGTCATCGTACCCATTGTCATACACGGCCGAATTCGCCTTGAAATATCCTGTAGCATCTGTAAATTGTTGTTGGAAGAGGGACGTGACCTCGACATCTCCACGCGTAAATCGCTCACCTGTTTCAACATTCACGAGATCATAGGAAATGGGAATATTCATTTCTTGATTATTTTCTGTCTCCCTAATCTGACTAGCTAAAGCTTTTGCCTTTTCCGAGCGGATTTTGTCTTCTACATAACTATCGCTATCAAAATTCTTTTGGATTTCTTCTAGTTTCGTATTTCGCTCTTTAACTAAAGCCAATAGCAACGTTTCATTTTTCTCGCTTTTCGCATCCGCAATTCGTTCTGCATATTGTTGCTGGATATTATCAAGCTGTTCAGAAAGTGTACCGTATCGCTGTCGGTATTCTTCAATTTCATCAGGTGAAACCGTTAATTCCTTCTCTGCTTTTTTCAAGTCGATGGGATTGAGTACAGTAGAAGACAGATTATCGTATACCTGTTCCATTCTATAGGTGAAATCTTCTTGGTCGGTAAACGATTTACCAACAAGCTGCGGTGCGTACTGAATGATGGACGGCAACGCAATCAATACAAGTGTCACGAGCGCGGACCAGATGACCAATTTTATATTTTTATTCATCACACGGTTCCTCCTCTAATAATTCGGCCAAAGTAATGGGTTGCCAAGTGTAATCGTTCCCAGCCGTCTAGGAATAGATCAACCGCAAAAGAAGCGCAATACAGTAGACTTCCGAAAGCTAACGCAATAGCAATAAGTGACCCAACTAAGCCGTTTCTATTTTTCGATTTTATAGCCAACGCCCCACACCACTTTCACATACCGCGGATTTTTTGGATCCGCTTCGATTTTTTCTCGGATTTTTCGTATATGCACCGCTACGATATTCTCCGCGTTATATGCTTGTTCATTCCACACGCGTTCATAAATTTCGTTGATTGAAAATACGCGTCCTGGATGTTTCATCAGTAGCTCTGTTATTTTAAATTCAATTGGAGTTAGCCGAACAGGCGTCCCTTCTACCGTCAGTTCTTTCTCTTCTTCATTTAAGACAAGACCATTTACTTCAATGACTTTTTGCCCTTCATACGTCCCTAACTGCACATACCGGCGAAGCTGAGACTTCACACGAGCCATCAACTCAAGCGGATGGAATGGCTTCGTGACATAGTCGTCCGCCCCCACTGACAAGCCGTGGATTTTATCCGAATCTTCCACTTTCGCACTCAACATAATAATGGGGATATTTTGCACTTCCCGTATCTTGAATGTAGCCGTAATTCCATCCATATTTGGCATCATAATATCCAAAATCAATAAATGGATTTCATTCAACGAAAGCAACTCTAACGCTTCTTGACCATCTTTCGCCTTCAGTACACGATATCCTTCATTTTTCAAATAAATCTCAATTCCCTCGCGAATTTCTTTGTCGTCATCCGCTACAAGCACTGTAAACTCTGCCATGTACGTCACCCCGTCTCACTAATAACTTCATTCTATCACCCCACTCTTAACAAAGACTGAGGATAAATATGAAGAAATTCTTAAGATGTTTTCGAATGAATTCTTTTGCGCTCATTAAACTGCCTTAACCGCTCTTAAAAATCCACAAGTGCTCATAGAACACGGCCAAGCGCTCTATCATGCCACACAAGTGCTCATAGAACACATCCAGCCGCTCTATGCACCGTCAAAACCGCTCATAACTGATGTATAATCCTCAATAAGAATGCCACACTCATATAATGGAGGTGGCGAATATGCCTAATAAGAAGAACAAGAAGAAAAATGAGCAGATGCGCGAGGAGTATGGCGCAGGTTATGATCTGAGTCCTGATGATTTTGATGTAATTGGACAGAATGATGCGGCTAAAAAGAATAAAACGAATTCAAAGAAGAATAAGCAGACGGAAGGTAATCAACCATTTAATCCTTCATGATTTTTGAAGGAAAACGCATAGTTATCGAATACAATCATTCTTTTTCATTCATCACACACAAAAAGAGCAGCCAATTTTGGCTACTCTTTTTATGTGTATTATGTATTCTAGTTATCCGGGTTGCTCATACAGCAATCCATACTTCCGCTGAATACGTTGTAAGATCTTCATCCAACTAGCTCCAAATATGACAATGAAAAATACATTGGATAAGGCATGTGCCAGGTCAAAGTAGATACTCGATGCAAAAATCCCGGCAACGTATTTCCAAGACAACGCTTCGATATTTCCTACGATTACCCATGTATTCATGAACCAGCCGAATATATAGCCCCAGACGAAACCAAATGTACATTTTCCCCACAGCGTCCTCATAAATGCTGTATTCCGAAATAGTCCCGCAGTCATTCCCATCATTCCCCACGCATACATTTGCCAAGGTGTCCAAGGTCCTTGACCGAGGAAGAAGTTCGAGACAATCGCCGCGACCGCTCCAACGATGAAGCCCGACTCCGCACCAAATACTAACCCCGCCATAATGATGATGAACGAAGTCGGCTGAATGCTGGGTAGTCCAGCGAATGGAACACGTCCAACTGCCGCAATCGCTGCAAGCATCGCTAGCAAGACGACCTCTCTTCCCCCTACATCCCGCCACTCAAAACGGGCGAAAAACGGAATCATAATGGCCGCGATCATGATCAAGCTAAGTAACAAATACGCTCTATAATGAAAGAACACGATTGAAACGACAAGCAAAGATAATAATACAAATGAAACAATTACTAAATACTTTCGCGAACGGCCCATGTCGCCACAGCCTCCTCATACGTCAAAACTTCAGGCTGTTTCGTTTCCCGCGTCGCACGATTAATCGCCGTCGTGTAGAAATAATTGCCTTTGAATAATTCATCCGGTGTACCGTCCGCCGCAATTTCTCCGTCAAACATCATCGCACACCGTTGTGCATAACTCGCCGCAAAGCCAATGTCATGCGTCACCATGAAAATCGTCAGTCCGTCTTGCTGCAAACTATACAATAACTCACCTAAATGCTTCTTGGAAACAGGATCCATTCCCTTCGTCGGTTCATCGATAAACAACATCTCGGGTTTACCTAACAAAATACAAGCAAGTGCCGCTTTCTGGACTTCTCCACCTGAGCAATCATACGGATGACGCGTACGTAAATGGGAAATGTCGAATGCTTCGAGTATATGATGCATCCGCTTAGTTAAATCAGGTAGTTTCAAACGTTCACCAATACTTTGCATTTCTTCTTCAATCGTTTGCTGGACAAAATACGTTCGCGGATTTTGTGGCAAATACGCAATTTTTCCAAGCCACTCAGAATCCTTCATTTTCTTCATATCCTGCCCATTCAAATAGACTTTGCCACGTTGCGGTTTTATACTGCCGAGACTTGCGCGTAAAGCAGTTGTCTTTCCACTGCCATTTCCTCCAACCATCGCAAAAAACTGACCTTTCGGGATGCGTAACGTAAAACTTTTCAAGACGAATGGTGCTTTCTTTTGATACTGAAAAAACACATCGTCCATCTCAAGTATCCATCGCTCTTTCGATTGATTTAATTGCGCCTCTACAGGCACTATTTCATGCTCGTCACGACCGATCCACTGTTTACATTCTTTCACCGTCAAAGGAATTGCCGAAACGATAGGCATCTCTTCGAATTCCATATAAAGCCGTGCGAATGCAGGTAAGTACGGAAAGAACTGTGTTGCGCAATCCGCATATAACGCTCCAATGACTTGACGACTGTCTCCCTCGTACCGAACTTCACCTGATTCCATCAGTACGACCCGGTCCGCCACCGCATATAATTCTTCCAAACGGTGTTCGACTAAAACAATCGTCATGCCCGTTTCTTTATTCAGACGCTCAAGCATCAGTATCAACTCTTTTGCTGCTACCGGATCAAGTTGTGATGTTGGTTCATCGAGCAATAGCACACGCGGCTTCATAAGGAGTACCGACAGTAGATTCAATAATTGCTTTTGACCACCCGACAACTCAGAAGGCTTTGCGCTCAGCAAGTCTTCCACTCCGAAAAAATGCACCATTTCCGCTACCCGCTTACGCATTTCAAATGTAGAGTACCCTAAGTTCTCTAGCCCGAAAACAATCTCTTGCATCACTTCATCCATGACGATTTGATTGTCTGGATCCTGGAACACATAGCCGACTTGCTCGACCATCTGCCGCTCTCCCCACTCATGGATCAACTTATTTTTATAGAGAATTTCCCCTTCAAGTTTTCCTGTCGGCGTCAATTCCCTCTTCAATAACTTCAACAAAGTCGTCTTACCACTACCGCTTGCGCCTCCAATAACAAGGAACTCGCCTTCATTGACGGAAAGTGAAATGTCCTTTAGCACATGCTGATCTGTGTTTGGAAAAGAAAACGAGACGTGATTCAAATTGAATAATTCCATTTCAGTTGTTCTCTCCCTTCTACAAATACTGGAAACAGTGCGACGGCCATGCCACAAGCGAAGACGACCCAATCAAGCAATGATAGATGCAATGTACCAAGTTCCGGATAAATAATAATCTTTCCATAGCCCAACAATCCACCCGTGCCGCATATGACGAAAGCTACGAGTAAATAACTCAACCAACGTTTATCAGACTTCGTCATGCGATATGGAATATACGGACATCTTGTACCGGATCCATATCCACGTGCTTTCATAGAATCTGCTGTCTCTACAGCTTCTTCCAATGACCACGATAGTAGAATTTGTAACATCGACATTCCGCTCTTCGCACGTTCACGCAATGTTCCTTGTGTCATCGTCATGCCCTTCAGACGCTGAACATCCTGAATTTCAGTCAATCGCCTTTTTAGCAATGGCACAAAACGGATGGACATCATAATTAGAAATGCAGTCCTCGGTAGAATTCTTGCAAAAATGTATAATAATTTATTCCCGTTTAAGACGATATTCAATGAAACGAATAATAGTAGAATCATCAACAACGACATTGCGGTCACGACACCATAGAGCATCACTTCTAGTGTCACTTGTTTTCCAAAGAGATCAAACCATACATGCGTCCCTCTTGAATTAATCAAGGGATTGACTACAATAATTAGCACAGTCATAGTCATCATCAACGGTGTCCACTGCTTCATCGCTTGTCCGCCGTCATGTGATAAATTGACCCCAATTAATGCCAGGCAACCGGCTAGTAAAAAGATCGGATGATTGAAGAACATCGCAAAAAAACCAAGACAACTATAATAAAAGAACATCACGAAAGGGTGAATTGCCTGTATTCCATTGCCCATAACCCTTCCCCTTCCTACTCCCTCAACCTACTACACGTTAAAGACAGACAATCTTGCACCACGCGGGTGCAAGATTGTGTGATCATTTTGTATTCAAAAACTCCATTAACATTTTCATAGCATGTGCACGAGACGTTGAGTTACTTGGCATAAAGTTGCCGTTCTCTCCTTTTGCCATTTTCAAATCATATAGCATGCTCATTGCTTTCACAGCTTCCATATTGTATAAGCGAATATCACGGAAAGGTGCTATTTGTTCGAACTTATACATTTCGCCATTCTTCACTTCATACGCACGGTATAACATAAGCGCCATTTGTGCACGTGTCACTTCTTGTGCCGGCATGAATTTACCGTCTTTTCCTTTTACCAAACCATGATGATACGCAGCTGCAATTTCTCCTTGTGTACTTGAGGCATACTTTTGTATATCAGGGAATGGTGCTTTCTTGTCCGTCTTCAAATCTAATGCACGAACCAAAATAGATACTGCTTGCGCACGAGTCAGTGATTGATTCGGCTTAAACGTTTGATCTTTATAGCCACTCGCAATCCCTAGCTCCACTGCTTGATTAATATAATCCTTTGCCCAGTGTGTTTGAATATCCGTAAACTGTGGAGTTGGATTCGGTTCTGGTTCTGGTTTTGGATCTGGTTCTGGTTTTGGATCTGGCTTTGGATCTGGCTTCGGATCTGGATCCGGTGTTGGTTCAGGATCTGGCTTTGGCGACGGAATGACAGGTACTTCCGTGAAGTTGTACAATACACCTTTGCCTTTCGTGAACAAATCAAATGCTACTAAAGCTTGCAATGCTTGCTCCGTTGCCATTGCATTCGAACGGCTATCTCCTGCTGTATGCTGGAAGCCACCGTCAGATGTTTGGAAACTTAACAGGTGATCAATTAAGTTGATACCGTTCTTCGTAAACATCGGTATACGTGGATCAATTCGATTTGCAGTTAGACCGATGATAACTTGCGATGTCGCTTCGCTTGAAATACCTCCAACGAACGCTTCGTCGAATCCACCAGTTGGACCTTGTTCATCCGCTAGGAATTTCACTGCACGATCCATCGCTTTACGAACTTCCGGCTTATCTGTATAAGGTGCAATTCCAATCAATGCCATCGCTGTAATATCATAGCTTGTTGAGCCTTCTTTACTCGTTGACAAGCTCCACGATCCGTCATCTTTCTGATATTTCAATAGCTCTTCAACTAGGCTCTCACGTGTCCATTTCGAGTTGCTTGGCACTTGGTAACCTTTTGTATCAAGGGCAATCAACGCAAAAATGATCCCGTTATTGCCTTGGTATGTCAGGCTATCCGCACCCGTCATATGCTTTTCACTATTTAAAATTTTATCGATTAAGTTAAAGCCCTTGCCATCTGCATTCATCGGATCAATACCGATTGCTGCAGCGGCCATCGTTAAACGTTGTACATCCGTAATCTTCATACGACCTTTGCCGGACCTACTAATCACTTGGTCTTGCAAATGTTCGTAGAATTCATTTGTATAAGAAGCAGGTACTTTCTTGCCCGCTTTCACAAGTCCGATTGCCTGCCACTCACTATCGATTGGTCCTGCAAGCATTTGTGCACTCGCCTGGTTAATGGCTGAAGTAACAAGCTTTGAGTAATCTTTAGTTGATGGCGTTTCGGGTGTTGGATCTGGTTTCATTACCGGAGGCTTCGGTAATGGATTTGGATTTGGATTTGGATTTGGATTTGGTAACGGGTTCGGTTCAGGGTTAGCGATTGGTGAATATGTCACCTTCACTGATTTTGTCACTTTATCATTTTTCGCATCCGCGGCCTGTAAGACGATGTTATTCTCGCCACTCTGCAATAGCGCATTTACTGTGTTTCCTGTCACAACTGCCGGCTTGCCGTTTACGGTGACTGTCGGTTGAAGTGCTGTTCCGAAATAACTCGCTGCATGTACTTGGAATGAAAGGCTAGACTTCGTAACTGTTGCTCCCGAAGTAATTCCTGACACTGAAATCTTCGGCTCCAAGTCTTCACGGAAAGGAAATAGATCAGCGTTTAGATCCTTACCTAAGTCCGTCGTATATTTCCACTCCACTTTATCGCCAGGGATGAGCTTGATGACGCCCGCTCCGCGATTTGGAAAGATACCGTTGACGCTGTACATCCAACCACTGCCTTGTCCGCGGTCGAATTCATATACATTATCTATCCCCTCTACATATGCAGTCGCGCCTTCTCCGCCACTGTATTCCATTTGAATGCCTCTTGATTCAACATTTCGTTTCAATACACTTAAAACCGTATCGCCTTCCTGTACTTCGACGGTAGACAACGGCATAGGGATTTCTGTATTAGAAATTGTAATGGAATGTTGCAGCGTCTGTGTTGCTTGATTTTCATAAATCGGTGTCGGGTGCTCTGCAAATGAAGGTGCAACCGGCATGAGGATAGCGGCACTCGCTAATGCGAATGCTGCTGTTATTTTTGTGAAGTTTTTGATGATAGAAATAAAGCATACCTCCTTATTTAATAATGAATAATTTACGAGCAGATTGTTTTATTGTTATTCCTTCTGCAGAGACTGGATCAATTACGACTAAAGAATATAACTGACCTTCCATATAGTCTGTTTCAGGTGTCACAGTAACTGTTACACCATTTGCTTTCACTGTGGCTGGCACACGCTTGCCTGTAATGTCTTCTACATAGATTTTATTTAAATTCACTTTCGAGTCTTGAATTTCTCTGTTGAACGTGACTGTAAACGTATGAGAAGGTTCTACTACTTCGGCATCGAAATAACGATATGGACGATCATTATCTACAATAAATACTTTTTTCGTTCCTTCAGGAATTTCCGTTTCTTTCTTCGTTCCATTTTCTCCAGCTTGCACAACATAATATCCTTCAATCATTTCCGTGTTTTCAATAAAAATAGGAGACCAAATTTCATTTTTATTTTTCTGTACCTTTAGAAGGCTGTCATTAAGAATCCCTTGAAGAGTTGAATGACTTGAAACTTCAAGTTGCGTTGATTTTTCTGAGAAGTCATATAAACGCCCTTCACCTTTTGTAAATAAATCAAATGCTACAAGACCTTGAATCGCTTGTTCTGTAGCCATTCCGTCTGTCGAACCCGTTAAAGTATGCTTGAAGCCCCCATTTTCTGTTTGGAAGCTTAACAAATGATCGATCAAGTTGATGCCATTCTTTGTAAAACGTTCTCCTTGGGGATCGATGTTATTTGCTGTCAGTCCAATGATCACTTGCGAAGTGGCTTCACTAGAAATGCCACCTACGAACGTTTCGTTAAATCCACCAGTAGAACCTTGGCTTTCTGACAAGAAAGTAACTGCTTTCTCGACAGCTTTTTTAACAGCTGGTTGCTCATTGTATGGAGCTAATCCAATAAGAGCCATTGCTGTCATATCATAACTCGCAGTCCCTGTATTACTTGTAGCTAAACTCCACGCACCATCAGCCCTTTGATAGCTTAAAAGAGCCTCAACTATCTTTTCGCGGTTCCATTTTGCATCTTTTGGAACTTCATAGTTTTTCGTATCGAGTGCAACTAATGCAAAAATCAAACCATTCGTTCCTTGGCGAGTCATCGTATCAACATTTCTAATACTTATACTGTTATAAATTTTATCCAGTAAATCGATACCATTGATATTTTTAGGATCTCTCCCTATCGCTGCTGCCGCTATCGTCAAACGTTCTGCATCTGTTATTTTTAGACGTTCCAAGTTCGCAACGATTTGTTGTTGGACATTTTGTTCGAATACTTCTTCATAACTTTCCGGTACAGTTGCTCCGGCTTTTGCTAAACCAACTGCCGTCCATTCGCTCGAAACAGATTTACTCAGTATATAATCTGTGACTTTCTTAATTGCTTCAGGTACGCGTTCTTGACTCGCAACTACTGTAATTTGTAATGCATCTGCCGCTTTCCCTACCACAGCTGCTTCTGTTGCAACTAGTGAGAGGTTTTCACGTTCCACTTTGCCTTTTAATTGAATCGTAATTTGCTGATCCGTATTTTGGGTGATTGTAGAAATTGTTAAATTAGATGGTTCGACAGTCCAATTCGCCGTCTCTAGCGCTGCTGACGTAAAAGTATCTCCTATTAGATTCACAGTAATTGCGGGATTATCACTATGTTCTATAACCTGTGTAGACGTAGACATAGCGGCCCAACGACCATAGAAGAACTTCACCACGTCAGTATTTTTCAAGACATAAGCAGCGGCTCCAACAGAAGGAGCTTGTCCGTTTACTGTATAATTCCAGCCATCCCAACCGCCTAATGTTCCTGCTTCTTCATTATCAATTGATGTTACATACGCCCCGAAATCACTTTCTTGCACAGTATATTTTATGCTCTGGCTATTCAGTGCCTTCTTCAATGCATCTAATGCATTTTGTCCTTCTGTAACTTGAACCGCTTCTTTTAAAATTCCTCCCGATAAACCTTCTACTTCGACATCCACTAAGTAGTTAGCGGCTTGTGGGCTTATATTACTTTGTTGAACATCCGAATTCGCTAAAGCAACTAAACTCGTTGCAGGTAACAGCATCGTTACTGCTAGTAAAACACTTGCAATGATAGATACATAACGCTTAAACAAATGATTTCCCCCTTATCCTAGTTTGGTAATTGAACGTAAAAAAGCCCTTGCCTCCAGAAAGAGACAAGGGCACTATGTATAAGCGGACTTCAGTTAATGACTTATTACATCCAATACAATATGCATACCTCTTCCTGGGAGGCGTAACGCATGGTATTTTGGCAAGTCTCCTGACTTATGGATCATCACATCTTCAACCTTCCCAGTATTTCACCAGTGGTGTTTTGAAGATATTTCCCATTTACAGTGGCCGGACCGTACAGGATTTTCACCTGTTTCCTTTTTCATCTTTACAATAATGTAAAGAACCAAAATATTCTATTCAATTTTACATTAGTATATCACATGCTCACCTGCTACTTTTTATTATTTCAAAAGAATAGTATAAAAGACCGATGAAAGAATCTCTCATCGGTCTTTTTGTAAATATTATTTATTTCATCACGTGCTATATAAGTGAGTGAATGCTTACAGCTCCTGATAATCCCGCTGATAGACTCCGCCATCTTTCACTTCTGCATGATAAAGTGCTTTCAATGCAAAGCTTTTCTCTAGCTCATGCTCTTTCATAATCTCTTTCAATCGCCTGTTTAACTCTGGGCTATGCTTTACGAGCTGAAGCATCTTAGGTTGTGAATATTGCACGAAAATCCCCTCCTCATTTCATTTGTTTCTATAGTATAACATGGCTACGGTTCTTGGTGTATGAAAGGAAATTGTTCTTCTAGCTGGAAATCACCCTCAACTTTCATGTATACTGACACAAGCACAAGCTAATGACTATGGGCAAGTAAATGAATTGCGCTACAGAACCAACTTACATATTGGACGAGAAGGAATTTTTCTCGTCTTTTTTATTTTCACTAGTAATGATTTTGTCAACAAACCGCCTTTTATTTAGCGTTTACATGGGCGATTAAATGGGTAATGTGAAGTGTATGTGTGCAATTTTATTGTGCTTTTCGATTATGTACTTAGCTCATTTCACAAACTACATTCAAAAAAGGAGGACCTATGAAAAAAGTATCATCAACATTTTATATTACATTAGCAGCGGTCGTATTGGCAGTCGGTTATGGTGTAATTGCTCCCGATCACTTTGAGGCTGTCACGCTCGTTATAAGAAACTTCATTTCTGATTCATTCGGCTGGTATTACTTACTGACAGTTTCTATGTTATTCTTCATCTCAGTTTATTTGATATTCAGTCCACTCGGCAGGATTCGATTGGGGAAAGACAGTGATAGACCGCAGTTTTCTATGTTCTCTTGGCTTGCGATGCTATTTTCCGCCGGTATGGGAATTGGACTCGTGTTCTATGGAGCTGCAGAACCTCTTTCACATTATGCAGTAAGTTCAGCTACTGCACCTACTGAAACGAAAGAAGCGTATAAAGAAGCGATGCGTTCAACATTTTTCCATTGGGGCTTCCACGCATGGGCCATATACGGTATGACCGCTTTAGCACTAGCTTACTTCCAGTTCCGCAAGGGTCAGCCTGGATTGATTTCCGCTACACTTCGCCCAATTTTCGGTAATCGTGTAGAAGGTAAACTCGGAACCGTCATTGATGTCTTTGCAGTTTTCGCTACTGTCTTCGGCGTCGCAACATCACTTGGATTTGGAGCAGTCCAGATCAACGCAGGTTTGAATTACTTATTCGGTGTACCGATCGGTTTCTGGTCTCAATTTATTATTATTGGGGTCGTAACTGTATTATTCCTAATATCCGCATGGAGCGGTCTTGGAAAAGGTATTCGTATTTTATCAAATACAAATATGGTATTAGCTCTTACACTGTTGGTCTTTATCATTGCACTCGGTCCAACATTGCTGATCTTCAATATGTTCACTGATTCTATCGGAGGTTATTTAGAGCACCTCATTCGTATGAGTTTCCGTACAGCACCACTTACACCTGAAAATCGTTCATGGTTGAATGACTGGACACTATTCTACTGGTCTTGGTGGATAGCGTGGTCACCATTTGTCGGCATGTTCATTGCCCGTGTTTCGAAAGGTAGAACAATTCGTGAATTCATGATCGGTGTGCTTGTTGTACCGACAGTATTGAGCGCCATTTGGTTCTCAGCATTTGGTACGACAGCTATTGAAACACAAAAGGCAGGCATTATCGATCTAGCCTCAACTGCAACAGAGTTGACGATTTTTGAGATGTTCAGTGGATTGCCTTGGTCATTCGTCATTTCAGTTGTCGCTATTTTGCTGATCACATCATTCTTCATTACATCAGCGGATTCAGCTACATTTGTACTCGGCATGCAGTCGTCATATGGTTCATTGACTCCACCTAATAACTTAAAAGTTGTCTGGGGTGTCATTCAGTCTTCCATTGCGATTATTCTATTATATGTTGGTGGGTTGGATGCTCTTCAAAACGTCATCATCATAGCCGCCTTACCATTCTCCATCATACTGATCATGATGGTCGTCTCGCTATTCAAATCCTTAAAAGAAGAGCGAAAAAAAGTAAAACGAAAATAAAAAATGAACACTGCGCACATGCGTAGTGTTCATTTTTTTATTAGTTTGAGGCTTTTTCGATTGCTTGTTTCAAGTCTGCGATAATGTCGTCTACCGACTCTAACCCTACAGACAAGCGGATTAACTCCTCGCTGACGCCTGAATTTTTCAAGTCTTCTACGGACAACTGCTGATGAGTAGTAGAAGCCGGATGAATGATTAGTGATTTTGCATCTCCCACGTTCGCTACATGAGACCAGATTTCTACATTGTCGATGACTTGTCTTCCTGCATCGCGTCCACCTTTGATACCAAATACGATTATTGAGCCATACCCGTTTTTCAAATGTTTATTGGCCAATTCCGCCGTTGGATGATCTTCTAGACCTGTATAGGTTACCCATTCTACAGCTGGATGTTCTTGCAGGAAGGCCGCAACCTTTTGCGCGTTTTCATTGTGGCGAGGCACGCGTAAATGAAGTGTCTCTAAACCTTGCAACAAGTTGAACGCACTGTCCGGCGACAAGCATGGGCCGAAGTCTCTTAGCAATTGCACGCGCAATTTCGTTGCGAAAGCCGCTGCTGCCGTGTCGATTCCGTAACGTAAGCCGTTATACGATTCATCCGGCTCTGTAAAGCCAGGGAATCTACCTTGTGTCCAATCGAATGTCCCTGCATCTACTGCTACACCACCGATAGTCGTACCGTGTCCGCCAATCCATTTCGTTGCTGAGTGGATCACTACGTCTGCACCATACTCGATAGGGTTTGATCCATATGGAGATGGGAATGTGTTGTCTACTAGCAATGGGATTCCATTTTCGTGTGCAATGTTCGCAACAGCTTCCACGTCAAGCACTTGCAAACTCGGGTTACCGATTGTTTCTGCAAACAAAGCTTTCGTTTTATCTGTAATGGCCGCTTCAAAGTTCTTAGGATCCGAAGCATCCACAAACTTTACGTTGATGCCGAAGCGCGGTAATGTTACGGCAAATAAATTATATGTACCACCGTAAAGATTACTTGCTGCAACAATTTCATCGCCCGCTTCAGCAATATTCATAATAGAGAATGCGATGGCTGCCATTCCCGAAGCCAACGCGACTGCCGCTGTTCCGCCTTCTAGCTGTGCGACACGTTCTTCGAAAACTGCTACTGTCGGGTTCGTAATTCTTGTATAAATATTACCTGCTTCTTTTAAGCCAAATAGGTTTTGTGCGTGTTCCGTGTCTCTGAATACATAAGAAGTCGTACGATGAATCGGTAAAGCCCGTGAGCCTGTTTCCGGATCCGGTTTTTGCCCTCCGTGTAATAGTATCGTTTCTGGCTGTAAATTCGTCATAACCATTCCCCTTTTTCATGTATTGATGGAACACCGAAACGCCCCGAATATCTTTTCTCTGGGACTAGACAAGGAAAACGTAGGCGTGTGATTCACTATTTTTATATAGAAAAAGCCCATCTTCCATAATAAGAAGAGGGCTCTGCTTTCGCTCATTCCCCCTTATCTTCCAAACTATTGAAAGTTTGTAGGAAGTAGCACCTTTGCTTCCGCCGGTTGCCGGGCATCACAGGGCCTAATCCCTCCGCCGCTCTTGATAAGAGTGTGTCTATTCGTTTTCCATCGTTGAAAAATAGTATACGGCTATTCCTAGTCTATTGCAAGGATTTAATAGAATGTTTAGAAATTAGCATTACTTTCATAATATTGAAAGGAAATTGTGAAAGGTTAAGGCACATTTGCTCTACATTCCAGGCGCAAGTGTGAGTTCCATGATGATTTTACTTGCGACTCCACTCAAAAAATCGCCAGCGACATGTTCTGTGAACGATGTGCTGGCGATTTTGCTTGATTAGAATATGTCCCACCATATTTTCACAGCGGAGGCCATGATGAGTGTGGCTAGGATGCTTTGTAGTACTTTGGTGTTTACTTTACGACTAACTTTCACACCAATCGGAGCTGCGATAATACTTGCAACGATCATGACGAGAGCTGGTCCGTAGGGTACTTGCCCTGTTAAGAGCTTGCCTGACGCTGAGCCGACGGACGACAATAGTGTAATCGCCAGTGATGTAGCGATCGTCACGCGTGTGGGAATTTTTAGTATTACAAGCATAATCGGTACCATGATGAATGCACCGCCAGCTCCGACAATCCCAGCCGCCAAGCCGACGATAAAGGCTGCACTGGAAGCTACGAAGCGATTGAATGTAATTTCATCAATCGGCTGATCGTCGAGACCTTTTTTTGGAATAAACATCATAATTGCTGCCATAACGGCTAAAATACCATAGACGACGTTGACGGTAGCTTCTGAAAGCATACTAGAACCTGCGCCACCGATCACACTGCCAACTAATACACTGATTCCCATATAAAGAACAAGTGGTTTCAAAATTAGATTACTCTTTCTATACGCTAAAACTCCGGAAAGTGACGCAAAGAACACTTCCACCGCAGTAATCCCCGATACTTCATGTGGCGTAAACGCAGTAAACCCAAGTAGTGCAGGAATAAATAACAACATTGGATATTTGACAATCGCGCCCCCGATTCCCATCATTCCGGAAAGGAACGAGCCGACGAGTCCAATGAGGAAGATCGTAATAATAAATGGAATAGTCATGATGTTCTCCCTTCTTCCTGATGAAAGAGGGAGACAGCTATTCCCTCTATCCTAAGTTTACCCTTTTTGGATCCAAAATTTAAAGACATCGGACTCTTGTTGCTGGTCTTTTATTTCATGATTACCAGAAGCCGCCCATGCTGTCAGGTCGGATACCGATCCTTTATCTGTCGTATGAATCTCCAGAACATCTCCTGTTTGCATATCCTTCATTGCTTTCTTTGCACGTACGATCGGCATTGGACATGCCAGGCCTTTTGCGTCTAAAAATGTTGTTGAACTCATATTTATCTTCTCCTTTTAATGTGGGTTATTGTTTTACAGCTGATTTAAAATAACTATTTACCGTACCGCACAGCGATTCGGGCCAATCTCCATCTCACGTTGTGTTTCTTCGTCAGGTTGGATTTTCCCCATATTCATTTGACGTATTTCCTGATACGCGTTCGGTTGGGGAGGCAAGTTCCCTGTGACTAATTCTCTGAACTCTTTTTCATCTTCAATGTTCAAGCCATGGTTTTGCTTATACAACACACCGAGCTTTTCCGACACGCTACCATCTTCATTCAACTCATCGATAATCATGAAGTGTGCCGGTAAAACCGTTAGTTCTCCTGACAATTCCTTGTAACGACTATACAAAGACTCACGTAAGTCGCCCACCCAATCTTCTGCCAAACCTGCTAAATCTGGTCGTCCAATCGAATCAATGAACAAAATATCGCCGGTCATTAAATAGCTATCATCGACAATAAATGAAGTCGAACCAATGGTGTGTCCTGGCGAATAAAGTGCCTGAATATCAATTTTAGTATCGCCTATTTGAATCGATGTATCGCCTTCTAATGCAGCATATTCAAATATGACCTCTACCGCATCTTTTGGCGGTAGCCAGTACGTCGCTCCTGTCGCTAGTGCAATCTGGCGACCACCTGAAATATGATCCGCATGCAAGTGTGTGTCGAGTACATTTGTGATCTTCACACCGCGTTCCGTAGCAAAGTCCATGAACACATCTGTCATCCGCGTCGCGTCAATGATTGCCGCTTCTCCGCCTGATATGACCATATAAGAAAGGCACCCTTTACCAAGACGAACGAATTGATAAAGCTCGCCACCCGATTTTAAATCAGCAATCTTCACCGGCTCCAAATACTCGCTCCATGCTTTCATGCCACCTGAAAGATAACCTACTGAATAGCCTTCTTCTTCAAGGATTTCTGCCACCATGACGGACGAACCTTCTTTTGCACAGACCACTAGGATCTCTTCATCTTTTGGCAATTGATCTTCAATTTCTTCAATACCATCCAATAAATCAAAGTACGGCACATTCAAATGGCGCACTTGCTCTCCTTCGATTTTCCAATCTTCAAATGCAGTTTCATTTCGAACATCCAAAATGAATAATGACTCTTTCGCAATAACGCGCTTGGCTACTTCACTTGATTGAATGATTCTCATTTATTCATACCCCCTACCGTATTTTCTATTTCACCATTCCATTTTGACATACCAGGAATTACATTCGTGACATTTTCAAATCCCTTTGCTACTAGTTTTCGACACGCCATATCACTGCGGTTACCTGTTCGGCATACTACAAAGAACTTCTTGTCTTTACTCAAGTCCGCCATACGTTCATCCAGTTGGCCAAGAGGGATAGATAAGGCTCCAGGTATATGAGCAAATGCATACTCAGCTTCTTCACGAACATCTACTAGCACAGTATCAGGGTGTTGCAGTTGGGCTAACAACTCATTATTATCGACTGTAACTGGATATTCTTTTTGTGACTGATCTTCTTGACCCGCTTTTCGTACGAAGTGGCTCCATACGTCGGCTTCTTTCACATTACCGACGTATTGATGCCCCACACTTTCCGCCCATGCTTGTAAATCTGCAGTAGTACCTGAATCTGTCGACTGGACTTCGAGCACTTGACCATCTTCCATCTCTTTCATCATCTTTCTCGTCTTCACAATCGGCATCGGACAAGCAAGGCCTTTTGCATCTAACACGTTATCTGACTGAATCATTGTACTCCTCCTATACACCATGGGGTATTTATTTATATAAAAAAATTAAATAAACAAGTTCACTTGACCGTCTTGCGCCTCACCTAAGTAAGCCGCTACACCGCCATACTCGACTTCTTGTAGAAGCTCACCTTCATTCAGTCCTAGCAAATCCATTGTCATCGTACAGGCAATTAATCGCACGTCCTGCTCTATTGCCATATCAATCAATTGTGGTAATGTCATCGCGTTATGCTTTTTCATTACTTGCTTGATCATCTTAGGACCCATTCCTGCAAAGTTCATTTGGGATAACCCCATTTTATCTGCCCCACGCGGCATCATTTTCCCGAATGCCTTTTCAATAAAGCTCTTATTACTTTTAATCGGTTCGTCTTTGCGCAATGCATTCAATCCCCAGAATGTATGAAAAATTGTTACTTCATGATCATACGCTGCTGCACCGTTCGCGATAATATAAGCCGCCATCGCCTTATCATAATCTCCACTAAATAATACAATCGTTGTTTTCTTTTGCTCTGTCATGTTCTCGACCCTTTCTATTTGAAAAATCCTTTCACCGAATACCTATGGGGGTATATTATATGTTATAAAAAAAAGAGTCAAGTGATGTTGCTCATCGACTCTTTACTAGAAGATCTACCGCTTCACTAATGATGGATTCATGTGTACGCTCATCTGCTTCATCTAAGTTTTCAATACAGGCAATCAAATTGGAGCTCACGATTACACCAATTGTACGGTCAATAGCAGAACGACTGGCCGATAATTGCGTGATCACTTCTTTACAGTCCTTGCCCTCTTCCATCATACGCAAGACACCTTTGATTTGACCCTCGAGACGTTTTAATCGATTTTTGACTTTATCATCGTATTCCATATCGCTCAACCTCCTTACTGTTAGCTTTATATTATACCCCCTGAGGTATAATGTCAACCAATTGATTTGTATGTCGTCAGTACGATTCTATCTTTGACAATAGGACCAGTCAACTTCCAGAAATGTTTCCTGGCAAAACTTGCTCATTCGACATAATTCTAGTATGATGAATAATTTCCCGAAATGTGTTATACTAGTTCTAGTAAGCTATTGTACGCACTTTCCGTCTGATTTTAATGACAAATTACGACAGACTAAATTCCATACTACTGAAGGAGTTGATTCGATTGGCATTCCCACGAAAAGATCGTCCAGTTTCTGATTTTGTAGCATCACGGTATGTAGACGAAGTCATATCTTTCAACCGTAATGAACATGAAGTTTCCGGAACTATACACAAGATTCTCGAAAACTCCGTCATTGTGAAGATTTCTGAAGAAGACGCAGAAAATATTGGAGCAGCTTCCAACATGACTGTCGTTGCACACAAAAATTACACAGTTCAATAATTGTTTGTTCGATGCCTTGCAGATTAATGCAAGGCTATTTTTTCACATAAAAACCAGTCACAGCCGCAGGTCATTCACTAAAAAAACGTATATTGGAGATGATTGATTTGATTAATCATACAAATATAGATTTAACGCAAACAACCTCACTAAAAGGGACTTTACGTATTGGCGCTTCGCCAGTTATTTCGCAAGCTATTTTACCCGACGTACTCACTCGGCTACACGCGAAGTATCCCGACATGCGACTCGAACTAACAACTGCCCCTTCTTCTGACATTGCGCGATTACTAAAAAACCATAAGGTGGACGTTGGTTGCAGTGAACTTGACAACCTACCATCGTCTGAAGCATTTATGCAAGACGAACTAGTACTTCTTGCTTCTTCTACGCATCCACTTGCACGTAAGAGAAGCTCGTCCATCCTAGATTTGCAAAATACACATTGGATTTTACCTGATACGGAAGATCCTAGCCGTCTATTAATTGATCAATCGCTTAAACAGTATGGAGTACAAGTACAGCCTACTATTATGAGCTCGCCGGAAAGTATCAAACAAGCCGTTCTTAGTGGGCTAGGCATCGCTATTATGTCGCGCCACAGTTGCAAACAGGAACTCGCAAAAGGTGATCTAACCATACTCGATTATAGAGTTGCGCCAATCAAACGTGCTTTTTATACAGGAACCCGCTCTAAGACGAATGAAGTACAAGCATTCCTCAGCGAACTCAAAGCCTATTGCCGTCTATGGCAAGTCAACTAGCCCTCTTCTAAACTCTCGTTTGCTACGCCAGTTCACAAGGAATATTCCTAGACTGATGAGCATGCCTCCTAAAATCAATGACATGGATAACTTCTCATCCAACAGAACCCATCCCGACAATGTCCCGAAGAATGGTGCCAAAAACAAAAACGCGCTCGTTCTCTCGGGATTTCCTGTCTGCAATAAATAAAACCAAATAGAAAACTGTACAATGGATGCGGCAATCGCAAGCCATCCTAAAATCGCCAATGACAATGGATTCGCTATGAAAAACGGTTCTTCGAGTACAAAACTCGCTATAAATAAGATCAATCCACCAAATAGCATTTGATATGCAGTCATCACCCACGTATCAAAACGATGGCCATGTACTTTGACGAGCAATGTCGCACAAGCCCATGCTACTGCAGATAAAACCCCTAACACCGTACCAATCTTCCAGTTTAAATGACCGCCCATTGTAATGAATACCCCAAACAAACCACAAATAACGCCAACCCATTGTTGCAAGCGGTAATGAATTTTCAATACTAGCGTCCCGATGACAACGACAAGCAACGGATTTGTAAATGTTAAAATAGATGTTTCACCTGACGTGATCGTACGAAGTGCCATAAATATACATCCCATGACGGCAGCTGTCTGCAATGAACCAATCAGCACAAGCAACTTCCACTCTCCAAATGTTTTCGGATGTGGCTTTTTTAATATCTTTACTACCACTGCCATGATGACGCCTGCAATCGTAAACCGCATTGCCACTAGCAACAGCGGTGAAGAATATTCCAATCCAATTTTCCCAATAGCAAATGACGAGCCCATTAAAGCGGTCGTAATAACGACTAATATGCCGAATAAAAATTTATTCATTCAGTTTCCCCTTCCTCTTTCGACTTTACAGAGAGGGCACGCCGCATTTGCATACTATCGATCAACACCTCAATAGCTGGTGGCATATAACGCTTTTCCAAATAAGTTAGATACACTGTACGGGCTAACGTCTTTGAATTGGTTGTTTTAATGACAATGGTCGGATCAGGCCCGTGCGCAAAATACTTTTGTGGAATAATCGAAATTCCAATATTCTCCCGTACAAGTTCTACAATCGTTTCAAAACGCTCTACTTCGTAACATATATTCATTCGCACGCCTTCTTCGGCAAACGCAGCAAAAATATCTTGTCTCGTTTGCAACCCAACACTAGTGACAATGAATGCCTCATCTTCTAAGTCGGCTAGCGTAATGGAATCCTTGCCCGCCAGGCGATGTTCAGGATGCATGACAACTGCTAATTGCTCTTGGTACAAAGGTATTGAGACAATATCCGAAGCTTCTATAAATTGATTGGTTAAACAGACATGGACAGCGTACTGACGGAGCGCTCGCTCAACATCCCCACGGCCTAATACTTCTATTAACTTCACATGCATCGATGGAAACTCCTGGCGATAGGCAAGTAATATAGAAGGAAGCCAATTTTTCACCGATTCAATCATCCCGATCTGCACACTTCCACTGCCTGTCCACTTCACTTCTTTAATCTCTTGCTGTAAAATATCCGCCTCATGGAGAATATGTAGTGCACGCTCATAAATTACGCTACCCGATTCCGTGAGTTGGACACGTTTAGTCGTTCGTTCGAGTAACTGAAATCCGACTTCTACCTCCAAGTTCTTGATCGCTTTGCTGAGCGAAGGCTGCGAAAGGTGAAGTTTTTTAGCCGCTTCAGAAAAGCTGGATTGTTGCACCACCATGACAAAATACTGCAATTGCTTAAATTCCATTCATCTCACCTCCACTTATAGCCTGCATGCATGAATATATGAAAAACATGTATTAGAATTAATAAGTACAAACCAGTATAGTTAGAATATCACGTTGGAAAGGGTGAAGTATATTGTTAATTCCATCAAATGAAAAATACTGGTCAGGTCGTACTGATAGCGAGACTGACAGAGCTGCATTCCGAATGCATCAAATCATCCAATTTTCCGAATTAAAAGAAAGCGCTACCAATAAAACTTGTACCCTCATCGGATTTTCTTCAGAAGAAGGTGTACGTCGAAATAACGGCAGACTCGGTGCTGCAGAAGGACCGAATGCCTTACGTAACGAACTAGCGAAACTACCTTGGCGTTTGCCTGCTGATCGTCAACTAGTTGATGTAGGTACTGTCGTATGTGAGCAAGGTCAGCTAGAACAAGCGCAAGCTGAATTAGGCACAGTCGTTCAAAAGAGCCTTCTCCATCATACGAAGCCCGTTATTTTAGGCGGCGGACATGAAACCGCTTACGGTCATTATACAGGAGTTCGAGATTTCCTTGGCCCTGACGCAAAACTCGGTGTCATAAATATTGATGCGCACTTCGATTTGCGTGGCTACGATGAACAACCTTCTTCAGGCACGATGTTTAAGCAGATGCTCGACGCCGATCCGCATGTTGACTACCTCGTGCTAGGTATTCAAGAATTTGGCAACACGGACGCATTATTTGCAGAAGCCGATGCAAAAGGCGTGACATATGTCACAGAACAAGAAATTTCGACAAGTCCTTTAGACGATACATTACAAAAAATACAGTTATTCATTGATAAACAGGATGCTATTTTGTTAACATTGTGCTCGGATGTCCTGAACTCTGCGTATGCACCAGGTGTAAGTGCGCCTTCTCCCTTCGGATTGGATCCGTTGATAGTACGCTCTTTCATTCAGACTGTTGCATCACATAAGAAAACCCTTTCATTCGACATTTCCGAAATAAATCCGTCACTTGATCATCATAATCAAACGGTTAAGCTGGGGGCCTATCTTACAAATGAAGCAATCTTTGCATTGCTGGGAGGTCGAATCATATGACAATTGAGCTAAATCAAATCTCTACGCTGTTTTTAGCGTTAGCTCTCCTAACACTGGGTACGATGTTAGTCCGTAAAGTCGGCTTTCTCCAGAAATTCTGTATACCTGCCCCTGTTGTTGGCGGTTTACTATTCGCGTTTTTAGCGACTATTTTAAAGTACTTCAATTTACTAAGTTTTACATTGGACACATCATTGCAAAATTTATTTATGTTGACGTTTTTCACAACAGTCGGTCTTGGCGCTAGTTTTCGTCTGATCCGTCTAGGCGGAAAATTATTGATGATCTACTGGGCAGCTTGTGGCTTCTTAGCACTAGCTCAAAATGCCATAGGTGTCTCCATGTCCTACATATTCGGTTTGCATCCGTTGATCGGTATGATGGCTGGTGCTGTCTCCATGGAGGGCGGGCACGGTGGTGCAACTGCTTACGGGGAAACGTTAGAAAGTCTAGGGATTGATTCTGCATTATCTATCGGTATTGCAGCAGCTACTTTTGGACTCGTAGCAGGCGGTCTAATCGGTGGTCCAATCGTTAAATACTTGATCAATAAATATGATTTAAAATCTACGGAAGTCGAGCATGAAAAAGCATATTCCGTGGAATCATTAGAAAAACCAATCAACACAGATAACTTCCTAACACAGACGTTATTGATTACTCTTTGTATCGCAGGCGGTACATTGATTGGAGATTTATTCTCTAGCGCAACTGGTTTCGTCATGCCAGGATACGTAGGAGCGATGTTCGTTGCAGTGATCGTACGAAACATTGTGGACCGTGTGAAAGAAGATGCAGTTCATATGACAAGCATCAATTTGATCGGCGACGTATCACTCGGTATTTTCTTATCGATGGCGTTAATGAGCATCAAGCTGTGGGAAGTTGCAGATTTGGCACTTCCATTGTTACTAATCGTCTTTGTACAAGTGATCTTCGTCGCGTTGTTTGCGATCTTCATCCTGTTCCGTTTACTCGGTAAGGATTACGACGCAGCGGTTATGATCGCTGGTTTCGCAGGCCACAGTTTGGGTGCGACGCCAAATGCGATGGCCAACATGGCAGCTGTTACAGGACGCTATGGCCCGTCACGCAAAGCCTTCTTGATCGTGCCTATCGTAGGCGCCTTCCTCATAGACGTCGTCTCGATGCCGATCATCATCACTACGATTAATATATTTGCTTGAGCGTAAATGAAAGCAAAATCTAAATCTAACGTTTTCTACACTTAAGATATTACTTGTGAGTGCGAAGGGATTGAAGCTCCAGCTGGGGACGCTTTCCGGAGGGCGTGGCTTGAGCCTCCTCATCGCAAAGTGCGCTCCTGCGGGGTCTCAAGGCGCACGCTGATCCTCCCGGAGTCGCCCCAGCTTCCGCTTCAATCCTACCTAACGAGTGGGGGTACTTATATCGCTCATTGTAGGTAGTGTGTGAATTATTGTTGTGTTCCAACTTATTTAAGTTCAAGGACTGATCAAGTTCTAGATCAAAACTAATTACAAGGCTAGTTTTAATGCACAACAATAAGTGTCAACCACTTGCTATGCAAGGGATTGGTGCGTAGGAGGGGCGACTCCTAGGGGATCAGCTCGACAGATGAGACAACCAAAGGGAGCTCGCGACCTGGTTGGCTCATCGCGAGCCCTCAGGAAAGCGTCCCCTCCGTAGCACCAATCCCAACCCCAACACCAATTAACCTTACACCATTTCCAAGAACCGACGCTCTCGGTTCTTTTTTCATTCGTTTTAAGCGAAATATTCACACACCTCTGTTAAAATGAAAACATTAATTCGTCTCTTGAGAGGAGCCTGCTACATGAAAGAAGAACTGATCGAACGACTCATCCGCTACGCTAAAATTGACACTCAATCCGACGCTGCTTCGGACACGACACCGTCCACCGCAAAACAATGGGATCTGCTGCGGGTGCTTGAAAAAGAAATGACCGACATCGGTCTTGAGGAAATCTCGGTGGACGAAAACGGCTACCTATTCGGCACCCTACCAGCTAACACTGACAAACAACTGCCAACAGTGGGCTTCCTAGCGCACGTCGACACCGCGACTGATTACACAGGTACAAACGTCAACCCTCAGCGCATCGACAACTATAACGGTAAAGATATTTCATTGAATGAAACAACCCTTATGAGCGTACAAGCATTTCCTGAGCTTAACAACTACCTCGGCCACACGTTAATTACGACGGACGGTACGACTTTACTTGGTGCTGATGATAAAGCCGGTATCGCGGAAATTATGACAGCTATGCATTATTTAGTTGAACATCCCGAAATCAAACATGGCAAAGTGCGTGTCGGCTTCACACCTGACGAGGAAATCGGACGTGGCCCCCATAAATTTGACGTAGAACGATTTGGCGCAGATTTCGCTTATACAATGGATGGTGGACCGCTTGGAGAACTTCAGTATGAAAGCTTCAATGCTGCAGGCGCGGTAGTCACGTTCAACGGAACGAATGTGCATCCAGGAACTGCAAAAGACAAAATGGTCAACTCCCTATTGATTGCGGCAGAATTTCATCAAGCTATGCCGGAACATGATATCCCGCAAGAAACAGAGAACTATGAAGGCTTTATTCATTTGATGGAAGCGAACGGTTCCGTAGAAAAAACTACCTATCAATATATTATTCGTGACTTTGACAAGAGTTCTTTTGAATCACGCAAACAACTCTTACATGACACTGCTACGCATTTAAAAGAGAAGTATGGTGAACATACGATAGAGTTGACAGTAACGGATCAATACTTCAATATGGGCGAGAAGATTACCCCTGTTATGGAAATCGTCGACGTAATGGCGGATGTCTATCGTAGTCTCGATATTGAACCAAAAATCGCACCGATTCGTGGCGGGACGGATGGTTCACAACTTTCCTATATGGGAATGCCAACGCCAAACATCTTCACAGGCGGTGAAAATTACCACGGTAAATACGAATTTATCTCAGCGGACAATATGGTGAAAGCTACACAAGTCATTATTGAAGCGCTAAAACTTCAAGAACAGCGAGGTTAAGTGTATGAGGGCAATTGGAATTGGCATATTATCCGCCCTCTTTTTCGCGGTGACATTTGTGCTGAATCGGTCCATGGAACTCGATGGTGGTAGTTGGATGTGGAGTGCATCATTGCGTTATTTCTTCATGGTGCCATTCCTAGTGGTCATCGTAGCCATGCGTGGGGGCTTATCTGGCGTAAAACGAGAGATGACTGCAGCGCCTTGGCTCTTTTTCATCTGGAGTTTCGTAGCATTCGTGCTGTTTTATGGTCCGCTGACGTTTTCAGCCGGATATAGTCCGGGGTGGCTCGTTGCGGGAACATGGCAAATGACCATCGTTGCGGGTGTGTTGCTAGCACCCTTCTTTACATTTCAAACTACGACAGAAACTGGTGAAATGCGCACAATCCGTCACCGCATTCCTGCGGTATCATTGGTCATTTCATTGATCATCTTAGTCGGTGTTGTGCTGATCCAGATTCCACATGCAGGGAGCGTCTCGACGAAAACGATACTTCTTGGTACCTTGCCGCTAGTCATTGCTGCGTTCTCCTACCCGCTCGGCAATCGAAAAATGATGAATCTAGTCGGTGGACGGCTCGATATGTTCCAGCGTGTACTGGCGATGACACTGATGACGATACCGATTTGGTTACTACTAGCGGGCTATGCAGTGATAACTGTCGGCTTGCCTTCTCTAAGTCAGGTCGTGCAGTCATTAATTGTCTCAGTCAGTTCAGGCGTGATCGCCACTTCACTATTCTTCATGGCGACGGATATGGTGCAACATGATCAAGGCAAATTGGCAGCTGTCGAAGCTACACAGTCCGTCGAATTAATTTTCGCCATGCTTGGTGAGATGCTATTGCTTAGCTTGCCATTGCCGGGCGCACTATCATTAGTCGGCGTGCTAGTAATTATCGGAGGCATGTCGTTGCATAGTTATCAAACTTCATTGGCCGCAAAGAACGTGTAGAAAAGGGTTGTCCGATGAGTCAGTTACTGACTTGTCGGACAACCCTTTTTCAAACTTCACGTTCTTTTATTTGTGGTGGAATGCGTTTTTTCAATAGTTGTGGTCTGACTTCCGACAATAAAATCGCAATAAAGATAATGAGTGCACCCAGGAACATGCGGAACGTCAATATTTCATAGGCAAGGGCTACAGAGAAAATCATGCCCCAAACTGATTCTGTTGATAATATAATGGCTGCTTTCGTCTCCGATAAGTGTTTCTGCCCAACTGTTTGCATCAAGAATGCCAGAGTCGTAGAAAATACAGCTAAGTACAGCACCGAACTTATACCCTGTGGTTCCAAGGAAAATGACATCTCGCCCATTCCGATGACGGTTACGCAACTAATCACGGCGGCGACAACCATTTGCAATAGCGTTAGCAAAATAGCATCTTCCGTGCGGACAAATCGTGCCGTGTAGAAAATATGAAATGCGAACATCACAGCACAACCAAGCGTCAGTAAATCGCCTATGTTAATAGTGGTTGACCACTGCAACGATAAAACCGCCACTCCAATCAGTGCCAATACTGCTCCAAACAATTCAAATGTATCCAGCTTCCGCTTATATAAAATCCACGCGATAAACGGAACTATCACTACATTGACACCGGTTAAAAACGCATTTTTTGAAGGCGTTGTAAACTGTAAGCCTACGGTCTGCAATGCAAATGCCGCATACAGCAAAACGCCAAGCAGTGCGCCTTTCCATAAAATCGACTGATCTATTCGAAGTAGACGTTTATGAAAGACGATACTAAGTAACAGCGCCCCTATTGTAAAACGTACAGCTAAAATTTGATACGGTGTGTAATATTCTAAAGCGAGCGCGCTCATCACAAAGCCGCTCCCCCAGATGATAGCGGTGATCGTCAATCCAATCTCACCTATGTATTTCCTCATGTCCTTCACCATACTTCCACTAGTCAGTGCTATTATTTTAGCATGATTTTCTGTCAGATTATAGCTGAATTCCTACAAACTCCAAATACAATCCTTAATTCAAAGAACATCGATAAATGGTATTCACTCAGACTTTAAGGGGCACACGTTCCTTCCAAAGCGCCAATCGCTAACAGTCTTGCTACATCAAAAAAGAAGCCATCACTAGAAGTCACAAACATCATGACTTCTCGGACAGCTCCACCAACTATCAATCTTCGTATAACCCAATCTCTTTAATCGCACGCTCGACAAGTGACGGATCAACAGACTTATCGAAGTCGATTTCACCACGTATCGCCCCGTTCGCTTTGTACATCTCATACTGTTTTTTAATATCATCAATAAACATCTTGCCGTTCGGATCGAGTCCCGTCACGAACACTCTTTCCCATAACTCAGGATCTTTTAGCGCCGTGTGTTTCACCATGATGTCTATAATCTCATCTTTACCTTGATCTTTAAAGAACGCGTCGTTATAGTCACGCACCCCTTTTAGATAGGCAGCCATAAAGCGTAACGATAATTCTTCATTCGCCATGAATTGCGGTGAAGCCAACACCATAGCGATCTGCGATTCAGGCGCGTAATCAGTGGCGTCTCCGAAACGTACGTGAAAACCTTTATTGACACCCTGCGCGATAAGCGGTTCAATATTCAACGCAGCATCAATTGTTCCTGAATCAATCGCTCCAAGCATCGCACCGAAGTCCGCGATATGCACATATTCTACATCCTCTTCCGTCAAGCCTGCATGCTTCAGCATCTCTTCATAGATATACCCATCAATGGAGTTACGGGACGATACCGCAATTTTCTTTCCTTTAAAGTCGCTGTACTCCTTGATTTCATCAACCATATGATTACCGATAACAAAACTGAAATAGGACTTGCCGGGCATATTATGGCCTTTATCCGCGATGATTCGTACGTCAATTCCCTGAGCGATCGCGTTAAAGAATGATGCGGTCGAAACGCCACCTGCGATATCTACTTCGCCAGCGGCTAGTGCAGGCAACATATCATCGCTGTTTGCAAAGTCCGCAAAATCTACACGTATATTATAGTCATCAAAATAGCCCTTTTCTTTCGCAATATAGAAACCTGCTCCAGAAGCAGCTCCATCTTCCGCTATGAATACTTTCGCCTGCTTTTCAAGTGGTGCCAAATCACCTGATGCCGGCTTGCCATCATTTGTTACGGGTTTCACTACTTCTTTCGGAGAACATGCCCCCATCATCAATACGATCGATAATAGGCTGAACAATCCCGCCTTCTTTATCCACTTCCCCACATCATCTCTCCTTTTATCACTTATTCCCTTGATTTTAGTACTTCCTCTTGCAAGTGACGCCATATATCAATGAATTTTGCGGCCATTTCTGGATCTTTCCGCACATCCTCCATCTTCCTCGGCCTCGGCATATCGATAATGATTT
Organism: Sporosarcina sp. P32b; assembly: GCF_002743335.1. Classification (GTDB taxonomy): domain Bacteria; phylum Bacillota; class Bacilli; order Bacillales_A; family Planococcaceae; genus Sporosarcina. The sequence goes on from NZ_PDZB01000012.1 coordinate 31,596, forward strand.
CTTCAATGATCTTCCCGGGTTGGGCTCCCATCAACAGAATCCGATCACTGAGCAATAATGCTTCATCGATACTATGTGTAATGAACAACACGGTTTTCTTTGTCTCTGCCCAAATACTTAATAACTCTTCCTGTAATATAAAGCGATTTTGTTCATCGAGTGCACCGAACGGTTCATCCATCAATAAAATCTCAGGATCATTCGCAAAAGCCCTCGCAATACTCACGCGCTGCTTCATTCCGCCAGACAATTCCTTTGGGTAGAGCGAAGCAAAGCGTTCCAACCCCGTCTTCTTCAAGTAAAAGTCCGTTCGTTCAGTAATGAAGGCTTTTGGTAAGTTTCGCATTTTTAACCCAAAGGCTACATTTTCACGTACCGTCAGCCACGGAATAACACCGCGTTCCTGGAATACCATCGATTGCAACGGCCGGTCGTTCGTTTCTGTTGCAATCGTAAAACTTCCGACACTCGGCTGTTCCAGTCCAGCCAGAATACGTAACAGCGTCGTCTTACCGCATCCACTCGGACCAACGATACAAACGAATTCTCCTTCATCTACCGTTAGGGAAATATCTTCAAGCGCGATGACACTGCCCTGTTTCTTATAAAAAGCTTTCATTAACCCATCTACTGTAATCTTTGGCTTCCCCTCCATTTCATTCACCTCCATGGCAATAATTTATTTTGAAGCGCGCGCAGAATAAGCGAGAATAAATAACCGAAAAAGGAGATGAGTATTAATCCCACATACATTTCGGGCAATAAGAAAGCTTTATAGGACGTCCATATCAAATAACCAATCCCAGAAGTTGCTCCCATCATTTCTGCTGCCACGATCGTCAATAGCGCAATTGCCTGCCCCATCTGGATTCCTTCGAGCATGACAGGAAGTGCTCCAGGAAGCGCAATTTTAAAGAAGAAATTCCATTGGCTCGTTTGATAGTTATTGGCAACATCCAAATAAATTTTATCAATATTCAATACACCCGCCGCCGTATTAATGACAACTGGGAAAAACACACTCCCGGCAATCGTCACGACCTTTGACAAATCTCCAATTCCAAATAAAATAATGATGATTGGCAATAATGCCAACGTCGGAATCGGCATAAGAGCCATGACAATCGGTTGAACGAAATGCCGGATTGGAGAATATAATCCCATCAATAAACCGACAATGATCCCAGGTATAACGCCTGCCAAAAATCCAATGAAAATCCGATATAATGAGACACCAACATGTTTCGCCATCACGCCGCTCACAACCATGTCATAAAAGGTTTGCACAATCGTACTGGGCGGCGGGAAAAAGCGAATATCCAAGATACCCGTTCTCGACATCACTTCCCATAGCACCAGCAGGAATAACGGTGACACAATCGTCAACAACTGCTTGCCGCGTTCTTTGCGTTGCCGCAACTTCCATTCCCTTTGCTCCACCTCAAATGATTCATTGCGAGCCAATTCTTGAGTCTCCACTCTTCACCACCTCTTCACTGCCTATTGTATGTAAAGGCCTAGTAAACTGGTTGGGCAGGTATCACGTTCGGGTTGTTTCCACAAAGTAGTTTGATTATACTGAAGCTATGACTACACTTACATCAGACCAAATCAGAGAATTGAATAGTTACAGTGTCTACTTGGAACAGCCAGCACATCCCGTATTCACGCTAGCGGACGTACTAGATTCCTCAAAAGTACAGAGTATCGTCCAAGTCGCCCAGACCGTCAGCCAAAGTCCGAATGAAGTCGTCGCTACTTCGTTCTTTGTACGCCGACTCGGTATGTTTTTCGCCATGCAGCTTTATAATTTAGCTGCATACGATGAAATGTGGAACGGATTGGCAGAAAATTTACGGTTCGGTGCCCGGGAAGAATTCGGTAATAAGACGATTAGCATTTTTGTCGATAGCGCAGATTGGGAAATAACCGATGACGAAAACCGACAAGCGCATATTCGTCGAGTGCTGGATGATGCACATGCAGTGATTACATCATTGCGTAGCGTGGTGCCCATATCTCCACTTACCTTATGGGAGAATATCTTCGGCTTCTGGCTCTGGCAATATCATGTATTATTGTCTGATCCAGGATCGGAAATGGAAGCAAGAGAAGATTTGGAGACACTAAAAAACGACACCACATGGACGGGTATCGCGGATCACTCACGTTTCGCAAGCTATTTAAACGGTGCCGAACCATCCGCCTTATTGAATACGACAGTTCGCAAAACCTGCTGTTTCTCTAAAGATGTACCCGGGTTGATGCGTTGCGGCTTTTGTCCATTACCGTGAAAAAACAGGCTTTCGCTCAATACGCGAAGGCCTGTTTTCAACGTTTTCGGTAAGCATGATAGGATTGTTTCGTCGAATAGATAATGCCCATTGCCGCACCACTATAAAAAAAACCCATGAATATTCCTGCAGACAAATTCTTTGGATGACTGATGAATATAGATATAGCGAGCGCAACTACCGTGGCTACTGTAGAAAGCCAACTTAGCGGCACTTTAAAAAACCACTTGGCCATCAGTACCACAACCAAAACAACTGGAACACCCCACATCGCATCCCACACATTGGTATGAATAACTGGAAATTCCGTCAGCATCCGCTAACACCCTTTCGTTTTTGTTAGGATGTGCAGTTTTGCTTTATTTATCCACAAAAAACCTCCTAGACAAAAGACTAGGAGGTTATTTTTATCGCTACACATTCTTCGTGGCGGCTTCACTAATTTCTTTTCGCATTTCATAAATATTTTGCACAATCACTTTACCGACTGCATAGGCAGGCACAGCTACTAAAATCCCTAGGAATCCTGCAAGACTTCCCGCCACTAATAATACCGTAATAATCGTTAGTGGATGAATATCGAGTGATTTCCCCATAACGTTCGGCGTAATTAGATTACTGTCGATTTGCTGCGCGACTAGCGTAACGACTCCGACCCAAATAACTAATTTAGGTTCCTGTAAATACGCAATAACTAAAGCAGGAGCGACCGCAATCCATGGCCCGATAAACGGAATGATATTCATGAACAAAGCAAGAATTGCCAGTAGCAACGCGTACTCAAGTCCTATGATGGAGTAACCAATCAATATAATCACTGCCAAAATAGCACTGATGAGTAATTGTCCTTGAATATAAGAACGTAAAACTTGATCAATATCTTCCAACGTCTTCTTTACCCATATACGTCGCTTACCGGAGAATACATTGTAAATTCTCGGAGCAAGTTTTTCATGATCCTTCAACATAAATAGGAAGAAGAATGGTACAAGTAACAATAACGCTACGGCTTGTACGAATGACTGCACAAATTGTACGAACCATTTGCCAAATGTTACTGCGAACGTTTGAATGGATTCGACTGCTGAATTCAAGGATTCCTGCAATCCTTCCGGTAAATTATCTTTTTGATTAATCGCTTTATCTTTTAGCTGCTCTAGCTGATGGGTGAGAGCTGGCCCATTATCTACCAAATTATTCACTTGTTTTGTCACCATCGGTCCAATGATTGCGACTAAAATCCAAATAACAGCTACGAGTATGAGCATAATCGTTATAATACTTCCCCATCTTGGCATCTTTTTCTTTTCCAAGTATTGCTGGATCGGTACTGTTATGTAATAAAGCAGTCCACCGAAGATTAATGGCATGATTATCGTTTGTAAAATGACACCAACTGGTCTGAAGATATAATTTACTTCTAAAAAGAATTTCGTGATTAACAATGCCAGCAATATACCGACACCTACCTGAAACCACACCTTTTTCGTCAAATGCTCACTTCCCTTCTATTTTAATTTATATAGTTAGCTTTATTATACTAGGTTGGATCACTTGTGTCGAAAATTCTTTCGGTCTTTTGCTATACAATACCTCTTTATTTTCACACTGTATTGCAACAATAATTGTCTAACTATGCGAAAAAGTCTTAATTCCCCTTGTCCTAGCCGAAATTACTCGGTAAAATGGTTCTGTCTTGATATATTACAATTCTTCAAGAAATAAAACGTAGAAAGGAAGGGATCTTAATGTTACAACAGACTTGGAATCGTCTTTGGTCGTTACATGATCAAGTTAAAGATGTCTTCCGCTTTTTCACTGCACCCGACTCTTCCGAAATGGTAAAAGGTGGACAAGGTGGAAAAAAGATCGGCGTGAATCACGAAGGTGGAGGCAGAGACTTTCGCAGTTATTCAGCTACACAGCTCATTGGACTAGTACTTGGTCCTTTACTCTTTTCCCTTATTTTACTGTTCTTCAAACCTGCTGATTTATCTGCAGCCGGTATCGCTATTTTAGCTAGTACCGTATGGATTGCGGTTTGGTGGATTACGGAAGCTATACCAATTCCAGTTGCTTCCTTACTACCACTCGTTCTGTTCCCTATGACAGGCGGCCTAGAAATGAAAGACACGGCATCTTCTTATGGAGATGAAACGATTTTCTTATTTATGGGTGGATTTATGATCGCACTCGCACTCGAAAAATGGAATTTACATCGACGAATTGCACTAACAATTATTTCTGCCATCGGTACAAATATGGACAAAATTGTTCTTGGATTTATGGTAGCTACCGGATTTCTGTCTATGTGGATTTCTAATACCGCAACCGCGATGATGATGGTACCGATCGGTCTGGCGATCATTACACAAGTATCGGTTGCCTTGAAAGACGATACTTCTATCGATACGTCTAAAGAAAACTTTGGTTTCGGCAAAGCGTTGATGCTCGGTATTGCCTACTCCGCTTCATTAGGCGGGGTTGCAACATTGATTGGTACTCCTCCGAATACACTGCTTGCAGGAGCTGTCAATAAAATCTATGGCATCGAGTTGTCATTTGGCAAATGGATGTTATTCGGTGTACCTTTCGCGTGGGTATTCATCTTACTAACTTGGTGGTATTTAGTGAAAATTATCTATAAATCCCCAGTCAAAACATTACCCGGTGGACGTGAAGTCATCGATAACGAAAAGAAACTGCTTGGACGTCCTTCTATTGAAGAGATTATGGTCTTCATCATCTTTGCATTAGCTGCTTTCTCATGGATTACGCGCTCGTTCTTCCTATCGAAATTTATTGACGGCTTAAGTGACGGTGTCATTGCGATTGTGTTTGCGATGATTTTGTTCATCATTCCGTCTGTCAATAAAAAAGGTGATCACTTGCTAGATTGGAATACGGCAGTTAAATTACCTTGGGGTATCTTACTTCTATTTGGTGGTGGACTGGCCATCGCAGCTGGCTTTGTCAGCAGCGGTCTGTCTGAATGGATCGGAGCTCAGCTAATTGGATTGAAAGGTGTGCCGCTCATTGTCATTATTTTAATCGTGGCAACACTGGTCATCTTCTTAACGGAAATCACATCGAATACCGCAACAGCTTCCATGATGTATCCAATCATGGCTTCATTGGCACTTGCACTCGGTTTCCATCCATACGCATTGATGATTGCAGCAGGTGTAGCAGCATCTTGTGCGTTCATGCTACCCGTTGCCACCCCGCCGAATGCGGTCGTTTTCGGATCAGGTTATCTGCGGATTCCTGATATGGCAAAAGCCGGCTTCGCACTGAATATAGTCGGAGTCGTGCTAGTAACACTTTGTATTTACTTCTTGCTTCCATTACTATGGGGCATCGATTTACAAACCATTCCAGAAGTATTTAAAGACTAAAACAAACCAGATGCCAGGATTTATTCCGAGCATCTGGTTTTTCATTTACTATGCTTTACTCAACACTCTGCGTCGTAATCGGATTAGCAGTACGTAGACTACGGGCACCACCGCTGAAAAAATAGCGAGACCTGTCCAACCAGAATACTGCCAAATGGGTGTTACAAGGGTACTTCCTGCCGCCATCCCAATATAATAAGAAACGAGGTACAAGCTGGATGCACTTCCTTTATGATGCGTTGCTTCTTTACTTACAGAAGCCGCAGTTAAAGAATGGGCAGAGAAAAAGCCGAGACAGATCACACAATAACCGATAATAATTAGTGGTAATGTAGTTGGAATAGTTAGAAGGCAACCGATTGCCAGTAGAATAACACCAACAAAACGGACAGGATTCATACCTACTTTACTGGCAATGGAGCCAGCCAGCGGTGCTCCAATAATGCCAAATGCATAAGCGAAGTAGATGTAAGATACCTCATCAAGCGTCATCGAAAATGGTGAAGCCGTCAAATGGAAAGGCAGAAACGTCCACATACCGGTAAAGCTCAGTTGCAGTACAATACCAAGTCCAAAGACAATTAGCAAAGCTGGATTCTTTAAATGAATACCGAAACCTTCCATGTCTTTCTTCATTGACTCTACACTCGGCACGAAGTGAATGGATTTCGGCAAAAAGAAGAGTAAGAAAATGAATACCGCCACGCCTATGATCGTTAGGAGTTGAAGTGACAGTTCCCATGACCAGCGTTCTGCCAAATAACCTGTTACAAAACGACCAAGCATTCCACCTGTGCCATTGAATGAAATATACAGAGCAGTTGCCACGCTCACTACCCGCTCATTGATTTCTTCATTAATATAAGCGAGTGCGGCAGCCAATACACCGGCCATCGCAAAACCCTGTATAAAACGGAGTACAAGGATAATAGTAAAAGAACTCGTCAAAAACATAGGAATAAATAATAATGCCGTGACTAATACAGAGATTTTCACAAAAACGGATCTGCCCAGTCGGTCAGAGTAAAACCCGAGAATCACCAATCCGAAAATCAGACCTATTGTATTGACGGACATAGCTAAACTGGCAGTGGATACTGAGACATTAAATTGCTTTGTTAAAATAGGTAGCAAAGGCTGTATAGCATACATTGCGGCAAAGATTAGCACTGATGCAATGCCTAGCCCAATGACAATGCGCCAGAATCGAAGCTCGCGAATTGTTGATTTTGCTTGTAACTTCATGATGACACTTCCAGTCCCTAAAATGTGAATAATGAAATTATATCACTACACTAAAAGTTTAACAGGAAATAGTAAAGTACTTATTAAAATTCTCTGTATATTATTTGTTTGAAAAGCCATCCTACCATTTGGAGGTGTTAGACAAATGAACAAAATGGCGATGACAGCTGTCGGACTTGGTGCACTTTACCTCATGCGAAATAAGCAGTCACGGGAAAAACTTATGGAGCAAATTAGTAACCTTTCAGGAATGAACAGTAATCCGTAATGCCAATCATTTGCATACACCCGAAAAAAACCGGAACCTCTAGAAGGTTTCCGGTTTTTCATTCCCTTAGTAATCTTTCCGACATTAATTCAGATGTTTTCTCTTTTTGAAAGTGGGTATTTATATACTAACAAACGAAATGGAGGAGATAATATGAGTAACAAAGATCACGGTACAGAAGATAAATTAAAAGGAATTGGCAACAAAGTTAAAGGTAGCGTAAAAGATACCGTAGGCGATTTAACTGACAACACTAAAATGCAAGCTGAAGGTAAATGGGACAAAGCAAAAGGCGCTGCACAAGAAAAGATCGGTGAAGCGAAAGAACACTTCAGCGACGACGAAGCACACCCAGGAAAATAATATGTGGGATAACCCAGTCTGTTGCTCAATCAGCAGGCTGGTTTTATATAGGCATATAAAAAGAAGGATCTTCCATTACGATGGGAGATCCTTCTTTTTCATAACTGGTCTGTACCTATTCGCGGACTATTTGGAATAGGGTTGCCTTCTTCATTCGAATTGCTATCCAGATTTTCTCCGCTGTTTGTTTGCTGTTGAGCACTATCATGTGGATCTATGGACCGCGCTCGTTCTTCATCTGTCAGTTGATCGACAAACAACGCGATCCCGCCTTCTTTTAAATCATTATAAAATGTCTTGGATTCCTGTTTTGTAAAACCCATTTTAATAAAGATCGTCAGCATTTCATCTTTACTATTGAACAAACGACGCGTATGATCCCAAAACGATCCTTCCTGAATACCAATTAACTCAATTTCAGAATCACTTTCCAATACTTTTAGATCATCCCGCACATTAGAGACCGCACACATATGATGTTTCTTAAAACCTTTCGCTTCCAGTTCAGTTATTTTATAAAGGACATTGTCCACTGAATGAAATGTGCCCTCGTATTGTTTATTAGCCATTATCGCACCTCCCTTTCACGAACACTATGCTATACTTCTACCCACTGAAGAACGACTTCACACATGATTCTAAATACTTTGCCCGTATCTTCCCATGCATAGTTCTTCATTTCTTGTACAAGCTATTTGTATCACAGTGAAAAGGAGTGGTTGATTAGTGGATATAAAAAAGAAGCTGGAATCTGAAGCTTCAAACATGGGCGGAGAAAAAAAAGAGCAGATTTTGCAGAACTTCAATCATTTTAAAGGGTATCTTGCCGAAAAGGTGGAAAAGGGTGAAAATCTTGGATTGAGTAATGAACAATTGGCGAAGACAACTGAATTTATTTCCAATTACTTATCACGCCATGAGGAACCGAGAAACCGTGAGCAATACTTATTACAGGAATTGTGGGATTCCGGCTCTAAAGAGGAGCAACATTCTTTGGCACATATGCTTCTGAAAATGGTTCGCCAAGCATAATAGGAGGCGATAAGACGTGGCATCAACAGAAAACCCAAGCCCAAAATATCATCCGAATACGTATCGTTTGATTCAGACACATCCTGAAAATCTACAGACCAATACAGTTAGTTTGTTCGATTTGCATGAAGATATGCAAACAGTCGACTCCATTTCTTTACCTGATCAGCGAAAAGATCTTATGAAAGAAAAAATCAACCACTCCCCTCGTTTTAGTGGCGGTAGCTCGTCTAACGACTATGGTGCACCCCACTGATTTACCGATAAAAGCTGTACAGTGAAAACTTCACTGTACAGCTTTTCCCCGTTTATTTGCAGTGCTTGTCGATATTTCCCGGGAAATGCAGAAACTATTATGCAGTCCGAATATTCATTTCCATGATATACTATGATCCGACGGAAATGGAGGTTATGCGGATGAAACCCTGGATGTATCCGCTGCTCGTTGTATTTGGAGCTGCAAGTTACGGAATTTTATCAACAATTATTAAATTAGCTATTCAAGATGGCTTCACCGCTTCAGAGGCAGTGACGAGCCAATATTATACAGGTTTTCTATTAGCACTTATTATTTTTATCTTAGTTAAACGTGGCGTCCCGACACTTCGTGGAAGTTTTCCAGTCTTAATTGCAGGATTACTCACAGCGATTACTGGAACGGTGTATGGAAAAGCAGTTGAATACATGCCCGCTTCATTGGCGGTCGTATTACTCTTTCAATTTACATGGATCGGAATGCTGTATGAATGTATAGGAGCGAAGCGTCTACCCAAACAATCTGAAGTGGTGTCGCTTGTCTTTCTATTCGGCGGAACAATTTTAGCTGCTGGATTGATTGACGTCGATGTAAGCGGGATTCCATGGCAAGGTTGGGCGTGGGGACTTGCTGCCGCCTTTAGTTTCGCGGCATTCGTTACAGCGAATCAGAAGCCAGTGCCTGGGATGGATGTAGTGACACGGTTGTTCTTAATGTCATTTTACGCAGCCATTGTTATTACATTTTTCCAGTCTCCAGAAATTTTATGGAACGGTATGTTGGGTGATGGTTTATGGATTTATGGTGCCATTTTAGGTGTGTTCGGCATCGTTCTGCCCATTTTCTTGTTTTCAATCGGAGTGCCGAAAGTCGGTGCGGGTATGTCTTCTATTTTAAGTGCTGTTGAGTTGCCTGTGGCGATTATCGCTTCGATGCTGTTGCTTGGCGAAAGGTTAACTTTATTGCAGTTTCTCGGCATTTTCCTAGTGTTATTCGGGATGACTTGGCCTGCCATGTTGCAACGTTTTGCGATAAAGAGGAGATTACGGTTAAGACAAGCGGAGTAAACAGAAAAATGAATAAAACAAACGAGACTTCACTGGATTAGTGAAGTCTCGTTTGTTTTGTATACCGACCAAATCATTATAGCGAACGTATAAACGTCACCAAGTCTTGCTGATTCTCTGGCGTTACGCCATGTCCGTCAGCATATGTCTTAAACGTAACATTTGCTCCGAGCGATTCGAAATACTCCTTGCTTTCCACTCCCGATTGGGATGGAATGACGTAATCATAGTCACCATGGGAAATGAATATATGTTGATTTTCCACAGACTGTATTGCGTATTCATTCTTGACGAAATCAGGTACGTACCCGCTAAGTGCCACTACGCCATGGGGTGAAGGTATCAACGTTACCCCCAATGCTTGTGCAAGTACAGCTCCCTGGCTGAAACCGATGACCGTCAAATGCTCGGGGTCTAGATCATACTCCTGGATGGCTTCGCGAATGAATGATTGGATGTAGACGAGTACTTTATCGAATACTTCACGAACCGGCTTTCCTTCTTCTTCAATTGTGAAAAATGCATAGCCTGGCTTATGAACGATGGGTCCTCTCAAACTGAAAATATGATGGGTATCTTTAAAGTCTTTGACTAGTTGTGGTAAATCTCCTTCATGACTCCCCATTCCATGAAGTAAAAATAGTGCAGATTGTTTCTCTGCTGCATTCGTTGGCTTTGTATGTGTAAAAGTAAATGGTGATTTCAAAGTCATTCTCCCCTTTTCTCTTCATTATGCCACTAGTTTACCATAGAAAAAAGCGCCTGCCACTTTATGCGACAGACGTGTTAAACAGCTCGTTTCATTTCTGGGTTGGCTAATACTTCATCCTAGTTGATTATGCCATTTTTAATTTGATCACGCGTTTGGTAAACTCTTTTATTCCACTATATAACCATCCCGCATTGTAATTACCCGATCAACATACGGTAGCATCTCTTCGTCATGCGTCACCATCAATGTCGTCAACTTTAAGGTGCGTGTTAGTTCCTGCAGTAATTCCATCACACCTTTTGAGCGTTTCGTATCAAGACTGGCAGTAGGTTCATCGGCAAATAAGATCTTTGGACGATGGATGATTGCACGTGCAATCGCCACACGTTGACGCTCGCCTCCTGATAAGGAAGAAGGATACGACTCTTTGCGGTGCTCCATTTCAACTAACTTCAACATCTCTTCTATTGCATTAGTCTGTTCCTTTTTGCTCATTTTTGTTTCTGATACATCAAGCATCAACTGCAGTTGCTCTTCTACCGTCAAAAATGGAACTAAGTGAGATGACTGAAAAACAAATCCGAAGTCTGTCGCCCGAATATGGCGAACCTCTTCCGGACTCATCTTCGTCATGTCTTTTCCATCAAACATAATTTCACCGGTGGATGCTTTTTGCAATCCTGCCGCGATAGTTAGAATCGTCGATTTACCAGATCCTGAAGGTCCGATCAGCGCGGTTATTTCTCCTTCTTTTAAAGATAAATTCACACCTTTTAATATCTCTTCTTCAACTTCTCCATTAGAGAAGGTTTTCTTTACTTCATCTATAATAAAGGCAGACATATTACATCTCTCCTTGTTGAATCGCTTGAAGCGGTTCAATATTTTTCACTTGGAATCCTGAAATAGTAGCACCGATAAAACCAACCACCATAAATACTGCAGATAACATCAATACAGTATCCATCGTTAAGTGGAACGGCATGCCTTCAGGGGCAATCAAACTAAATGCTTGGCTGAGTGCAATCGACAACGCGAGTGAAATAGCGGTAATAACTAGCATCTGATACCAAATCATCTTAAATAATGATATCGTCTTCATACCGATTGCTTTCAATATGCCGTACAATCCGATTTTCTGAACGTTCATCATATAGAAGAAAATTGCAAATAGCATACCGCTAATAATGACCAAGAACCAAACGATCATATTTAATGACATCTGCTCTGCATTGTAACTTGGAATGGCATTTAAGAATTCTTTATTTGAAAAAGAATCTAATGCACTAAGTGTCGGTGCATCTTTACCTGGTATGAAAATCGTTTGCATTTCCATCACTCGATAAATTTCCTGGTAGTTCGTCATGTCAATGAAAGCAACGGGTGCGTGACTATACTTTTGCTGGTCAACAAATCCTTTAACGATGAATTCTCCACTGAATTGATTATTCGTTAAGACGTCACCCACTTGAATTCCATCTTCTTGTAAAGAACGATCCAGAACAATCTCACCTTCTTTGACCTTTTCGAACAGCGCTGAATCAGTAGAGGTAACGAATGCCAGACTATGCTGTTTATCGTCCTCGTCATTGACGAATCCCATCTGAACCGAAAATGCAGTTGCTTCAGGATGGTCTATTAGGATTTGTTGCTGAACTCCTTCATCAATTTTCGAAAGATTATAGGTTTTATCTGCATCTTTATCTAAATAAAATTGCCCTTGCGGTAAGTCTTTAATAAGCGCTGCATTATCCTGGGATAGTCCATTTGCCAGTCCGGAAATAATAAATGTCAAGAAGCTGACGAGGAATATAATGGATCCAAGAATCAAGAATCTAGTTTTGTTTTTCTTCATTTCTTTCCATGCAATTTTCATATTGATTGCCTCCGTGTTTTTCTTTATACTCTTATCTTACCGTGCGAAGATGAACGGAGAATGAACAATACATTACAATGCACTTTTTTTCATTCTGTTTTAAAAGAGATATGACTTCCTATTTTTCTATCACTATGTGAAAATTGTAATAACGAAGGAGGGATTTTGATGATTCGTTTTGATGAAGTAACTAAGAGTTATGACATGTCACGTTTAGCCGTAGATTCAGTGAGTTTAGAAATTGAACGTGGAGAGTTTCTTGTGCTAGTCGGACCAAGTGGTTGTGGTAAAACAACTACACTTAAGATGATTAACCGATTGATCCCACTGACAAAAGGGACAATTTGGCTCGATGGCAAGCGGATCAGTGATTATCCGATCCATGAACTCCGATGGCAAATCGGTTATGTGTTACAGCAGATTGCGTTATTTCCGCATATGACGATCGAGGAAAATATTGCAGTTGTTCCTGAACTGGTTGGGTGGAAAAAGAAAGACATCCGTGCACGCGTAACGGAACTACTTGAAATGGTTGGGTTAGATCCCCAAGTGTACAGGAAGCGTAAACCGCATGAATTATCTGGCGGTCAGCAACAGCGGATCGGTGTCGTGCGCGCACTTGCTGCAGACCCAGACATTCTATTGATGGATGAGCCATTTAGTGCACTAGATCCAATCAGTCGCCTAAAGTTGCAAGATGATTTGCTAGAATTACAAAATCGAATTCAAAAAACTATTGTCTTTGTCACACATGATTTACAGGAAGCATTTAAACTAGGCGATCGTGTCTGCATTATGAATCAGGGCAAGATTGAACAAATTGCAACACCACAAGAGATCCTAACTAAACCTGCTTCACCGTTCGTGCGCGAGTTCACAGCATCCGCTGCAGCACGCACATTTTCCATTAAGGATCATATAGAAGAGATTCCAACAGATCTTTCGCTAGCTTTTGCAATCCCAATTGATTCTGAATGGGGCCCACTCTTGCAGTTCTTAGCTTCTGAAGATCAAGTGGCGATTAAACAAAATGGACAAGTCATTGGAATGGTTACCCGAAAAGGAATTCTACAATTTCTAGCGGAGCAATCGCTCAAGGGAGGAACGTCTAATGAATAATTTTCTAGATGTTTTTCAAAACAGACGTGGTCAATTACTGGAAGCACTGATCGAACATATTCAGATTTCATTAATCTCCTTATTAATTGCGGTGGTCATCGCAGTTCCACTAGGAATCTATTTGACAAACCGGCGAAAAATAGCGGAATCTGTCATTGGTGCAAGCGCTGTATTGCAGACGATTCCTTCTCTCGCATTACTCGGTCTATTGATTCCGTTATTCGGTATAGGGAAAATACCCGCTATTATTGCGTTAGTAGTCTATGCATTGCTGCCCATTTTGCGCAATACATACACGGGCATTAAAGAAGTCGACCCTTCACTTCGAGAAGCAGCGACTGCAATGGGAATGAATACACGAAAGCGGCTAATGAAAGTTGAATTACCGCTTGCGATGCCGATCATCATGGCCGGTATCCGCACATCGATGGTATTAATCGTTGGAACCGCAACATTAGCTGCTTTGATTGGCGCGGGTGGTCTAGGTGATTTGATATTGCTTGGAATTGATCGCAATAACCCTTCACTAATCGTACTAGGTGCTATACCCGCAGCGTTACTTGCGCTCTTCTTTGATTTCCTATTAAAGATATTCGAAGGGCTTTCATTCAGAAAAGCTATTACCGCATTTGCCATTTTCATTATTGCGGCTGTCTTGATGATTGCGGCACCATTTATAGGAGGTAACTCCAAAAATGAAATAGTCATCGGAGCCAAGCTTGGCGCAGAACCTGAAATTCTGATTAATATGTATAAATTACTAATCGAAGACCAAACCGATCTGTCCGTCGAATTAAAACCGGGCCTCGGTAAAACGTCCTTCGTCTTCAACGCCCTGAGATCGGGAAGTATTGATTTGTATCCTGAATTTACGGGTACCGCTATTTCTGAATTCTTGAAAGAGCAAGCCGTCAGCAATGATCGTGATGAAGTATATGAGCAAGCACGAAAAGGACTAGATGAACAATTTACTATGACGCTCCTAACACCAATGTCCTTCAATAATACGTACACACTTGCTGTCTCCAAAGCATTCCAAGAAGAGTACGGACTGAAAACAATATCTGATCTGGCCGCAGTCGAGAAAGCCGTGAAAGCAGGCTTCACTCTCGAATTTAATGACCGTGAAGATGGATACCTGGGCATCCAGAAGCTTTATGGCATCACGTTCCCTTCTATCCAAACGATGGAACCGAAGCTACGCTATCAGGCAATAGAAGCAGGCGAGATCAATTTGATGGATGCCTATTCGACAGATAGCGAACTACGAGAATACGAAATGTCCGTTCTTGAAGACGACAAAGAACTGTTCCCTCCATATCAAGGCGCACCATTACTTCGTAAAGAGACGCTGAAAAAGTATCCAGAGCTTGAGGATGCGTTAAACAGCCTCGCTGGAATCGTGACAGATGATGAGATGCGTGAAATGAATTATCAAGTAAATGCGGAAGGTGCCAACGCAAAAGAAGTAGCAGAGGCATTTTTGAAAGAACAAGGTTTGTTGGAGTAAACGTGTGGGTGGCGTGACCGACCGCCGTACGTATTGAGCGGTTATACGACCAGTATGATCGCCTACGGAGCATGATAGAGCGGTCGTGCGTGCTGATAGAGCACTCAGACACTGTCTTAGAGCGGTTGACCGAACACTATGATCGCTTAATACGAATTAATGAGCGAAAGCGCACAACACTCTTCTACCCACTACAAAATATCAAAACAAAACAGTCACCTGCAGATATACCCTGCCGGTGACTGTTTTGTTTTGATTTAATTAATCCATCCAAGGAACTTCGATCATTGTACGGCCGATCCACTCACGCAGCACTTCGTTTGTTGGTCCCATAATAGCACCAGCACGTCCATCGCGTACGAACTTCTCTACCTGACCTGTCATATATCCACGGCCACCAGACACTTGCAACGCGGAATTGGTAACATCAATTACCATATCTGCTGCATGCGTCTTCAGCTGCCATAATGGATATAAACACTCCGATAATTCTTTACCTTCTTTATTGCAACGATCTAGCGCTTCTGCTGTACGATACAACATACTACGTGCGCTATCCACTTTGATCTGCGCCTTCGCCAACTCATGACGAATGACTTGGTAATCTGTAACGGATGATCCCGTATCCGCGTGTACTCTGCGTTTAGCACCATCTGTTGCCATATTCAAAGCACCTTGTGCAATACCAACCCAACAAGCTGCTGAACCTAGTAAGAATAGAGGATCAATCGTGTTGTCGTTGAAATAACCCATGCCACCTTCGCCACCGATACGGTTTTCAAGAGCTACTTGCACATCTTTAAAGTTCATCGGACCGCTTGCGTTTCCGCGTAATCCCATTGCATCGAACGGGAATGCTTCAACTCCCGGCTGATCATTTTCGACCAATAAAAACATTAAATTATCCGGATTATCTGTTTCAGGAGATGTCGTTGCAACTAAATAAAAGTCTGCTTCTCCACCACTTGTAACGAATGACTTTTCAGCGTCAAGCAAATAACCATTTACATTTCGTATCGCTTTACTACCGATATTCCAGAAGTGACCCCCTGTCGCTCTTTCACTAAACGCTAGGCCACCGATTTGTCCTTCACGCAAGCGTGGTAATAGACGCTGACGCTGTTCTTCTGTTCCCGCTTCATAGATCGTATGCGCTGTAGTCATATGCATAACCCAGCACATCGTCGTAGATGGGCAATAATGCGCAAAGCTTTCGGAAAGTACTGCAAATGCTGTGAATCCGTCTTTCAGACCACCCGCTTCAACCGGGATGGTAACAGCCGAATAACCAGACTTCGCAACTTCACGTAAACTTTCACGTGGATAACTTCTCTCTTGATCAGAAATAAGTGCACGCGGCAGCAATTCTTTCTTGCCTAACGCATGTGCAGCTTTTTGTAATTCTTCATGCCCTTCTGGACAAGTCCACCATTCAGGAATTTGCATAATTCCATCTTGTTGTTTTTGTTTTTCCATCATAGCACTTTTTACCAAAATTACCACTCCATTTTATCATTTACCTACTTTTCTATTAGCAAGCAAGCAGGCTGTTCTCTATCAACATTATCACGTTTTATTAAATAGTAAAGATTGATCCATAAAATAACTACCTTTTTTATTTTAAATTAAAATAAAATATCTAATGAATCCATTCAATTTATCATAAATATTTGTAGCGTTCTCTCATAAATAAAATGCATAAAACATTGAAAACACTATACTGCATATGATGTAACAGTCATTTCAATTCCTTAATATCCATCCGAACCTTAATCACTTTTTTATTCAAATATTACTTATTTGATAAATTTAGACACATTTATATTAAAAGCTATAAAAACACGCAAGTATTACGGGCAGTACGGTAAAATGCTATAATAAATTATAAAGAGAAGGAGGCGTATGCGATGAAAAGATGGATGAGTATAACGATTTTAAGCTGCCTATTATTTCTCAGTGCATGTGCAGCAACCGACACGAATAAATTGACGATACCTGAACTTACAGATCGTGAAAAACAAATACTTGAAACAGCTGCTAATACTGCATTTGTCTTTGATTATACAGCCGATCAAAACTATAAAAAGGTTACTCTTTGGGTAGAAAAATACAAAAAAGGGAAGAAAGTTGCAGAACCGATCAGCGAGCTATCCACTCCAATGCCCGGAGAGTCAACGAAGGGTAGCATCGTGTTGACAGTCACACAAACACTCGAAGAAGAACTATTATTCTCAGCAAGTGTTAGTGACGCTAAGGGCGCTGCAAGTGTTAGTAATCAAGAAGAACTGAAGGCATTGAAGGACATGGCCACTTTATTTAATACCAATCCACAAGAAGGTTTACTTCTATCGGATAATATGTTGTTGGCGGGTATCATCTACACATCTACAACAGAAGGTTCGCCAACAAGCACATTGTCGTCCGATTTCTACGAACAAAAAGAAGGATACTTGGATGAATTAAAAGAATACGACGTAGTATACGTTTTACGGGCTTCATTTGAAAAATAAAAAAACTGGACGACAAGTTCACTACTTGTCGTCCAGTTCTTTATTCATAATTCAATTCTGTAAATACTCTTTAACTGCCTGCGAAACTGTCTTTCCTTCCGCACGACCAGCCACTTCCTTCATTACAACGCCAATTGTCTGACCCATTGACGCGTCTTTTGAAATACCTAATGAAGCAATCAATTCTTTTACTTCTTCCACATTCATCTGTTTCGGCAAATAAGATTCCACAATCGCAATCTTCGCTTTTTCTGCTTCCACGATGTCTTCACGATTAGCTTTTTGACCTTCATCGAGCGATTGTTTGGTTTGCTTAAGCTCACGCTGAACGATTTTGATTTCTTCTTCTTTCGTCAGTTCGCGCTTTAATTCAATCGATTCATTTTGTAGACCTGCGCGCAATAAATTAATGACACCCTTCTTCATTGTGTCTTTTTCCTTCATCGCTGTTCTTATATCGGCCATTAAACGATCTTTTAATTCTGACATGGAAATCCCTCGTTTCTATAGTGTTACTTACAGTATACAAAAAAGTCATACGTTCAGTCTTGTATTCTTACTCCGTCTGAAATACCGATCTCTTTTTCGAGGTCAGCTTTACTTTTCGCTTTGCATCTTCTATATCTCTCTTAATGAACTCACAAAACGTATACGTCCGCCTTAATTGACGAAACTTCCGCTCTGGTTTACACTTTTTAGTAAGTAACTCCTTCATATAGCATAAGGTCCGAAACCTTATCTGTTGGGGGAGTTTTTCGACATGTATGTAAAAAAGGAGTTCATTATATGAAAAAAAGTGTAGTACTGGCGGAGAAACCTTCCGTAGCACGGGATATTGCCCGTGTGCTGAACTGCAATAAAAAAGGTAACGGCTATTTAGAAGGCGATAAGTATATCGTGACGTGGGCGCTCGGACACCTAGTGACGCTTGCTGACCCAGAAAATTACGATACGAAATTCAAGACATGGAAACTCGATGATCTGCCGATGATGCCCGAGGACTTGAAACTTACGGTCATCAAACAAACGAGTAGACAATACAATGCCGTAAAAGCGCAACTGCTTCGCACGGATGTTTCAGATATTATTATCGGTACAGACGCTGGACGTGAAGGAGAATTAGTTGCTCGTTGGATTATCGAAAAAGCGAAGGTTAAGAAGCCAATCAAACGACTATGGATTTCATCCGTCACGGACAAAGCAATTAAAGATGGTTTCGCGCAGTTAAAACCAGGTAAAGCGTATGAAAATTTATTTGAAGCAGCAGTCGCACGTTCTGAAGCCGATTGGTATATCGGTCTGAATGCTACGCGTGCACTAACAACCAAGTTTAATGCACAGCTTAACTGCGGACGTGTACAAACACCTGTCGTCGCAATTATTGCACAGCGTGAGGAAGAGATTAATACCTTCCGCCCCAAAACATTTTATGGTGTCGAAGCGCAATCTGACTCGAAACTAAAACTGACTTGGCAAAATGCAAAAACAAGCGATACTCGTTCATTTGACCGTGACAAACTATCAGCTATTGTCAAAAAGGTCGATGGGAAACAAGCGGTAATTGAAAATGTCGAGAAGAAAGCAAAAAAAACATTCTCACCTGGTCTGTACGATTTAACTGAATTACAGCGTGACGCCAACAAAATGTTCGGATACTCAGCAAAAGATACACTTAACATTATGCAGAAATTATACGAACAGCATAAATTACTAACCTATCCACGAACCGACTCACGTTTCCTTTCAAGCGACCTCGTTGCAACACTTCCTGAGCGTTTGAAAACAGTGGGTATAGGTGAATACCGTACACTTGCGAATAAAATACTAAAGAAACCAATCAAAACGAGTAAATCATTCGTTGATGACAGCAAAGTATCTGATCACCACGCAATCATTCCGACAGAAGAAATCGTATTTCTTGATAAATTGTCTGATCGCGAGCGAAAAATTTATGATCTGGTTGTCAAACGTTTCTTAGCTGTTCTGTTCCCAGCACATGAATACGAACAAATAACAGTTCATGCAAAAATAGCAGATGAACGGTTCTCAGCACGCGGTAAAACGATTTTGTCTGCTGGTTGGAAAGAAGTTTACAATAATCAATTTGACGAAGAAGAAGTTGAACAAGATACGAAAGAACAACTGTTACCTAAACTCGCTGCAGGCGATAAGCTCGACATTAAACTTATTAAAGAAACATCGGGACAAACGAAGCCCCCTGCCAGATTCAATGAAGCTACTTTATTATCCGCCATGGAAAACCCGACGAAATATATGGGCACACAGGATAAAAAATTGGCTGACACATTGAAATCCACAGGCGGACTCGGAACGGTCGCAACACGTGCTGATATTATCGACAAACTTTTTAACTCCTTCCTGATTGAAAAACGCGGGAAAGATATCCACGTCACGAACAAAGGAAAACAGTTGCTCGAATTAGTACCGGATGAATTGAAATCTCCTTTACTGACAGCTGAATGGGAACTGAAGTTAGAGCAGATTGCCAAAGGTCAACTGAAAAAAGAAGATTTCATTAATGAAATGAAAGGCTATACAAAAGAAATTGTTTCAGAGATTAAAGCGAGTGAAGCAAAGTTTAAACATGATAACATTTCCACGAAAACATGTCCTGACTGTGGGAAGCCGATGCTTGAAGTAAACGGTAAGCATGGCAAGATGCTCGTTTGTCAGGATCGTGAGTGTGGCCACCGTAAAAATGTCTCTCGCGTCACGAACGCACGTTGTCCACAGTGTAAGAAGAAGATGGAGTTGCGCGGTGAAGGTGAAGGACAGATCTTTACATGCAAGTGCGGATACCGCGAAAAGCTCTCGGTATTCAAGGCACGACGCGAGAAGGATTCAAAAGGCAAAGTGAACAAGCGCGATGTGCAGAAGTATTTGAAGAAGAACGACGAAGACGAACCGGTAAACAACCCATTCGCAGATGCATTGAAAGGTTTGAAACTGGACGACTAATTTTAGAGGGATAGGCTGATATTTGTGTTGGGCATTGAAGTTAGTATTGTAATTACTCTGAACCTCAGTACTTGAACTTAAATTAGTCAAAACATAACCAAAATTCACATGCAACCTACAGTGAGCGATCTAAGTACCTCCATTATCAACGTAGGATGGAAGCGGTAGCTGGGGGCGACTCGGGGAGGATCAACGAGAGCGGTAGCGAAGGACGGCTTTTGCGAGTAAAAGCGTAGCGTTAGGAGTATGCACTTTTATAAGTTGCATTTAAGTAAGCCACGCCCTCCGGAAAGCGTCCCCAGCTGGAGCTTTCATCCCATCACACTCACAAACTCACTCTCTACAGCATTTCAACTTAACATCACCAAAAAAGCTGTCTCACGAAGTTTTCGTGGGACAGCTTTTGATTTTTTCTATTAGTAAGCCCTCGCAAACCAAACCGTATGCTTCGACTCATTTCCACAATTAATACAAGTGGACTTCTCTGCTGGTGGGTCAAACGGAATATTACGTGTCGTAAATTTCGTTTCATCTTTGACATGTTCTTCACATGCATCATCGCCACACCAGCCTGCAAGGATCCAGCCTGGAGTTACTTCGTTAGTCGCACTCTCTTCAATATGCTTCTTCAACTCATCTAGCGTATCGATGTTCGTATGAGAATTTTCGTCACGGAACACACGAGCATTTTCAAGCAAACGCTTTTGCATCGTCTGTAGTTCTTGCTCGATGCTAGCTACAGCTTCAGCCAGACTAACAGCCACTTTCTCGCCACCGTCACGCGCTTTCATTAATGCTTGATCATTTTCAAGATCACGTGGTCCAAGTTCTAGACGTACCGGGACACCTTTTAATTCGTACTCGTTAAATTTGAAACCTGGAGACTGATCCGAATCGTCTAAACGTACGCGGATTCCTTTAGATTTTAACTCTGCATAGATTTCATCCAGTTTTTCCATTATTGCAGGATTCTTCTTCCAAGGTCCAACTGGGATTAGCACGACTTGTGTCGGTGCAACGCGTGGAGGCAACACAAGACCTTGCTCGTCACCATGGACCATGATAACAGAGCCGATCAAGCGTGTTGACGTACCCCAAGATGTTGTATGCACGAACTGGTGCTTGTTTTCTTTAGTTAAGTATTTGATATCAAATGCTTCTGCAAATTTTGTGCCGAGATAATGTGAAGTTCCGGCTTGTACTGCTTTACCATCTTTCATCATTGCTTCGATCGAGAATGTATCAATTGCACCCGCGAAACGCTCAGACGGTGTTTTCTGACCATCATAGACTGGAATCGCAAGTAAGTCTTCAACAACTTCTTTGTAGATTTCCAGCATTTGCATCGTTTCATGACGTGCTTCTTCTTCATCTACGTGTGCAGTATGTCCTTCTTGCCACAAGAATTCAGACGTACGAATGAATGGTAGCGTCTTTTTCTCCCAGCGGAATACGTTTGCCCACTGGTTGATCAGTACAGGAAGGTCACGATAGCTTTTGATCCAGTCAGAATACAAATGACCAATCATCGTTTCAGACGTTGGACGTAGCGCCAAACGTTCTTCCAATTTCTCGCCCGCGGCTTCTGTTACCCATGGCAATTCTGGAGAAAATCCTTCGATATGATCTTTTTCTTTTTCGAAAAATGACTCTGGAATTAGCATAGGGAAATAAGCGTTACGGTGACCCGTCTCTTTAAAGCGACGATTCATTTCATCCTGAATATGCTCCCAGATTTCATAGCCGTCCGGTTTAAACGCGATACATCCACGCACTGGTGTATAATCCATCAAATCCGCTTTCTGGATCGTATCGATGTACCATTTCGTAAAATCATTTTGCTGATTGCTCATTACTTTATTTCCTCCTTAGTAAAAACCGCACTCTTGTTATTCCATACTGTTAATCATATAACAAATCAAGCATTCCTACAATTGAATGCGGTCACAATGCATGTCTAACCTCTTAAACCCCATAAAAAAACTGCCCTCAATGAAGAGGACAGCCTGCGATTACACTAATTTTTCTTCTGCAAAGACAAATTGTGGTTCGCGCTCTACTTTCACAGTATCCTCACCGAAGCGACCTTCCCACTTCGACATGACCACTGTTGCAAGTGCGTTTCCGATTACGTTCACTACCGTACGTGCCATATCTAGCAAACGGTCAATTCCCGCGATAAACGCTAAACCTTCAAGCGGAATCCCTACTGTGCCAAGCGTCGCAAGTAACACGACAAATGAAACGCCAGGTACGCCAGCAATCCCTTTAGACGTAATCATCAACACTAACACTAACGTGATTTGCTCCATAATACTCAACTGAATGCCATACATTTGTGCAATGAACATAGCCGCCAATGCTTGGTAAAGAGTAGATCCGTCTAGGTTAAATGAATATCCTGTTGGCACTACGAAAGATACGATATCTTTCGGGCTACCGAACTTCTCCATTTTCTCCATCACTTTCGGTAACACCGTCTCCGAACTAGACGTAGAAAACGCTAGAATCAATTCGTCTTTCAAGATCTTCATGAAGTGGAAGATATTCACGCCAACCATCTTCGCGATCCCACCTAACACGACGATGATGAAGAATATCATCGTTGCATATACAAGAACCATTAATTTACCCATCGGAATGAGTGATTCTAAACCGAATTTGGATACCGTTACACCAATTAACGCGAATACGCCAAACGGTGCAAATTTCATAATCATATTCGTTACCCAGAACATTGCGTCTGCGACTCCTTGGAAAACATCCAGTACCGGTTTGCCGCGCTCCCCGATTGCCGCTACACCTAATCCGAATAACACAGAGAAGAAAATGATTGGCAACATATCACCATTCGCCATCGAGTCTACAATATTACTTGGTACGATGCCGACTAACACATCCATGAAGCCGCCATTTTGCACTTCTTCTGTCGTTTCTACATATTGCGAGATGTCACCTTTTTCAAGAGAAGACATATCGATGCCTTCACCTGGCTTGAAAATATTTGCTGACATAAGACCAACAATAATCGCAATCGTTGTTACAATTTCAAAATATAAAAGCGTTTTACCGCCAAGTTTACCTAATTTCTTAATATCACCTGTACCTGCAACGCCGATTACTAGCGTGGAAATAATAATAGGTACCACAATCATTTTAATCATATTGATGAACATCGTGCCGATTGGCTGTAAGTATCTCTCTACATTAGGATTACCATAGAAGATTGCACCGACTGCAATACCTAAAACCAATCCAATTAATATTTGGTAAGCCAAAGACAATTTAAATATCTTTTTCATCGATAATCCCCCTTAGATGTTCTCTGAAAACGCTTTCTTTCAGTAACTTATTCATATCTTACGGGGGCCCTACAAAATTCTACAACATCCTACAAAAACTATTTTCGTCCTTCTATTGTTTCCATATATAACACATGCAGAAACTTCTTACTGTTCACTTTGGCTGGCCTGATGTCGATACTTTCTTCTTGAATCTGTTTCATTCTCAGACTAATCTCTTGGAAATCAAAGAAGCGTGGGGCATAGTATTCGAATTCATCGATTGTATAATCTACCGCGCCAAGCGATGCTAAATGTTCCATTGCTGTAAGGATGGACCGTCGGATTCTTTGCTCCATCGCCTTACTTTCTTTGGAGATGTCTCCATCTGGCACACCCAGTTTTGTCAACGCAGCTTCATATAGTTCCTTTAGAGGCGGTAATTGAATAGCTCGCTGCTCATTCAAGACTTCCATGATGGCTACAATGTCGCGACTCGCGCTGTCACTGAAGATTCCCATATCATGTAGCTTCTTTAGAACAATATCTTTCACTGATTGCTGTGCTTTAGGTTGTTCAACAGAACCGAATTGCGCCAGTGATTCCCGAATCGTCAATAAGGAGTTTTTCAGGCGTAACTGTTCCGCTGTACGTCGCACGATACTTTGTACTTCTATTTGATTGATCGGCTTATGTATGAAGAATTCGACACCGACTTGATAGGCTTCGCCTACCATTTCTTTGTTCACTACTTGGCTTAGCATGATAAATTGTCCATTATAGCCTTGTGTTTTCAACTGTTGAATTGTTTCGATCCCGTCAAGTTCAGGCATCAATAAATCGATCAATACGACGTCTGGTGCAAGAGAAAGTATTTGAGGAATGGCTTTCACTCCACTTTCCGCCTCACCAATCACAATCCCTTCTTGCTCTGCCAATATATTTTTCAGCATTACACGGCTTGCTTTGTCGTCATCTACGATAAAATATCTCATGCTTCTATCTCCTCCATAATGGATTCCATAGGGATTTCCACTAGTACATTCAGTCCTTGATCGAGACGCTTTACCACAATTGTACCTTGCATCGCTTCGATAATTGCACAGACATGCGATAATCCGATACCTGTTGCTGCTGTTCCTTGATCCGTAAATTTCGTCGTATACCCTGGTTCAAATATGATGGCTTCATGTTCAAAAGGAATTCCTTTTCCGGTGTCACATACACTAAAGCGCACCGACTTTTCATCTCTCTCGACTGTAATGAGTACTTGACCTTTTTCTTCAATGGCCTCCACTGCATTCGCTGTCAAATTGTTCAATACTGCGAGCAAAGGGACATGTTGGCCTGTTTGAAGATCCCCATCAATTACTGTTTCCAACGTGCATTCTTTACCGATCATTTCACTGTACTTTTCATTCGCAGTGACGACCATATTGAGTAAATCAGACAGGTAAAACACTTCTACTTGTTGCCGTGTTGTCCACTTTGATAACCCTGCCAGAATTCGCTGAGAATCCTTTTTCACTTCATGGATTTCCTGCGCAATGTGTAACGCTTGGGTGCTAAGTTCCGGTTGATTCTCTTTTTTTAGCTTGCGGTATAAATCATGACTCGATGCAGTGATTTGTTCTATATGGTTCATGGACTTTTGTAAATACAATGCTTCCGCGTATAGCTCAGAACCTACTCCAAGCATTTCCTCTACACGCTGCTTCTCTTTTGATAATGCCACAGAACTATATAATCCCACCGTGAAGAAACTTCGCAATAATGCGACCCCCACTAGAATCCCCCACTCCTTACCATTAAGCAGTGAACTATGTAACCACCAGTTACGCAGTGCATGCTCTGATGTGTTGCTCACTACTTCAAATACGAAAGCCAATGCACCCAGTCGAAGTGGTAAAGATTTATACTTTTCAAGACCGACGAAATGCCAGCCGACCGCCACGATAAAGTAAAACAAAAAGACAGGTACATGCATTTGTAAACTCTCAAGCAAATCAACACCAAGCCATAGTTCCTTCGTTATGCGAAATACTACTACCGTAACGGCTGTAACGAATCCTGTGCGCAAGATAGAAACAGGTGGATAAATAAGAATCAATAAAAAGAATACTATACCGCCCAGCGCAAAACGGAACATCTCGTCGTCAAACGGCATCACTTTCAACTCGCCGGTCAGAGCTGTCAAGATTGCAATAAAGGCAATTCTAGCCGCTTCCGATTGATATATATGGCGCCACATTAATTTTATATTCATCATTCTGCTCCTAATAAATAAGTAATCGTACACGTATTATAGCAACCAGAAAAACATTGTACAGTTTTGGACTTGGATATTACGGGTACTGTAAGAAGGTACATTTATTATATTTATATATCGAAAGGATGATAATACATGAAAGTTTTAGTTGTAGGTGCAAACGGTCAGATCGGGAAACAGTTAGTTTCATTGATTCAAGACAGCAATACACTGGAAGCAAAAGCCATGATCCGCAAGCAAGAGCAAGCGGAACATTTTGAGAAAATCGGTGCGGAAACCGTGCTTGTAGATCTTGAAGGCGAAGTGGACGACATCGTAAAAGCAGCAGACGGCGTAGATGCGATCGTCTTCACAGCAGGCTCCGGCCCAAAAACGGGGCCAGATAAAACTATGATGATCGACCTTGACGGCGCTATTAAAACTATCCAAGCAGCGCAGAAAGCTGACGTTAAACGTTTCATCATGATTAGTTCATACGACACAACACGTAAAGCGATCCAGGAAGCACCGGAATCATTTGCTCCATACGTTGTAGCAAAACACTATGCAGATGAATGGTTACGCTCGACTGATCTAGACTATACGATGATTCATCCAGGTGCTTTAACAAACGACAATGGAACAGGCAAAGTAAAAGCCGCGGCTACTGTCGAACCAAACGAAGTGCCACGTGATGATATTGCGGAAGTGATCTTCGCTTGTTTAGAAAACGACTCAACGATCGGCAAAGAGTTCCAAGTAATTGGTGGCTCTACACCGATTAAAGAAGCAATCGAAAAATTATAATTATGGCTAATTCAAATCACTAAAATAAACGATCAGAAGTCTAAAGCTTCTGATCGTTTTTTCTAGCCAATGAACTGCGCTTCTATATCTAGCTTCATCTTTATACGCTTTCCTTCTTGTTTTGGATATCCAACAGTGTTATAGGAACCTTCTTGCGATAATTGACAAAGCAAATACTGACAACGACTAGCAATAAGCCTACCCACAACGTATGTGTCATGGGCTCTCCAACAAATACCGTACTAATAAACACAGAAATTACGGGCACTAAAAAAGTGAAAACAGCCACCTTACTTGCCTCTCCCGCACGAATGAGCGAATAGTAAATGATATAGGCAACAGGGATACCCATCGTTGCACCGAAACCAAGTCCAAACATATACATAGGATGCCATTCGATTGATGACCAGCTCTCTGTAATGGCACTGAGTACAAGTAGTACCATACCCCCTATAGTAAACTGCATCGCGACCATCCAATACGCATCAATTTCTTCACTTACCTTTTTCACATATGCAACACCAATTGCCCAAAAGAATGCTGTTAATATACCTAATATCACGCCCATTATAGAAATCTGGGTAGTGAAATGATCCACACTAACTACACTAATTCCGATGAATCCAATCAGCAGGCCAGTTACTTTAATCACCGTCATACTTTCGCCCAACCACATCCAAGCAAATAATCCAAGAAGGACTGGCTGGAAATATACAAGTACAGAAAATAGCCCGCCTGGCAAATAGTGTAGCCCAATTGTATGCAAGCCGAAAAACAGGACGGTGTTGAACAAAGCTGAAATACAATACTTCCGCCAATGCTGACGCCATTGCAATCTGTCACGTAGCTTGATAATCAGCAATACAATCAAACAACCGCCAAGCAACGCACGCATTCCCGAGAATAATAGTGGCGGTGCATACACGATCGATAGTTTGTAAATTGGCCAACTAACGCCCCAAATCAAAACTAAAACTGCCAACGCGACGGTAGATTTTGTAAATAGCTTGTTCACTCCTCCATCCTTTCTAATTGGGTTAATCATTTAAATCTAGTCTATTCTCTCAATCTTTTTTATGACTCTACTCAAAGACAAAGGTTTTCTTTTTGGCAAAAATTCCTTATGATTACTAATGGAGGCGATTTTAAATGAAAAAACTATTTGCCATGATGATAACTGCTGCTCTATTAGCTGCTTGTAGCAATGATGAACCGAAAGAACCGATTGAATCAACGGAGCCCGTGGAAGAGACTGCACCGGTAGAACCAGCAAGTGACGGATTGGAAGAAGGTCTAAAAGCAGATACGGTAGAACATGAGTATGTCGCATTTGCTGAGGACAAGGTTCCTGTTAATTCCAAAGTGAAGTTTATCGGAACCGTGACAGGAGTAAATGAAGGAACTTTAACTGTCCAAAGCAAAGCGGAACAATCCACGGATGAAGTCATATACGTCAAAGATATTCGACTTGGAGAACGTACAGATATTTTGGAAGGCTTCGACGTTTCCGTTTACGGTACGTATGACGGGAAAGACGATGGGGATGTACCTGTTATTAAAGGGATTTTCATTGATGCGGACTGAAAACTGAAAGAATCAACCAGAACCGGTAAATTTACACGCTTTGACAATAGATCCTAGAGGTATAGTACATTTACAGAGAAAGAGCCGCAAAAAGGACAGAAGCGACATACGATTGTATGTCGCTTTTTCGGAAAGAGGGGATTGAATGCAACGAAAAATAATAGATTATGCCGCTTTAATATTTGGATCATTCATATTTGCAATCGGAATTAACTACTTTGCCATTCCGAATATGCTATCTGAAGGCGGCGTTATCGGGATTACTATCATTACATACTATTTATTCGAATGGTCACCTGGACTTGTCAGTTTCATAATCAACTTAGCACTGGTCGCGATCGGGTACAAATTCTTCAGTAAACGAACGATTATCTATACCGTCATCACCATCATATTCTCGTCCATTTTCCTTGAGCTAACGAAGAATTGGGGAGAACAGTTAGGTAGTGATACATTACTTGCCGCATTATTTGCAGGTTTATTTGTTGGTGGTGGTCTCGGAATGATCTTCCGTGTTGGCGGTACTTCCGGGGGTGCAACTACTGTGGCTCGGATGCTTCAGCAGTGGCTTGGCTGGAGTGTTGGAAAAGCGATGCTCGTCATTGATATTTCCGTCATTTTGTTGTCTGCCTTTGTTATCGGGAAGGAAAAAGCGATGTTTACGCTCGTTGCTGTGTACGTGGGGGCTAAAGTAATTGATAAAATCGTAGACGGTGCAGATGACCGAAAAGCCGTAATGATTATTTCGAAACATCAAGAGGATATTCGACAAGAATTACTCACAACCATGGGCAGAGGCGTAACCATTCTTGATGGACGCGGCGGTTATACGCTCGAGAAACAAGCCATATTGTACATTATTATTAACCAAACAGAAATCGTACAGTTAAGACGTATTTTGGAGCGGGTAGACGAAGATGCATACGTTACCATCAATAATGTACAAGAAATTTTCAAGCGCGGATTTAAGGAAAGACGACCAAAATAAATTATAATTTCTACTAGTTCATTTCCCTTAACATCTTGAACTACCTCCTATACCATTACAAGTAAAGGAGGTAGTTACTTTGTCAAAATCTATGGACAAACGACCGCCTATACAATTATCTATTCTTGATTTAGCGACAATTTATAATAATGAAACGGCTAGACAAACATTGAAACATTCCACTGACTTGGTTCAATTAGCAGATCGACTCGGTTATACACGCTATTGGTTTGCGGAACATCACAATACAAAATTCCAAGTAAGTTCTTCTCCCGACTTGCTGGCAGCACACGCTGCAGCTCACACGAATCGCATTCGCGTGGGTTCAGGTGGAGTCATGCTACCCAATCATAGTCCATTGAAAGTTGTGGAAAACTTTTCATTGCTGGAATCATTGCATCCGGGGCGCATCGACCTTGGCATTGGACGTGCCCCAGGAACTGATGGTATGACTGCTTTGGCATTAAGACGCTCACGAGAAGCCGTGACAACATATGACTTCCCTGAACAGTTCGCAGAGTTATTGGCATTTTTCACGAATAACTTCCCCGACGAGCACCCGTTTAGCAAAATCAGTGCCACAGCAGAAGAATCCATACCTGATTTGTTCATGCTCGGATCAAGTGACGGAGGTATGCAGTTTGCCGCTGAATATGGACTTGGCTTTGCATTCGCTGCACATATTAACCCGAAGTTAGCCATCCCTATGCTGCGAACATACCGGGAACGATTTAAGCCATCACAATTCTTGAGTAAACCAAAGGGAATTCTAGCTTTGATCGTAGTTTGTGCCGATACAGAAGAACGTGCACGTCAACTCGCACTTCCTGCACAGTTACAATGGGCACGTTGGGGAACCGGAAATTACAAATTGCCACCACCGTCCCTCGAAGATGCCATTTCACATTCTTTCTCAACTGCAGAAGATGCCGTCACGAAAGAAAATGATGGACGCTTTGTCATTGGTACTCCCTCCCAAGTAAAAGAACAGCTCGAGTCACTTGCAGAAGAAGCGATGGTCGATGAAATCATGATTTTAAATATGATTCCGGATACACAAGCGAGAGAACAGTCATTCCATCTGATTGCCAAAGCTTTTCAATTAGCGAGAAATTTACCCTAAGTGAAGTAAGAACGTATTATTTGCACACACAGCTTCCCACCCAAAATGTGGTGGGTTTTTCATCGTGATTTTATACTATTCGCACTCCTCCCAAGAGTCGCAACTATCTTCCAATTTAATTATTTCAATAAAGCATTTCACTCAACGGAGTTCTTCTATATACTTGATAATATCTGAAAAATTTATACCTTTTCGTGATGGATTGAATAGTATTTTTCTAGTGGGAGGAGATTATCATGGATAAACAGAAAAAAGGATTTTTCCAAAAGTTTTTGGATATGATTGAGAAAACCGGTAACCGATTGCCACATCCGGTAACATTATTCGCTGTTTTGGCTTTATTGGTAATCGTCATCTCGGCAGTCGTCTCTTACTTCGGTGTTAGTGCAGAGCATCCAGGTAAAGAAGGCGAAATGATTGAAGTAAATAACTTATTGAGTAGTGAAGGTATTCATTACATCATTACGAATATGACCGATAACTTTATCGGTTTTGCTCCGCTTGGCGTCGTGCTCATCACGATGCTTGGTATTGGTGTCGCAGAAGGTTCAGGATTAATCAGTGCTTTACTTCGCGGCTTTGTAATGTCTGTTCCAAAACGCATGATCACGCTAGGATTAGTATTTGCAGGGGTTATGTCGAGTGTAGCGTCTGACGCGGGCTACGTTGTCTTGCCGCCACTAGGCGCGGTATTGTTCGCAGCACTTGGAAGACACCCTCTTGCGGGTCTAGCAGCTGCCTTTGCCGGGGTCTCCGGTGGATTCAGTGCCAACTTGCTACTATCGGGTACCGATGCATTACTTGGTGAATTGACGATCATGTCCGCAGCGATCATTAATCCCGAATATGCAGAAGGTATGAATATTGCCATGAACTACTACTTCATCGCATTTTCTGTTATCGTTTTGACATTCGTCGGTGCATGGGTCACAGAGAAAATCGTAGAACCACGTCTTGGCGAATATAACGGTGAATTCCGTGAAAAAGTAGAAAAGCTAACTCGTCTTGAAAAGAAAGGTCTGATTTTAGCAGGTGTTTCTGTCGTTGTTGCAGGAGCATTGGTTGCACTTCTTGTTGTATTCCCTGGTGCTCCGTTGCGTGGGGATGAAGCAGATATGCCGATCATCAAATCACCTTTCATGAAATCGCTCGTGCCGATCATTGCCTTTATGTTCTTTGTGCCGGGTCTTGTTTACGGTAGAGTAACGAAATTAATTCGTAATGACAAAGACGTAGCCGCTATGATGTCGACAACGATGTCTGCAATGGGTATGTTTATCGTCCTGTCATTCACAGCAAGTCAGTTCGTCGCATTCTTCTCCGAGTCCAATATGGGCTTGGTGCTAGGTGTTTACGGTGCAAACTTCCTTGACAGTATTAGTTTAACAGGGATTCCTTTGTTACTGATGTTCATCCTTATTGCGGCGTTCATCAACTTGTTCATCGGTAGCGCATCTGCGAAATGGGCTATGATGGCACCGGTGTTCGTACCGATTATGATGCAGCTAGGCTATTCTCCTGAATTGACGCAAATGGCGTATCGAGTGGCGGATTCTTCAACTAATATCATCTCACCGCTCATGACCTATTTTGCGATCATCATCGCCTTTGCACAGAAGTACGATAAGAAGATGGGAATCGGGACGCTCGTTTCCGTTATGTTCCCCTATTCCATGTTCTTCTTACTATTCTGGAGCGTAACGTTAATTATTTGGATGTTGCTAGGGATCGATCTTGGACCCGGCTCCCCTATTTATTACTTAAAATAAGACAACCACTACCCCCTAAGTGCATCCTTTGCTCTTACGGGGTTTTTTATGATAGTATAGTAGTTGATAATGGTTTTCATTTAGAATGATTCTATCTATCAAAAGGAGTTTTTATTTATGGGTTATGAAGCAAAGAATGCTGTAGAGAAGTCGATCATGGGTAGACGTTCCATTAAGAAGTTTAAAACAGACCCGATCGATATAGATGAACTAATCGAATTACTCAACGTCGCAAAATGGGCACCCAATCATAAATTAACTGAGCCTTGGCGTTTTCAGTTATATGTTGATGAAGGCAAAGAGAAATTTATAGGCGCATTTTTGACGTCCCAAGAAAGTGATGGGAACATACCTGATAAAGCACAGGTAAAAGCGGCGTACTTCCGCAAAATCCCTTTGCATTTAGTCGTCATTATGCCAGAAGATACACGTAAAAAACGTTGGGATGAAGACTATGCTGCGATTTCTACGATGATACAGAACTTTCAATTGGCTGCATGGGAACGCGGTATTGGCATGATTTGGCGCACGAATGACTGGACACATGATCCGGTATTTAAAGATGCTATCGGTGTGAAGTCAGACGAAAAGATTGTCGGAACGTTAATGATCGGCTATCCAAAACATGTGCCTAAACCAGAGGATCGTATGGATATACGTAATGTACTGACTGTTATTGATGAATGAACTGCGCGATTACCAATTTCCTTAATGGGAGCAGGTAATCGTGCTTTTTCTATCACTCAATGTAAATAATCACTTGATTTCTGCACAATTAAGAATACACTAGAAAAAGAACTTTTATAAGGGGCAACTACATATGAAAAGAATCATTCAACCTATTTTCCAACACTATTGGAACCCCTACCTCGTATTATTACTAGCAGGTATTCTTAGTGCTTTGTATTTCGGATTAACTTCTACTGTCTGGGCAGTAACTGGTGAATTCACAAGACTTGGAGGCGACCTCCTGTTAGTATTCGGAGTCGATATCTCGGGCTGGCAATACTTTGATATGGTACATCTACAAGGAGCCACATGGAACAGACCAGATGGCTGGATTGTCTGGGGAATGTTCGCAGGCGCACTCATTATGGTGTTGCTTAGTAATAGCTTCAAAATCCGTCTGCCACAGCAAAAGCGGCGCTACGTACAAGGTTTAATTGGTGGAATCATCGCGGGATTCGGGGCGCGTCTAGCACTCGGCTGTAACTTAGCCGCATTCTTCACAGGTGTTCCGCAATTCTCTTTTCACTCTTGGATTTTTATAGTAGCAACAGGTATTGGTACTTTCTTTGGAGCCAAATTAACGAAAACACGCTGGTGGAAAGGTAAACCTTCATTAATTCGAGGGAATGCAAAGCCGACACAACTAAAAAAACGTATAATCCAGCCGTATATTGGTGTAGTGATTGCCGTACTTTACATCGGGCTCACTATGTACTTCTTCACGTCGGGACAAAAACTGCTTGGTTTAGGCGCACTGTTTGGACTCGCCTTCGGTATTCTAATTGAACGTGGACAAATTTGTTTCACTTCTGCATTCCGTGATTTATTTCTTGTCGGACGAAGCATTATGGCGAAAGCAATTATTGTAGGAATGGCTGTCAGTTCTATTTTGACGATCATTGTCATTTCAATCTATGATTTAACGCCGGTCACACAAATCGCAGCACTTAGTACGTTTGTAGGTGGTGCATTATTCGGACTAGGTATCGTGATGGCGTCAGGCTGTGAAACAGGAATGATGTATCGCTTGATGGAAGGCCAGTTGCTTTTTTTACCCGTCTTTGCGGGCAATATCATCGGTGCTACGTTCCTTGCCTATGCTTGGGATCATCTCGGCGTCTATAATGTACTGGTCAAGGGTGGAGCAAAAATCAATCTACTCGATACATTCGGACCGATTGGTGCAATTTCTGCCACACTGCTAATGCTTGGAGGACTTTATGCATTAACGGTATATGGAGAAAAACGCTACCACCGTAAATTAGCAATTAAGAGAGGAATGAATATACATGCAAGCTAAATTGGAAGCGGATTTCACACTCGACCTTCGCGGTGAGTCGTGTCCCTACCCTGTTATTTACACATTGGAAACACTTGAAGGTATGAATAAGGGAGAAATGCTACAAGTCATCACCGACTGCCCGGGCTCTTTCCGCAATGTACCCGAGGAAGCGATTGCTCACGGTTACAAATTTGCACAAGACCCCGTTAAGAATGGCCAGGAATATTTATTTCATATTTACGCATGAAAAAAGGCAACTATCCTTGAAAGGATAGTTGCCTTTTTCATTTCACTTTAAATATTTACAGTTAGTTTTTGTGCAGATGTTCCCTTTATCTTTGCTACGATTACACTATTGATCGCATTCATGTAGGCCAATGCACTTGCTTTCAAAATATCTGTGTCTGCGGCTTTCGCGATATAATTTTCTCCTTCGTATGCAATGGTGATTTTCACTTTTCCTAACGCGTCTTTGCCGCGTGATACGCTACTAATATCATAGCCAATTAATTTCACTTGAATCTTTGTAATTTCAGCAATTGCTGAATACAATGCATCGATTGGCCCTGTTCCAACAGCACTCGACTTGAAGACTTCTTCCCCTTTACGAATCTTGACGCTAGCTGAAGGGAAACTAGAGTTGCTGACGACTTGCAGATCTTCGAATTCAAAGAAATGATCACTATAATTGGTCACGTTCTCTTTATCATGCTTTTCATGATAGCTTTCAACAATTACATATAGATCATGATCGTATACCTCCTTCTTCATATCTGCCAATGTTAGGAACCCTGCAAATATCCCTTCGAATTCTTCAGGTTTCATATGGGTAAACCCTAGTTTTTCAAGTGCATTTCTCACCGCGTGGCGTCCTGATCTCGCCGTCAAAATCAATTCCATATCGTCCAGTCCGACGTCTTCTGGATGAACAATTTCATATGCATCGCGAGATTTTAATAAGCCATCTTGGTGTATTCCTGAAGAATGTGCAAATGCATTATCTCCCGTAATCGCCTTGTTCACCTGCACATCCAATCCCATGAAGCTAGATACAAGACGTGAAGTTTTCATAATTTCTTTTGTATTGATTTGTGTGCTGACATTATAAATGGAGCTTCTTGTTTTCAATGCCATGACCACTTCTTCAAGCGCAGCATTTCCTGCACGTTCCCCAATCCCGTTAATAGTACACTCTACTTTATCCGCACCATTCTTTACTGCCGCTAATGTGTTTGCTGTCGCCATTCCTAGATCATTATGACAGTGAACACTTAATAAGACATCTGGATCCAGATTTTTCATGCGGTCGTTTAATTTATAGATCATCGCACCGAATTCCTCAGGCTCTGCAAAGCCTACTGTATCAGGTACGTTGATCATTGTTGCACCCGCCTTCATGACGGATTCGATTGTATGCCATAAATACTCGAACTCCGAGCGTGAAGCATCTTCTGTTGAATACTGTACTTGTGGCATTAATGTTTTTGCATATTTCACCGCATCTACACCTATTTGAAGGATTTGGTCCTTTGATTTATTGAACTTTTTCTCCACGTGAATATCAGAAGTTCCCAGCACCATATGAATCATTGGATTTTCTGCATACTTCACTGCTTGATAAACCGAATCGATATCTGCCTGCACCGCGCGTGCCAATGCTGTGATTATGATGTCATTTGTATTGCCTACCTTCTGCGCAACAGCCTTCACTGCCTCAAAATCACCTTGGGATGAAGCAGGAAAACCAGCTTCGATAATATCGACACCAAGCTTCTTTAATTGCTGTGCAATCTCTACTTTTTCATAAAGATTTAATTTAGCACCAGGTACCTGTTCTCCATCACGTAATGTTGTATCAAAAACCCAAATTTTTCTGCTCATCTCTTTGCACTCCTTTTTTTTAAAAAATAAATACAAAAAACCCCGTCTCTATATTGAAATATAGAGACGAGGTTAAACTCGCGGTACCACTCTAATTGATTCGCCATACTTGGCCAATCCACTTATCGACAGCTATCACTGTCTATCCCGTTAACGGAGGAAACCGACGCCCCTTACTGTAGAACTTTCAGGGAGTGACTCATGGATGAGTTCAAAATGTGCGTCTGCTGATTTTCACCAACCATCAGCTCTCTATAAAGACACAAAACATTTTTACTAGTTCCATTCTTTGTCTGCAATGTAATATTGAACGTAATACTACATGGTGTTGAGCTCTTTGTCAATAGTTTTCAAATAATTCTATATACTATACATGGCGAGCAAGCGTCTTATCAATGTTTTCTAAATATGCTTTTCGATGTGTATCTGTCAGCAATGACTCAAGTACCAAAAACCCATACATTTCTATTTTCATTTGACATTTCTTCCATCGATTCACTAGTATAGTAGACAACTAATTCGTAAACCGAAACAAAACAACTAGATGTTTGAGTAGTCTCAAACTACAAAAGGAGTCGGTGCCAATGAATGCGTTTACGAAATGGGTAGAAATTGTCTCGGATTTTTTATGGGGATTACCCATCATCATTTTACTAATAGGAGGCGGACTATTCCTCACAATTCGTCTCAAGTTCTTCCAGTTTCGCTATATGCCACACATTTTTCGTCAAACTTTTGGAAAAATCATGTCTAAAGGCTCTGGGGACGGTACGCTAACCCCTTTCCAAGCAACAACCTCAGCACTTGCTTCCACAATGGGTGCAGCAAACATTGTGGGAGTTCCTGTAGCCATAGCATTAGGTGGGCCAGGCGCAATCTTCTGGATGTGGGTGGTCGCACTGATCGGAATCGGCACGAAATATTCCGAAGTCGTGCTCGGTATCAAATATCGTGAAAAGAATGCTGCCGGCGATTACGTCGGTGGTCCGATGTATTACATAAAAAAAGGACTTGGTTGGAAAAAGGTTGCGTATATCTTTGCATTCGCTCTCATGTTAGAAGTTATGGCGAGTACTATGGTGCAATCTAACTCCATCGCTACGACCTTGGAAGGTTCATTTGGTTTATCTCCAATCATAACGGGTATTTTCGTCGCTTTACTAGTTGCCCTCATTTCATTTGGTGGAATTAAAGCAATTGGGCGCGTAACGGAACGTCTAATTCCGTCTATGGTCGTGATTTATATGTTAACTGCTCTCATTATTATTGGCTTTCATGTGGATGCAGTGCCTGCAGCATTTGGCTTGATTTTCACACATGCATTCCAACCAATTTCAGCAGCCGGTGGATTCGCAGGTGCCGGTGTTGCCGCGGCCATACGTTGGGGACTCGCTCGTGGATTATATTCCAATGAAGCCGGTATCGGTACTGCACCGATTGCCCATGCAGCTGCAGTGAATAGTCATCCCGCCAAACAAGGTTTCTGGGGCGTCTTTGAAGTCGTTGTGGACACATTGATTGTTTGTACCATGACTGCCCTTGTCATACTAACAACAGGCGTCTGGGAAGTCATTGATGCAGATAACGCAGCGAACATGGTGACCGAAGCATATGCTACGGTATTTGGTGCTTCCCTTGGTGGGATTATCATATCCATCGTATTATTCTTGTTCGTTATTACCACAATTGTAGTGATCATTTATTATGGAGAAAAGCAAGCGGAGTTCTTATTCGGGCCTAATTTCTCTATCGTTCTGCGTGTCGCATATATCACGGCTATTATAATCGGGGCACTTGGTGGATTGCAGTTCGTCTGGAAATTCCTTGATCTATTACTCGCAATTGTAGTGATTCCTAACGTGATTGCGGTACTATTCTTAAGCGGACAAGTACGGGACATTACGAACGATTACTTTACAAACCTCTATCCGACAGAAAAAAAACAAAAGAAAAATAAGTCTTGATGTAAATGGCAAAAAAGGCAAGAGTCCGTGGACTCCTGCCTTTTTTATAATTTGATCACTTCATCATTTCTTCAATAAACTCTACGGGTACATAGGTCTTCTTCGGTTCGAGCAACTCCGGTGCTGCTTCAAATTTCAACAATGATTTATTATAGCCATATTCCTTCTGTCCACGAGTAATCGTGTAAGATGGAGCACCTTTTGAAACGACCGCCCCCACACCAGTCGAATCCACGACATATCCAAGTTTCTCAGCAAGCAAACGAAGTGGTACCATCTTCACACCCTCGACCATATAATGATCGTCTTCTATCATCTGTTCTATGGTGGCATCTTCATCTACCGCATTTACGTCTAGTATTACTACTTTCTCCGGCGTTGTCTGGGCTGGAATACTTCGAGTTGCTTCTTTGTAGAATACTAGTAAGTCTTTACCTTTTAAGTCGTTAGCCTTCACTTTATCTCCGGAAGCACTGGAAATGTCTGCACCGTCATCTACATTTAATTGAAGCTTCAAATACGGGTCCACCAATTCATCATCAAATATACCAACTATTGCTGTGTTTGCTTCATCATTTTCAACAATAACAACATCTGGAGTATATTGGGGTGGGTAAATCATAATCATTGGCTTTTCTGCATGAGTATAGGCAGACACTTTGTCACCTTTTTTCATTTTTACCTTCTTACCCGTATTATCGAAAATTAGCGTGTCTTTTGTAATAGCCAATACAAAAGACTCTTCTTTCCATTTAATTGTGTAAAGTGTTAACCCATCATTCTTTTCCATACCATCGATTGTTCCCTCTACTTTAACAAAAGCTTTTTCATCAGATGTCACTTCGATCTTCACATCCTCTTTCGCACTAACTGTTGCAGGTACCGCTACGCTGCCAATAAGCAATGCCGACAATGCAAATGATGCAATCTTATTCAATCTCATAAAATTTCCGCTCCTTACTATAGGTTCTATATAGTAGTTCGTATGGGAGTTGAAAAGGTTACGGTAATTTTTGGTTTTACAAGCCAACCTTATGGCTCTATCGAATTGCCAATACATTTTCTATAGTACATTCGAGAAGCTGTTAGTAGTCCCATGTAAGTTTAATACTTTTAAATAAGGAAACGTTAGCTAGAATATAGTTTATTTACTATGCTTATATATGTTTATATACGAAAACTGTTTACAGTCGCGGAATTATAGTGTATAAATATAGATAAGAGAAACTTACATTATACGGTATGGGGTGAAAATAATTTGAGTAAAATCGTTCATTCATTCAGTAAAAAGTCTGTAGAATTTAATGCAGAAGGTATTACACTAAGGGGTTGGCTCTACTTGCCTAACAATGTGGATTCAAGTTTTCCTGGTATTATAATGGCACATGGATATGGTTCATTAAAAGAAATGTACGTAGATAATTTTGCTGAAATATTTGCGGTCAATGGATTTGCTGTTCTTTTATATGATCACCGAAACTTTGGGGATAGTGACGGTTATCCAAGACAAGAAATCAATCCTTATGAACAAGTGCTTGATTACCAACATGCCATTACTTTTATGAGTTCGTTAGAAGAAGTGGATAGTTCAAGAATTGGTATTTGGGGTTCTAGTTATAGTGGTGGACATGTCTTAATGGTCGGAGCTATGGACAAACGAGTACGTTGTATCGTTTCGCAAGTACCTACTATTAGTGGTTCTCAATCATCTGCTAGAAGAGTGGTACCTAATGATGTACCTGCATTATTAGATAGTTTTTATGAAGACCGAAAAGTACGTATGCAAGGCGGAGAGCCAACACGCCGTAAGATCGTTCCTGAATTTGAGGGTGATGAAGGTATATATATGGATAAAGATTCAGTAGACTGGTATTTATCGGGAGGTGCTCTTTCTCCAAATTGGAAAAATGAAGTGACTATTCGCTCTATAGAACTCTCACGTTCATATAATCCTGGTAATTTTATTTCTTTGATTTCACCTACGCCACTATTGCTACTAGTTGCAGGAGATGATACTGTTACACCAACAGATTTAGCAGTTACCGCTTTCGAAGACGCAAAAGAACCTAAAAAACTGCTTGTAATTGATGGACACCATTTCACACCTTATACAGAAAAATTCGATGCATATAGTAGTGAAGCCATTGAATGGTTTAAAAAACATTTGAATACAATAGAAGAAAATTTAAATACTAATAAACAAACATCATAAATTTCAATAAAATACACCCTCGAATTTAACCAAATGTTAAACTCGAGGGTGTATTTTCCAATTTCCTTTGATACTATATATTCTGTTCTAAACTAATGTTCTGATCGCATGTGTAATTTTTTCTGCAGAAGACTTCATTACTTCCTTAATCTCATCTATACCAATTTGGTTGATTAATGAAGTAGGTATATACGTACCTAAACCTAAAATAATATTACCATCGCCGTCAAATATCGGACAAGCATACGCTGAG
Source organism: Sporosarcina sp. P32b (assembly GCF_002743335.1). Classification (GTDB taxonomy): domain Bacteria; phylum Bacillota; class Bacilli; order Bacillales_A; family Planococcaceae; genus Sporosarcina. The sequence goes on from NZ_PDZB01000012.1 coordinate 72,346, forward strand.
ATACCTAATGAATATTCTTCGTGACTTTCAGCAATTCCTTCTTCAAGAATCTTTAATCGTTGGGCATCTAAATCTTGCTTTGTTATAACCGATTTCTCCGTATACTTTTTTAAATGTTCATTCAACATAACATCATTTAATACATTTTCAGCATCTTCTTTGTCTAAATATGCATAAAAGCATTTGCCAAGTGCGCCAGCAGTAATCGGGAATGAATCGCCTGCCGAAACTGTTAATCGTACTTTCAAATCAGGTTCTTCCTTTGCTACATACATAAGATGAGATTTCCGGACTCTTTTCACTAAAACAAAAGTTGAACCTGTTTTAGCAAGTTCTTTCAAATACGCACTAGCTACTTCGATATAGTCATTAACTTCTCTAGCGCGATTACCTAATGCAATTAATGGTGTACCTAATGAATATTCTTTTGAATTACTCGAAAACACAACATAACTTTTTTTCTCAAGTGTTCTTAAAATTCTTAGGCATGTACTAACATTAATACCAGTTGCTTCTGAAATCTCAGTTAACTTCGCATGCTGATAACCTTGTGTAGCCAATAATTCAAGGATCTTTATTGAAGAATCTAGTGCAGGTACTTGACTTGGTTTACTTTCACTTTCTAGAATTTTCAAATTCATGCCCTCCACTTTTAGTATTTTATTATTAGTTAGTGTATCATATATTATCATAATTCTGAACCACTATTCAGTAACAACTTTTAATTTTTACAGTAATAACCAAGAACTACTACAATACTAACTAACTAGAATTATTTCTTATTTACACCAATATGTTATTGTTGAAATAGTATATTGAATTAAATAAGAAGTCGTTCAAATGAGGATTTACTAATTTAAGAAATAGTAAATCCTCATTTTCTAATCTCACTTCGTGTATTTTGCTCACTTAGTGAATGAGTCTTCCATTGAGAACTTTACATAAACAGTTTTTTCCATGCGGTTTCATCTAAGTGATTAGGCGGAAATTCACTAATTTCAAACGGAAAATCAGATCCTGGTAGTACTCGATCTATACCGACAATAGATACTAAGTAATCATGTGCTTCCTTATTCCATAGAACGGAATCAAACCAAAACCGTTTTAGATAATCAATTGGTGGAGCTTTTAAAACCTCAGAAACGTCAGTCCATTGTTCATAACCCCTGTTCAGACGTCCAATTTGATATGGCAAGAAACCACCGCCATGTGCCAAAACGATTTTTACATTTCTATACTTATCCAAATAATCACTTAATAAAATGTCAGTACTACAAATAGTCGTCTCCCAAAGCACACCACTTAGCGTAGACATTCTCCTTTTTTCAAGACGACTATCTTCACTAAGTAATGGGTGAATAAAGAGTATAGCACCCAATCGATCCGCTTCTTCCCATACCGGCAAAAAGGAACTGTCTGTTAAAAGTAAATCTGATATTCCTGTACCGATAATTGCTCCCTTTAAACCAGCTTCCATTGCCATTCTTAATTCTTCTGCAGCTAGTTTGGGATTATTAAGTGGAATAGTTGCTAGTCCAGAATATACATCTTTATTTCGCTTTACCAATTCAATAATTTCACTGTTATATATTGACGATAGTTCTGCTGTAATCTCAGATGGTAAATCATATAAAAAAAGTTGTGGCAATGGTGATATAAGTGTATGTCGAATGCCAGCTCTTATTTGCTCGGATCGATGTAATTCCTCATTAATAAAGGCTTCTGATAAAGTAAAGGCCCACTTGTCATTAATTATCATCAATTTAGGTTGATTTTCTCCCCTGCTAACCTGGCGAGAATGCACTTTATCTTTATTTAGTTCTAACCATTGAAGGACTTTATCTGGAATAAAGTGTGAATGAACATCAAACATTAATTATATCATCCTTCCAATTGGCAATTACCCTTCTTCTGTATTGAACATAACAGATACTGCTTTTGTTGTTAGATAATCCTCTAATCCATACTTACCGCTTTCACGCCCTAACCCGCTTTCCTTTATACCCCCAAAAGGTGCTTGCATTGAGAATGGTGCAGAATCATTAACACCGACCATACCGTATTCTAGTTTCTCTGAGACACGGTGCACGCGAGATAAATCATTTGTATAAAAATAAGAGGCCAAACCATATTCAATGTCATTTGCCTTTTGTACCGCTTCCGCTTCTGTAACAAATGAAATTAATGGTGCTACAGGTCCAAATGTTTCTACCTTAGTAATATCCATATCTTCAGTTACATTCCCTAAGACTGTAGGCGCATAAAAGTATCCTTTTGAATATTCATTTCCTTTAAGTTTTTTTCCGCCAACCAGTACCTTTGCCCCTTTATCAACCGCATCGACTACTTGGCTATGTACACTATTCACCGCTTTTTCATTTACAAGCGAGCCCATTTGATTTGTTTCATCTAAGCCATTTCCAACTTTCATTTTACCGACTGCTGTTTTAAATTTCTCTGCAAATTCTTCGTAAACAGCTTCTTGAACATACACCCGATTTGTACATACACATTGTTGGCCACTAGAAGCGAATTTACTACCTATAACGCCTTGAACAGCCAAATCAAGATCTGCATCATCAAAAACTATAAATGGTGCATGACCACCTAGTTCCATTGAAATTTGCTTTACAGTATCAGCTGATTGACGAATTAGATGCTTTCCAACTTCAGTTGATCCAGTGAATGTTATTTTTCGTACATCTTTACTATCCATAATTATTTGAGCAATTTCTTCAGATTTCCCAATAACTAAGTTCACCACGCCTTTTGGCAGACCAGCTTCATCGAATATTTTAAATAGCTCAAGTGATGATAACGGTGCCTCAGACGATGGTTTTAATACAACAGTACAGCCAACCGCTAATGCTGGGCCAAGCTTTCTTGCACCCATAGATAAAGGGAAATTCCAAGGAGTAATTGCTGCAACTACACCCACTGGTTGTTTAATGACATGAGCCCGTTTATTTTTTGTGGATATTGGCATTACGTCACCATAGACACGACGTGCTTCTTCTGCATACCATTTAAAGAATGATATTGTACTGCCGACCTCATATCTTGCATTATGAATTGATTTGCCCATTTCTCTAGTAATGACTTGAGCAAGATGTTCTTTTTTCTCTTCCAGTTTTGCAACAACGTTATGGATATGGTTGCTACGTTCTTCTGACGTCAGTCCTGACCATAAAGGAAATGCCTCTTTGGCAGCGTCAATAGCCCGTTTAGTTTCCGTTTTACCTACTAAATAGACAGTATCAACAATTTCACCCGTTGCAGGATTTTTTATTTCTAATTCAGATTCTGTTTTTAACCATTCTCCATTTATATACATTGTTTCCCTCCTATTAGTACTTCCTACTCTATACGAACGAGTCTTTAGTTATTGCTTCCAAGTAACATTTCTCTTGCTTCAACCGGTGTAGCAATTTCCCGTCCAAATTCATGAGCAATTTTTTTAATTTGTTCAACAAACTCCGCATTTGTCTTCGCTAAAACACCTGGTCTAATATAAGCGTAATCTTCCATTCCTACACGAACATGTCCTCCAAGGCTTATCGCTAATGTATTCATTGCTAATTGGTTTTTAAAAGCTACAACTCCCCAACTTGACCCTTCAGGTAGTGAATCTAAAAAGTATAGTAAACTTTTTGGTGTTGCCGGCATGCCGCCATCAGCACCCAAAACGATCGAGTAGTGTAATGAACCCGTAATTAAACCTGCATCGATTAATTTTTGAGCATTGGAAATCATGCCGGGGTGAAATACTTCAATTTCCGGCTTAACATTATTTTCCTGCATTTTTTTAGCAAGCTTTTCTAAAAACTGAGGTGAGTTCATAAACACAAAGTTTTTTAAGTTGAGTGAACCTGCGTCTAGCGAACCAAAATCAGGTGATAGGTCACAAAACTCTAAGCGTTCTTCGTCTGTAATTCCATGTTTACCTGCAGAAGTTAAACTAATAATAAGTTCCTCGCCGCATTTTTCTTTCACTCGCTCTACTAAATCACGATAGATCTCTTTATCCATTGAAGGTTTTCCGTCCTCATCACGAACGTGCATATGTGCAATTGCCGCTCCTGCTTTGTAAGCTAAATGTACTTCTTCTGCAATTTCCTTTGGTGTAAGAGGAAGATATGGTGTGTCTTCTCTTGTCGTACCGGTTCCTGTAGGTGCAACAGTAATAATTAGTTTTTCCATTCAAAACAGCTCCCCAATAATTATATTGATATACTTTACAAATAACGTACAAAATGAAATATATTTAACGGCACTAATATTATAACTGTAGGCAACTCATTAGAATAATGACCGCTTGCTACAAACTATTCTTTATAGTAATGACGTAAAAGTGTACTGTTTATATCTCTAACCACGGTAACAGGATCTCTGTAAGTGCCTCTGGTTGTTCAAGTGGCGCTAAGTGACCCGTTTTTTCAATGGTTTTAAATACAGCGTTAGGAGCATACTCCAACATGGCTTTTGTGCTTTCTAATGGAATAACTAAATCGTCCTTACTTGCTATGAATAAATATGGAATATCTGTATTAGCTAATAAAGATCCTCGATCTGGTTTATTCATTATTGCTTTCGCGTGTGCAATGTAGCGATCTGGACCATAATCTATTAACATTTGTTCGCGAATTTCTTGTAGTTCAGCATTATCCAAATTATCCGGGTGGAATGTTCGGTGGGCTGCAGCATTCACCATGTCTTCATATTCACCAGCTTCTACTCTAGCAATCGCTTTTTTACGAAACTCTTTTCCAGTTTCACTATCTGCTTCCGCATTTGTTCCTACTAATGAGAGCGCAGATACTCTTTCCGGTGCATTTGCAAGAATGGCTAAAGCTACAAAACCACCAAATGAGTGACCAACTAAGTGGAATTTTTCCGGTAAATCTTTCAACAAATCTTTCGCTATGTCATCAATGTTTGGGATTGCAGGAACATCTACCGGGAAAGCATTAATTGTTTTCGGTAGAGCTTCTAATACACCATCCCACGTTTGCTTTGTGTTATTTAAACCAGGAATTAAGACTAGGTTTTCCGCATATTTAGGCATATTTGTAACTCCTTCTCTAGTTAGACGAATAAAGTAATCCCCATTTATATTTGACCCCCACTTTTTTTATAAAAGTGAGGGCTGATGTGTTTTTATTTAACTAATTCTCCCTTAATTCGTGCGCCTTCAACCCATGCTCCGTGTGCTCCAGTTGGGATTCTGTGTGGTAGAATAATTCTTGCTACTGGCCCCAACGTTAAATCACTTGCATTAAGAATTAGACATTCAGATTGATTTTTTTTCAAGTCCGTGACTAGTGTAATTAAATAGCCGTCGTCTTCTTCAATTGCATTTGTACGTCTTGCGATATGTGGTTCACTTCCTAAACGATCTTCACCATATTCATACTTTTGGCTTGTACCTTCTTTTAAATCATATTTTATAAGCCCTGTTAGATACCAAGGTTTATTTATATCCGAGTTCAATGTTGAGTTATAGCTGTAACGATACTTTTTACCGACGTAATCATTACTAACCACTGGGAATTCTGTAGCTTCCTCATCCAGGAAATCTTCCTTCGTTTTCCCTGTCTTTAAGTTGAATGTCCAGCGATACATTCTATATTGTGTAGCTGTCTTGTTCATTGCTTGCTTAATTTTGTCAGTTGCATTGCTACCCTGTTTACCTACTTCAGGTTTTCCCGGATTAAATGTTACGCAGCCTTCCATTATCACATTATCGCCATCTTCGTAACAGTTTGATAAATGTAAAATAAAACAAGATTTTGCTTCAAACCACTTAATGTCTTCGTTCGTTCCGTGACGTGGAATGATACCAAATCTAGCAGGCATATCATCAAAGAATGTTACTTTACGTTCTCCTTTTTCAAATAACTTCGGATCAAATATAAATGGCAAGTCGTGAAGAATTGAATAGTTTTTCGTGACTCCAAGATCATGTGGCCAACGTATACCGGGTAAGTCGATTGGAACATAATGCTTCAATTTGCTATCAGGTCCTACAACGCCATAATTCATATATGGGTATGTTTCGCTGAAGTTAAAGAACATTAATTCTCCAGTATCGTTATCTACTTTAAAGTGTGAACAAATTCCTTGTGGAGCAACAGTGTTATTCCATGCATCCGGTTCAAGCATTTCTAACGTAACTGGATCCATACGATTTATTTCACTACATTGTGACATCGACGCTAATAATTTACCGCCATGCGCAATAACATCTGTACCCGCGTTATCTTTCATTGTCCCCATGCTTCCCCAACCTTGACGTGTCGTTAAATGAGGTTCTAAAATACCAGACCATAGTGACTTCTGAGCGGCTTCTTCCGCTAAAAATCCAGTGGTACGAACGAAGCGATTACGATAAGTAGCTTTCCCCTCTTCAAAATGTACCGCGTGAAGCATACCATCCCCATCAAAAGGATGATAAACACCCATCGGAGCGTGAACTTGGTTATGTCCGTTACGAACATAAACACCGTTTAGGTCTTTAGGAATCTCTCCAATGACTTCTAAACTTTCAGTCGTCGCTGTGTACTCTTTTCCAACAGATTCAAAGTGTCCTAGTAAAAATGGATTTGTTTCATCCTCGGCAATTGTTAACTTTACTTCATTTTCAACTTTAATCATTTGTATCTCCCTTTCTCTATTAAATTTATTTTAGTAAATAGTTTAATTAAATGTTTGCGCTTTCACGATAATTCCCTATGTGGAATTAAATATCTTTTGTGTTAATTAAATTGTAAACTTATTCTACTGTTTAGTCAATACAAAAGCGCAAATAGTCTGACAAGGAAATCCGTATAGTGAATTAGATAATTTCTATCTGCAACAGCTTTTTGTTATGAAGTCGTCCATTAATAATTGATAGTAAGATATATGTTGATTTTAATGATGATGAATCATATCACTCAAGTCATCAGAATACATGTCCTCATCGCCTGGCTTGATTACAATACTTGCCTCTGTTGTAATAAACATCGCTGCAACAGAGGCCGCATTTTGAAGTGCGGTACGTGTCACTTTAGCAGGATCAACAATTCCTTGTTCCCACATATCTACCCATTCACCATTTAGCGCATCAAACCCTACTCCATCTACTACCGTTTTCAAATGCTCTACAATTACCGATGAATTAAAGTACCCTGCATTTAAAGAGATTTGGCGGACTGGTTCCTCTAGTGCACGTAAAAATAGCTTCACCCCGACTTGCTCATCTCCAGAAGTTGTATCTAATAGCTTGATTACTTTTTTATAAACATTTAAGTATGCTACTCCTCCGCCAGGTACAATTCCTTCTTCAACAGCGGCGTGAGTTGAACTTAATGCATCTTGAATACGAAGCATTTGGTCCTGTAGTGCTGCGTCTGTATATGCCCCTACTTGAATGGTTGCTATACCGTTAGCCAATTTACTCAAACGCTCCCTTAAGTACTTTTGATCTTCTGGATTCATAGATGAATTATTATGTTGCTCATAGATAGAATTCACATGCGATTCAATGTCACTTTTCTTTCCACCACTACCAATAATCACAGTATTATTCTTAGAAACCACAATCTTCTCAGCATGACCTAGACTTTCCATAGACATTGACTTTAAATCTAGCCCGATATCTTTTGTAATGACTTGACCGCCAGTTAGGATCGCTAAATCCTCTAACATAGCCTTTTGTCTTTGACCAAAGCCGGGAGCTTTAATTGTTGTAACATCGAGGTTCCCTTTAATTTTATTAAAAATAATACTCCCAACAGCTTTTTCTGAAATACTTTTTGCAATAATTAAAAGCGGCTTATTTTTTTCATTTGTATATTCAATTACTGGCAGAACCTCTTGTAGCTCATCGATACTATAATCAGTAATTAAGATGTATGGATTTTTCAAAATCGCTTCCATTTTTCTCTCATCAGTTACCATGCGTGTAGAACTATAACCTGTATTAACCTGTGTTCCTTCCGTCACTTTAAGCTCAGTCGTAAATCCATGTGATTTTTCAAGTGTAATTACACCGTCTTTTCCAACATGCTCCATTGCCTCAGCAATAATCTCCCCAATTTCACTGTTTCCCGAAGAAATTGTGGCAATCTGAGCTATTAATGCTTTACTTTGGACTTCTCTTGATAGCTTTTGCAATTTTGTAGTGGCAACAGTTAACGCCCTTTCAATTCCTTTTCGAACATATACAGGATTTGCTCCCGCAGTAATGTTTTTCAATCCTTCTTTAATCATCGCTTCAGCCAATACAATTGATGTCGTCGTTCCATCACCCGCAACAACATTCGTTTTTGTCGCTACTTGGATAAGTAACTGTGCGCCTATGTTCTCAAAAGGATTTTCAAGCTTGAGATCCTTAGTTATTGTTGCTCCATCATTTACAATTAAAGGTGGACCGACTTCTTGTTGAAGAACGACATTCCTACCTTTGGGACCAAGTGTTACTTTAACTACATTAGCTACCTTTTCGACTCCTTGTAACATAAGTTTACGTGCGTCTTCATCGAACTTCATATATTTTGCCATGAGTAGACCCCTCCTTATGCAATTCAAACTACATATAATAGTTTGTTTCACTTAACTTAAAGTTAAACTTTTCAGTAACTCTAACGTTTTATTCAAGATACAAAACATAAAATTTAAGTAGATGTCGGTAAGAATAAAATTCTTCCAACATCTACTTAAATTTTATTAACTATATTTCAATCTATTTACTCGATGAGTCCTAGTTCTTTCAAAAGTTTTCCTACTAAATCATATGTTTCTGTGACATTCTTTTGTGAATCTTCAGGATTCAAGTAAAATTGCTTCGCATTTATGCTTTCAGTGTATTCTTTGTATTCATCACTTTCATGTGCTTTCTTAAATGCATCATGTAATACTTCTAGCTCCGCTTCCGGAATTTCTTTTGGTGCAAATAACATACTGAATGCCTGAATGCCTTCATGTAGGCCTAAGTTTCCAAGTGATTCTGCGTCTTCATATTCTGTATCTTGACCAAATTCAAATATTGGTTTAAGTGTTCCAGCTTCAATATGTTCTAATGCATCGCTTGGCATAACAACAGCACCATCGATATTCTTACCTAATAACGCTGTAATCCCTTGTGAACCACCTTCATATGTTATGTTTTTAACATCGAGATTAAGTTCTTTTGCTAAAGCAACCATGTTTAGATTCGAAATACTACCCGGCCCAGTTGTTGCATATGAGAATTTACCAGGATTAGCTTCTGCGTATTCCTTCCATTCCTCAAAGTTATTATACGGAGCATCAGTACGCACCATAAGCAAAGGAATAGGTGCAAAATCTTTCATAATAGGTTGAAAACTATCATGGGAGAATGATGCGTCACCCATATGTGGTAGCACACTAACATGAGAAACTGAGCCGTAAGCGATCGTATAACCGTCTGGCTTAGCATTCATTAATTGAGTCATAGCAATAATTCCGCCGCCACCTTCAACATTTTCAATATTAAAGGATTGATCATTTGGTAAATTACTTTCAGCTAGTTGTGTTAGTTTACGTGCACTATTATCAGGAAACGACCCTGGAGCATAAGGAACTAGCACTGTTATTGGTTTTTCAGGAAAATCTGCTTTTCCTGATCCTGTATCTTTTGAATTGGCATCTCCTTTACCTGAGCATGCTGTGATGATCAAAAGCAATAATGCTGACAAGATAATTCCTGTAATTTTTTTCAATGTTGTATCCCCCTTATTATTTAGTACATCTATTTCTAAAATTCATCATCTTGAATTACTCTCTAGTTTCTTTCTTTTTCGACGTTCACCAAACTTCCTGAAAACCGGTGTCATTAACATTAAAATAATGATTATTAATAATAGTAATGAAATTGGTCTTGTAAGGAAAATAGAGTAACCACCTCCCGAAATTAATAAAGACCGTCTCAGGCCGACTTCAATGACCGGACTCAATACAAAGGCCATAACAAAAGCGGCAATTGAGAAGCGGGATAGAACAAAGAGAAGTGAAATAAGTCCTAAGATTAGTGATAGCCATATATCAAAATATCTGTTAGTCGCTGAAAATCCACCAATTATGGCGATAACATAAACAATTGGCATAAGAAAAGAATTCGGTACTACTAACACTCTTGCAAATAAAGGAGTAAGAAGTCTTCCAATTATGTATAATGCGAGTGTAGTTAGTAGGAAACCATATAGTATGCCGTATGTTAATGTAGGATCTTTTGTAAAGATTCGTGGTCCGGGCTGAATACCGTGGACGATAAATGCACTCATTACTACTGCTATCCCTACTGAGCCCGGAATGCCTAATGCAAATAAAGGGATAAGCGCACCACCAACTGAAGCGTTATTCGCTGATTCAGGTGCAGCAATACCTTCTGGATTTCCTTTTCCAAATGTTTCTGGACTTTTGGATAACTTCTTTGCAGCAATATAAGAGAACCACGCAGCCGCAACAGTTCCTAATCCAGGTAACAAACCTGATATTGTTCCAATTGATGAACCTACGCCAATTGGTTTAGCAATCCTTTTCATATCCTTCCTAGTTAACTTTGTAGAAAGATTACTCGCTTGAGATGCAAATTGAGTGTGCAGATCATCCTTTACTACTTTTAAAATTTCCGGTATTGCAAATATACCGATTAATAAAGCGACAATTCCCAAGCCTTCCATCAGTTCCAATTGCCCCATAATAAAACGAGGTTGACCGGTAAACATGTCCATGCCGATCGTACCTACCATTAAACCAAGTACAACTGAAATTAAGCTTTTAGTCATTTCACCTTTCGGACTAATTGACGCTACTGCAATCAATCCCATCAAACCTAACAAGAAAAACTCTGGATCTGATAGTCTTAGCGCAAAATTTGCAAAAGGTTCTGTGAAAAATATTAAACATAGCGCTCCTACAATTCCTCCAATTACACTCGCATTTAAGGAAATTCCTAAAGCTTTACCTGGAGATTCATTTCTTGCTAAGGGTATACCATCTTGAGCAGTAGCGACTGCTGCTGGAGTCCCCGGTATGCCTAAAGTAATTGCAGATATAGATCCACCGTATTCAGCTGCTTGGAAAGCTGCTAGTAATAATAAAACAGCCGCTACTGGTTCCATTGTATAAGTAAACGGTAGTAAAAAAATTACTGCCATTGTTGCACCTAATCCTGGTAATGCGCCAATAATTAATCCTACAATAGTTCCTACAAAGATCGCTATTAAGTTTGAAAGCGTTAACAAAGTCATGAAGTCAAAATCTAAAAAGCTCAAAGTATTCCCCCCTCCCTAAAAAGTTACGTCTAAAAGTAAACCGAAAAACACATAGATAATGACAAGAACAGAAGATGTAGTAATAGCGTTTATAACCAACATTCTTTTTGACTTTCTATCCGCTTGGTATAAATAAATCAGACTGAATAGGAATATAAAAGTTATAATATAGAAGTAACCAACATTCACCCATAAGAATATATATATAGGTGTTAATATTATTGTAGCTACAACCATCTTCCAATTTCCTAAATCTATTTTCTCACTTTCTTTTTCTAAAAGTGTTTGTATTATACTTAAGATCGTTAAGGCTATAAGAATAATTGCCAATAATCTTGGAAAGTAATCTGCTCCTATTTCTCCAGAATCTGAACCCGTCAATCTTCTCAGACCATTAGTTGAAAGATAATATATAATACCTATCAAACCAGTCCCTAATAATAAAACTACTGACAATGCTTTTGAATTCAATACACTCACCTCTTTTTTCGTTTGCGGAATTCACTTACTAATATGAAAATTGTAACTGACGATTTCATCTATGTCAATATTTTATTTTTCAGTTTTTTAACTATTTATTCATTTGATTACGTAAGGTTTAAAACGTCTGCTTATCCATATTTCAATATAACTACAAGTCTTTCTACTATTGTTCTAGACTGAATTACCACTCATAATTATAGCGACACCGGAATTCGCTTTACACATGAGCATCTTATAGAAATTCATACTTATTGCACCACTACAGGAATGAACAGTGAACTTTCACTATTTGGGAATTCTAATTAAATCTGAGTGTCTTTGTTTGCTTCTTATGAGATAATACAAGAACTAACGTTTCCATCTTATCATTGAAAGAGGTGTTCCCATGAAACCGGTCATCCTAGCAGAAAAACCAAGCCAAGCAAAAGCTTATGCAGATGCATTTACTACTCGTAAACATGATGGCTATACAGAAATCCAACCATGCCAGACATTTCCTCAAGGTGCCTTCATTACGTGGGGCGTCGGTCATCTAGTAGAATTGAAAGAACCACATACATACAATCCCGCCTGGAAACGCTGGTCGCTCGGTAGTTTGCCTATTTTGCCAGAGCGCTACGAATTTCAAGTCGCACCAGGAAAATATAAGCAATTTCAAGTCGTTAAAAAGCTCATTCGGGCAACGGATCATGTCATTAACGCATGTGACGTAGACCGCGAAGGATCCAATATCTTTTACTCCATCTACTACATGACGGGAGCTCGCAACCAGAAGATTGAGCGCTTATGGATTAACTCGCTAGAATCCGATGAAGTACGTAAAGGCTTCGAGAATCTACGAGATAATCGACAAGATCTACAACTTTATGAAGAAGCAAAGGCGCGCCAAATTAGCGACTGGCTCGTAGGGATGAACGGTTCAAGGCTCTATACATTGCTTTTGAAAGCCAAGGGAGTTCAAGAAGTATTCCCTATCGGTCGCGTTCAATCACCAACCGTATATTTGATTTACCAGCGACAACGCGAGATCGAGACATTCGTGTCAGAGCCATTTTTCGAAGCAGAAGCTATTTTCACAGCAGAAAAAGGAATATATAAAGGAAAAGCTAAATTAAAAGAGCCAAAGCGGGAATTAATTGCAGAAGCGCTAAACAGTCGTAATATCACTAAGCGGACTCCTGGCTTCATTACAGAGTTAACGAATACTGATAAACGAACGCCGCCGCCACAGTTGCACTCCCTTTCTACCTTGCAAGCGACAGCCAATAGACGTTGGAAAGCGAGTCCTGCAACTGTCTTAAAAACGATGCAGACTCTGTATGAAAAAAAGCTCGTCTCTTACCCAAGGACCGATACAAGACATATTACACCGAGTGAATTCACATACTTAGAAGCAGCCATAGAAGATTATCAAAAGTTAATCGAACATCCATTTGAGATAGCCTCGCGTTCACCGAAAAAACGCTATGTAGACAGCTCAAAAGTACAAGAACATTATGCGATCATTCCAACGAAGAAACTGCCTACACAAGCAGCACTGACAAAGTTGTCACCACTCGAACGTAATCTATATGAAGAAGTCGTTCGAACGACGCTTGCTATGTTCCACCGTGATTATTTGTATACTGAAACAAAGGTCACTACGGACGTCAATGGTTTGCCGTTCTTTACGACGGGTAAAACGGAACGTGATACAGGTTGGAAAGAGCTTTTCGCTACACCAAAGAAAGCAAAAGATTCCGAAGAACCGGCCTTGCCACCACTTGAGCGTGAGGAAACCGTGCAAAGTGAAATCGGCATAAAAGAAGGCGCAACCCAACCTCCCAAACCATATACTGAAGGTCAGTTAATTGCGATGATGAAAACATGCGGGAAATTGGTGGAAGATCAAAGTGAGACGAATATTTTAAAAGAAATTGAAGGTCTTGGAACCGAAGCTACACGAAGCGGTATTATCGAGACGATTAAAAAACACGGCTATATATCCGTCACAAAAAACATAGTATCTATCACTGATAAAGGACGCGTACTATGCCAGACTATTGAAGGTAGCCTACTTGCTAGCCCTTCCATGACAGCAAAATGGGAAACCTACTTAAAAAAAATAGGTAATGGTGAAGGCACTGGCCAACACTTTCTCGGTAGCGTATCAAAGTTTATCCAAAAACTGATCGAAGACGTACCCGTCCAACTAGAAAAACAAACAATTGATATTGTGCTACCCCCTCGGCCTTCTTCAGGAAAGGGATCGTACTCAAGAACTGAAGTTGCACCTTGCCCAAAATGCGGCAAAGGCAACATCATTGAACACCCTAAATTCTATGGTTGTAGTAACTATAAAAATGGTTGCAAACAAACCTTCCCAGGACTTTTCCTGAAAAAGAAACTAACTGTACCTCAAGTAAAATTGCTCTGTACGAAAGGACAAACAAACGTCATCAAAGGCTTCACCGCAGCCGATGGAAAGAAGTTCGACGCTGCATTGGAGTTAAAAGAAGGCAAGCTGAACTTGGTCTTTATGTAACTGAAATACTTATACAAAAAAGAAGCGGCACAATGCCGCTTCTTTTTTACATGAGATTATTATACAGACTTGTATTGTACAGTTCTTACATCTTTATAGTACGGGAGACAACAACCGAGAAATCGATTGCTTAAACTTAATCAGTAATGACCTCTCCCCATAACGTTCTTTCGTAAGCTCAGAACTAAGTTTCGCGTCTTGGTTAAACAGATCTGTCAGTTGTGTTGCTACTTTTTCATCATAAACAATCGCAGTCACTTCAAAATTTAAGCGAAAACTACGTGAATCGATATTCATAGTACCTACTACCGATACTTCTTCATCCACTACAATCGTCTTCGCGTGCAAGAAGCCATTCTCATATAATAATACCTTCGCGCCATAATCCAGCAAATCACCTACATACGACCAAGTAGCCCAGTAGACGAAAGGATGATCAGGCTTACATGGAATCATAATCTGTACATCAATTCCTGATAACAACGCAATTTTGCAGGCATCCATAAAGCTTGTATCTGGAATAAAGTATGGCGTCTGAATGTAGACACTTTTTTTAGCAGATAATAATAGCTTGATATACATATTCTTCAGATGTTCTGTCTCAGAATTCGGACCACTCGAGACAATTTGCACTGGACTTGTGCCGATATGTTTTTCGGTCTGGAAGAGGTAATCTCCCCAGTCACCCGGCTCCTTTTTACTGGCCTGATGCCAATCTAAAATGAATTTCCCTTGAATATGATTGACCGCGCCACCTTTAATTCTAAAGTGCGTATCGCGCCAATAACCAAATTTCTTATCGAGTCCGAGATACTCGTCTCCGACATTGAAACCACCAATATACGCAATTTCTCCATCAATGATACAAAGCTTGCGATGATTTCTATTATTGACCCGAAAGTTCACGAGCCGGAACATCGACGGAAAGAATACTTCCACTCCTCCACCCGCTGCACGTAATTCATTATAGAATCTGGGTGGTGTTTTCTTCGAGCCGACTTCATCATACAAGAGCCGGACTTTTACTCCCTCTTTTGCCTTTTGGATTAACAGATCACGCAACTTAGTCCCAAGTGAATCAGACTGGATAATATAATACTGGATATTGATCTCTTTAGTTGCAGAGCTAATATCCTTAAACAATGCAGCAAACTTTTTATGTCCGTCATCAAAGATTTCAATGTGATTATCTTTGGAGAGCAATGCATGAGATGATTTCAAATTCATATGAATTAATTCAGTATGATCTTTTAATAACGGATTACTTTCTAGCCTAGCCAAGTTTTCTGGCAATAATTGTTTGTCTACTTCCGTTTTTTCAGCCTTTCTTTCTGCAACTGAAAGATTATAGAAGTTTTTCTGTTTTAAACTACGTCCAAAGAACAGATAAATAAAGAAACCGACAATAGGAAGGAACACTAGAACCATAATCCACGCCCACGTATTTCCTACATCTCTTCTTTCGATAAATAAAACCCATGCCAATAGCAGGATATTGAGAATTGTGACGATAGATAAGAGCAGTGTAAGGATATTACCAAATTCCATACCGAGCAACATCCCTTGAAGTTCTATCATTTTTTTCCGCTCCATTTCATTAGAAAGTAGTCTTTAATATAGCATATAGCATGAATTTTCGCTGTTATTTCTGTGATTTTATCAAGGTGAGAATTCAGCATACAGCATAAACACTTTCAAAATGGAAGACGGTAAATAGTAAAGATGTATTCGCCTTTTTATACAAAGCACTAGAGGGATGTAGTATTTTAATCAAGTAATACTCATTCTTACTTTTTATTTCGCGTATATATTCCCCGAGAAATAATAAGACAATAACTAATAATCTTCGGTAGTAACAATTTGGCACAGGTATGAGTAGATAAACCCAGTCATTCTTTAAAGCTGATCTGACTCCTGCATTTCTATGCAGAATCCTCTGTTCCACTGAAAAACTCTTCTTTCAATCGCTTCCCATATGCTTGTCCACTTTCGCCTCGTTGCCTAGGAAACTCTTGCATCACGATAGGTAATACTCTTTCCCATAGAACATTCATCACATAGACATCTCGATCAAAATGATAGTCCAGTTCATTTAACGTTAATTGTAGCGATTTAGCGTACTTTCTTTTTTCTGCATCCCAAATCGTCGAGACATTCTCTTTAATATATGCATCTATTTCATCTTCTGTTACCGTAATCCCATAAGCTTCTTCCGCAATATCTAAGGCTTCTTGATAATGATCGGTTTGTTTCTCCGCGATTCCTCTTAGAAATGGAGAAGAGTGTTCCTGTTCAGTTAGATTATTTTTCACACGTAAACGGAACTCTGTCTTATTCGTTGAGAACGATTGGCCTAGCTTGTTATTATGAATGCCGGATTGAATAGATGCCAGCTCGCCTGCTATTTCAGGCATATCTTTTAATACTTTTTCCACGGATTGATTCATCTGGGCATAGTCTATTCCTATCGTTTCAATCTTTTGTTGTTCCGAACTTGCTGTTTGTTTAATTAACAACGTCCCAGCAATCAAGACAGTAAAACAAATTGTAATGAGGTGAAACCGATTGCGAGCAGTCATAGTCATTCGCTCCTTCATCTGTTAAGTCGCTCAAGTATGTCATAGGCAGATTGAAATATTTGTTGAAACAACTGATTATTGTTAAAAACTTTTCTTTGTTATTCGACAATAAAAAACCCAAGACCCCGGAGTGAACCGGAATCTTGGGTAACTATTCATTGACGTGTAGCAGGTGTTTTTTCAATCATAAAGGTTACAACTACGAATAAAGCAAAGCTAACTAATAGCACGGTACCACCTACGATATAGAATATAAGCGCGAATACTTCATTGATATTGAAGGGTTGCATGAACTGCAACCACATACCCGCTGTTAAACCAATCGCACCGATGATCCCTGTCCAGCCTTGCAATGTTAATAGCTTTCTAGCGCGGACTCGGTAAATTTTGTAGAACACACCCCATGAAAACACTGATAACCAACCTACAAGTAAAATATGCGCGTGAATCGGACGAAATGCATACGAACCTGCCCCCGCCATATGGGAACCGAGTACCGTTCCAATTAAACCAAAAATCGCTGCAATGCGAATCAATCGTAAACTCCACTTTTCTTGCATGTTATATTTCCTCCTGTCATCTTTCTACTACATGTATCATAACACTCCAAGATGAACGGAAGATGAACAGCCTGTTACAATTTAGGCAAATACACAATGAATGTCGTACCTTTACCTAGCTCACTGACGACTTCTACTCGACCGTCGTGAAGACGTACCACTTGTTCAACAATAGATAATCCGAGGCCCGTCCCTTCTACTTCACGTGTTCTTGAGTCATCTGCACGATAAAAACGGTCGAATATACGATTCTTTGTTTCAAATGACATACCGATTCCTGTATCTTCAATAGAGAAACAGACTTCATTTGCCTGCTCGGTCAGTCGGATATCAATCGCTTCTCCGTCCGGGGAATATTTCAATGCATTCGACAATAAATTCTCCCACACTTTTTCAAGAAATGCAGGGTCTCCCTCATATGTAACTTCATCAATTTCAAGCATGATAGACATCTCTTTTTCTTGCAATAACCATTGAAATTTTAGAACTGTTTCCTTCACTTGCTGATCAACACGGAATGCTTTTTTCTGCAGTGGAGAGATTAGTTGATCTAGTGACGTCAGCAATAATAGCTGCTTCGTCAATGTCGAGAGTCGTTCTGTTTCCGATTGAATGATTCCTGCATAACGTATGCGCTCATTAGCGGGTAGCTCTTCATCCGATAACAAGTCTGCATAGCCTTTAATATTCAATAACGGTGACTGGAAATCATGCGACACATCACTAACAAATGCCTTTCGAATCTGATCGTTCTCACTTAAACGATCAATCATCTGCTGAAAACTTTTTGCAAGTTGCCCAATCTCATCGCGTCGATCAATTGACAGCTCACTCGTGAACTGCTCCTCACCTACCTTCTTCGTCGCTTTCGTCAACACGACAATCGGTGCAATCAGCTTGCGCGCAACGACAAGCATAGCGAGAATACTGATAATCGCCATGACAATGACCATGCCACCAAGCAAATAGTGAATTTCCGTGAAGAGCATTTTAATATCTGGACGTAAAAATAGTGCATACGTCTTTCCATCGTATATAAATGGTACACCTATTGTATTAGCTGACTCATTGGAGAAATAACCCGTCACGAATGTCTCTGCCTTTAGATCTCGCATGCCATGATAGACTTCACCACTATAGACTTTCTCGATCGCTTCATCCTCAAGGTTATCATCCCGAAACGCTTCGCCATATACGGTTGCGTCTCCTGCAGGCGATTTGACGAGCAACTTATAACCCGTGCTAGCAAGCATATTGAAGTATGTAGGTAAGTCCATCCCGTCATTCGCTTCAATGAACAACGCAATTTGCTCAGCAACTTGAACATTCTTCGCATCGTTTTCACCTTTCAAGTACCGGTGATAATATGTATTGACGGAGAGAAACGCCACTATTGCACTCGCTAGCATAATTCCTACCGTTAACACGAGAAACTTCCCATACAGCGACTTCATTCTGAAACCTCAAGCTTATAACCAACACCACGTATCGTGACAATTTTCACCTGGTTCGTAAGCTTCTCGAGCTTATCGCGTAAACGTTTGATATGTACACTCAACGTCTGCTCATCCCCTTCATAATCAAAGCCCCATACACGCTCTACTAGCACTTCTCGTGTAAATACCTGACTTTGACGAGAAGCCAACACCGATAACAATTCAAACTCCTTTAATGGAAGCAGTAATGACTTCTTACCAAGCACTACTTCATAACTCTGTCGATTGATAACTATTGGACCGATCTGAATCACTCGGTCTATCGCTTTATCATAACGCCGTAAAATAGCATGAATCCGGAACAATAATTCTTTCGGCTCAAATGGCTTCACCAGATAATCATCTGACCCTGCCAAAAAGCCACGCTCCTTATCTTCCATCTCACCTTTAGCCGTCAGCAACAAAACTGGTATTTCCGTATCCTCACGAAGCCTCTTCGTCAGCGTATAGCCATCCATACCTGGCATCATTACATCTACGATGGCTAAATCAGGCCACTCCCTATCGACTACCTCAAGCGCCTCTAGCCCATTCATTGCCTTCACAACGGTATAGCCTGCTTGTCGCAAATGAATACTAACCAACTCTAAAATATGTATATCATCATCTACTACTAAGATCTTCATTTAGTTCTCCCCTTCCTTTTCCACTCTGCATTCAATAACCCAGAAAGAATAATAATGACTGCTGTTAGATAAAACCATAACACAAGCATGATAATCCCTGCTAATTGTCCATACAGCCTAGAATAATCAACCCGTGATACATACTCACCGAATAATAATGAAACGAACTGCCAGCCAAAGGCCGAAAGTAAAGCCCCCGGCAACGCTTCCTTCCATTTCATCTTTCCAGTTGGCATGAGTTGATAAAATAATAAGAAGAACAAAAATAAAAAGAACGTACCAAGTCCCCATTTTATATTGGGCCAAATATACAACCAGCCTTCCCAGGCATCTAGTACATCATAATACGCAATGACGGTATGCATAAGTTTTTCAATTAATGGTAAAAATAGAGACATCGGTACAATCAGCATAAAAAGAATGGTTACACCAAGATTACGAATTATACTAATCCATAGTGGCTGTTGGTGAAGCCTACGGTTCGCCATGTCTAATGAACGTGCAAATGATTGTACCGCAACCGATGTCGTCCACAATGCAGCTAATACACTTAGTGCAAGCAGATTTCCGTGACTTTTATAGAGTACGGACTGAACACTTTGCTCAATCAGCTGAAAAGATTCGTCTGGCACAAATGGACGTAGCAACGCTAAAATACTAGCCTCCTGCACAGGTAGAAATTGCACAATCGACAGCACTACAAGTAAAAAGGGTAACACGGAAAGCAACAAGTAATAAGCGTTCTGCGCAGCCTGATCAAAAAAGCGTTCTTTAAAGAAGCGTTTGATTATCATCATGATCATAGAATCCCCTCCTCTACTATCGTACGTGTCTTACTATCAATATACCCCAACAAACCCTAGACTATTAGGTTAAATGAAATTTTCTAGATAAATTTAATGGTTTCTTAGGTGTTGGAGTGGGAGTGGTGAATGATTGGTTTGGGATATGGAGCGTTTGAGCAGTGTGGTAGAGCACCTGCACGGGGCAATTGAGCGATAGGCGGGTGCTCTATTTATTGAGCGGTTAAGTAGAGCGATAGTGCTAGCATGACTTATTGAGCAAATCTATCAACACCTATGATTTCTTCTATCCTACATTCAATCAATTACCATTATAAAACACAAAAAAGCCACTCCCCAAAGGGAATGGCTTCGCGTGCCTAGCAACGTCCTACTCTCACAGGGGGAAACCCCCAACTACCATCGGCGCTGAAGAGCTTAACTTCCGTGTTCGGTATGGGAACGGGTGTGACC
>NZ_PDZB01000013.1 GCF_002743335.1 Sporosarcina sp. P32b
TTTTTCTGTTTACTGTTTAATCAGGTGATTGTGGTTTAGCTGTCTATGTAAGTGGCGAGTCCATTGTCCCCACTACGGCGCTGGTGGATGGCTTTCGCGAGGAGCCATAGACAAGGCCTGTCTTTGTCTCATCGCTGCGCCTACCACAGCAGGCGCCTTCGTTGGATTGGGTGTAGGGCAGTTCGAGTAGTTGTTTTTACTCGTTAAAGTGCTGTCGGATTACGTTTCTGTTTAAAGTACGTAATAAGCGGCAATGGGTTGCGGTTCTTGCAGGTGCTTTTTCTGTTTCCTGTTTGATCAGGAGGTTGTGGTTTAGCTGCCTATGTAAGTGGCGAGTCCATTGTCCCCACTACGGCGCTGGTGGATGGCTTTCGCGAGGAGCGATAGACAGGAAGTTCGCCTGTCTTTGTCTCATCGCTACGCCTACCACAGCAGTCGCCTTCGTTAGAGTATGTGTAGGACAGTTCTTCTACTTCTTTTTCAAAAAGTACAAAATCAGTATTATCAATTCACGGATCTTCTTCCCCTTAGAACCACAACCAAAATAAATACCACTCAGCAGCGCAGGCACAACTGCGGGGTAGGCCGTGGCCAGGAGACAACTTGGCAGCACCACCGCCAGCTGGCTCCTGGCTGTAGGCAATCCCCCACGTGCCTGCGCGAGTCCAGAAAGCAGACACTCACTAACTTCAGTACCCAACCATCAGTCGAGCAACGTCCCAACAAAGAGTGACAAAGACCCGCAGCCGCATAGTGTATCTTCCGTACGCGTTTCCGGATCGGGTACACCACACAACTTCCTAGATTTATTGTAATACAAAGCATGTATCCAACTGAATCCCCTTCATTTGTCAATTTAAGACACATATATTTCAAGTGTAATATATTGTTGAAGATTGAAATAATCTTGTTACATTACTGTAATAATTCAAGAGTTTGGAAGATGCTAAGATAAATATACATAAACAGACAAGTAAACTAGCAAAAATACATACTATTATCGGAGGAAATTATGAATCTATTACAAAAGATTATTTCGGTCCTAGCACTCTCGACACTATTGATCGTTTCGCCGTTTGCAGGACAAGCAGATGCAGCAGCTAAAACAACGAATATCACAAAAACAGCAACTAGCTTAACTGGTATCAAATATCGTTATGGCGGTACGACAAGAGCAGGATTTGATTGCTCAGGTTATGTAGGTTATGTATTCAAGCAAAATGGTTTAAAAGTAGCAAGAACTTCTCGTGCTATGTATGCATCAGGGCGCACTGTAAAGAAATCAAGCCTTCGTAATGGTGATCTAGTATTCTTTAACACAACAGGACGCGGCGTTTCTCACGTTGGAATTTATGTTGGAAATGGCAAGTTCGCACATGCTTCTACATCAAAAGGTGTGCGTGTAGATAGAGTAAATGATTCATATTGGGGCAAGCGCTATATAGGTGCAAAGCGTGTAGCAGGTATTTAATAGAAGAGACATCGATCTTCCTTAAGTGGAAGGTCGATTTTTTTATGAAAAAATACCGGATAGGAGAGGGAGGCCCCCAATCTTATCCGGTAAATATTAATTCGTTGCGTCTTGTGGAACGCGGATTGTCCAACGAGAGAAATCCGGATCCTCTTTCTTTACCAATTCCTTAGGGTAGATGAATGTCCAAGGAGTTGTGCTGTTTGCTTTCACGGAAAGTGGAGGATCAAGGTCGAATGTTCCTCGGGCTACCAATTCTCCTGTTGCGTCAATCAATTCAAGCGGCAACTTTTCGATGTTGATTTGTTTAGAGTGGCCGTTACGAACGAATACGGATGCTGCAATAGTGCCGGCATCTTGTGCTTGGATTTGGAAACCAGCGATATTCACTTCGCGTGGCTTCAATTTTGGTAGATCTTTTACAATATTCGCTAACGCTTCTTTTTGTTCAGCAGGAAGTTGTTCTTCCCATGTAGGTGCAAGTTCCAATTGGTGCGGCATCATCGAGTGAACGTTAAAGGCAAGCTTCCAGTTTGTTGCTGGAATTTCTTCTGCCAATTGATCTTTCTTTTCGAAAACAAATACCCAAGGACGTGCACTGCGAGCTGGAATTTCACCTAACTCGTTCAAATCGAACTCTGCAGATGCTGCTGTATTGCCTTCTTCATCAAGTAATAATAACTCGATTTCGCCTACAGTGATCGCTTGATCAAGTGATGAACGGAAGAATGCTTTGACTAACCAGCTGCCGTTTGCAGGTTCCAAGTCGATATCGATACCGGATAAGGAAATTTGGTTTGGTTTTAAAGGTTCTAGTTCATTTGCAAGGAAACGAAAAACATATTCCTGCTCCTGTGTTAGACTCCATTGCTCATGAAGAGATAGTTCTGTTTCGATATCTTCATCGCCTGAACCAGCTTGTCCGTTTTCTAAAATTTCATCGGATTCAACTGTACTGTCCAATCCAGTTTTCTCGGTTTTTTTGAATAAATTGAAGAGTTTCATTGGGAAACCTCCTGTTGTGTATTAAGTTGCTTCATGAATGCGATTATTTCGGACGCAATATCCCGGCGCAGGCGTTGATAGTGCTTGGCGAATAACTGCAAGCCTTCACGCTGGTAAATACGCATAGGATCTTCTTGTCCGTATGAACGCAATCCAATTCCTTCTTTTAGGCGAGTCATCACTTCTAAATGCTTAACCCACATCGTGTCAATATAGCTCAACATGACTTGTGGTAGCAGTTGACTCACTTGTTCATTATCAGTGAAAGTATCGATAAATGCAAACAACTCTGCCATTTCTTCATCGTACTCTTTCATTATATCAGCGGTTCTATCTAATGAATTGGGAAGCTTAACCGGCGTCAGTAATAGCGCGTTCATAGTCCGTTCGATACGATCGAAATCCCAATTGTCGGCGATTTCATTATCAGGACAGCTATCTAGAACAACGAACTCAACGGTTTCTGATAACATCGTCTTAAGTTTTTCAAAGATGTCTTTGCCTTCTAGTACGCGATTGCGTAAGGAGTAGATGACTTCACGTTGATCATTGATTACGTCATCTAATTTTAGATTATATTCACGCATAGAGAAGTGCGCGCCTTCCACGATACGTTGTGTACGTTCCGTTAGTTCATCTACTTCAGGGTTTAATACTTTACCATTTTCGTCTGTGCGGACTTTTGTTAAGAATTTCTCGAGTTCTTCAGGAGAGAAGCGCATATACATTTCATCTTCTAAAGAAAGATAGAATTGGCTTTCTCCGTGATCTCCCTGACGACCTGAACGGCCTCGTAACTGATTATCTACACGACGGCTTTCATGTTTTTCTGTCCCTAATACAAAAAGTCCGCCGTTTTCTTCCACGCCTTCACCAAGTACGATATCCGTTCCGCGTCCTGCCATATTAGTAGCGACGGTAATGTTACCCGCTTGTCCAGATTCGGAAATCAATGAAACTTCCTGCTCGACACTTTTCGCATTTAATAGATGGAACTTCAATCCTTCATCACGTAAATATTTGGCGACAGCTTCGGATTGAAGAATGGACGTAGTACCGACCAAAACCGGTTGTCTTTTTGCATGACGAGCGGCTACTTCTTTTGCTACGGCTTTATACTTTTCTTCTGTCGTTCTGAAAACGAAATCTGGTGCATCGATCCGTGCACGTGGACGGTTCGTCGGGATTTGGATTACTTCCATATTATAAACTTCACGGAATTCCGTATCTTGAGTTTTCGCAGTACCCGTCATTCCGCAAAGCCTTGGATACATACGGAAGTAGTTCTGAATGGTAATTTGAGCTTGTGCTTTATTTTCATCTGTAATTTCGACGCCTTCTTTAGCTTCAATTGCTTGGTGAAGTCCATCTGATAATGTTCTGCCTTCCATAATTCGGCCAGTGAACATATCTACCAATTCGATTTTTCCGTCGCGTACGATATAATCGACGTCACGCTTAAAGATGACGAACGCTCGGACGGCTTGAATGACGTAGTGATAAAGTGTTTGGTGATCTAAATCATACAAGTTGTCAATACCAAATGCTTTCTCAACTTTTTCGATACCTTGTTCCGTAAGGGAAGTAGCCTTTGTCGCATCGTCAAAGTCAAAATCCTCTTCGACTTTAAAACGTTTGGCTAGGCGGGCTGCAATATGGTGAAGATCCGCATCTGCTTGTGTTTTACCTGCTACAATCAATGGAGTTTTCGCTTCGTCGATTAAGACGCTGTCGACTTCATCGATAATAGCGAAGTGATATGGCCGTTGCACTTTTTGAGAAGTATGTTGTACCATATTATCCCGTAAATAATCAAAGCCGAATTCTGTACCTACACCGTACGTGATATCTGCTTCGTAAGCGGCTTGTTTAGCTGGACCTTGCATCATCGGAACATTTAATCCGACAGTCAATCCTAGGAAACGATGGATTTGACCGATTTGATCAAAGTCCCGTTTCGCCAAATAATCATTGACTGTAATGACGTGAACACCTTTACCTTCAAGCGCGCGTACGTAGGAAGGTAGTGAAGCTACAAGTGTTTTACCTTCACCAGTTGGCATTTCAGCGATATTACCTTCCGTCAATACAGCTCCACCGATTAGTTGCACATCAAAATGGCGCATACCGAGAACCCGTTTAGATGCTTCACGTACAACTGCGAAGGCATCCGGCATAATGGTCTCGACGGTTGCGCCGTCATTTAATTGTTGTTTGAATTGATCGGTCATTCCAGAAAGATCATCATCAGACATAGCGATATATTTAGGTTCCAGTGAATTGATTTGCTCCACAATTTTGCGGTATTTACGCAATTGACGTTCACTCGTTCCAGTTCTACGTTTAAAGATTTTTAACATGAATAAGACGCTCCTTTATAAATCTCTATCTATAATGAGAGATTCCTATCTATTTTACCAAAAGGACCGACAAAAGACTATCTATATATAGAAAGAGAAGAACAATAGATTGTTCTCGACTGATCGCATGTAAAATGGACGAAACTTCATGATGGTCGTGTTTAGTAGTGTTTGTATGGAAGCAAGTAAGGGAATAGATGAGTAATGCATACTAAATGATGAAATCTAGCAACATTCATGTTATACTAAAAGGTGATATGTACGTAATGCTAATTGGGGAGGAAAGACATGTTATTCATTGCAATGTCTGTAGCTTTTATCGCTGCAATCATACTAACACCGCTAGTCATCAAATTCGCGTATCGGATCGGTGCGGTTGACCGTCCCAATTATCGGAAAGTTCACGCGAGAATCATGCCTAGAATCGGCGGGCTCGCAATCTTCGGTGCGTTTATTATTGGATATGCTATATTATTGCCGAAAGACGAGCACGCAGTAAGCATCCTAATCGGTGCAGTACTGATCGTCATGATTGGCTTTTTAGACGATATGCTGGAAATTACAGCAAAAGCAAAAATGTTAGGTCAGCTAGCAGCGGCGTTGGTCGTTGTACTATGGGGCGGACTACAAATTGAATTCATCAACTTGCCGTTTCTTGGTCAGCTAGACTTTGGTTATTTAAGTATTCCGATCACAATTATTTGGATCATCGGAATTACGAATGCCGTCAACTTGATTGACGGATTGGATGGTTTGGCAGCAGGAGTTTCTACTATTGCGCTTATTGCTATTACGGTAATGGCTCTATTAATGGGAGATGTCTTTGTTGCTGCAACAGCTTCCATATTGGCAGCTAGTTCGCTTGGGTTCTTATTGTTCAACTTCCATCCAGCGAAAATTTTTATGGGCGATACCGGATCGCTATTCTTAGGATTTATGATATCGGTTCTGGCATTACTCGGCTTTAAGAACGTTGCCGTTGTATCACTAGTTATTCCAATTATCATGTTAGGTGTTCCAATTTCAGACACGTTCTTCGCGATTGTTAGACGAGTTCGCATGAAGCAGTCGATTACGGCAGCAGATAAATCGCATTTGCATCACTGTTTATTGCGCGTAGGTTTCTCACATAGACAAGCAGTGCTCACAATTTATGGTATTGCGATTCTATTTGGTGCAGCCGCTGTATTGTTCTCACAAGCAACCGTGTGGGGCGCGTTACTTCTGATCTTCGTCATGTTGATTGTGATTGAACTGTTTGTCGAGTTGATTGGTCTAGCAGGTGCGAATTATCGTCCGTTGTTAAATTTAGTACGCATGATTGGTAAATAAGTAAAACGAGTCCTTGTCTGCTACGAAGCGGATGAGGGCTTTTTTGTTGTGTTGAAAGGTTTTGAGATGAAGTGATTGGAAATGGGAGGGAACCGTTGATCGACGTTCCAGGCGGACGCTTTCCCACGGGCTCTCGGTGAGCCATCGGGAGTCGCCACCTTCCACTTACGATCAACTTTGTGTTGTGTTCTGGAATTATAGTGGGAAGGTCAAAACCTGATCTAGGTTCTGTATTTGAACTTGAATTTAATAAGTGAAGAAACAATCCTACCCAAAGTTTTGATGTAGGATTGAAGTGGAAGAGGGGGCGACTCCTGGGGATTAGCGTGATCTTGAGGCCCCACTGGAGCGCACTTGTGACGAGGAGGCTCAAGATTTCGCCCCCGGAAAGCGTCCCCCTCTGCAACGGAAATTCCGACCACTCTCAAATTAGCTCTCTTCAGTAGAAATACTTTTTACCCACAATAAAAAGCGATGAAACCAGTTAAGGGTTCATCGCTTCTGTGTGAACTATTGATAATCTGTTTGGGAAGACGCAGAGGTTTGGTCCGTGTCCAGTTCGGTTAAAGAAGAGGAGTCTGGAATGAACCCTAGATGGGACTTCAAAATCTGCTTTACTTCTTCTAGCTTCTGCTCATCCAACTTGTAATAGTAAATACCTGTCGACATATCGTCATAGCCTGTCAATGTGATGGTATCTACGTCTGGAAGTCCACTTTTTATATACTGGATAAACGATAACATTTGCTTAGATGTCATATCGGTCTTCATATTTTCACCAAGCGCATTGATCACGTCCCCGTATTTGGTTATGGATGTAATCGATGTTGCTTCTTTAATCATCGCCTGCAGAATCATTTGCTGACGTTTACCGCGTTCGATATCATTATCGAGTTTACGAGTACGTGCTAAAGCTAACGTATGGCGTCCGTCTAGACGATGAAGGCCTGGCATTAGATGAATCGCATTTTTATCATTTTCATCTTTCTCGATACGCTCGTATGGAACTTCGACTTCTACACCGCCAAGTGCATCTACAACATCGATGAATGCATTGAAGTTCATTTTGACGTAATAGTTGACGGGAATATCGAATAGTTCTTCGATTGTATCAATAGAAGCTCTAGTACCTCCATAGGCATGGGCGTGTGTGATTTTATCTTTATACTTTACCTGTGGAATATACACATAGGAATCACGAGGAATGCTGACGAGTTTGATGCTTTTTGTTTTAGGGTTCAATGTTGCAAGCACTAAAGCATCCGATCTTCCGTGCACTTCTCTATCTTGGCGTGCTTCGCTTTCGTCTACGCCAATCAATAGAATTGACACTTTATCTTTTGCGGGTTCGACATAAATTTCCGGCGGATCTTGCTTGGCGAGAGGTTCATAAGAACGATCTAGAACGTTCATCGCTTGGTTGTGTAGCTTGAATGCATAAGCGGAAACGCCTATGGCTACGATGAGGAACGTAAATAATGCTATTTTCAAGAAACGTTTCGTTTTAGAAGCGTTCTTTTTCTTATACTCTTCTCTTTTCATTTTATACCTCCAGGGTGTACGGCAGAAATAAACCGTCAATGGCAAATCTATGGGAAGTTGATTTTAATTAAAAATGGCAATTCTTCACATAAAAATTGATGGCGATTTAATGAAGTCAGACCTTCTACTCATAAGGTTCACCTTCTACCATTATACCCGCTTTTCGATTGGACGTATAGTCAGATGTCGAACTCTAGAAATTTATGTCCGGCTGTGGCGATGCTTGCCTGACCGTTCGTTAATTCCATCATCCATTCATGAAAAATATCCTGATCTTCTTCAGGAACATATAAAAAGAGTTCAACGTCCTCTTCATAGACGATCTCTTTTAACGGGTAGTCGGATTGCCGTATTTCGTTTTCTACTTTGCCTAACCATGTATAATCAATAGAAGTTTTAACTAGTGTGTGTAATTTTCTTTCCACGACACCTGTTGCGGCAATGCCTTCAGAAGCTGCTTTACCATAAGCGCGGATTAATCCGCCGCCACCGAGCTTGATGCCGCCAAAATAGCGAGTCACGACAATCACGGTGTCTTTTAAGTGCTGCTTTTTCAGCACTTCCAAAATGGGGAAGCCGGCAGTGCCAGAAGGCTCACCGTCATCGTTCGCTTTTTGGATCTGGTCATGTTCTCCTATGATATAAGCAGAACAATTATGTGTAGCTGTATGATGGTTCTTTTTGATGTCCTGTATGAAGTCCAGTGCCTCTTGTTCTGTCTCAACTCTTTTGACAAATGACAGAAAACGGGATTTTTGGATGACGAATTCACTCTCTCCGTATAACTTTACGGTTTTATAATTAGCTCGCATTTGTCGTTCCCCCTACATTTGTAATATACTTATAATACTTTTTCATGATTAAAATGATATACTATATATGAAGTGTATAAGTATTTAGGCTAAACTGCAATAATGCTCACTTTGCGAATTTTCACATAAACGGATGCGGGAGGGAGTTATTTGAACGATAAGGCAATTGACATTCAACAGATGGAGAAAATCTTTGGCAACATGGTTAATGTAATGGATCGTTCAAAAAGCGACATATTCTTAATTAGTGAACAAAGCCGCCGAAGTTTTGAAGAAATGCAAAAAGAGTTAGCAGAAGTGAAAGAAAGTATTTCTCATGTAATTACAGAAGGTGACTCTTTAGATGATATGTCACGTAACTCAAGAAAACGCCTAGCTACTGTGTCAAAAGACTTTGTAACATATAGTGAAGAAGAAGTTAAACAAGCGTATAGTGTGGCAAATGACTTGCTTGTACGCGCCTCCATCAATAAAATGGAGGAGAAACAACTTCGTGAAAGACGGGATGAACTTGAACGTCGACTAATGTTGTTGCTCTCTACAATCGAAAGAGCGGATCAACTTGTTAACCAAGTAACTACTGTAATCACATATTTAACATCTGACTTGAAAAATGTAAGTACAGCACTGGAAACGGCTCGCCAAAAACAAGACTTTGCAGTTCAGATTATCCAGGCCCAAGAAGAAGAGCGTAAGCGTTTATCACGTGATATTCATGATGGACCTGCGCAAATGTTAGCCAATGTCTTGATGCGTTCTGGTTTAATTGAAAAAACGTTTGTTAAGCATGGTCCAGAAGAAGCAATGCAAGAGCTTTCTTACTTAAAAGAAAATGTTAGAGGTGCGTTATCTGAAGTTCGTCGTATCATTTATAATTTGCGACCTATGGCTTTGGATGACTTAGGGCTTGTGCCGACATTGCGAAAGTACTTGTTGACCATGAGTGAATACGAGGCGCCGCTAATCATTCATTTCCAAAGCAACGGAGCAGAAAAAAGATTTGCTTCCAATTTTGAAGTAGGTATTTTCCGTCTCATCCAGGAATCAGTGAATAACAGTATAAAACATGCGAAAACTGATGAAATATGGGTGAAAATCGAATGGTTACGCGAATCAGTTAATATATTAATCAAAGACCAAGGTATCGGCTTTGATACAAATGAAGTAAAAGAGAAATCATTTGGTTTAATTGGAATGCAGGAACGTGTGGAGTTACTGAAAGGGAAAATGAAGGTCAATACGAAAGTCGGAGAAGGCACTTCGATTCTTTTTCAAATTCCACTGGACGAAGATCTATAAGTAAGGTAATTACTGGGAGGAATAGGATATGGAAGCGACAAAAATTTTGATAGTAGATGATCACCAATTATTCCGTGAAGGAGTTAAACGGATTTTAGATTTTGAAGAATCGTTTACTGTAGTAGCAGAAGGCGACGATGGAGTCGAAGTAGTTGAATTGTATAGGGAGTATGAGCCAGACGTAGTGCTGATGGATATTAATATGCCACGCATGAATGGTGTAGACGCGACTGAGGAATTAGTTAAAGAGTTTCCGGATGCACGCGTTATCATGCTATCCATTCATGACGACGAGTCCTACGTAACACACGCTTTAAAAACGGGTGCTCTCGGCTACATGCTGAAAGAAATGGATGCAGACGCTATCATTCAAGCGATCAAAGTAGTAGCGAATGGCGGTTCATACTTACATCCTAAAATCACGCATAATTTAGTAACAGAATTCCGTCGTTTGAGCGAAAGAGAACATAAAGGATCCTTCCAGCAGAACGATATTCGTCGCCCACTTCATTTATTGACGAAGCGCGAATGTGAAGTTCTACAATTATTGACAGACGGCCAGAGCAACCGAACAATCGGTGAAACGCTCTTTATCTCAGAAAAAACTGTAAAAAATCACGTTTCCAGCATTCTGCAAAAAATGAGTGTAAATGACCGTACACAAGCTGTTGTTACAGCAATCAAAAATGGTTGGGTAGAAGTAAAATAATTAAAATAAGAAAAGGTCTTTGCATGTTGAAGGCCTTTTTCTCTACGTAGGAGGAGCATATGAAGAAAAAAATAGCAGTAGCGTCCATGGCATTAGTGCTCGTATTAGGCGCATGTGGTAACGCGGATGAAGCGAAACAGAACAATCCTGAAACTGGCGAACCTGCACCAGGCAATGGTGCCATCGATCATGGAGTAGATGATAAAAAAGTAGGTTTCAGCATGTCAGGTGACAAAGTGGAAGAAGCCACGGATGTACCAAAAGAAGATAAAGAAGAAATTCTAGCTGCTTTTGATAGCTACATCGAAACATTGAACAATCAAGACATAGATGGTTATCTCGCGACGCTTTCTACCAAAGGTTATGATCTAGAAGAAGAGCGTCAGGCTACGGAAGAAATGCTTGAGAATTCTACGATGAAACGTGAAGCAAATAATGAAACAATCGTAAAATATTCAGGTGATAATGCGCAGTTATTTTCTACGTTGAAAACAACATTCACGGATATTGAGACAGAGGTAGAAAATACACATGAAGGTCGCCAAGTGACTGTGTTCAATAAAGAAGATGGCGCATGGAAAGTGTTCTCTATCCACTTTATTGGCGATGAGCCAGCAAAAGAATAAACCCTCTTTTTATATCGACTTAGCAACAAAACTTCCAGTTACACACACTGGAAGTTTTTTTATGCGAAAAAAAGCCATACTACGAGTACTTGCTTTTCTGCGCTAAAGGAATTATAATCAATGAAAGAACATACGTTCTATAAGGAGGCGATTTCGATGCCTTTGATCCCCGCAGAGGCAATGCCGTATTTGGAGAACTATATTTACCTTCCCATGCTATTGACGATTATGGAACGTGACCGTCAGTTATTAGAGAAAGTACCGTTTAAATTGAAGAGTCCGTACCTTAATTTGCTGGACGAGACGATGAACACAGTTTCTGCTGATTTACAAACCACCTCTTTGTACTTGCAAAAGCATAAAATGAGAGTGATACGCCATTCAACAGATGAACTATTTACGGAATATGTATTTTTACATGATGGTTATCAAGATATGCGTCGCTATTTGAATGTTCGCTTACGTAATCGATCAGAAGAGTTGCTGAATCTGTATATTAGGAAATTGTCGAATCAGAACTCTTCGGCTCCATGATCATGTAATAAGAACTTCGCAATTCTTCCTGAGCATTTTCAAATCGTTGAGACAAAATATGCGATAGCGCCATTTGACGATAAACCGTAGCTAACGACGTGTCTAGTTGCATCTGCGTATCATTTTTCAGAATAACAGTAACACCATCCTCGTGTTGAACTGCGTCTTTTACTGCGTGATAGGCTACCCATGAGTTTTTATGTAAGGTAGGGGACAGTAAAGGAAAAAATAATAACGGTCGGTCATTTGAATGTGTCAACATGATCGGTGGCTTTGGACGATTTTTCAAATCCATTTTGGAACTGTTAATGATGGACTCAAAGTTGGAACGGTAATGCGCACAAGAATCTCTCATAATTTCTAATGGTGTTTTCTCGACAATAAATGTCCGGTCGCTTTCCACTACTTTTGTATAGTATGGATTCGCATGTTGTCCATGAAGTAATGCGAAAGTATGGAATGTAACGATATAAGACGATAGATAATGTGGATTAGCCATGTTGTTCCCTCCCTTTTAATAGGACCATATACGTATTAATTATAGTATAGAAAAAACGAAAATCAACTGTAATGTTGGAAAATAGTAAATGTTCTATTAATATGGTGGATTTTATCGAATGGTTACGGACAGGTGAGGAGACTAGACTGGGCGGCTACGGACCTTGATTGCTTTTGTTGTGGTCGTTGCTCGACAAGTTGTTGGGTACTGTAGTTGGTGAGTGTCTGCTTTCTGGAACCGCGCAGGCATGTGGGGGATTGCCTCCAGCCATGAGCCAGCTGGCGGTGGTGCTGCCAGTTGTCCCATGGCCACGGCCTACTACCCCGCAGTTGTGCCTGCGCTACTGCGGGGTATTTAATTTGGTTGTGGTTCTAAGATTGATAAATTGCGTATCTTACCCAATTTAGAAACGCGGTTGACGTAAAGACTAAGCGGCTGCCGATCTTTGTCACTTTTGATGGGGTCGTTGCCCGACTGGTTGTTGGATACTGTAATCATTGAGTGTCTGCTTTCTGGACCCGCGCAGGCACGTGGGGGATTGCCTCCAGCCATGAGCCAGCTGGCGGTGGTGCTGCCAGTTGTCTCATGGCCACGGCCTACCCCGCAGTTGTGCCAGCGCTACTAAGTGGTATTTATTCTAGTTGTGGTTCTTATGGGAAGAAGTTCAGTGACATCGTGATATTTATTATGTATTACTTGCAAAAGAAGTGTAGGAAGTGCCATTCACACTATCCAACGAAGGCGCCTGCTGTGGTAGGCGTAGCGAAGAGACAAAGACAGGCGCACTTCCTGTCTCTGGCTCCTCGCGAAAGCCATCCACCAGCGCCGAAGTGGGGACAATGGACTCGCCACTTACATAGACAGCTAAACCACAACCTCCTGATCAAACAAGAAACAGAAAATGCACGTGCAAGAACCACAACCCCGTGCCGCTTATTACGCACCCTTTACAGGAACGTAATCCATGGTCACTTACGCACTAATCACTTTTAAAACGCTATATGAACTGCCCTACAGCCAATCCAACGAAGGCGCCTGCTGTGGTAGGCGTAGCGAAGAGACAAAGACAGGCGCATTTCCTGTCTCTGGCTCCTCGCGAAAGCCATCCACCAGCGCCGAAGTGGTGACAATGCACTCGCCACTTACATAGGCAGCTAAAGCACAATCTCCCGATCAAACACGAAAAAGTAAAAGCACGTGCAAGAACCACAACACAACGCCGCTTCTTACGCACTCTTAACAGAAACGTAATCGAACACGCATGTTGCCCTACGCACTCTATATCGATTTTTAAAACTCCAACACTAATCCTATAGCCAAATAAAAAAACTGAAGATCCTCCCACATGTGTAGGAATGACCTTCAGCGTAACGCGTAACTTCAGTTCTGATAATCAAGAGCTGCAGCAGCCAATGTTTTAGCCGCTGCGATCATAGCTTTTTCGTCTATATCGAAACGTGGGTGATGATGTGGGTAAGCATCTGTTGGCTTCGCACCTGTGAAGAAGAATGTGCCTGGAACTTTTTCCAGGTAATAAGCGAAGTCTTCTCCACCCATTTGCGGTTGCATTTCTTCTACACCTTTTAGTTCCGTAATCGATTCAGCCACAGTTTTTAAATAGTTCGTTTCTTTTTCATGATTGACCACTGCCGGATATCCACGGTAGTATTCTACAGTGATTTCGCAATCGTGGGAAAGGGCGGCACCTTCAGCTATACGCTTTATTTCTTGTTCCATTAAGTTGCGTACATCATTGGTAAATGTGCGAACTGTTCCGCCTAGAACGGCTTGGTCGGCGATGACGTTAAAGGCGTTATCTGCGACGAATGAGCCGACTGATAGAACAGCGGATTCGATTGGATCGACGCGTCTCGAAACGACTTGTTGTAAGTTCATTACTAGCTGTGAACCGATGACGATTGCGTCTTTCGTTTGATGTGGAGAAGCGCCATGTCCGCCAGCACCTTGAATGGTAATATGGAAGCGGTCCGCTGCAGCCATAATTGGGCCAGATGCGTAATAGATGACACCTGATTCGGATAAAGACCATAAGTGTGTGCCGAAAATAACGTCAACACCTTCTAAACAGCCGTCTTCGATCATTGCCATGGCGCCACCTGGAGCTAATTCTTCCGCATGTTGATGGATAAATACATATTCACCAGTAAGTTCATCGCGCATTTCGTTCATAGCTTTTGCCAGTTGAAGGAGCGTTGCGGTATGGCCGTCGTGTCCACATGCGTGCATGACGCCAGGTACAGTGGAAGCGTACGGTGTATCTTTTTGATCTTGAATTGGCAATGCGTCAAAGTCTGCTCGCAAAGCAACTGTTTTTCCTGGCTTTGCACCTTTGATTCTTGCGACGACACCATTGCCGCCTACTCCAGTGCGTACTTCCACACCAAGTTGTTTATAAAAATCAGCGATATAGGCAGCGGTTTTCGTTTCTTTAAATGAAACTTCCGGGTTCATATGCAAATAGCGGCGAATCTCTACCATATCGTCATAAGATTGTTCGAGTTTCTGAAATAATCGTTCTCTCATTTTAAAACCCCTTTCAAATAGACAAATAAGTCAATCAACTCGTTCAGTATAGCAAGCGGTCAACCACATCGCAAACTGCGAGTTTCGAAATTACAGGGAATTGAAATGAATTAAAACAGTGTGGAAATGACTAGTTAGATCACTTTCAACATAAAAAAAGAAGGTCTGACGTCGAAACGTCAAACCTCTTCAGTAGGTGTTTTATAATGTGTGGTGTATGGAGCGCTTGTGAAGATATGTTGTGAAGCACCGCCGGCATCCTTGAAAACCGTTTTATCGGATAATTGGTTACCAGGGGAGTTATACCAGATCTCATACAAACGGCGTTCCGTCCATTGTGTTAACAATGTATACGTATCTGAGCCGATAGGACGCAATAAGCGGAATGCTACGAAACCGGGCATGTTTTGCAGTTTTTCACCCAGTTGCTTGTACTGATGTTCGAAAATAGGTTTCCCTTCATCTGTTACTGCAACGTTATCCATTGCAAAGAATCCAGGTTCTGACAGGTTGCCATAAGAACCTACTACTTCAAACTTTCTTGGTGTTTGGAACACGCTCTTGCCGTTCGTCTCATGTAGCAACAGCGTACTGCCACCACCATTCATCAAAAGTATTGGTTCATCGGTGTGCTGATCTCTGATTTTCTCCATAAAACCTAATGTTCCAGTTGTCATATAAATATTCATATAAAATTCCTCCTTTGGCAAGTAACAATCGTCTGTGCTTCATTTACTTAAAAGCACTCTTTACCAGTGTATGATTCTACATGTAGTAATTCCCTTAATTCTCTTGAATCAAACACTTATTGCAAGCAAGTTAGGAATGATTGTCTAAAGCATGGCAGAAGTGTGAGTTGTCCTAGCACAAAATTATGACAAAGGCGCAATTCACTATACATTGACTTGTCAACGGTTTATCATGAGAACGTATATGAGTTACGTGAAAGAAATAAAAAATATGGAAAGAGGTATCTCTGAATATGTCAACTTTTAATGATACGTTATTACGCGCTGCGAGAGGCGAGGAAATCGATCACACGCCCGTTTGGTTTATGCGTCAAGCAGGACGTTCACAGCCGGAATATCTTAAAATCAAAGAGAAATACTCCTTGGAAGAAATTACGCATCAGCCTGAATTATGTGCGTATGTAACAAAACTTCCAGTAGATCAATATGATGTAGATGCAGCCATTTTATATAAAGATATCGTTACACCACTTGTTGGGATCGGAGTGGACGTAAAGATTAAATCAGGCGTAGGTCCTGTTATCTCAAATCCAATTCGTTCTGCACAAGACATCGCCAACTTAGGTGAATTTTCAGCAGAAGAGCAAGTTCCTTACGTTTTGGACACGATAAAAATGCTGACACAAGAGCAATTGAATGTTCCACTGATTGGTTTTGCAGGCGCACCGTTTACACTTGCGAGCTATATGATCGAAGGCGGTCCTTCAAAGAGCTATAACCTAACAAAATCCTTCATGGTATCTGAGCCACAAGCTTGGTTCGCATTGATGGATAAGTTAGCTGATATGACAATTAGTTATATTACAGCACAAGTTAACGCAGGTGTGAAAGCTGTACAAATATTTGATTCATGGGTAGGCGCATTGAATGTTTCGGATTACCGAATCTTCATTAAACCTACAATGACTCGTATTTTCACGGAACTACGTAAATTGAATGTTCCATTGATTACATTCGGAGTCGGCGCAAGCCACTTGGCGAATGAATGGCATGATCTGCCAGTCGATGTAGTTGGACTGGATTGGCGCTTGTCTATAAAAGAAGCGGGCGAACGCGGTCTGACAAAACCATTGCAAGGGAACTTGGATCCATCCATGTTACTGGCAGACTGGTCCGTTATCGAAGAACGTGCGAAAGTTATTGTTGAACAAGGTGTAGAGCATGGTAGCCATATCTTTAACTTAGGCCACGGTGTATTCCCTGACGTAAAACCGGCAACATTGAAACGCTTAACTGCTTTCGTACATGAATATAGTAAAGAATTACGTTCGAAATAACAATCCAACCATGAGGTGAAAATGATGACGAAAAAGAAAATGGGCTTACTCGTTATGGCGTACGGAACACCAAACTCCTATGACGATCTATTACCGTATTACACGCATATCCGTAGAGGCCGTCCACCGGCTCCGGAACAAGTAGAAGATCTTCGCAACCGCTATGAAGCAATCGGAGGCATTTCACCACTTGCGCGGATTACGGATGACCAAGCGAACGCACTAGGCGCACGTTTGAATGAAGCACAAGACGAAATTGAATTCAAAGTATATGTTGGTTTGAAGCATATTGCACCGTTCGTCGAAGATGCTATACAAGAAATGCATGAAGACGGTATTACAGAAGCCGCATCCATTGTCTTGGCACCACATTTCTCTACGTTCTCCGTTAAATCATACAACGGTCGCGCGAAAGAGGAAGCGGACAAGCACGGAATCACACTTACTTCAGTTGAAAGCTGGTACAAGCAACCGAAATTCATCGAGTACTGGGCGAACCAATTGCGTCAAACATATGGTGCGATGGACGAGAAAGAAATTGAGAATACGTGCTTGATCGTATCAGCTCACTCGTTACCAGAAAAGATTCTAGCTAACGGTGACCCATACGCTGATCAGTTAAAAGAAACAGCTGAAATGATCACACAAGCAGCAGGCGTAAAAACTTACGCACTCGGTTGGCAAAGTGAAGGGCAAACGCCGGATCCTTGGTTAGGTCCGGACGTACAAGATCTAACACGTGAACTGTTTGAAACGAAAGGATATACATCATTCGTTTACACACCAGTTGGTTTCGTGTCAGATCACTTGGAAGTTCTGTACGATAACGACTACGAGTGTAAAGTAGTCTGTGACGATATTGGCGCAGCGTATCATAGACCTGCGATGCCGAACACCGATCCTTTATTCATTGATGCAATGGCAGATGCTGTAATGGATCAGTTACTCGCAACAAAATGAATACAATTGGATCGGAGTGAAAAAGGACATGAGTGAACGAAAAAGAGTAGTCATTATCGGCGGCGGCATCACGGGTCTCGCTGCAGCGTACTATTTGCAAAAAGATGCCCGTGAACAAGGACTTCCCATAGACATCATCATGATTGAAGCGTCAACAGAACTAGGTGGAAAAATCCAAACCGTCCGTCGAGACGGCTATGTAATCGAACGCGGTCCCGACTCCTTTTTGATCCGTAAAAAAAGTGTAGACCAATTAGCGACTGAACTGGGAATAGAAGATCAACTTGTTCGCAACGCAACAGGGCAAGCCTATATCTTTCTGCATAATCAGATGCATAAAATCCCAGCAGGAGCTGTCATGGGTGTACCGACTGAAATTAAACCATTCGTAACATCCGGTTTATTCAGTTTGAGCGGTAAAATACGTGCGGCAGGTGACTTCGTATTACCACGTTCTGAAGTGACCGGAGATCAGTCACTCGGTAAGTTTTTCCGTCGTCGCTTCGGTACAGAAGTGGTAGAAAATCTAATCGAGCCACTATTGTCGGGGGTTTATGCCGGTGATATCGATCATATGAGCTTGGAATCAACGTTCCCACAGTTCTATGAAGTGGAAAAAAATCACCGTAGCTTAATTTTAGGAATGAGGAAGACCACTCCTAAACAGTTGCCGCAAAAGAATAGTCATAGTTCAAAAAAAATGGGTGCTTTCCATACATTTAAAAATGGTTTGGATTCATTGATTGAAGCATTGGAAGAGCAATTGACTGATGTCGATGTGATGAAAGGTACGCGTGTCACCAATATAATGAAACAAGACGATCATGCTGTGCTGACGTTGAATGATCAGCGGAAAATCGTAGCAGATGCAGTTATTCTATCAACGAGCCACACGGTTGCGAGTCGTTTATTTGAACCGCATGGTCTGTTGAAAGAACTCGGAACGATTCCAATGACATCTGTCGCAACTGTCGCACTAGGTTACCCGAAAACTGCGATGAAGAGCGATATCGATGGAACAGGGTTCTTAGTACCACGCAGCAGTAATCATTCGATAACCGCCTGTACACTCGTCGACCGTAAATGGCCGACGACAACACCAGACGATAAAGTGATGGTGCGTGCATTCGTCGGACGTGTTGGGGAAGAAGCGATTGTCGACTTGCCAGATGCTGAGATTGAGAAGATCGTTCGCAAAGACTTGGGAGAAATTCTCAAGCTCGAAGGTGAACCGGATTTCTGTATTATCACACGTTGGAAAGAGGATCGACCGCAATACCGCGTAGGCCATAAAGAAAAGGTTTTACGTGCGCGGGAAGAAATACAATCAGCGTTCCCGATGGTCGAGCTCGCTGGTGCCTCGTATAATGGAGTCGGTTTGCCCGACTGTATCGATCAAGGCGTCGCTGCGAAAGATCAAGTGCTGGCGAAGCTGTTTAAATAATAGGAAAAAATCCGTACAACCATCGTTGTACGGATTTTTTTATGTTGTATGGTAAGTGGATTTGAATGGAAGGGGCAGTTCTGGCATAATGCGTGAATTGCTCAAGCTATGTATGTATTTAGGCAGAAAAAAAGCGAATATAGGAATATTCGCCGAATGAAAGTTTTGTTTTATTTTACGTTGCAATGATTACATTGATTAGAGTAACACTCATGCTGCTCTTCAATTTCAGTTCCACAAGTCGCACAAACCTTCGCCGGCAAGTTCTTGAAAAATTCAACGATGCTTTCTACCATATTAATCAATCCCCCTTTTTTTGTTGTATAACTCTTTGGTATATACACATTGTATTATAACAGATGCCGAAAGTCAACAATTCATTTAACTATCTGTTAAAATGGAATCAAGCCTTTTGTGACGCGCTTTCAAGCTGTTTTAGAGGTTCTGAATTGAGAGAATTAACAGAAAATAATTGTGACAATTTTGTGAGGAGAGAAGAAAATATGAAATTTATCGATAATCAAGGCGTTACGGACCCACGTATTAACCTAGCGATTGAGGAGTATGTACTCAATACGATGGACGTAGACAAAGATTCGTATTTATTGTTCTATATCAATGAACCTTCTATCATCATTGGGAAAAACCAAAATACAGTAGAAGAGATTAATACAGAGTTTGTCGATCGTCAAGGCATCCACGTAGTACGTAGACTGTCTGGTGGCGGTGCGGTGTATCATGATAAAGGAAACTTGAACTTTAGTTTCATTACGAAAGACGATGGGGAATCGTTCCGTAATTTCAAGAAGTTCACAGAGCCTGTAACAGATGCGCTGGCCAAAATGGGTGTTAAAGCGGAATTGCTTGGCCGTAATGACATTTTGATTGATGGTCGCAAAATTTCAGGGAATGCACAGTTTGCGACAAAGGATCGGATGTTTAGCCACGGCACGTTATTGTTTGATACAGATATGGAAGGTGTCGTGAATTCACTTAAAGTGAAGAAAGACAAAATCGAGTCAAAAGGGATCAAGTCGATTCGCAGTCGTGTCGCGAATATTTCCGAGTTCTTGGAAGAGCCTATATCCATTGAACAGTTTAGACAGGAAATCTTGAACTCGATGTTCGATGGGGAAGAAAATATTGAATATCGTGTGTTGACGGATGAAGACTGGACGAAAATCCGTGAATTGTCTGCGGAGCGCTATGGTAACTGGGAGTGGAATTACGGTCGTTCACCGAAGTTCAACTTGCAGCAATCGAAACGTTTCCCTGTCGGTGGCATTGATGTTCGCTTGCAAGTGGAAAAAGGCAGTATAGAAAACGTTAATATCTACGGGGACTTTTTCGGTGTTGGGGAAGTGCAAGAAATCGAAAATCGTTTAGTAGGTGTGAAATACGAACGCCAGGCGATCACGGAAGCACTCGAGTCAATGGACGTAGAGAAAATCCTTGGTGGTATTAAGCTGGAAGAATTTGTGGATGTCATCTATTAAGGAACAGCGCATGTCTTGCGGGGCATGCGTTTTTTTGTATACGAGCATTCATTTATGTGTACTGTGAAATGCGTTATACTGAACATAACGAGAAAGTGAGGGATTACGGTGAAGCATCGAATTTTTATTGTAGAAGATGATTTGAAAATTGCTCAATTGCTAGCGGGAACGCTTGAAAAATATCAATATGAAGTCGCGATCATTCAGGACTTTGACCGAGTCGTAGAAGAATGCAATGCGTATAATCCACATTTAGTGCTTTTAGATATCAACTTGCCGATTTATGACGGCTATTATTGGTGCCGTCAGTTACGTCAACATACAATGTGTCCGATTATTTTCATCTCGGCTCGTTCAGGTGATATGGATCAAGTGTTTGCGCTTGAAAATGGCGGCGATGATTTCATTACAAAGCCATTCCATTATGAAATTGTATTGGCGAAAATTAAAAGCCATTTGCGTCGATCATTTGGGGAATACTCACCAAGTCAGTCGGAGCGCGTGATTGTGTCAGGCGATCTGACGTTATATATAGAACGGATGACGTTGCAAAAAGGTAACGAAGAGATTCCGCTTCAGAAGAAAGAATGTGTCATTTTGGAGTTGCTGATGGGCGAGTCTCCGAAAGTGGTGTCGCGCGAAAGATTACTTGAAGAATTGTGGGATGATCAGTCATTCGTCGATGAAAATACGCTCAATGTCAATATGGCCCGAGTCCGCAAGAAATTGGCGGATTACGATGTGCAGTCTTGGATTGAGACGGTGCGCGGTGCGGGGTATCGCTTCATGCCGGAGTCGGAAGCCTGATGAAAGCATTCACGCTGTTCGTTAAAGAACATGTGCCGTTTATGCTGTTTCAAATCGGACTGGTCTCATTCATTCTACTATTGTTTTGGCTGGACGGCTTCCGCAACCCGAATACGGCGATCTATTCCGTCGCGATGAGTATTCTGCTTACGGCAGGCTATTTGGGAGCAAAATACATCATGCGGCGTACGTATTATGCGAAGATCGTAGAAAAGCCGAAACAGATGGAAGACGCGTTGATACGGCACGTCATGACGCCTGAACATAGAAAGACGATGGAATTCACGCGTGAGTTATATCGCCTATACCAGCATGAAGTACAGACATTATATAATAGACAAAATCGTCATTTGCATTTCATGAATCAATGGGTGCATCAAATGAAAACACCGATCTCGGTCATTAATTTATTATTGCAAGAAGATGAAATCGATAAGAAAAGTATCGAGCAGGAGGTAGGGCGCATCCAAAGTGGATTAGAAATCGTCCTCGTTAATGCACGGCTTGAAACGTTTGAAGAAGATATGCAAATTGAGCGACTATTGCTTAGGCAAGTGTTGCAAGAAGTGCTCAATGACAACAAACGACTTTTCATTGCGAACGGTCTGTTTCCTGTGCTGAACGTCGATGAACACTTAACGGTTGCGACCGATCGAAAGTGGATCAAGTTCATGCTCAATCAATTCATTACGAATGCAGTGAAATACACATTTGAAAAAGGGAAGAAAATTCATGTCAATGCAGTGCAGCTACAAGAAGGGCTGTGTCTGGAGATTGTCGATGAAGGAATAGGGATACCGGCATCCGACTTACACCGCGTGACGAAAGCTTTCTTCACTGGGGAAAATGGTAGGTTATCCGGAGAATCGACAGGCATGGGGCTGTATATCGCGTCCGAAGTCTGTGAGAAACTAGGCCATCAACTGACGATCTCCTCAAAGCAAGGGGAAGGCACGACCATCGCATTATTAT
Source organism: Sporosarcina sp. P32b (assembly GCF_002743335.1). Classification (GTDB taxonomy): domain Bacteria; phylum Bacillota; class Bacilli; order Bacillales_A; family Planococcaceae; genus Sporosarcina. The sequence continues at coordinate 22,439 of NZ_PDZB01000013.1, forward strand.
TTACAGACGGAGAGGCGGGTGAACAATCAGATGACTCAACCGGTCGTTAAGATGGAAGATGTAACGAAGATCTATGAAGGAAAAGTGATACATCGTGCGTTGAATCAATTGGACTTCGATGTGCAAGAAGGGGAATTCGTTGCCATTATGGGGCCGTCGGGTAGTGGTAAGACGACGCTATTGAATTTATTGATGGCGACCGATATTCCGACCTATGGCAAGATTGTCATTGGAGGCGTGGAACCGGAAAAGCTCAGTCAAAATGACATTGCTTTATTCCGCAGGCGGCAAATCGGTTTCGTCTTTCAGGAAATCAATTTACTGCAAATGTTGACGGTGGAAGAAAATCTTGTTTTGCCGTTAACTCTTGATGGATTACCCGTTGAAGAGATGAAGAGGCGCGTAGAAGATATGGCGCAAAAGCTGAATTTAGAAGATATTTTGGAGCGTCGACCGGATGAATTATCAGGTGGACAAGCACAGCGTACCGCGATAGGACGAGCGCTCATCCATCAGCCGAGCATTGTATTAGCGGATGAGCCGACAGGTAATTTGGATTCCAAATCAGCGAAAGATGTGCTGGAATTACTCGAACATATTAACCAGCATGAAAAGACGTCGATTATTATGGTGACGCACGACCCGATTGCGGCGAGCTATTGTGACCGCGTGTTGTTTATTAAAGACGGGGAGTTTTTCAATGAAATCTATAAAGACGAACGCCGCCATACATTTTTCCAACGGATCTTGAATGTGTTGTCATTACTTGGAGGTAATGTGAATGACATTTCGACAGTTCGCTTACCGTAACGTCCTTCGTAACCGCCGAGTCTATGCGGCATTCTTCATGGCGAGTGTATTTTCCGTCATGGTGTTTTTCCTTTATTCGATGTTGCTATTCCATCCGTCGATTGAAAACACTTTTCTAAAAGAGATTTCAGTACTCGGTATGGGAATAGCGGAAATTATTCTATTTATTTTCACGCTGTTTTTCTTGTTTTATTCGATGCGTGCATTTTTACAAGCGCGATCGAAAGAGTTCGGTGTGCTATTGCTTCTCGGAATGGCCAAGCGTCAGTTGCATCGACTCATTTTCATCGAGACGATGTTGCTTGGCTTCGCATCGATCATTAGTGGGATTTTCCTCGGCTTTATGTTTTCGAAGTTCTTCTTCATGATCGTCAAAGCCATTGTGCAAATTCCGGTATTACCACTTTATTTATCGTGGAAACCATTCGTGCTGACGATGGGTGCATTCCTTAGTTTATTTGCTATCATTTCATATATCGCACCCGTCTTCATTCAGCAAGGACAAGTATCGGATTTGTTAAATGGGGATATGGCTGTGCAGTCGGTGTATTCGTACTCGAAAAGCCGAGGGATCTTCGGAGTCGTGCTATTGTTGCTAGCCTACGCTATGGCGGCATTCGTCTCACGCTCGAGTATCATCAGTCTGTTCTTCCTGCTACCGCCACTCATCACATTCGGAACCTATTACTTTTTCACGGACACTTTACCGCTCGTCTTACATGCTTTGCGACGGCAAAAGAACATCTTCTGGCGGGACTTCTGGATGATCTCGATCTCGGAAAGCATCGTCCGTTTAAAAGAAAATGCCCGGATGTTCTTCATCGTGACAATCGTTTCGACGATCGCGTTTATGTCAGTCGGTATTCTGGCATCGTTAACGTCATTCGCTTCGCAATATCGTGAAGTGAATCCACTTGGGCTTATTTATAAAAGCTTGCCGCATAATGAATTCGAATATCCACATATCGCAAAATTGACCAATGAACTTGACCAAGAAGGCCTTGATTATTGGGCTGTGCGATTTCGTGTACTTGAACAGCAATCTTCATATACGAAGAATAAAGTCAATATCGTCAAGCTATCTGATCTGAATGAACTGGCCGCAACTTTCGGGGAAATGCCAATTTCATTACAAAGTGGACATGCGTTATTTTTACCGGCAACAGCAGCCGCGGCCAATCAGTTATCGACGGAAACTGTCAACACCGAACTGGCCGACAGTGGTGTCTCACTAGAGATCGAAGGCGTCTATCCGTATAAACTGTTTCCGCCGAACGCGCTTGGGCTCAATACGATTGTTGTGAACCATTTGGATTTCGACCGCATTGAAGAACAAGCCCATGCCGATGCGCTGGCGTTTAATTATTATGCGTTTAACGTAAGGGACTGGCAGGAGACGCGGGAAATCGGGTTGTCTATCCACGCCCAAGTGCTGGCGGGGCTGATGCTCGAACATCGCGATCCGGTGCGCTATGAGTTTGAAAATCCAGGATTGAATTACTCGCATATCCGTATGACGTTCTCGTTGCTGTTGTTTATCGGATTATTGCTTGCAGGTGTGTTTTTCCTCGCGTCCGGTAGTTTCATTTACTTCCGATTGTATACGTCGCTGAGTCATGATCGCCGGCAGTATGCGGTGTTGCAGCGGATAGGGATGACGGATAGGGAGTTTACGAAGATCGTCAACCGGCAATTGATTCCGCAGTTTTTCTTCCCGTGGGGAGTGTCGTTTATCCACAGCGTGTTTGCGTTTATGTCGCTACAGGTCATTTGGGATGCGCTCGCTGAGATTTCGATTGTCAAGGAGCTGGCGCTCGTGCTTGCGGGCTTTGCGCTGATGCAGGTGTTCTATTTCTACTTGATCCGCTGGCGGTATATTTCACATATTAAGGCACCTACTTCTTAGGAAGAGGTGTCTTTTCTTATGAGTTTAGAGTTACATTGTGTGTACAAGGGGTTGAACTTATTTAAGTACAAGTACAAGTACAAGTTCAAGTTCAAGTTCAAGTGTGAGTGGAGGGAGTAAGTGGGTGGGGATTGAAGCTCCAGCTGGGGACGCTTTCCGGAGGGCGTGGCCCGAGCCGCTTCCCTCACTTCGTTCAGTCCAGGGTCTCGGACTCACGCTGATCCTCCCGGAGTCGCCCCAGCTTCCGCTTCAATCCCTACGTGGGAGGTGGAGGTATATAGATTACTTTCTGTAGTGGTGTGTTAGTTGTTGTTGTGTTTGAACTTATTCAAATTCAAGTGTGAGTGGAGGGAGTAAGTGGGGGGATTGAAGCTCCAGCTGGGGACGCTTTCCGGAGGGCGTGGCCCGAGCCGCTTCCCTCACTTCGTTCAGTCCAGGGTCTCGGACTCACGCTGATCCTCCCGGAGTCGACCCAGCTTCCGCTTCAATCCCTACGTTTATAGTGGAGGTACGTAGGTCAATCACTGTAGATTGTGTATGAACTGTTGTTGTCTTTGAAATTTATGGAGTACAAGTGCAGATCTAATTTAAGTTGCAATTATTCACTAATTACTAGCCAAACTTCAATGCACAACAATAAGTATCACCCACTAATTTTGCAGGGATTGGAGCGGCGGGCGGCGACTCCCGATGGATCAGCCCGACAGGTGAGACAACTAAAGGGAGCTTGCGACCTAGTTGGCTCACCGCGGGCCCATGGGAAAGCGTCCGCCTAGAGCGCAAATCCCCACCCCTTTACCCCGTCCAGCCTCACCTAGTAAAGTAAAAAAACAAAATTTCCAGTAAACTCTTGCCAATTAATTGTTTTATCAGTATAATGAACGAAATACTGAATGGTTATTCATTCACATGTTAGGGAGATGAAAGCATGAATTTAGTTTCTAGTGTTCAACAGACAGCACAGACCAAGCCAAGTAAAATCGCCTACCACTTCATGGGGAAAAACACGACGTACGCAGAGTTCGACATGTCGGTATCCATGTTCGCCAACGCACTACAAAACCTAGGAGTAAACAAAGGAGACAAAGTCGCATTCTTACTCGGCAACACGCCGCATTATCTGATCTCACTCTATGCCACTATGCGGATCGGAGCGACGGCTGTGCCGATCAATCCGCTTTATACACCTGACGAAATTTCTTACATTCTTGAAAACAGTGACGCCAAAGCCGTTATTGCGATCGATCAGTTATTGCCACTTGTAGAAGTAGCAAGCCAGTCATTCCCGACGATTGAGAACTATGTCGTCTGTGAAATGAGTCCGGATGCAGCACAGAAATTAGCTGCGCTGAATGACGCGGTGAAGGCAAAAGTACATCCATTTAGCATGCTCATTAAGAAGTCTAAACCGATGACGGAAGCGGTTGAAGTTGACGAGAATGAAAGCGCTATCATCCTTTACACATCGGGAACAACAGGACACCCGAAAGGTGCGATGTTAACTCATAAGAATATTTACTCGAATGCGCGTGATGTCGGGGACTATTTAGGCTTCTCCGAGAATGATAAAATCGTAGCGACATTGCCTTTATTCCACGTGTTCGCATTAACGGTTGTAGCAAATGCACCGCTCGTTAAAGGGGCTACTATTTTACTCGAGCCACGCTTTAGCCCGGGTGAGATATTTGATATGATTCGCGAGCAGAAGGCGACGGTATTTGCGGGCGTTCCTACTATGTATAACTTCCTTTATCAATATCCGGAAGGTAAAACAGAAGACTTCGAATCAATCAGACTCGCGATTTCAGGTGGATCATCATTACCTGTTTCTTTGCTTCATGACTTCGAAGAAAAATTCGATGTGCGCGTTTCGGAAGGGTACGGTCTATCCGAAGCCTCACCGGTTACATGTTTCAACCCATTAGACCGCGAGCGGGTTCCTGGATCAATCGGAACGAATATCATGAACGTGGAGAACAAAGTGGTCGACGAAATGGGTGAAGAAGTTCCTGACAATGAAGTTGGCGAATTAATTGTACGCGGACCGAACGTTATGAAAGGCTATTATAAAATGCCTGAAGAAACTGCGGCTGCACTTCGTGACGGATGGCTCTATACGGGCGATTTGGCGCGACGCGATGAAAACGGTTACTTTTATATCGTAGACCGCAAGAAAGATATGATTATCGTCGGTGGATTCAACGTTTATCCTCGAGAAGTAGAGGAAGTGCTGTTTAGCCATCGTGACATCGTGGAAGCGGCAGTCGTTGGTGTGCCAGACGCGAACTTCGGTGAAGAAGTACAAGCGTATGTTGTATTGAAGAAAGGTTCGGATGCTACGGAACAGTCGCTGCATGAATTCTGTGCGAAGCGTCTCGTGAAGTATAAAGTGCCGAAAACAATTGAGTTCCTAGATGAGTTACCGAAAAATACGACAGGTAAGATTTTAAGACGTTCATTGAAAGATCAAATTAAGAGTTGAAGAGTATAGAAGCGAGTGATGGGGAAGCATATCCCGTCACTCGTTTTTTTTACGCATTTATTGCCAAAGTAAGCGCGGTCTTGTTATGGTTTAGAGAGAATAGTGAGAAAACAGGAGGGATTAGATGAATAAACGATGTGTAATGATTGAAGATTTGTTTGAAACGAAATCTGTAACGAATCCGGTATTGGCGCCTAACGACGAAGAAGCGGTGTTTACGGTGACGGAATTAAATAAAGAAGAGAATGCGTATCATTCGGCGATTCATCATATCGATTTGCAGACGGGTGACGTAACGCGTTGGACATATGGTAAGCAACAAGTCAGTGAGACGAAATGGTCTCCAGACGGTAAGCAACTCGCGTTTATATCGAATCGTAGTGAAACGAATCAACTCTATCTAATGCAGAAAGCGGGCGGGGAAGCACATGCGCTGACGGACTGTAAAGAAGGAATTGATTCATTCGAATGGTCACCGTGCGGTAAGAAAATCTGGTTTACAGGCAAGCTGAAAACAGGCGAAACATTTTCTACTACAGTACAGAAGCAAGAAGGATTTCCGCAACCGATTCGTGTGACGAAAATGAAATACAAAGAAGATTTCATAGGAGTTTTACCGCAAGACGAATACACTCAAATCGGCTATGTCGATGTCGCGACGTGCAATGTCTGTAACTTCACAAAAGAACCATTTGATCATTCACTTGAGGCAGTTTCGCATGACGGCAAGCAATTGGTCATCGGTGTCAATCGCAACGAGCAGACGGATCATGACTTCAGCGTTCCGCTCGTGCTGTTGGATATTGAAACTAGAAAAGAGACAGTCATTCTCGATGAACAAGGCTTTTTCGGCAATGTAGCTTTCTCTAAAGACGACCGTTATATTGCGTATACAGGGTATGATATGACGTTCCAAAACGTTACGCAGGCAGATGTTTTCGTCTATGACCAGACGAACGGTCAGACGATGAATGTAACAGCGGGGATTGACGCACCGATCGGAGACGAAAGTATTTCCGATCATTTGCAGCAAACGATTGCACCAGGCGTAGTGTGGACGGAAGATGAGCAATTGTATTTCCAGCTATCGAGTATGGGGGAAGTGCGTTTATATGCGGCTACACTCGACGGCGCGATCTATCCTGCGACGGGGGAAGAAGAACATGTTTACGGCTATGATGTTGCGAGGAACGCTGAATTCGCGTTGCTTACCGTTAGCACGATGACGAATCCCGGAGAACTGTATCGTCAATCGATTGCGACAGGTGAACGGACAAAGCTGACTTCATTCAATGAAGGCTGGTTGAAGAAAGTGAAGGTAGTGGAACCGGAAACGATTCAGTATACGAATGGCAATGAAAATATCCAAGGGTGGTTAATGAAGCCTGCGAACTTCACAGCAGGTCAAACGTATCCGCTCATTGTCGAAATTCACGGTGGACCGCATGCGATGTACGGCTATACGTATTTCCATGAGATGCAAGTGTTAGCGGCGCAAGGTTACGGAGTACTCTATCTCAATCCACGTGGCAGCCATGGTTACAGTCAAGCGTTTGTTGACGCAGTGCGCGGTGACTATGGTGGCGGTGGATATGAAGACATTATGGCAGGACTGGATGAAGTGTTGAAAACGGAAAGTTGGATTGATGAAACGCGCCTTGGCGTGACAGGTGGTAGCTACGGTGGTTTCATGACGAACTGGATTGTCGGGCATTCGAATCGATTCAAAGCAGCCGTTACGCAACGCTCCATCAGCAACTGGGTCAGCTTCTTCGGCGTATCCAATATTGGCTACTACTTCACCGATTGGCATTTAAAAGCGGGAATGACAGATGTCGACACGCTATGGAAGCAGTCGCCGTTAAAGTATGCAGAGAATATTGATACACCGTTATTGATTCTTCATGCAGAACGAGATTTCGTTTGCCCAATCGAGCAAGCGGAACAACTCTTCATTACATTAAAGGATTTAGGCAAAGAGACAGAATTTGTGCGCTTCCCCGAATCCGATCATAATATGTCAAGAACAGGGAAACCGAATCTGCGAATTGCGAGATTAGAAGAGATTACCGGGTGGTTTAAACGTTATCTATAAGGTAAGATGAGATTGTATGCCCAAACGGCTATACATGAAAAATATAGTGTGTATAATGAGATACGAATTAAACTTATAAAAACTACTTGAGAAGAGGTTCTGCATGATGGAAGAACAATTACTGTACAGAATAGAGTCGGATTTTATCGGAGAGAAGAAGGTGCCGCTAGACGCGTATTATGGTATCCAGACATTACGCGCGGCAGAAAACTTTCCCATTACAGGCTACCGCGTCAACCGCGACTTAATTCGTGCGATTGCAATCGTCAAAAAATCTGCAGCACAAGCTAACCGCGACATTGGTCAATTGGACGCTAATCTTGCAGAAGCAATCATTAAGGCATCTGAAGAAGTGATCAATGGCGCATTGCGCGATCAGTTCCTCGTGGATCCAATCCAAGGTGGAGCCGGAACGTCCGTAAATATGAACGCAAACGAAGTTATCGCCAACCGTGCACTTGAAATTCTCGGTCATAAAAAAGGCGAATACGACATCATTAGCCCGAACTCGCACGTCAACATGGCGCAGTCGACAAATGACGCGTTCCCGACTGCGATTCATATCGCAACACTCATGAAAGTGGACAAACTACTTGGAGTTATGGAGTCCCTTCATAAAACCTACTTGAAAAAATCAATCGAGTTCCAATCGGTCTTGAAAATGGGCCGTACCCACTTGCAAGACGCGGTTCCAATTCGTCTTGGACAAGAATTCGAAGCATACGCGATGGTACTACGCCGCGACATCGAACGCGTTCGTGTATCCCGTGTGTATTTATATGAAATCAATATGGGCGCTACAGCTGTCGGAACGGGCTTGAACGCGGACCCACTGTATATTAAAAAAGTAGCGAGCTACCTATCAGAAAACAGTGGTTTCGAATTAAAGTCTTCTACGCATTTAGTAGACGCAACACAAAACACAGACTCATACGTTCAAGTATCTGCAGCACTCCGCGGCACGATGCTGAACCAGTCTAAAATCTGTAATGACTTGCGCCTCATGGCATCCGGTCCACGTACAGGTCTATCTGAAATTGCATTACCAGCAAGACAGCCAGGATCGTCTATCATGCCAGGAAAAGTGAACCCGGTTATGGCAGAAGTCATGAACCAAGTGTCGTTCCAAGTAGTCGGCAACGATATGACGATCGCATTGGCGTCAGAAGCGGGACAGTTCGAATTAAACGTTATGGAGCCAGTACTCGTATTCAACTTGCTGCAGTCATTGAAAATCATGACAAACGTCTTCGGCGCATTCCGCGATTATTGTTTAGACGGCATCACGGCAAACGTCGAGCACTTGAATGAGTATGTGGAGAAGAGTATCGGGATCATCACGGCAATTAATCCGCACGTAGGCTATGAAGTAGCGTCAGAGATCGCGAAAGAAGCGTTGTTAACGAACAAGTCGATCCGTGAGATTTGTATCGAGCGAAATATTTTGTCGAAAGAAGAGTTGGATACGATTCTGCATCCGTTCGAGATGACGAAGCCTGGTATTTCGGGTAAAGAGTTGTTGAAGAAGAAGATTATACTTTCTAAGTGAGAAGGAGTATCTGACTATGAAAGTGCATAATATTATGGAGGTCGTGGTACGCGACGTGATTTCCAAATATAAGAATGAGTTGCATTTGCCGTGTACATGCGAGCGTTGCCTCAATGATGTACTGGCGATGACGTTGAATCATGTTACGCCTCAATATGTCGTCGATGAAGCAAACAGTGCGTATATCCGTGCTGTCCATGAAGCGGATCGTCAAGGGGCGACTGCCGTTTTGACGAAAGTTGCGTGGGCTGCGGGAGTTGTTGGGCAAAGTCCGCGATGCGACAATATGAAAAATCCTTCCGAGTGATTCGGAAGGATTTTTTCTTTGGAATATTAACGTTATTGGATGGATTTATTGCTGGTAGGTGGGGTAGTGGCTAGGCTACGCTGTGCTGTGCTGCGCTCATAGTTGGCTGAGATCCGCTCTATACAGCTCGTTTGCCGCTCTATGTAGCGTGTTATCCGCTCATACTTTACTGTGAGCGCTCTATTTAACCGTTTAACTGCTCAATGCAGACGTTTATCCGCTCTATCGATCATATTTGTGAAGCTTAGGACGAATCAATTGCTTATAGAAGGGACAGTGGCCGGGCCGCGCTCATAGTTGGTCTAGATCCGCTCTATCTAGCTCGGCTGCCGCTCTATGTAGCGTGTTATGCGCTCATACTTTACTGTGAGCGCTCTATTTAACCGTTTAACTGCTCAATGAGGACGCATATCCGCTCTATCGACCATGCTGTGAAGCTTAGGACGAATCAATTGCTTATAGAAGGGGCAGTGGCCGGTCCGCGCTCATAGTTGGTCTAGATCCGCTCTACCTAGCTCGGCTGCCGCTCTATCAAATGTGTTATCCGCTCATACTTTACCGTGAGTGCTCTATCCACCCATTTAACCGCTCAATGCAGACGTATATCCGCTCTATCGATCATGCTGTGAAGCTTAGGACGAATCAATTGCTTATAGAAGGGACAGTGGCCGGGCCGCGCTCATAGTTGGTCTAGATCCGCTCTATCTAACTCGGCTGCCGCTCTATCAAATGTGTTATCCGCTCATACTTTACCGTGAGTGCTCTATCCCCCCATTTAACCGCTCAATAAAGACGTCCAACCGCTCTAACAAGCCGATCGAACGCCTAATTCACCACACTATGAACCTCAATCCATCACGTTTCATCCCTCAAAAACACTCATTTCCCCTTAAATACAGGCTTCCGTTTCTCTGAAAAGGCAACCAACGCCTCCACACGATCTTCTGTCGGCAACGTCATCTCATACGCCTTACGCTCGATCGCAAGCCCCGTCTGCAAGTCCGCCATCATCCCTTGCTTGATCGCAAACTTCGCCTGCTGAATTGCAATTGGTCCGTTCGCGAGTAATGAATCCACAAACGCATTTACGACTTCATTCAATGTATCCGAAGGCGCTTTTTGCGTCACCATGCCAATCCGCAACGCTTCTTCAGCGGACACGCGTCGAGCTGTCAGAATCAATTCCATCGCTTTGGATTCACCAATTAAACGAGGCAACCGCTGCGTCCCGCCAGCCCCTGGAATAATCGCCAGCCCCGTTTCGGTCAGTCCCATCACTGCACTGTCCGCGGCAATCCGGAAATCACAAGCTAACGCAAGCTCCATACCGCCACCAAACGCGAAGCCATTAATGACCGCAATCGTAGGCTGTGGCAACTGGTCAATCATCGTAAAGACGTCGCCAATTTTATTCAAATTCCGTCGCACCATTGATTCAGTCAACGTCTTTCGCTCTTTCAAATCAGCTCCCACACTAAACGCTCTGTCGCCGCTACCTGTAAATACTACTGCCCGTACGTCGGGATCGATTCGAATTCCTTCAACGACTTGCCCAAGCTCGAGCAACAGTTGAAAGTTAAACGCATTCATCGATTCCGGCCGGTTTAACGTCACATACGCTACCGCGTCCCGCTGTTCATAGATAATCCCCTGCATAATCAAACGCCTCCTTGAAGTGTACAGTCTAGTTACAAGATAGCATGAAAGAGTTACTTCGTCAGTTTTAGAGAGTGGAAGGGGAAGGGCATCGTTACGCTGCGTTCCAGGCGGACGCGTTCGGGAGGGCCCGCGGTAAGCCAACTGTTCACCGCGTTCTCTTAGTTGTCTTACCTGTCGGGCTGGTCCTCCCTGAGTCGCCGCCTTCCACACCTCTTCACTAATGTGAATTCTTTAATTGAAGAGTAGCTTCACGTGGGATAGTGGAAGGGGATGGGGGTTCCAGATGGTACGCTTTCTGGAGGGACCGCGGTGAACCAACCAGGTCGCTGCGCTCCCTTTGGTTGTTTCACCTGATCGGTCTGATCCTCCCAGAGTCGACCATCTTCCACCCCCATCCCTTACCTATTGCTGTTTCTTTAGTTTTTGTTGGGTTTCATTGTTGCAGTAGTGAGTAGGAACATTGCCGTTCATACTTAATCTCTTGATATATGCACTTGAACTAGAATTCAATACCAATTTCAATGAACGACAGTAGGTGCCACCCAACTAAAAGTAGGATTGGAGCGGAGGGCGGCGACTCAAGCCGAGCCCATGGGAAAGCGTCCGCCCAGAGCGCAAATCCCCACACGTACAGCATTTCAGCCTAACCACTTCAATTCCCCCCTTCACAGATGCCAACTCCACCGATTTCAGGTAGAATAAGTAACAGGAGTTGATCATATTGAAAACAGCGATTGTGACAGACACGACGGCGTATTTGCCGGATGACATAAAAGCAGAACTCGGGATCCATACCATCCCGTTACTCGTAACTATAGACGGCAAAGAATTCAAAGAAGACGCCGACATCACAACCGAAGCATTCTACGACATGGTACGCGGCAAAGGCCCGCTACCGAAAACATCACAGCCCGCAATCGGCGACTTTGAAGCGCTATTTAGTGAACTCGCGAAAGACTACGACGCGGTCATTACGATCCACCTATCGAGTGGCATCAGCGGAACGTATATGGGTGCAATTCAAGCTGCCGAGCTCGTGCCGGACCTAGAAGTGTTACCGTTTGATTCAGAAATTTCAGCCTATCCCCAAGGCTTTTACGCGATTCGTGCAGCGCAGCTTGCGAATGAAGGCGTACATCCACGTGCAATCATTGAAGAATTGAAAGAAATGCAGAAAGACGTCAGAGCCTATTTCATGGTGGACGACTTATCGCATCTGCAACGTGGCGGCCGTTTATCCGGAGCACAGGCGTTAGTTGGCGGACTGCTACAAGTGAAGCCTGTCCTGCATTTCGAAGACAAAATTATCGTACCGTTTGAAAAAATCCGGACAGCGAGAAAAGCAATGAAGCGTATTTCGGATTTATTGTCGGAAGACGCCAAGAATCAATTGCTCGACGCGGCAGTGATCCATGCGAATCGCTATGACGACGCAGTAGAATGGAAGAAACAGTTAGAAGAAAAACATCCGAACGTCGATTTCACGATCAGCCACTTTGGCCCGGTCATCGGCACGCATCTTGGTGAAGGGGCGATGGGACTCGGTTGGGTGAAACGACGCGGAACCTGAACAGGGGGAACTGCATGTCCGAACGACACCAACTCAAGCAATTCTTGGCAGGGCGCATTTGGTTGCGTCATCTTATGCCATTCCCAGAAGAAACCGTTGATGAAGCAATTCGTCAAGGTGAGATTCATATAGAACAAGGCGTCACGTCAAAAAAGACATGGCACGGCACGCACTATACTTGTCAGCGTTGTCATAATGAAAACCCAACACGCTTCACTGTATTTACGTGTGCGCAATGCGAAGCACCGTGCGCTTATTGTAGAAACTGTCTCAACATGGGGCGGGTGTCGTGTTGTTCAGAATTACTTACGTGGACAGGCACGCTACCCGCATTCCCGACTCAACACCGAATGAACTGGCAAGGGAATTTAACCCCTTCTCAGCAGAAAGCGACGCGTGAGTTGCTCGACAGTACGAAACAAGGCGTATCTCATTTACTCTATGCGGTGTGCGGATCGGGCAAGACGGAAATGTTGTTTCAGCCGATTCATTATGTATTGAATGAAGGCAAGCGGGTCTGTCTCGCGGCGCCTCGAGTCGACGTCATTTTGGAGCTATTGCCGCGGTTAACGACTGCCTTTCCTGATACTAGAATAGAAGCGTTATATGGTGGGGCAGAAGTAGAACATTTCGATGCGCAATTAATCCTTGCGACGACCCATCAGCTCTATCGCTTTCACGAGGCGTTTGACGTGATCTTCGTTGACGAAGCCGATGCGTTTCCGTATACAGCGGATGAAACGTTACAGCGAGCAGTCAGGAAAGCCGCAAAACCTAACGCACCGATTCATTTCGTCACGGCGACGCCTTCTAGTCAGTTGCTTGCGATGAATAAAAAGCAAGGCAACATATCCATTCTCGCGAGACGTTATCACGGACAGCCACTACCTGTCCCGCGAAGCGTTGCGCTCTGGAATTACGACAAACAGCTGAAAAAGAAACGGATTCCAGCGAAATTACTGCGCTGGACAACGGAACGTCTCGACAAACAGCAACCGTTTCTCATTTTCTTTCATCAGATTGAACTGATGGAACTGGCTGAACCGTTATTTCAGAAGCTCGACGAACGAATTTGTGCCGTCCATGCAGAACATGAGGATCGCAAACAACGCGTGCAGTTACTAAGGCAGAAAGAAATTCCTGGCTTGTTAACGACGACGATTCTGGAGCGAGGGATTACAATACCGAATGTGCAAGTGGCGGTTGTGGGAGCGGAGCAAACGATTTTCAATAAAGGCGCGCTGATTCAAATCGGTGGACGAGTAGGACGCTCTGTACCGAACACGTCAGGTGACTTTGTACTGTTTCATCAAGGCATCACACATGCTATGGACGAAGCGAAACGGGAAATCCGTAAGCTGAACCGCACGGAGGTGCCGCAATGACGTGCTTGCTATGCGACAAATCCCTAGACTACCAGCCCACTTGGCAACACTTCCTCGGCATTCAACAAGACACTTCCGCCTGTCCCACTTGTCTCGAAAAGTTTGAACGCATTGACCAGGTCATAGAAGACGATCGACTCGATTCTGTTCATTCACTCTATGCATACAATGAAGCAGCGAGAGAGTACTTGCATCAGTTCAAGTTCATGCAAGACGTCGCGCTCGCGCAAATCTTCTCGCCTTCATTACGTAGTGTACTGAACGACTCCAAAAAGATTGTCGTACCGATTCCGATGCATCCCATCAATAAAAGGAAACGAACCTTTTCGCAAGTGGATGCGTTGCTAGAAGCGGCGAAGATTCCGTATCAGTCATTACTTGAAAAAACGACGGAATCGGTGATGGGTGAAAAATCTCGTAGCGAACGTCTTGCGATGACTGAACTATTTCGCGTAACAGCCGATATAGATAGTAATGAAGCAATCTATGTGCTTGTTGACGATATTTATACGACTGGCACGACATTGCGTCACGCAGCTGAAGCGTTGAAACAGCGCGGCGTACATCGAGTGGAAGCTGTGACGTTGTTCAGACCTATGAGAGAGAAGTGAGAGTAATGGCGGAAGTAAGAAATTGTCCGACATGTGGCAGTATGTTTAATTACACGGGCCTTCGGGATGTATGTGGAACGTGTGCGCAAGCGGAAGAGCAAATGTATGAAACGGTGTATCGGTTTTTACGCAAACGGGAGAATCGTGCCGCGAATATCGATCGGATCGTTGAAGTAACAGGTGTCACACAGGAATTACTGCATCGCTGGGTGCGTAAAGGAAGATTGCAACCGGCATTGTTCCCGAACCTTGGTTATCCATGTGATAAATGTGGCGCATTAACATCGACAGGGAAGATCTGTGCCAAATGTACGGATGAGATTCAATCCGATTTGCGGACATTTGATGCAGCGCAAGAGCTGCGTGAAGCGATCAAAGCTCAAGAGCGAGGCACATATTACGCACAAAAAGACCGTTGAGGGTACAATACGAAGCGAGCAGTTCGTACTGCTCGCTTTTTCGTACAAAAGCCTCTAAAAACTTCTTGAAATCTGCCGAAGTAAAGAGTAGGACCCAAATCTACCATAAGAATTGAAAGGAGCGAGACGTATGAAAATAGATGGATTTAAACCACAAGCCGTCAACCCGTACCGCAACCAGCAAATGAAAGTGGATCAGGCGAAGCAAGCCGCGCAAGTGAAAACAGATAAGCTCGAGATTTCTTCAGAAGCGAAAAAGTTATCCGCCGCTTCACCGATTGAGTCTGCAAGACAACAACGTGTACAGGAACTGAAAGCGCAAGTTCAATCTGGAGACTATCAAGTAGATGCGAGCAAACTCGCTTCCAGCATGCTGTCGTATTTCAATAAGCCAGAAGGAAAGTAGGGTTACACATGTCCATTGAACCGATTTTGACAACGCTCAATCACCTAGAAAAACTGCATACGAGCTTGCTCCGTCTGTCGAACGACAAGACCGCACTGCTAAAAAGCGGTGACGTCGACGGGATTGACCAGCTGTTGAAGGAGGAGCAAGCGCACCTTGCAGCTATTATGCAAATGGACCAAAAGCGCGTACAGGAAGTGAAGCAGTATATAGCCGCACAAGGACGTGCAGTACCTGCTGAACCAACGATGACGCATTTAATTGAACTAGCAAGCATTCCGGACAAAGAACAGTTAGCAGAGGCGAAGGACCGTCTCCTGCATGCGATTCATGAGTTGAAACAGCAGAATGAACTCAATCAGCAACTGACCTATCAATCTCTTCAATTTGTGAATCTATCGCTGGACATGGTCCGTCCGCGTCCGGAAACCGTCAACTATTCGAAAAACGAAGTACAAGGGCAGTCACAAAGCGGAGCGAAAACGAAGCTCTCGTCATTCGACTCCCAAGCTTAAGGAGGACACAACATGCGCTCGACATTCATGGGACTTGAAACTAGCAAACGCGGATTGTACACACAGCAATCCGCTCTTTATACGACGGGGCATAACGTAGGCAACGCAAATACACCTGGCTACTCACGTCAGCGCGTGAACATGCAGGCGACTTCTGGATTTCCTGGGGTAGGAATGAACGCGGGAACGATGCCAGGATTTCTTGGGACAGGCGTAGAAGCGGGAAGTATTCAGCGGATTCGTGATTCGTTTGTCGATCATCAGTTTCGTAGTGAATCGACGAAGCTAGGCTACTGGGAATCGCGTACGAATGCCGTAGCGCAAATGGAAGACGCAATTGGCGAACCTTCCGAGTATGGTTTACAGAAGTCTATGAGCGATTTTTGGCAGTCATTGCAGACGCTTGCAGCGAATCCGGAAAATGGTGGCGCACGTGCGGTCGTTGTCGAGCGTGGAGTGGCGGTAGCTGACTCGTTTAACTATATTCATAAGTCGGTTTCCGAAATTAAAGGAAATCTAGGCGATGAAATTGACTTTAGCACGAATGATATTAACTCGTTGCTGAGTCAAATTGGAGAATTAAACAAACAAATCGCTACGGTAGAACCGAATGGCTATTTACCGAATGATCTCTATGATGCGCGTGACGGTTTACTAGATAAGTTGTCTAGCTATGTACCGATTGAAACGAGCTATGAGAAAACTGGCGGACGTGCTCTTGCGATTTCAGAAGGTACGGTAACCGTTAAAATCAAAACGAATGTTCCAGGACAAACGATAACTGTAGTACAAAAAGACAAAGTTGCAGAACTCACTGTGGATGGAAACGATCCAGACCAACCATTTCCAGATCCTATGACAGGCTTCACATTTACAGGGGGACCGATTGAGAATCCTTCTGACGGTAAGCTGTCTGTTACCGATATGGTCAAAAGTGGAGAATTGAAATCACTTGTGGATTCATACGGGTATCAAGATGGTAATCAAGTAAAAGGACTGTATCCTGAAATGCTTGCTAAGTTAGACAAAATGGCGAATGAGTTTGCGAAAGCGTTTAATGCGGTTCATGAAGATGGTACAGATTCAACAGGTGTAAAAGGGCAGCCTTTCTTTGTTTTACCTACTGGTGCAACCGAATTTAGCGCAAGTAATATTGTAGTAAATAATGAGATTAGAAAAGATCCGAATAAACTGGCGGCGTCCGATTCAAAAACAGGCGCGGAAGTCGGTAACGGTCAAAACGCAAAAAAACTTGGCGATGTATTCTTTGCGAAGTTACCGGGACTAGAAGGTTCAAGCGTTCAAAGTTATTATGCTCAAGCAATCGGACAATTAGGTGTCGAAGGACAACAAGCAATAAAAATGACCGAAAGCTCAGGCGTATTGCTGTTAGCTGTTTCGAATCGCCGTGACTCAATCAGTACGGTGTCACTCGACGAAGAAATGACCGACATGATCCGTTTCCAACAAGCATACAACGCATCTGCCCGAATGATCACCGTGATGGATGAAGCGCTAGACAAAATCATCAACGGCATGGGTACGGTCGGTAGATAATTAAGGAGGAATCTTCATGCGTGTAACACAATCTATGTTATCTCAAAATATGCTGCGTAACTTGTCAAGCAGTTATAATAATATGGGGAAATTACAAGAACAACTCAATACAGGGAAAAAAGTTACCCGTCCATCCGATGATCCTGTCGTCGTCATGAAGGGTATGGGGTATGGTATGCAAGTCGACAAGGTGGAGCAATTTCAAAAGAATATGGGCGAGGTGAATAACTGGCTGGATAGTTCGGATGATGCGTTGGATGGGGTAGGACAAGTTTTACATCGTTTGAAAGAGCTGGCAACAAATGCTTCCAATACTGGCACGATGACAGAGACGGATAGAAAAGCAATTGAAACAGAAATTGGTCAGCTCCGTGAGCACTTACAAGACATGGCCAATACTAAAGTCGGCGACAAGCATATATTCAGCGGTAGTATGACGGATCAACCACTGTTTAATAAGGATAAGGGTACGTTTGAAGATGGAGATTCATTTTCTAAAAACGTAGAAATAGAAGTGTTTGACGGCATAAGCTTACGAGTCAGTACCGATGTAAGTAAAATGTTTAAAGATATTGATACTATGTTGGATAAAGTAAAAGATCTTACAGCTACAGGTTCCACTGCTACAGGAGAAAGTTTTGGAAAACTAATTAATGATATTGATAGTCATATGGATGTCGTTCTTTCAAAACGTGCAGACGTCGGCGCTCGTTCCAACCGAGCAGAACTTATGCATAATCGCTTAGAAATGCAAGAAGGCGCAGCGAAGAAACAACGCTCTCAAAACGAAGATGTTGATTATGAAAAAACGATTACGGATTTGATTACATCGGAATCGATCCATCGTGCAACATTGTCAGTTGGCGCTAGAATCATGCAACCTTCTTTAATGGATTTCCTACGCTAAAAGATGTGGCGGACACTGAGCAAGTGTCCGCTATTTTTATATAAGAAAGTAAGGGAGTGATAGAAGTGAACATTCCACAGCTTCAAATCCAAACGACGCCTGCAAAGATTGATCTGCAAGTGGCGAAACCAGTTCAAGAGATTCAACAACCAAAAGCTACTCTAAGTATTGAACAACCTGCTGCTGTTTTAGAAATGACGACAACCCGACCGCAACTATCACTCGACACAACAGAGAATCGGGCAGACATCGATATGAAAAGTGTATTTCGTCGGACGGCTGAAAATGCCCAATACGGCATGCAAAAAGCACAAGAAGGCGCAGCTCGTCGTGCACAAGAAGGTCAACAACTCATGAAGATTGAAAATGGTTCAACGATAGCGGATATTGTGAAGCAAAATACAGAGAAACCGATGGCCGAACTTCAAGTAAAATTTGTAGGGGATTGGACAAAAATCAAAACAGATATTACGTCTGGTTCACTGGACATTAACGTAACTCCACAGAAACCGAAAATCGATGCACAAATAAATAAACCAGTCCATAATTACACACCTGGAAAAGTATCTGTAGAAATGCAACAGTACGGATCGATACAGATTGATTGGAAAGTTTAATAATTAAAGCGAAGAGTAATAAACTAGCACAACGTTAAAAAGGAGAGAAATCTAGTGACACAACAACTAAAAGAAATCGCAACCAAGTTCCACGGTAAAATAGAAGTAGATTTATCGAAAGCATGGCACTTCCCGAAAGGACTTCCCGGATTCGAAGAGGAAGAAGAATTCGTCATTTTGCCAATCGGTGATAACCAGGAATTCCAAGTCATGCAGTCGACGAAAGAAGCAGGCGTGGCATTCGTCGTAGCGAATCCATACAAGTTCGTAGAAGGCTATGACATCAAAGTAGACGATCCAACAGTAGACTTACTAGAAGTGAAAAGTCCTGAAGAACTAATGGTGCTCGGTATCGTCTTCGTTAGAGAACCATTTGAAGATTCTACAATTAACTTGCAAGCTCCCCTTTTGATCCAAACGAAAAACAGAAAAGCAAAGCAAATGGTATTAAATGATAAGCGCTATCTTATCAAACATCCAATCGATGAAAAGAAGTTGGATGAAATGAAAGAAAAAACAACTAGCGGAAAGAGTGAATAAGATGTTAGTACTCTCACGCAAAGTGGGCGATACGATTAAAATTGCAGACAATATAGAAGTAAAGATCCTCGAAGTAAAAGGTGACACGGTACGGGTAGGGATTGAAGCACCTAAATCCGTGGAAATTGTACGAGGTGAACTTATTCAGTCTATTAAAGAAATCAATACTGAATCACTGACGCTAGATCTTGACTGGTATAAAAACTTAAAAGATAACAAGTGAATCGTGGTTACTTCATTAAAACAGGTAGTACAAGTCACTTAATCTCCACATTTCAAATAAATAGAAAAGTTTTTAATAAAACACTAAACACTCTAGTTACGCATCCGATATTAGTAGTGTAAGCGGCATAGAGCGTCCGGCCGGTGCTCAAAACCGTAAAACAAATAAGGGACACAAGGACGTGTACCCAACAAACACTCAAGGAGGAAATTATAATGATTATTAATCACAACATGGCAGCAATGAACACTCACCGTCAATTAGGTTCAAACAACGCAGCGGCAGCTAACAACATTGAGAAACTATCTTCAGGTCTAAAGATCAACAAAGCTGGAGACGATGCAGCAGGACTAGCAATCTCCGAAAAAATGAGAGGTCAGATCCGTGGTTTGGATATGGCAGCTAAGAACTCTCAAGATGGTATTTCTCTAATTCAAACTGCTGAAGGTTCTTTGAATGAAACTCATGATATTCTACAGCGTATGCGTGAGTTGGCAGTACAAGCGGGTAATGATACAAATACAAGCAATGATCGTCAAGAAGTTCAAAAAGAAATCAACTCATTGACTTCTGAGATAAATCGTATTGGTAATACAACAGAATTCAATACGCAAAAATTATTAAATGGATCAAAAACTGACGCAGCAGGTGGAGCGGAACCGGGATCTGCTGCTTCACTGAAAGTAGATTTAACAGGTATGGTTACTTCAGAGTCTGTTGTAGTTATGGGTGAAAGTATAGCCTTTGATACTGATATACCTACTACTCTAACAAAAGGAGCAGCGGCTTTAAATGACACTGATGCGTTCAGTGCTAAATACACTGCGACTGTTTCAGGCAATGAACTTATAATTACAGCTAAAAATGTCGGTGTTAATGCTGATTTAACTGCTGATAAAATTGATGCATCGGGAGTTACGGGTACACCAACAGCTTCAGTTACTGCTGGTGTCAATCAAGAACAAGCACTAAATTTCCAAATTGGTGCAAACCAAGATCAAAGTTTAACGTTAAACATTGGAGATATGCGCTCGGTAGCTTTGGGAATATCGACTACAGGTACTACTAATGAAAACTTGGCGGTAAATAATGGTACAAATAGTACGACTACTGAACAAGCACTAGATGTATCAACTCATGAAAATGCTGCAAATGCAGTAACTAAAATACAAGCAGCAATCGATAAAGTCTCTGGTGAACGTTCTAAGTTGGGTTCAACACAAAACCGCCTAGAACACACAATTAACAACCTCGGAACTTCTTCCGAAAACCTAACAGCAGCAGAATCACGCATCCGTGACGTGGATTATGTCATAGCTGCGTAAGCAGTAACAGACACAGTCGTCCTAACTGGTAACGGTTAGAGAGTATGACCGGGTGAATTGCTGGAAACCCCTGAAACTGTTCTTGCTACAACGTAACTGGAAACGGTCAGCGTGAATGCTTGAAAAAAGAGCAGATTGGGCAATCAGCAGCCAAGCTCCTGTGAGGAAACTCTGGAGAAGGTTCAACGACTAGGATAGACCATCTAAGGCTAAGCTATGGTGATGAAATCCGTAGGAAACACAAAGCTGAGTATCTTGTGAATCCGAAGTGCCCGGCCCCTACCGAAGTGTGGAGGGTGAAGATATAGTCTAGTCATTAGTGAAAGCTAATGTTCGCACGATGGCGAAAGAGATGATGGACTTTACGAAGAACAACATCTTAACTCAAGCAGCACAAGCAATGCTTTCTCAATCGAACCAGCTTCCGAACGGAGTATTACAACTCCTACGGTAAACGGTTCAGGGACGCCTATTCGGTAACGGATAGGACGCATAACTGGGTGAATTGCTGGAACCTCCTGAAGTCCACTTTCCGACAACGCAGCTGGAAACGGCAAACGTGAACGGTTGAAAAAAAGTGGAATTGGACAATCAGCAGCCAAGCTCCTGTGAGGAAACTCTGGAGAAGGTTCAACGACTAGGATATACCGTCTAAGGCAATCGCTATGACGATGAAATCCGTAGGGTGTCAATAGACATTCGAAGTGCCCAGCATCCTAGTTATTTAGGTACAAGGATGGAGATATAGTCTGAGCCTATTAGAGACAATAGGACTGCTCGCAAGCTAACCAACAGCCGCAGGGCGTACTACAACTATTACGTTAATGGTTAATTAGAACTATAAAAAGAGACTTCTTTCAAGAAGTCTCTTTTTTCTTACATATAATTTTGATCTCGTAAATCTTTAGTTTTATAAACTATCGACCAGTAACTACGTTTTAGCTGATTGGCAATCTGCTGAATAGTATAGCCTTGTTGCTTCATGCGTTTTAGCGTCTCTACTTCATTAGTCGTGTAAGGTCTCATTCTATCTCTAGAGCTAGTCATGACTTCATAATCAGGATATTCAGAAAGCCATCTCTGAGTTTCCATATAGAAACGATACGTCCAGTTGGTTTTATAGCTCATCGCTGGGCAAGTGATGGTAACTGGATGAATATCTTGAAGAAACAATAAGGTATCTGCTGTACGGAACGTTCGTAAATAATAACCATTTCCATCTGGTAGTTTCGTGAGGGTAAATTCAGCTTGTGTTAAATTTTTAATCTGTAGTGCAAGATTTTTCAATTCTTCGAAAGTGAAATTTTGTAGATAGAGAGCGATGTGAGGGGTAATATATATCTTTTTATTATTATCATTTATCCGTTTCGTTAGCAATAGTGAGCCATCGTCCATATAAATAGTGGCTATACTGTGTAAATCGTTCAAGTTAGAAAGTCTTGTTCTTGATAGTATCTTAACTCGTGATTTGTCTTTTACCTTAGCACTATAAAAATCAGCTTCCAGCTCGCTCCATAGATCATTAACTCGTGAACTAATCACATCTCCTTTAAGAGTAAAAGAGAGATAAGGCTCCAGTTTCATCACTTTCCATGCCCGGTAATCCTTCTGTTTAATAGAAAAATGTTCGCTGTACGTGCTTCTGATACCTTTGGATTTTGTAGACATGTGAGTCAGCATGCCATCTCCAATAATAGAACCGAGTATGATATTTTGCTGAGTAGTTGATAGATCATTCAATGTATTTAACGGTCGCGGTGAAAGGCTGTTATGCTGATGAAAGCACTCTTGCACAATCTCACCTAACGTTAAACCTGTCGATGCTTGGACGGAACACAGGACGTGTTGGTTTTTTTCAGTCAGGCTCACTTGATAGCGTGTCGATTCATTGTTCTCTTGCCTCGCGTAATTCAATCTTTGGAAGTTGTTTCTTGTTACTTGGATGGAAGAGGCATATTGCTGAATCATTTGATTGATTTCTTTAGTAGGTGCAGGAATAGATATTTGATTGGGAAGTCGTATCGTTGTCCGTTTTGCAACCGGCTTGTGAACTTCTACATTCCTGATTTTATAAGAAAATAGTGGATGGATCCATGGTGTAACTATACTTAGAAAATATTTGATTTGCAGTTGGTCATAGAGAATAAGTCTTCGTTGACCGTCTATCGCAAACAGGAAATTGAATTTGATATTTACTACATATTGAAGTAACCGAAGCTCGTCCTCGGTCCATTGCTCGGTGGAGAGAATCAGTTTCTCCAGCGTGCCGTTTTCTTTCACTTTCAAGTGACCGCATTCCTGGTACCACCACGCGAGTGTCTGAGCGGTCATATGCTGTTCAACAAACTCCAGAGGCATGCCCTTAAAGCCATTCTGATACCAATCGTAGTATAATGCTTCAGCAGTAGCACAAGGAGTAGATTCAATCACCACGCGCTCTGTAAAGCCGAATTCACTCCGGGTATCTGTGGTTTGTTCCTTCTTTATAAGAAAGTCTGGTACATAGGATTGTAACTGTTGATAGCAGGAATGAGCCCATTCACTGTGTTTTGTATGGAAAGTGAATCGGAAATATTTGTGGCTAGTTGTAGAAGATATAATACGTCCACTGCCAAGCAGCAATGCGCAGAGCAGACTGTTTAATTTTTCATTAGAAGAAGGCAGTGAATTTTTCTTTACGTTGCTGTTCTTACAATTGGCATTGTATTGTTCCTTTGCCGCTTTACCATCTTCCAGTAAAAAGCTGTAAGATCGTGAATTCGTAGAGTATATCAATTTTCCAATCGTCATAGTGAGCCCTCCTATAAGATAAGAATGTGTGTTCTTATTATATAATGGTTGAGAATAGATAGCTAATTATAATCTGAAAGTAGAACTGGTATGAAAGTGTAGAGGAGGTACAGCAAATGAAGGATAACTCAGAAGAAATCGAGTGGTTGAAAGAACAACTGGAGCAGGTTAAACAGCATGATCGGGTTTTGGAAGAGATAGAGAAGCGGTTGTATGAGATGAAAGAGATTGCGGAGTATGCTTCGAAGTATCGGCTTAGTGGGGAAGAGAAGCGGGAGTTCGAGAAGCAGATAGAAGAGCAGAAGATTGTGATAGAGTCTTTACAGGGTTATTCAGGTTTATAAGATATCATCTACGGGATCATAAATTATTATATAAATAAAATAAATCAGCCGACTATATGACTAGTTTAAAAAGTTGTTATTAGTACCCTGGCATTGAAATAATAGAATTAGTTTTGCTACCATTTTTTAAATCGGTGATAGTGAAAC
Organism: Sporosarcina sp. P32b; assembly: GCF_002743335.1. Classification (GTDB taxonomy): domain Bacteria; phylum Bacillota; class Bacilli; order Bacillales_A; family Planococcaceae; genus Sporosarcina. The sequence goes on from NZ_PDZB01000013.1 coordinate 46,603, forward strand.
AAGAAATATAATCGATACTCTTTGAATCCTTTACTTTACATCAAATGTAGAACTTAATAAAAAGGAACTGCTGGACGAGTAGATACTCGAAAAAATGAAATAATACAAATGTGAAAAGAGGTATTTTAAAATGAATTATATGTTTACCGATCCTAATACTCATATAGATTTTGGTTTTGGATTTCATGCATCTAACTTTAACGACACAGCTGACTTTTTGTGGGATAATAACCCAAATAAAAATACGGCTGGTTTATTACCTAACCTTTATTTATATAGGCATTCTATTGAGCTTTATTTAAAATCACTAATTGTAATCATTCATAAAAAATTAAAGTTGGACTACAAAGAAGGGAATATTCCTTTTGACTCACGAGAACCCTATATTATGTACGAGGATTCTAAAGGGGAAATTAAATGGAATAAAATGACTAGAAGTCATTTTATCTCCACATTATATGGATATTTTGAAAAGTTAGTAATAGAGAATGAAGATGAATTGAGAAAAAAATCGTCGTAGCCACTTTCGGTGATTATTAATCCTGATAATAGAAAAATAGTGGATCATATTAAGAAGTATGATGATAGTAGTACTTATTTTCGATACTCTGATTTTGGTGAATCAAATCAAAAACGGAAGGAATCCGAAAAACATTATAACAAAAAAATTGAGGTTCAGAATCTACGGGATCATATAGACGTTGAAAAACCGTCGTCTATTTTTGTTATTGTAGACCCGGTTTCAGGAGAACCGATTGAAGCACATAAAGGGGCGAAAGAAATGCCGTTAAGTGAACTCGCAGGTGATATAAAGAAATTAGTAGAATATTTTTCTGGTATACACGTAATGTTTAGGATATGTCTTTGCAATGGTTATTGAGTAAAAAGTAATGGTGCAAAAAAAATATTATTCCAATTAAACTCACATTTTTTTAAAAAGGAAATTTTATCGTAAAGTTATTTAATATAAATATTAAGTAACTTTGTATCATACACCTTAGAAACGATTCAAAATAGTATCGGAGTTGAGTGATGCACGGGTGCGCTAAAATAAAGTAAGAATACCAAAATCAAATTTAAAACGTTATTTGGGACTTCATGTGTCAACCTATTTCGGAAACTGCTATTATGTAAATAAGAGTAATTTTACTAGGAGGGATGTAATGAGTGCAATTGATAATGGTGGTGCAATTGCAATTAAAGGATTTAACTATCAAAAGGCTTCTATTATTCATGTAATTATTCATCATTTTGAAAAAAAAAATTTCAAAGTTATACCTGAATCGAAAGAAGATTTTGAAATTCATTTAGATAACGAAATTTATTATGTCCAAGTAAAAGGAACTAAAAAGCTTTCCATAGGAAAATTAAAATCTAAAACTAGTGGAAAAGCTTCTATCGTTGAAAAGAATATGTTACCAGGAGAAGATTCGGATAAAAGAAAAATTTTTCTTTGGGACTTAGCTAATACAACTAAATCTGAATTGATTAAACGAAATGGAACACTCGTTTCAACGGTACTAGGATTTTCGGTCGAACAAAAGCAAGATTTTATTAGTTCGTTGAATTTAGATGAAAATCAAAAAAACAGACTAAATAACCAATTTATTTATATAACCCCTTTTTCTAATGATTTGGACAGTGCTTTAACGGTACTAAAAGGGGAAATGGTTACTGAAAATCTATTAGTTACTAATGAAAGAGCCAGAGTTGTTTTAGGAGAATTATCATTAGAAATAGATCAAAAAAGCGAAATCATCATCCAAACTGATAATGATATTGAGAGAAAAGTAATTCAGGGAGATTATTTAAGGAGAGTATTTGCTAATGTTCAACAAAAAGAGATGTTTGATGAAGTTTTAAACAATTTATCAATCAATACTATTATGAAAAGAAAGATTAGAAATATTAAGTTACATATACCGTTACTACACCAAAACCTGAAAGAAGAAATTAAACAACAGGTAGACATTAACTTAATTATGAATAGTACGGATGAAGAAGCTATTGGTTATCTAAGAGGCTTAATAGCAACTGAAGTAGACACAGAACTCTCCATTGCTTTAGCAATAGATTGTTTTTGTGAGTTGGGGGAGGTGTAGAATCAATGATAATAGAATCCTTTTCAATTATTGATTTTAAGGCTAAAGAGGCTCAGACTTTTGAGTTTGATAAAGGAGCTAATCTTATAGTAAGTAAAGGCAATACTAAAGGGAAGTCAAGTCTCTTAAAATCATTGTATTATACATTAGGATTTGATGTACGGCAATTTCCAAGCGGATGGATTATTGATGATATGTATTTCCAAATAAAGGTGATAATTGATGATTCATATTATACCATTACTAGACAAAAGGATGTTTTTAGAGTAAATGACGTAGCTGAGTCTATGAATGTGAAGGAATACTCGGAATGGATTAGTAATAAACTAAATATCCATATGAAATTAGCTAATGTGCATACAAAAAAATTACATAGCGCATACTCGTCTGCATTAATTTTACCATTTTATATTGATCAGGATGATTCATGGGATGGGGTCATGTACAGAAAAGTATCAGATACATTGGGACAATATTCTCGTATACCTAAAGATATATTTGAAGCTATATTTTCCTTATCTACTCAAGAAGTAACAAAGCTAAAAAATGATTTGACTAATGTAACTAAAAAGAAAAATACAACAGAGTCTACAATAACCAACTTTTTGAAAGTAGTGAATGAATATAAACAAGAGATATTAGAAATACCAAGCGTAGTGAAAATTGATAAAGATGCACTACAAAGCGATATCAATAGATACTTACGCATGTTAAACGATTTTAATACTCAAATGACTAAATATAAAATGAAGTTATTAAATAAGCAAGAAATGTTGGATGTACAAAAACAAAACTTATCTGAACTAGAAGAACTTTTAAAAATGAATAAAAAAAGATATCGTTCTATAGAGGCTGAATGTACATATTGTCATTCTACATTAACGACTGAAAAATCTTTAACAAGACTTGATCTATCTAATAATTATTTTGAAATCTCACTTTTAAAAGATACTATAGAAAGAGAAGTTGAAAAATTAACTAATGATATTAAAGAAATTAAAACTGAAAGGAATACTATAGATGCTGAAGTTGATAAAATTAACAACGAAATTCAAAAATCAAAAGAATTATTGACCATTGATGATTACGTTAAGGCATCTGCTAAAAATGAGGCAGTAAATGAAATGGAAAATTTGGTTGATAAACAGATTCTGTTAAAGTCTAGTTTAGAGAAACAAATTAAGGTTTTAAGAAAAGCGATTAAAGATTTAAATAAAGAAAAACAAGAGCTTAGAGATTCTATTGAAAATGAATATAATAATTTAGTTTCTAAAATCAAGGATGTTTTAACGGGTACTGACTTAAATGAACTACAATTTCTTGATTTTAAAAAAATAGTAGGTAGTGGGATGGATAAAAACAAAAAGTTTTTAGCGTATTATCTTATATATTTTAATTTGTTACGACAAAAAGGAACGTATGAATTTCCGTTTTGTATGGATTCTTTTATTAAAAATGAGATTTCAGGAGATAATGCAACTGAAATGTTTAATGCCATTGAAACATATTTTTTTGAAGAGAATAAGCAAACTTTCTTTTCTATTGTGTCTGAGAATCTTAAACATTTAAATGCTAAGGAAAGTTACAATAAAGTTGAAGTTGATGGTAAGCTTTTATTAAAAGAGAAATATGATGAGATTAGCAAAAGATTTGTATTTAAAAAATGAGAGAAAATAATTAGATTTGTCATAATAACTTTTATTAGTATTTCAAAAATCAGGATAATGTTAATGACAAAGGTGAATGCTGGTCTTTTCCTGTTAGTAGAAGGTATCTGTGTGAAAAACTAACATTAATATTATAATAAAAACTAAAGTTCAAACAATTATGAAGGTTCGGTGCGCAGGTACTAGGAAGTGAATGCAGGATGCATGTATATTAGATATAAACTAGGTATTTTACAGCGAAAAAGAAGTAGCAATAAAGCCACTTCGATTTCGCTTTATTTTACTTTATCGAGGAATTCACCAAAATGATCTTAAAGGCTGTCAAAATTTATACTAATGTCTGATTTTTCACGAGTTTCTTGTACATCTTCCTGTATTCTTCATTCTTAAAATTCAAAGATACATATATCTCATCATCTGATTCTTGAAAAAATCCAATGAGCATAAAATATGAGTGCTTAGCCTTTATGGATAGGTCATCTTTACCATCATATTTTAAGTGAAAAGGTACTTGGGGAATGGGAATTCTTTTATCTACCATTGCAAATTTTTGAGAAATTAAAACAGCCCATTTACCTTTGCCAATTACACTTTCACTTAAATCATCTACAAATCTAACCTTGTGGAAATTTTCATAAAGTAAGTCCAATATTTTAAACACATAAGCCTTATCTTCCTGATAATTCTTATTGACCATTTTGCCGACTGCAGCGTCATAAATAAAGTCATGCTCTTTCATTTTTAACAATAACTCTTTTGGTTCAATATTCATTTAAACCAAACACCTCCCAAATAATATCTATTCAGTTGGTCGCGAATTTATACCTAAAAGTACAGAGATTAATGGATGCTGATATCTTATTTTCTTATAAATTGTTTATGTTGAAATTCAATAACATTTTTTATAAAAATAATTATAATAGAGCTGATTCGGAAATCTTTAAAATACTGGTGGGTAGAATCTCAAGATTATTTTTTCATAATCAAATCACTCTTCGTGATATATCAGAAATCTCTGCTCAAATAAATGAGAATTAGTCTATCCAATATGAGACGAGGCACTGCCTAGAAGTTGAAGGTGGTCTGCCTAAAGACGACAGGTGTACCTGCCGACATTGGGCAAGTGCACCTGCCTAACCCCGCCAGGCAAATAACCAAAGAACTTAAGAATATTATATACGCATCTGTGTATCACACAACTTCGACACTATTCAGAGTCGTTTCCAATTTGTGTGATGCACAGGAGCGCAAAAATCAAAAACATATGCTTCTTCAATAGTCCAAAACCGTCTCCCAGTGTTAGTAAAATATAAATATAGCTATAAGAGTCAATATAATAATCACTGGTACTGATAAAACATAAATCCACAGCAAATTGGAAAAAGATTTTTTGCTACTGTACTTTTTATTCTTAGAATCCGTACTGGAATTAGCAATGGATATGGTCAAAATCAGTCCTACAACCAAAACAATAATAACGAGAATCATGGCTACGATAAGGCCCAAGTTGATGAAGTCCTCCTTTTAAAAAACAAATTCCTTTGTTGTATACGTTACAATGATATCACGTATAACATTTTCGAAGACCATCCAATTAGGGGTTATTTAAACCAACTACTTTTATGTAACAGTTGTTACATAAAAGTGGTTGCAGGTTATGAGATCGACAAGAATTATGTGTCAAAGTGTAGCCTACCTGTACATCAAACGATTCAGATACTATTCAAAATTATTTTGGAGTTATATAATACACAGGCAATCAAAAAAGCACTGCCCAATAGTCACAGGTGATCTGCCTAAAATCGACAAGTGTACCTGACGATATTGATCAAGTGCACTTGCCTAAACCTGCCAGGCCAATAACCAAAGAACTTAAAGAATCTTAATAAATAATAATAGTGTCGAGAAGAATCTCGACGTCGCACATTTCTTTATACAATACGTGAGTGAAAAAATTAGAAATTATATCGATTTCAAAAATAATGAGTACAGTGTGTATCCTTTTCAGAAAAAAGCTCTATATGACAAGTGAGAGAGGACATGCAAAGCGAATCCACACAAGGTGCGATGATACTCCAAGACTATGTGAATAGATTTTGCCGATCCAATTTTCAATAGGACTACCGTAAATCTAGTATTACTATTGATTTAAATGAATTCTTGAAAGATAATAATGTAATAGGCGTGTCTTATTCGTAAGTGGATATTTGATATATAGAGCGAACAGAAAAGATATATTCGGTTAAACTACCGATCTGAATTGGTGGATTTTCCGATTAATTTTCCGAATACTTAATAAGTATGTTAAAATCGCAAATCTACTTGGAGGACAGTGCATACCATAGTATGAAAAACAGAGGTGCAAAAAATGTATCTAATCGAAAATCTAAAATACATCAAAAGACTAGGCGGTCTAACCAACCTAAACTTCCTCGTCGAACACACAGGGCAAAAATACGTCTTACGTTTCCCGGCTCACGAGTTCGAAGACATCATCAACCGCCACCATGAAAAAGAAAACCAGCGTATTGCGGCTGAAATTGGGGTGACGGTTGGCAATGTGGTGTTTACCGAGGAAGGGATTAAAATGACTCCTTATTATGATACGACGGCTACTTTAACGCGGGATCTGATTGTGACGGAGGAGTATTTGGAGAAGATTGCAGGTGTGTTGGCAACGCTTCATTCGTCGAAGAGGGAGTTTCCGAATCGTTTTGATTATTGGGGCGAGGTGGAGAAGTATAAAGTTGCGTTGACTGAAATCCCTTCGCTCTATGTGTTATTGGAAGAGCGGCTGCGGAAGTTGATGGAAGGGGAGCGGCAGGCGTATGTGCCGTGTCATATGGATTCGGTGACGGCTAATTTTATTCAGAATGATGCGGGGCAGTTGCTGTTGATCGACTGGGAGTACAGTGCGAATTATTTGCCGGAATGGGATTTGGCGGCGTTTATTTTGGAACGTGAGTTAAATGAGCAGCAGGAGCAAGAGTTACTCGACTTTTACGGTTTGCCAGCTACTTCGAAACAGTCGCTTGATCTACAAAAGTTGAAGTCAGACTTCCTTTGGTCATTATGGTCGCTCGTTAAAGAAATAGAAGATCCTTCGTTTGAGCAATATACAGCGAAGCGGACGGAGCGCCTGATTGAAGGCTTAGAGCAGTATTATCGTGTGTACGGGAATTGAAAGTTTGATTCTCATAAAATGTATAGAGCAATACCTTATTCAGCCCAGATCTTCCATTCGATACAAGAATGGAAATCTGGGTTTTCTATTAACTTTTTAACAATGCAACCATCCCTGAATAACTTCCCACCAATTCGGGTATAGAATATATCATTACTTGCAGGAATGTAAAAGGGAGAGTGCACGACATGAAACCATTAATCGGTGTAACGTCAGATATAGACCAAAACGGAGATACGCTAGTTCAGACTCGATACATACAAGCGGTTCGACAAGCGGGTGGCGTACCGGTCATTTTGCCGGTAGGACTAGAAGCAATTGAAGAAGTGTGCGATCGATTGGATGGTGTGTTGCTAATCGGAGGGGAAGATGTGGATCCTTATTTGTATGGTGAAGAACCACATCGGCAGCTTGGGAAAGTGTTGCCTGAGCGGGATGAGTCGGAGCTGGCGTTAATTAAAACGATGGCGGATCAAGACAAGCCAGTGTTTGGGATTTGCCGAGGGTATCAGTTGATCAATGTGGCGTTCGGTGGAACGATTTATCAAGATATGTATGCGCAGTTATCAGAGGATTTATTGCAGCATCATCAGCTGACGGATTTAGACTTTGCGTTTCATTCGATTGATATTGTGGGCGATAGTAAGTTGGCGGAGTGGGCAGGCACTTCGGAAGTCCGCGTGAATTCGCTGCATCATCAGGCGGTGAAGGAAGTACATGCACCACTTGTCGTAACGGCGGTTGCGAAGGATGGTGTCATTGAAGCTTTTGAGAGTACTGCACATCGTTTTGTCGTAGGGGTTCAGTGGCACCCTGAAGCGATGGTGAAGCGGGAAGATCGTTTGTCGTTGAAGTTGTTTGAGAAGTTTATTAGGGCGGCGGGCGATAGAAAGTACTAGTTTCTTGAGCCATTCATTAGTAGCCGAATAAGTATATGCGTAACCCCTCCAACGAAATGTATTGGAGGGGTTACTTGTTTTAGATTAGTTGTTCTTTACAGTCGAACGGCCCGCGCTGAATTCTGCCCATGAATGAATTTCATAGCTTGGCTGAATTGCTGTATGGTTTTCGCGCCGATCTGGATTGAACCAGCATGTATCGATGCCAGCGTTGATTCCGCCTTGAATGTCGGAAGTTAAAGAGTCGCCGATCATGAGTACACGGGATGGATCGGTGATGCCTAGTTTCTTAAACGTATAGTCAAAAATCTCGGGTTGTGGCTTTTTGTAGCCTGTCTCTTCTGAAGCGATGATCGCTTCGAATGTATTGCGTAAAGGCGAGCCGGCTATGCGAGCATGTTGGGCGATGGTAAAACCGTTCGTTAAGATCGCCAATCGGTAATCAGTTAGCTTTGACATCATCTCTTCTACGCCGTCGATCAAATGTGATTCATGGCCTAGGTTTTCGATGTATAGTTCTCCGAAGTGTGCTGCGTCTAGTTGTAGTTCGTGATGTGCAAATAACCGACGGAATCGTTCTACTTTTAATTCTTCAATTGTGATGCGTCCTTGTTCGAGATCATCCCAGATGACGGAGCTGATCGCGCGGTATGTATCGCGGTACGCTTCTAGGCCGTTTGGTAGTCCGAACGTGTTAAATGTATTGCCAAGTGCGTGTTTTTCTGTTTCTTCAAAATCGAATAATGTATCGTCTAGATCGAATAATAGTACATCGTATGGCATATAAAAGAACTCCTTTTTTAAAAACAATAAGTACTAGTATACCATGGGGGAATAGACTACAGGGGAATTGTCTACTAGTGACAGTGGGAGGTACGTGAATGAGTGATTCGTAGGGCGTATGATATAATCATCCGTAACATTTACCAAATAATGAAGTCCATCTAGTGGATTTGTAAGATATAGGGAGAAGGTGATTTCCATGAGCAAAACTGTATGTGTCATCGGTGCCGGTATTGGCGGCTTACTGGCTGGTGCTCTGTTGGCTAAAGAAGGCTATCAAGTGACCGTTCTTGAAAAAGCGACGAGAGTGGGTGGGTCAGCAGGTTCTTATGTGCGAAATAAACGTATATTTCCTGCTGGTGCGACGATTGCTTTCGGATTGGAAGAGCAGGGGTTACTAGACACGCTGTTTACTGAACTTGACTTGAACGTTCCGTTTGTTTTGCTCGATCACCCGATGGATGTGGTGATGGAAGACCGACAAATTTCATTGTATCGCGATAAAAAGGCTTGGGAAGAAGAGCTGATACGTGTTTTTCCTGAAAGACAGCGTGACGTCATCGCCTTTTGGAACAAATTAGAGCAAATCAGTGACGCGGTATATGGAGTGACGGCTACCGGCGTGTCGTTGCCGATCCAGCGCGTATATGATCTAGGGAAGTTGCCGAGCCATGCGGTTACGCACCCGGGAAGTATGTTGCGTCTAGCTCGCCATGCTACGCGGACAGTGGAAGATTTACTGCGTACATATAAACTTGATCGTTATGAACCGCTGCGACAGTTTATCGATGCGCAGTTGCTTGACGCGGCACAAACTAACTGTACGGAAGCGGCTTTATTGCCGTCGAGTCTGGCGTTGACGATTTACAGAAGAGGCAGCTTTTATGTGGAAAAAGGAATGAGCCAGTGGAGTGAACTTCTGGCGGAGAAAATTGTAGAGCTTGGCGGAGAAGTGATTACAGCTTCACCTGTTACAGAGTTGCTATATCAAGAGAAAAAGTGGCATGTGACGAGTAGAAAGAAGACTGAAGCTTATGACGTGGTGGTCAACAATGCAGGTGTTTCTTTCGGACCGCGTACGAGTCATTCCGAATCAAAGGAGTTTGCGTGGGGGGCTTTCCGAATCGATGCGCTTCTTTCGAATACATTCTGGCAGCAAGAGCTCGACGGCAGACCGTTACCTTTTGCCATTCAAATCGTGCCGGATAAAGAACGGACAGTGCTTCATTCAGACGGCCACGGCCCAGTATATGTAACGTTTCAGCCTGCTTATAATCGCCGCAATGAACGCATGGAAGACGAGATCATGATGACCTGTTCGATTCATACAGATGCGGCGCTGTGGGAGCAGTTATCAAAAGAAGAATATAAAGAAAAGAAGGAAGTCGTAGCGCAAGCGATGTTGGCTGAAATCCAAAAAGTTCTTCCTGTTGAAGACTATGTACTGTATTCGGAAGCGGGTTCTCCTGAGACGTATAAAAAGTATATCGGTAAATCAGAAGTAGGCGGTTTTCCTTTGACGGTGAAGAATGCGATTTGGAAGCCAAAAAGTGTGCGTTCTTCTTTGCCACAATTATATATTGCAGGAGAGCAATCGTTTCCGGGGCCAGGGACGCTGTCTTCAGCATTGAGTGGTAGTCATGTGGCGCGGGCGGTTATGAAGACATGGCCGCTTGATTGATTGGAAAGCGTTCATTTTATGATAACTAAATGGTATGTGCTTCCAACTACTTCAATGTTATAATCAACCATATCGTGTGTTTATCCAAAATATAAAATTGATTCAGCCTATCAATCAGAAAGGAGCCCACATGAGCACAAACAATAAAACAGTCGTCCGCTCTCTGGACATCCTAAATTTATTCGTCGATCACCCAGCTCTAACATTCCAAGAAATCATCGACCTATCCGGTATCCCGAAATCCTCGGTCTACCGCATGCTATCTTCACTCGAAGAAATGAAGTTTCTCGAGAAGGGTGCGGATTCACAGTATCGTCTCGGATTATTGCTATTGAAATACGGTAGTCTTGTATCGAAACGTTTGGACATTCGTAAAATCGCCTATCCCATTATGGAAGAGCTTCACCAAGATGTGAAGGAAGCGATTAATTTGATTGTCCGGCAAGGGGATCAGGCGATTTATGTGGAGAAAATCGATACGTTCCAGAAAGTTCGTTTGTATACGGCGATTGGACGAAGCAGTCCGTTGTATGCGGGGGCTTGTTCGCGGATTATTTTGTCCTATCTATCGGATAGCTATATCGCCGAGTATTTGGATAAGACCGAATTACAGCAGTTTGGTAGCGGTACGTTCACGGATCGAGAGTCGTTGCTTGCGTCTATTCAAGAGACGCGGCAGAAGGGCTATGCGCTCAGTAATTCAGAGCTTGAAAATTTCACGTCTTCTGTGGCGGCGCCGATTTTTGATTTTAGTGGAGATGTAATTGCGGGCATTAGTATCGCAGGTATTGAAGCAAATTATCAAGAAGAGCATTTGAAAATACTCGTTCCGAAAGTGAAAGAAGCTGCCTCGGAAATTTCTCGGCAGCTTGGGTATACAGGATGAAAGAAACCTTTGTGATTCAGTTCATCTGAAACACAAAGGTTTTTGTTTTAGTAGCGAAGATTATGTTGGATACCAATTTTAAACTGGTTAATTAGCTCTTCTTTTGCGATCAGTTCACGCTCAGCTTCTGCATGTGTGATGAGTTTGAAATAGAGTGTCGCGTTCGGTTTTACTTGCGACAGACTACCTAAGTCAGCAGTGATCACTTGTCCGATTTTAGGATAGCCGCCAGCCGTTTGTCTGTCCGCCATTAAAATAATCGGCTTGCCGTTAGGAGGGAGTTGAATTGTTCCGAACGTCACACCTTCCGATAGCATTTCCAGTTTCTCCGTTAACGAAAGCGCCTGTCCTTCGAGTCGTAAGCCCATTCGGTTTGATTGCGGCGTGACGACATACGGCTCGCGCACAAGTCGTTGTTTGCTCGTATCGTCAAAGTGCTTATATTCTGTGCCTTCAATGAATCGAATCGTTTGTGTAGATTCCAAACTAATTAACGGATGATGCGGTACAGCCCAGTCAGGTGTGCCTTCACGTTCAATCAACGTAAAGACTTTGTCGTTTGATTCCGTTAATGGTCCGAATGAAAGCTGATCGTTTTGCTGCAGTGCTCTTCCTTTAAAACCGCCAATTCGCGCCACCATATACGTACTTTTACTTTCCATCACGACGGGTATATCAATCCCACCGGCAATAGCCAAATACGCTCGACATCCTTCAATCGCAAAGCCAAATTTCAGTATCGAGCCTTTTCTGACGATAAGTGGCCGCCAGTTGGCAACAGGGATTCCATCAACCGTCGTTTGAAGATCCCCGCCAGTAATCGCGATCAACGTATCTTCTTCAAACTGCAGCTTCGTTCCAAATAGCGTGATTTCTAGAACGCCTTCACGTTCATCATTGCCGACAAGCAAGTTCGCAATGCGCATCGAATAGCTATCCATGGCACCGCTTACAAGAACACCGAATTTTTGTGAACCGGTCCGACCGATATCTTGAATCGTAGTCAAGAGCCCTGCGTTCAATACGTTTACTGACATGTCGTCACCTTCTTTTGCTCATCATACTGTTCTTGTGTCATCGGACAAAACTTAATTTTATCTCCAGATTGCAATAAAGACGGGGGAGACATATCCGGTACGAATAGATCCGTCGGTGTGCGTCCGATAATTTGCCAGCCGCCTGGTGTTTCAAGTGGATAGACACCGGTTTGTTTACCTGCGATTCCGACCGAGCCAGGAGGAATGGATGTCCGTGGCGTTAATTTTCTCGGTGTCGCAATGCGTTCGTCGAGGCCACCGAGAAACGGAAACCCTGGTGCGAAGCCGATCATATAGACGAGATATTCAGGTGTCGAATGAATTTCAATGACTTCTTCAATAGACATGCCATGCGTTTCCGCCACAATGTGCAGATCGGGACCGAATTCTCCACCATAGAGAACAGGAATTTCTACTAACCTTCCTTTGGTAATAGGAAGTTCAGATATTTGGATAGCTAGCGTATTAATATAATCGGTTACTTTTTCAATAGGCGTGCCGGCAATTTGAAAGCCGTTTTTTGATTGATGGACGAGATACGGAGAGTAGTAGACCGCCAAGCTATTATAGGCAGGAACCGACTCGATGAATCCGTCAAATGGGTATTCATCCAAGAGATAGGATAGATTTTTCACTTGCTGGTGGATGGAAGGATGGATGCCTTCTCCTAGTTTTATAATGATGGCAGAATCGCCAAGTACTTTTATATCGAGAGATTTCTGTTCACTCATCGTAACATCTCCTTCAAATTCCGAAATTCGAAACCGTTATTCTGAAAAACGAATCGTAGTTCTATTATAGATTTCTAAAGAGAAAATACAAGCTTATTATTCAGTTAGTAAAAATACTCACCATATTTCGACAATGGTCTATTCAACAAAAGATTTTTATGATAGACTAAGTTTCAAGTTCAAAACCTTGGTTTCGAATTTCGGAACTAAGCGATATGCAAACGCTTACTTCTTGTTGGCAACTTAGCGATTCACTCGTTTTATGATGGGCTGGTCGTTGTAAAAAAACAATGGGGGTTATGGATATGGTAAAAGTAGATTTGAATAGTGATTTAGGAGAAAGCTTTGGTCGGTATACATTAGGGGAACAAAAAGAGATTTTGAAATATGTAACCTCTGCCAATATAGCATGTGGATTTCACGCAGGCGATCCTTCCGTAATGCGGGAGACGGTGCAACTTGCGATCGATAACGGAGTACGAATTGGAGCGCATCCAGGGTTGCCGGATTTAGTTGGATTCGGACGTAGAGATATGAATATCACGCCACAAGAAGCGTATGACATGGTCGTCTACCAAATCGGGGCATTGCAAGCGTTCCTTGCTGTACATCAAGAACCGATGCAGCATGTGAAGCCGCATGGCGCGTTGTATCAGATGGCGTCAAGAGATCAAGGGATTGCAGAAGCTATCGCTAAAGCGGTCTATGATGTTTCACCTTCGCTTGTATTGTTCGCTCTTGCAGATAGTGAATTATCAAAAGCGGGGGAAGCGATTGGACTCGAGACAGCGCATGAAGTATTTGCCGATCGTACGTATCAATCAAACGGCATGCTCACTTCGCGTTCGCAAGACGATGCGATGATTACCGATCAAGAACAGTCTGCTGAACAAGTGATTCAAATGGTCAAAGAAGGAAAAGTACGGTCTCAACAAGGGACGGACGTTGCTTTACGGGCCGACACTATTTGTATTCACGGAGATGGAGAGCATGCAGTGGAGTTCGCGAAATACATTACAGACCGGCTGAACGGTGAAGAAATTACTGTGACGGCTATGGCTGATCGGGAGGATGCTTTATGAAAAATGAGAAGTTAGGACTGACTCATGAGCAGGAACAGAAAAAAGTAACCCGTGGCGTCTTACTTGGCGCCGCCTTCCTGATGGCAACTTCGTCTGTTGGACCTGGTTTCTTAACACAGACCACGGTATTTACAGAGCAACTCGCAGCAAGTTTCGGTTTCGTTATTTTAATTTCATTAATTCTAGATGTCTTTGCTCAAATGAATATATGGCGAGTGATCGCGGTTTCTGGTTTACGTGGACAGGAAATTGCCAATAAAGTGTTGCCAGGTCTAGGTTTCGTCCTCGCCTTCCTCATTGTCGCAGGAGGTCTTGCGTTTAATATTGGAAACGTCGCGGGTGCAGGTTTAGGGCTGAATGCGATGGTTGGAATCGATCCAATCATGGGTGCGGTCATCAGTGCGGTGTTTGCGATTTTGATTTTCATGGTGAAAGAAGCAGGCAAAGTGATGGACAAAGTCGTTGCCGTTGCCGGTGTATTGATGATTATTTTAGTCGTGTTTGTCGCGTTCAAAACGTCGCCGCCAGTTGGAGAGGCAATCGTCAGAACGTTTAACCCTTCTGAAATTAGCTTCTTCGCGATCGTTACGTTAGTCGGAGGTACAGTCGGTGGGTATATTACGTTCGCAGGTGGACACCGTTTGTTAGATGCAGGAATTAAAGGCATTGATTCTGTTCCATTGGTCACGAGAAGTTCCGTTACAGGTATTGTTGTTACGGGTATCATCCGCGTGGCGTTATTCCTAGCTGTACTCGGGATTGTTTCACAAGGATTGCAAATTGATCCAGACAATCCACCAGCATCTGTGTTCCAGCTAGGTGCAGGAGAACTTGGATTGAGGTTGTTCGGTGTCATCATGTGGGTAGCGGCTATTACGTCCGTTGTCGGCGCAGCGTATACATCGGTTTCATTTATCCGCTCGTTCCACCCATTCATCGAAAAGTATCACAACTGGATTATTATTTTATTCATCATTGTATCAACAGCAACATTCGCATTCGTTGGAAAGCCGGTTACGATTCTTTTATTAGTAGGGGCGTTGAACGCATTGATTCTGCCACTAGCGCTAGGTACGTTGCTCATTGCGGCGTATAAGAAGAATATTGTCGGTGAATACAAGCATCCACTTTGGTTGACGATCGGTGGCGCGATTGTTGTGGTCGTCATGGGCGTGTTAAGTGTTATCACGTTGATCGAACAGATTCCATTACTTTTTAAGTGATCGGCAGGGGGTTGTATAGATGGAAGCATATCGTTCTATGAAAGCGCAAGAAGTTCGGAAATTCATTCGAGAGCAAGTCATTACGGGGCAGACGTCTGGAATGGCGACAGGCTTTACGCAGGCGAATTTGGTCATCTTAAAACAACAGCATGCGCTTGATTTTCTGCTGTTTTGCCAACGCAATCCGAAGTCTTGTCCGTTATTAGATGTCACAGAGCCGGGTTCATATCGTCCGGCTAAGATTGCTGAAGGTGCAGACATTCGTAGTGAACTACCGAGTTATCGTATTTATAGAGACGGTGTCTTAGCGGAAGAAGTGAACGATATTACGGATTACTGGGAAGACGATATGGTAGGCTTTCTAATCGGTTGCAGTTTCACGTTTGAAGCGCCGTTACTTGCGGGTGGAATTCCTATTCGCCATATCGAGGAGAAGCGCAATGTCCCAATGTATAAAACGAATATTGCTTGCACAAAGGCCGGTATTTTTGAAGGGCCGACCGTAGTCAGTATGCGTCCAATGAAGGCGCAAGACGCGATTCGCGCGATTCAAATTACGACGCGTTTTCCTGACGTTCATGGGGCACCGATTCATCTCGGTGATCCTAGTTTGATTGGAATCAACGATATTTCGGCACCAGACTTTGGTGAAGCCGTAACAATTCATGAAGACGAGATTCCTGTATTCTGGGCGTGTGGCGTGACGCCGCAAGCTGTAGCGATGCAGAGTAAGCCATCGATTATGATCACGCATTCTCCAGGTTGTATGTTCATAAGTGATATGAAGGATTCAGAGCTTAGTGTTTTATAAATAAAGAAGTTCTCAACGCGACGAGTTGTCGGTTGAGAACTTTTTTGATTGCGCGGGGTAAAAGCGTGATTCTACAGCTATCCTACGCATATCAAGGAATACACCTTACTGCACCGTATACCCACCATCGAGCACAATCGCTTGCCCGGTAATCCCTTTCGCACTATTACTTGAAAGATACAGCGCAAGATCTGCCACTTCCTTTACATCCAACAACCGTTTCTGGGGAACTAAAGGATAGATAATCTCTTCCAGCACCGATTCGAGCGGCACGCCGCGAACTTCCGCTAAGTCTTCAAACTGATTGCGCACAAGTGGCGTATCCACGTAGCCGGGGCAAATTGCATTGACGGTAATGCCGTCAGCTGCCGTTTCGAGCGCAGCCACTTTCGTCAGGCCAATGACGCCGTGCTTCGACGAGTTGTACGCCGCTTTGCCCGCGAATCCAACAAGTCCGTTAATCGACGCCATATTTAAGATCCGGCCGAATTGCTGCTTTTTCATATGCGGCAAGACGAGCTTTGTCGCAATGAACGGCGCAGTGAGCATCACTTTTACTAGTAGTTCAAATCGTGCGGTAGGGAAGTCTTCGAGCTTTGCGACGTGCTGCAAACCTGCATTGTTAATGAGGATATCGATTCTGCCGAAGTGGGAGATTGTTTCATCGATTGCTTGTTGAATGTCTTGTTCTTTCGTGACATCACATTTCAGGCCGATTGCGCCGCCACCTAACGTGACAGCCGCTTCTTTTACTTTTTCTTCATTTACATCCGTTAACACGACGATGGATCCAGCTTCTGCGAATGCTTTCGATATTTCGAATCCAATTCCTTGAGCCGCGCCAGTGATGAGTAATACTTTATCTTTTACCATAATGACTTCCTCCTAAGTGCTTACCTAAACCGCATAATGTCTTGCTATGTATTTTAATTCACATCATATACTAAACGCAATGCTTCTACACAACTCATTAAAAATACAAAATATGTCAAATTATATGGTAGTTCAACAATAAAATCAGAATAATGGAAATGGAGGTAGACGTAAACATTATAGTACTATATACTAGTCCTTAAGACAGGTACTTTGTATGAAATCCGCTATGTAAACGCTTACTATATGTGAAAATGAATGAATGCAGGTCGATAACTAAAGCTCTGTTTATTGGCCTGTTTTTTGTGCGTCAACTGAAGGGAGGTGAGAAATTAATGCGTTACCTAGTGGATAGAGAAAATCCCCGAGTGCTTCATGTCATGGGAGACAGACTCGAGGATTTAGTAGCTGGTGTATACCAACATACCGTTAGTATACCCCTTTATTCCACTAACCGAAAGGTGTTTCTATAAAAAAGGGGGATAATGGGGCATGAATGAGGAAACGAAGTCAGTAATTTCACCGGGGACGAGTATGGTCTATCCGTATTATGATGATGAAGGAAAGTTATGTGCGGTGTTATTGAAAGACGGTGATTTTGTACAAGTGGAACATAGTCCAACCGAGGTAGTGGACTTGAGTATGCTATTTTACGGAACGAGTTTGCGCGGTGGGATCGATGGTGGCAAGGCGTTGATGGGGAGTATCCACATGACGCCCGTGATGGTCAATGAGCGATTGGATATCTATTTATTTCCTAGTAAATCGCCTTCAAGTAATGAATGTGTGTGGTTTTCATTGTCACATATCCTCACGTTCTTGCCGTTCGATAAAGAACATACAAAAGTGATATTCCGCGATGGCAATGTGTTCACTGTGAACTGCAGTTATTCGGTGTTCCAGAGCAGATACCAGCGGTCATGCATGTTGAAGAATGGACTGACGGCTAGGTTCACACAAATGGCGCTTGGCGTGAGGAAGAGTTACAAGACGTATTTGATCCGAAAGAATCATAAGCGTGGGAATTATGAGATATCGGATGAGTAAATAGAGTGATACATAGCGTTCCTCTTAGGAGGAGCGCTTTTTCTGTCGAATGGATTTGTGAAATATTCACTGTTTTGTCTAAAGGGGTGGTATAATCAGTATAATTATGAATCGTTTGGTTGGGAACTATGTTCATGAGCGGTCAGGAGGGAAGAGTATGTTGTTTGATTTCTTTAAGCCGAAGTGTGAATATTGTAAGAAACGGACGTCTGTTTATCAGGGATATTATTTGCCAAATGATAAGAAGATCAAGGTTTGTTCGTCTTGCGCGCGTTTTGCGCAGCGTCGTGGGTTTCGGAAGTGGAAGGGGTAAGAGTGGGGTGTTGTCTTCCACTTACGTTCAACTGAAATCGTCATCTAACATAGAATCATACATAAAGACAAAGGCAAGAGCTACCCATTGGGGCGGCTCTTGCCTTTGTTTAGTTTTCTAAGCTTTGTTTGGCAGTGAGTTGATCTTTCAGTTTTTTCAGTATTTTTTCTCGACGTTTTTTGATTCCTGGAACTGAAATGCTGAAGTGGGTGGCGCATTCCGCTTGGGTTTTGTTTTCTACGTATAGTTTGAGTAGTAGTTCGCGTTCTTTTGGTGGGAGCGCGGTGATGATTTCGTGTAGTGCATTGTTTGGGTCTTCCATGAAGTCGTATTGTGCTAGATTTTCTAACGTTTCGGTTTCGACTGATGTGTTCACATCGCTAAACCGGCTTTCTTTTTTCAAGTCGTCAAGCATAGCACCATAAATGGAGCGGTAGGCGAACGGAGTGAAGTTTCCTTTCGTTTCGTCAAAGCGCGTCCATGCTTGGAAAAGTGCAAAGCGTCCGGTTTGGCGGAAGTTGTCGAAATCACGATAGATGTGTAGTTTTCTTATGACAGCTGAGATCATCGGTTCATATTGTTCCATAACTTCTTCAAAGTTTTCATTCTTCCTGTTTTCCATTCAAGCGACCTCTTCAGGCCGTGCACGACACTTTGTATTCCCTGGGTATCTATATAATAGAAAGTTTTGAAGGAGATATCGAATCGTCATGTTCTCGTTTTGCTTAGGGGAAATGGGTGCTTTTGTTAGGGGAAACGAAGTGGTTTGATTGGTGGAAGTTGATAGAATTTGGTTGTTTTTAATTGGTCGTAGGGCGGTTTTTTTGTGGGTATGAGCGGTTATTGTGTTTGATAGAGCAGTCGAGCGGAGAGTATGAGCGGATATCGTGTCCGATAGAGCGGTCAAGCTGTAAGTATGATCGGATAACGCGTTGGATAGAGCGGTCACGCGGTAAGTATGAGCGAATGTCATAGCCACGTCTGATAGGGGCGGTCGTGCTTTAAGAATGAGCGGTTAGCATGTTGGATAGAGCGTTCGGGTAGTGGATATGAGCGGATATCGTGTCCGATAGAGCGGTCAAGCTGTAAGTATGATCGGATAACGTGTTGGATAGAGCGCTCACGCGGTAAGTATGAGCGAATGTCATGCCACACCCAATAGAGCACTCACACCACAACTATGAGCGATCACACAAATATAAAAAGAAGACCCCCGTCACTACATCACGAGGGTCTTCCCTAAAATAAATTACATTTTAAATTGTGCAATGACTTCTGATAGCTTCTCGCTTAGTTCAGTCAATGTTTCGGCAGCTTCTGTAACCGATTGGATTGCGCGGAGTTGTTCTTCTGATGATGCGCTAACTTCTTCACAGGCCGCTGCGGTTTCTTGTGATGTGGCGGACATCGTTTCAACAGTTATGGACACATCATCTTTATGTGTGGCAATTAACTGGATTTCATTTGATACGGTATGGATCGATTCTTGCATTGTGTCCATCAGTGAAGAGAGTTCTTCAAATGTGTTTTCCGTATCTCCGACGACTACGCCTTGTTCGCGGAATGTGTTGATTGTTTGTTGCATTTGTTCCGAGACGATATGTGATTCTTTTTGTAATTCTTCTATTGTTACTTTGACATCGTCTGTGGCACGGGCGGATTGTTCAGCGAGTGTGCGAACTTCTTCTGCTACGACTGCGAAGCCTTTGCCGTGTTCGCCAGCTCTAGCTGCTTCAATGCTTGCGTTGAGTGCTAAGAGATTGGTTTGTTTGGAAATGTTCATGATCGTTTCCATGACACTACCGATCGCTTGTACTTTTCCACCGAGAGAATCAATGTCAGTGGACATTTCTTCTAGCGTTTTACCAGTAGTCGTGAAGGAAGTCTTCAGTGCGTGCATTTGTCGCTGACCATTGGTGTTTTGAATACCAGTTTGTGTCGCGATATCTAGCATAACTTCTGCTTTTTCTCGAATTTCATTGATTTCTTGACCGAGAAGGTCGATGCGTTCTGTAACGATTTCTGCGTCTTCGGCAGATTTCGCGGCACCTTGTGCAATTTCTCCGACAGCCATTGCGACTTCATTGCTTGCGGCACTCGTTTCTTCAGATACGGCACTTAAGCTTTCGGAATTCGATCGGACATGGTCTGCTGATGTGTGGACGACTGTGATAATGTCGTTCATGTTTTGCACCATGTGATTAAAATCTCGGCTTAATTCTCCAATTTCATCTGAACTTTGATTATCTGAACGTACTGTCAGATCTCCGCCAGATACTTCGGCCATCAAACCTTTGACTGTCTCGAGTGGCTTCAACATACGGCTGATCGTAATAAATAGACCGACGAATGTGAGAATCAACGTAATGAGTGCAATGATCAACATAGAATTACGTAATGACTGTGCCATCGCGCTTAAATCGTGCTCTTCATAAATTGCGCCGACTTTCCAGTTAAACTCGGGAATTGTCGTATAGATATTGCGCTTGTCGATCCCTTGATCATCGGTATATTCGATGACGCCACTGTCGGAGTCATACATTTTTTTGAATTGAGCTTCGTTTGTTACATCCGTTCCTGTTTTAGAAGGGTGAACGATAGCCAGTCCTTGATCATCGAGTAGCACAGGATAGCCGTTATATCCGATATCGCGGCTTGCTATTTCGTCTGTTAATGCGCTCAGTTCAATATCCAGTCCAAGAGCACCGATAAACGTACCGTCGATCATGATGGCTTTGGAAGCAGTAATGACAAACTGATTCGTTGTATCATCCAAATACGGCTCTGTCCATTGCACATTGTCTGGATATTCTTGTGCTAATTGATACCAGTTTCGCGTCGTCGGATCATAATCCGTTAAATCATCATCCGGCTTGATGACAGTATATTTGGATGTCAATGAATAATAAACGGCATCTGCACTTGGATACATAGACAAGAAAGTTTGTAGACGATCCTCTATTTCTTTAACAGATACTTCTTTTCCTTTTTCTCCAGTGAATTCTGTGATGGCATCGGTCGTCGCCAACAATGCCAAGCCTTTTTCATACTTGTCCATAAAGTGGAAAACACCGAAACTCATTTCACCGATGATTGCATTACTTGAATCCATAGCATTGACCATGGACTGTTTCTTCGCTTGCTCATTGGTCATCCAAGTCATTAATGCGATGCCTAGAATGAATAAAATGATAGCGGTTAAGATAATCTTTGCTTTTATTGACCGTAACACGTGTTCAGCTCCTTCTTAGATGTGTGATGCTATATTGTACCTAACTTGTTATCGGCTAAAATTCCTATATGTTCATTGTTTTATAAAGAAAAATGAAGAAACCTGTCGAAAAATCGACAGGTTTCTTTTTAAAGACTTATAGGCAAGCGGCGCCTACAATAATGAGTAGGATAAATAGTACAACAATCAATGCGAATCCGTTTCCGTAAGAACCGCATGAGCCGTACGATCCAGTACTCTCACAACCGGATCCTCCGTAACCGCCACCACCGTGTCCATATCCACCAAATCCAAACATGTCTCCACCTCCAGTTTTTTTAAGTAATTAGCAACCGTAACCCATAAATCCTGCACCGACAATGATCAATAAGATAAACAGAACAACGATCATTGAAAAGCCGAAGCCACCATCATAACCGCCACCGTACCCAGATCCTTTAACTGATTCTCCCATATTGATTTCACCTCCAAATGTGGAACTACCCTTATTCTATGCAGAGATTCTCAGAGTGCCTTGGCTTTTATAAAAAAATCCGCCAATCCTTTAAAAAGGAGAGGCGGATCTTGTTAGATTTTAAATCGTTCCACAGCGTAACTTAGGTCTTCACTCAACTGAGTCAAGGCTTCGGCCGCTTCGGCAACTGAGCCGATTGCGTGAAGTTGTTCATCGGAAGAAGCACTTACTTCTTCACAAGCTGCTGCCGATTGTTCTGTCGTCGACAATAAAATTTGAATTTGCTCGGACACATCGTTTTTATGGACGTCCATTTCCTGAAGTGCGCTAGTAACTTGATTGATTCGAGATTGCATATCGCCAATAAAACTAGAAATACTTTCGAAAATTCCTTCTGTGTCTTGTACGACGGTGCTTTGGCGTTCGAATGTATTGCGCGTATTGTCCATTTGCTCGATGACATGCTGCGTGCCATTCTGTAATTCATGAATCGTAGAACGTACTTGTTCTGCTGATCTCGCGGACTGTTCTGCTAATTGACGGACTTCGTTTGCTACTACTGCGAAGCCTTTACCATGTTCACCGGCCCTCGCTGCTTCAATACTAGCGTTTAACGCGAGCAGATTGGTTTGGGAAGAGATCGATGTGATGGCGTCAATGACGGAACTGATTGCTTTCACTTTGTCTTCCAATGATCCGATCATGCCGCCCATTTGTTGCAAGTCTTGATTCCAGTTATTGAATGAAGAGCTTAAAATACTCATCTGGGTACGGCCTTCAGCGTTATAGGTTACAGCTTCTGTAGCCAAACTTGCCATTTCGCTAGCAGTATCATTGGCTTCTTGAATTTGCTGATTCAATAACTCGGCACGAGTAGTTACCGTTTCTGCGTTTTCCGCAGACTGGACAACCCCTCTAGTGATTTCCGCCAAAGCACTTGCGATTTCTTCACTCGTCGCATTTGTTTCTTCGGATACTGCACTTAGGTTTTGTGAGCTTGCCAGTACATTGGAAGCGGAATGTGTCACGGTCGTAATCAAACCGTTCATTTGGTCGAGCATCTGATCAAAACCTTTACCAAGTTCTCCAATTTCATCACTGGAATGGATGTTGGCTCTAACCGTTAAATCACCGTCCGCTACTTGCTGCACGGTCTCTTGTAGACGGAAAATCGGTTTCAATACTCGGCTGATGAAGATGAATAGGATGATCGCAAGTACGGCCAATGTCACAACAGCCGCCATCATCATGACGTTGCGTAAACCTGTTGCCAGTGACTGCATGTTTTTCTGATCATAGATGACACCCAGTTTCCAGTCGAAATTCGGAATGGTCGTGAACATATCGACCTTTTTGACACCTTCTTGCTCGAACGTATGGTGGCCAGCTGGCTCTTTGTACATTTCAGCTACATAATCACGATCCATGACATTCTCTCCAACGAGTGAAGGGTGAGCGATAGCCGTTCCTTCAGCATCGAGAATGAATGCATACCCATCATGTGGAATAGCAGTCGCGGAGATCCCTTCGGACATGGTCGATAACTGAATATCAATTCCCGCTACACCCACGAATTCATTGCCGTTCATCACGGCTTTTGAAGCACTAATGACGAAATTACCTGTCGCTTCGTCAATATACGGTTTGGTCCAATGCACTTGTTCTGTTTCTGCTACCGCATTTTGATACCATTCACGTGTAGTGGGATCAAATTCTGTCAAATCCACGTAAGGACGAATCATCGTTTCTTTGGTCGCAAAACTAAGATATGTACTGGATACGTCAGGGTACGTCTCTAATGTGTTTTGGAGTGCTTTCGCAACTTCTGCCTCGCCTGTTGTGGCGGAAGCATTCGTGTAGTCCGAAGAATCGGTCAGCAACTCCAACCCTTTACTGTATTGCTGCAAATCCGCTTCAATAGAAGCACTCATTTCAGTTAGCAGCGTACTACTCGATTCTGTAAGGTTTTCCTCTGTCCGCTCCTTGACTAACCAGCTACTAATCCCTGTCATGGTCAAAACTCCGCCAGCAACTAGCACGAGGACAAGAAGAATCATTTTCGTTTTAATGGAATGAAACATGGGTGTATGCTCCTTTACTCTTATAGATTGTTCTTATCATACATTACTTTCGACTGTTCTAATAGTCTGATTTTCATAACGTTGAAAATATTTATTCATAGCCAAAGAAAAAAGTAGGGATTTTTAATTCGTCATGAATAGCTAAAATGTAAAACAGCTAGGAATCTATAGAAGAAAAACTGTGGCGATGCTCAACATCCCGTATTTTAATCCGATACTAGACATAACGAATGAATAGTACGTAACGATTGTGGACCCTGAAACAGTAGAGGTAGTTCGGGAAATACTACCAAAAAATTGCTCGACATACACGCAGCAATGAAAGACTTCATTGGATGATTAATCGATCATAAAATTTAATTGAAAAGGTGTGAGGCACGATGAGAATCGGTGGATTGGCATCAGGAATCGATACAGAATCAATCATCAGAGACATGATGAAAGCGCATCGACTTCCTCTTGATAAAATTACACAAAAGAAACAATACACACAATGGCAACTGGACGACTATCGTTCCACGAACCGTGACTTAAGAAAATCAAGCGACAAGCTATTTGACACGGTTATGAAGCAAAGTACGTATATGAAGAAAAATGTTAGTGTGTCTGATGAAAAGGCTGTTAGTATTACGGCGAAAGGTTCTACCTCTGACTTTTCGGGGACGATTGAAGTGAAACAATTGGCTACGCAGGCGACATTACAGAGTGGTGTGCTTAAAGGTGGCGGAACTGATAAAATTAAAGAGGAAGACATCCAGAACAAGTCCTTGAAAAAGCTTGGACTTTTTACGGGCGATCAAGATCAATCCTTGACAATTAAAGTGCCTGGAGATGACAATGCTACATCGCTAACAATTAAATCTTCTGATAAACTCAGTGATGTTTTAAAGCAGATTAATGAAAAAACAGGTGCTAGTGCGTTTTACGATTCGGCAACTGGTAGAATTGCGATGAGTGCCAAAGATAGCGGTAAAGGACTAATTGAAGTCTCAGGTGAAACCAGTCTAGTAGAGAATCTAAAATTAAATGCTCCGACTCCACTTGATCCTGATAATCCCAGTGCATTAGTTCCTCTTTTAGAACCTGATGGACCTAGAGCATCCTATGGAGCAGATGCAAAATTCACCTTTAATGGTCTAGAAACAACACGACCTTCTAACACATTCACAATAAATGGATTTGAAGTTTCCCTTAAACAGACTACAACATCCCCAGTAACATTTAGTTCCTCTACAGACACAGACAAGGTTCTTGAATCAGTAGTGGAATTCGTTAATGATTATAACGAAATGATTGAAAAACTTAACAGTAAAATCAAAGAAAAACAATTCAAGTCCTTCCATCCACTATCAGCTGAACAAAAAGCCGATATGAAAGAAAAGGAAGTTGAGCTATGGGAAGAAAAAGCGATGAGTGGTACGTTAAAAGGTGATCCAGCACTTTCTTCTATGTTAAATAATTTACGCTCTATTATGTCTACAACTGTAAACACGACTGATAAAGATGGTAAGAGTGTTGATAAAGATGGACAACCAATTAAAATCAGTCTGAAAGATTTAGGTATCGAAACTTCCAAAAACTATTTAGACAATGGTAAATTAACAATAAATGAAGATAAACTACGTGCTAAAATTTCAGAAAATCCAAACGCTGTCTATGATTTAATCGGTGGAAAAGATAACGGTATAGCTCAACAGTATCGTAAAGAATTACAAGACGCACAAAAAAAGATCACAGTAAAAGCAGGTAGTTCTACTGCTGTAAACGATACATTTGCTCTCGGTCGTTCTATAAAAAACATGGACAAACAAATTGAGCGTTTTGAAACGAAGCTACAGATGATGGAAAGTCGTTACTATAAGCAGTTTAACGCGATGGAACAAGCAATCCAGCGTGCGAATTCCCAGTCTGCAGCGTTAATGAGTTCACTTGGCGGCGGCATGTAACGCAACTTAGCTAGAAAAAGGAGAATGACATAAATGGCTACTAACAACCCTTATGCAGCATATCAAACAAATACGGTGACGACTTCAACCCCTGGCGAGTTAACCTTAATGCTTTACAACGGATGTCTTAAATTTATTCAGCAAGGAAAGATGGAGCTGGCTAAAGGTAATTTGGAGCAAAAAAATATTGCGATTCAAAAAGCGCAAGCTATTGTGACTGAATTGATGTTGACATTGGATACATCCTACGACGTATCGAAAAACATGCTCGTTTTGTATGAATTCGTTAATAGCCGCTTGATCGATGGGAATATCCAAAACGATCCGGCAATGTTTGAAGAAGCGGCAGGGATCATTACAGAATTCCGCGATACGTGGAAACAAGTCATCCAGATTAATCGTTCGAAACAATACTCGAACGTGAGTGAGATATGATCCGACCTGCAATGACCATGTGGCGTGACCGTTCACTTCAATTGATCACGCTTGTACAGGTAGAAGATGAAGAAAAGCGTGATGACGTCATTGAACAAATCGAGAAGATACTGAATGAACGTGATGTATTGCAGTCACAAATAGTCCAGCCTTTTACAGCAGAAGAAGATGCGTTTGGTAAGGAACTGATTCGTTTGGAGAAAGATGTACAGACTAGTCTGGAACATTTCACACATGCGATTCGTACAAATATTTCACAATCCCAAGCAAAAAAAGAAAACATGAATAGCTATGTAAATCCATACGGTAAGATGTCTCAAGACGGTGCCTATTTCGATTCGAAGCATTGATGACCGGAAGAGAGGAATCTCTTTCGGTTTTTTTACATATAGGTATTCAAAGAAAGGAATAATCCTATGCGTTATAATCGCCATGATTACTTTCGGTATTCATTCCAACCTTACATACCGGCCACATTTCGAATTCAACTAAATAATGAAGAGAAAAGCCTGTCCAATGAAGGACAATGTGAAATTTTGGATATCAGCACAGGTGGAGTGAAGTTCGTGACGCATTTAGATTTGCCTGTCCGTTCAGAAATTCTTGCACTGCAATTAGAATTTACGATCTATCAGCATCCGTTTGAAATTTTAGGGAATGTAGCTTGGAAAAATGAAACCGAATTTGGCTTTGAGTATGGATTCGAGTTTGGAGAAGATCAAAAAGTGGATACGCTGATCACGGAAGAATTAAAACATCATGCCCGCAAAGTGAAAGAAACCGAGTAATATCAACCTAAAACCGAAGTTTCTTTACAATTCTGCATTTTTCTTAAGTTTTAGAAAGGGTTTTACGGGTACTATGAAGAAGTAAGGTAGTGATGGTTTAAATAAAGGAGGAGTTCATATGTTAGACTTCAATATTCGCGGTGAAAACGTCGAGGTAACTCCGGCGATCAGAGAGTACGTTGAAAAGAAAGTTGAAAAACTTGAGCGTTATTTTTCAGAAGGTGTAAACGCTACAGCTAATGTTAACTTGAAAGTTTATAGTGATAAGCAAACAAAAGTGGAAATTACGATTCCAATGAAGAATTTGACACTTCGCGCAGAAGAGCGTCACAACGATATGTATGCAGCGGTTGATTTAATCGTCGACAAGCTAGAGCGTCAAATTCGTAAATATAAAACACGTGTTAATCGTAAATCACGTGAGCGCGAAGGCGTAGCTGCTTTCTTCCAGTCAGTTGAAAGCAATAATACTCAAGAGCCTGAAGACGACGCGGAGTTCGACGTAGTACGTACGAAGCAGTTCGATTTGAAGCCAATGGATCAAGAGGAAGCAATTCTTCAAATGAACATGCTTGGCCACAGCTTCTTCATCTTCACAGATGCAGATTCTGACGGCACACACATTGTCTACAAGCGTAAAGACGGCAAATACGGCCTAATCGAAACAAACTAATAAGCAACCTAAAAAGTCCAGCCTCGGCTGGGCTTTTTTGTTTTTGAACTTTTTTACGTTTGTTAAGATCTTTAAGTTCAAGGGCAAGTGCTTGGGAATAGTGAGTGAATTTGTGTTGGGGGAGGGGATTGAAGCTCCAACTTCCAATTTCCGCTCATAGAATCCATTTAAGCGCTCATAGAACACTTTTTGCGCTCTATAGCACACACTATCCGCTCTATCAGACGCCACGAGTGCTCATAGATTCATCTAAGTGATCATAGAACCTTGATAACCGCTCATAGCCTCTAAAGTTCAACATTAATCACAACCATAACTTCAATGCGCAATAAAAAGTATCAACTCCTTGCATTGCGAGGGATTGGAGCGTAGGAGGGGCGACTGGGAGGATCAGCGAGAGCCGTAACGAAGAACGGCTTTTGCGAGTGAAGCGTAGCGAGAAGGAGCACATCTTTGCTTTGACAGGTGAAACACCCTGCGAGTGAAGCGAAGGGGTGTGGTTCACCGCCCGCCCTCCGGAAAGCGTCCCCTCCGAAGCGCAAATCCCCACCCCAACACCACCGCCAGCCACAACCTGTCCAATCCCTTACCCCAACACTAAGTCACCCTCCCCAAGACAAACTTAGGGAAAATGATACAGCGCACTATTTGCACCTAGCTTTTTACAATGCTAAAATGGAGTGTGACTCAAAAATCTTGAATTAAAACTACGGACTAGACAACGAACTTACAACTGGCAGGCGCGTCCTGCTAATTGATGAAGCGATGAGGATGTGACAATAAATGCTTGGCGTATTGAATAAAATGTTCGACCCAAACAAACGTGACCTAAAACGACTTGAGAAAATTGCCGATCAAGTAGAACTATTGGCTGACGATATGGAAAAACTGTCAGACGAACAACTGACAGCGAAAACAGACGAATTCAAAGAGCGTTACCAGCAAGGCGAAACAATCGAAGACTTGCAACCTGAAGCGTTTGCTGTCGTGCGTGAGGCCTCCCGCCGTGTGCTTGGGTTATACCCATTCCGTGTGCAAATCATGGGTGCTGCAGCTCTTAACGAAGGGAATATCGCGGAGATGAAGACCGGTGAGGGGAAGACGTTGACTTCTACACTCGCCGTTTATTTAAATGCACTGACTTCCAAAGGCGTCCACGTAGTAACAGTCAACGAATACTTGGCTAGCCGTGACGCGGAAGAGATGGGGCAGTTGTATTCATTCCTCGGCATGAACGTAGGCTTGAACTTGAACAGTCTCAGTAAAGAAGAGAAGCGTGAAGCGTATGAAGCGGACGTAACATACAGCACGAACAACGAACTCGGTTTCGACTATTTGCGTGACAACATGGTGCTGTATAATGAACATAAAGTACAGCGCCCACTTCATTTCGCCGTAATTGACGAGGTCGACTCCATTTTAGTCGATGAGGCACGTACGCCGCTGATCATTTCGGGTCAGGCAGCGAAAGCACAGGAATTATATCGCTTAGCCAATCGCTTTGTGATCACGCTGAAAAAAGAAGAAGATTATTCATTCGATGAATCAACTAAAGGTGTTGTGTTAACGGAGCAAGGTATTGAAGCGGCTGAGAAGGCGTTCAGCATTGATAACCTATTCGATCTGCAACACGTGACGCTCAACCACGCCATCAATCAGTCATTGAAAGCGCATGTAAGTATGCATAATGACGTAGACTATGTGGTAGAAGAAGGCGAAGTAGTCATCGTCGACTCCTTCACAGGACGTTTGATGAAAGGCCGCCGTTATAGTGACGGTTTGCACCAAGCGATTGAAGCGAAGGAAGGACTTGAAGTTCAGAACGAGTCGATGACACTTGCGACGATTACGTTCCAGAACTATTTCCGTATGTATGAAAAGTTGTCCGGGATGACGGGTACAGCGAAGACAGAGGAAGAAGAGTTCCGCAACATTTATAATATGAACGTTATCGCGATCCCGACCAATCAACCGATTGCTCGTGATGACCGTCCAGACTTGATCTTTGCATCGATGGATGGAAAGTATAAAGCGGTAGCGGAAGATATTCGAGATCGACACGAAAAGGGCCAACCGGTGCTCGTCGGTACGGTAGCGATTGAAACGTCAGAAATTATTTCCGCTTTCTTGAAAAAATACGGCATTCCGCATAATGTTTTGAACGCGAAAAATCATGAGCGGGAAGCCGAAATCATTCTAGACGCTGGTAAAAGAGGTGCCGTAACGATCGCAACGAACATGGCTGGTCGTGGTACGGATATTAAACTGGGTGATCATATCCAGGACGTTGGCGGTTTAGCGGTCATCGGTACGGAGCGGCATGAGTCACGACGTATTGATAATCAGCTTCGTGGACGTTCAGGGCGTCAAGGTGACCCAGGTGTTACGCAATTTTATCTTTCATTAGAAGATGAATTAATGCGACGCTTCGGTTCTGAACAAATGAAATCCATGATGACAAAACTCGGTATGGACGATGAAACACCGATCCAGTCGAAAATGGTATCACGCTCAGTTGAATCTGCTCAGAAACGGGTAGAGGGGAATAACTTTGATTCACGGAAACGTTTATTGCAGTATGACGATGTACTACGTCAGCAGCGTGAAGTGATTTACAAAGAGCGTAATGAGGTACTTGGTTCAGAAAATATTCGCCCAGTTCTTGAGAATATGTTGAATTCCGTTATTGAACGCGTAGTGGCGATCCACACGGCAGACAATACGGTGTATTCTAAAGGGTTGAAAGACTATCTGGAAGCGAACTTATTAGCTGAGGATACTGTGACGATCGAAGACTTAGAAGGTAAAACACCAGAAGAGTTGCAAACATTTATTCACGAATTGGTTATTGCGCGCTATAATGAGAAAGAGCAAGAAATGTCCGAAGAGCGTATGCGTGAATTTGAGAAGGTTGTCTTGTTGCGTGCGATTGATACCAAGTGGATGGATCATATCGATGCGATGGACCAGCTTCGTAACGGAATTCATTTACGTGCATATGGACAGAGTGACCCACTTCGTGAATACCAAGCAGAAGGATTTGCGATGTTTGAAGATATGCTAATTTCCATCGAAAACGATGCGACGAAGTATGTCATGAAGGCAGAAATTCGCAATAACTTGGAGCGCGAAGAAGTAGCAAAAGGTCAAGCGAACAATCCGAAAGAAGATGGCGCGCCGGTTGCTAAAAAGCCAATCCGACGTACTGTTAATATCGGCCGCAACGACCCTTGTCCATGTGGCAGTGGCAAGAAGTATAAGAACTGTCACGGCAAAGCATAACGAGAAACAACCACTCAGGAGGAAACAATTATGATGGAATTATCCGATGTTCGCAACGAGTTAGAAAAAACCGCTAAGAAATTAGTGGACTTCAGGGGGTCTCTTTGACTTAGAAAACAAAGAGACTAGCATGCAGGAGTTAGATGAAATGATGATGGAGCCAGGCTTCTGGGACGATCAAGATGCAGCTCAGAAAGTTATTTCACAATCAAATGCATTAAAAGATGTAGTAGGCGAATATCACGAGTTGAGTGATACGCAAGAAAATCTAGAGATGACGCTTGAACTGCTACGTGAAGAAGCAGATGAAGAGTTACAAGACGACCTGATATCCGAATTAAAAGAGTTTAAAAAGAAGATGGATCAATTCGATCTTCAAATGTTATTAAGCGATGAGTTTGATAAAAATAGTGCAGTAGTTGAAATACACTCAGGCGCGGGCGGCACCGAGTCTCAAGACTGGGCATCGATGCTGCTTCGTATGTACACGCGCTGGGCAGAGCACCATGGCTTTAAAGTTGAGACGCTCGACTATCAAGCAGGTGACGAAGCTGGCGTAAAGTCGGTCACACTTGGAATCAAAGGGCATAATGCCTACGGCTACTTGAAAGCGGAGAAAGGTGTACACCGACTTGTTCGGATCTCACCATTTGACTCTTCCGGTAGACGTCATACTTCATTCTCTTCCATTGAAGTGATGCCGGAGTTTGAAGGCGATATCGAATTGGATCTAAAGACAGAAGATATTAAGATTGATACGTATCGTTCAAGTGGCGCCGGCGGACAGCACGTTAACACGACGGACTCTGCTGTGCGTATGACTCACCTTCCAACGGGTGCAGTCGTTACGTGTCAGACTGAACGTTCACAGATCAAGAACCGTGAACGTGCGATGAATCTTTTGAAGGCGAAGATTTATCAGATTCGCGTAGAGGAAGAGGAAGCACGCTTGGCGGATATCCGTGGCGAGCAGAAGGAAATTGGTTGGGGTAGTCAGATTCGCTCTTATGTTTTCCATCCATATTCGATGGTGAAAGATCACCGTACGAATGAGGAGACGGGTAACGTTAGTTCTGTGATGGATGGCGAGATCGACCAGTTTATCAATGCGTATTTGCGTTCAAGAATTTCTTAAACATATAAAGGCAGCTGGGCAGGTCATTTTTTAATGACTTGGTTCGGCTGTTTTTTAATTAATATAAGTAGATACATTGTGGGTTTGGAGGTAGAGAGGCTGGAATGGTTGTTGGGGCGGGGGATTTACACTCCGGAGGGGACGCTCTCCTGAGGGCTCGCGGTGAGCTGATCCTCTGGGAGTCGCCCCTCCTACGCGTAAATCCCTACAATGTAGGTGGGTGGCAATTAGTACAGTTCATAATCAGTTGGCTTGGCTGTTAATTTTTAAAGATAAGATACTTGTGTATTTAATGAAGGATTTAGGTAATGATAAAACATTACCCTTTTGCTTACTTTTTATAAAAAAATTCATGGAGTTTTTTCTCTTGTTTAAATTGAAAATGGTTACTTTAAATGAAAACGTGTCTTATAATTGTTTCTGTATGTGAACTCTTGTCACAATTACACGTGGAATATTACAAAGAGGTTACAATATTACAGACTATGACAAAGAGTTATCTTTATTCACTTTAAATCCCGTGGTAGAGGCTGAATTTCCTCGCTATTTTAATCATGTGACCAAATGTAATGTTTACTAACTAGAAATTTGGTCAATACTATATATGTACTTACTACCAAACCGTCTTTTTATGGGGTGTAACAGACGAAAACCATGATTATCCTTGATAATTTGTAACTTTGTCATCACTATTCACCATAAATCGATGGATATTTGGTATACTACTTATGTTAGAAAAATTTTAATAAAAGGGAGGGTATTACATGAAGAACAAACTATTAGCTACACTCTTCGGAGCGGCACTAGTTCTTGGCGCTTGTGGTGGTGGCGACGATAACGCTGCACCAAAAGACGATGCTGCAAACGACAACGGTGCAGCTACTACTGATGTAGATGCAGAAGCAGTTGTACAACAAAGCTGTGCGTCATGTCACGGAGGAAACTTAGAAGGTGGAGCAGGTCCAGCACTTGATAAAATTGGTGCATCACTTTCTGAAGAAGAAATCCACGACGTGATCGTTAACGGTAAAGGCGCTATGCCTCCTGGTATTATTCAAGGCGAAGAAGCAGATGCAGTTGCTGCTTGGTTAGCTGAAAAGAAATAATGAACATTCCGATCGTCTCCAAGATTTTCTTGGAGACGATCTTTTTTGTACATAAATCCGTAAAATTTACTATTTTTTACTATTTCGCTTGCTTGATCAATTGATACATAACTGTAATACATGATAGAGTAAAGCCCATGCTATAATAAAAATGGCGAATATGAGAGAAAAACAAAATTCAGGTGGTTATGATGTATGATTGTAATGAAAAATGTATACAAAAAGTACCCGAATGGTGTTGTAGCCTCTAACGGAATTCATGTCGAAATCGAAAAAGGGGAGTTTGTGTATGTTGTCGGGCCAAGCGGAGCAGGTAAATCCACGTTCATTAAAATGATGTATCGTGAAGAAGTCCCGTCTAGCGGATTGATTTACTTTAACAATACGGAACTGACAAAGATGCATAGACGAGATGTCCCTTATTTGAGAAGACAAATCGGCGTAGTATTTCAGGATTTTAAACTTCTGCCTAAACTGACTGTCTACGAAAACATTGCGTATGCGCTGGAGGTAATCGAAGAATCACCGAGCGTAATTCGTCAAAAAGTGACAGAAGTGCTGAAATTAGTAGGGCTCACCAAGAAAACGAGAATGTTTCCAAATGAACTGTCAGGTGGAGAACAGCAACGCGTGTCGATTGCACGATCGATCGTCAATCAACCGAAGCTTGTCATTGCAGACGAACCGACAGGGAATTTAGATCCAGAGACTTCATGGGAAATCATGAAGATTTTTGAACGGATAAATGCACAAGGCACCACGATCATTATGGCTACACACAATAAAGATATTGTGGATAATCAACCACATCGCGTGATACAGATCGAAGGCGGACTCATCACACGAGATGAGAACGAAGGAGAATACTCCAATGAAATCTAGAACAGTACGACGTCATATACGGGAAAGCTTCAAAAGTCTTAGTCGAAACGGCTGGATGACCTTTGCATCGGTAAGCGCTGTTACCGTGACTTTATTATTGATTGGCGTTTTCATTGTCATCATGATGAACTTAAATCAATTGGCTGACAACATCGAAAATGATGTGGAAATCAAAGTAGTCGCGGAACCAGGAGCTAGTCAAGAAGAAGTCCAGGATCTATTGAAGGAAGTTAAAGAGACCCCAGGTGTTGCCGAAGTCAAGTATTCCTCAAGAAAACAGGAATTGGAGCGAATGATTCAATCTTTCGGTGATGAGTTAGCGCTCTACAAACAAGACAATCCCCTCGGTGATGCATTATATGTCAAAGCGGATGATCCGAAAAACACGGCATCCATCGCAAATGAAATCGCCACGTACACGTATACATTTGACGTAGAGTACGGTGAAGGTAAGGTAGAAAAACTTTTCAACGTCTTGAAAATAGGACGAAACATCGGACTGGGCTTAATATTGGCGTTACTGTTTACGGCCATGTTCCTCATATCGAATACGATTCGACTTACCATTGTGGCAAGACGAACTGAAATCGATATTATGAAATTGGTCGGTGCAACAGATAGTTTCGTGCGGATTCCTTTCATGCTTGAAGGCGTGTGGCTTGGAATCTTCGGTGCGATTCTTCCGATGACCCTCATGACGATATTTTATTCGAAATTGTATGATTTCTGGGAAGGACGTTTGCAAAACCAATTATTCCATTTGCTCGATCCTAACCCGTTCCTATTACAATTAAACTTTTTACTGCTATTCGTTGCCGTCTTTATTGGCGTCTGGGGTAGTTTCATGTCAGTTAGGAAATTCTTAAAATCGTAATTTTTACTAAGGGGAGAACTCGGATTTGATAAAAAGACATAGAATCATTTCAAGTGTCCTTGCGGTTTGTTTGCTTACCACAACGGTTGGCAGTGTAGATGTATTCGCGGACTCTCTGAAAGATTTGCAGAATGAAAAAAATGCAGCAGAAGTGAAGAAGAAAAATTTAGATTCTACTATCCAGAAAAAAGAGACACAAATACAGGAAAAGCAGTCGGCAGTCGATGTGCTGGTCACTCAAATCAAAAAACTGAATGACAAAATTGAAGAGACCAATCAAAACATGGATCGGATCATTGCAGAAATGAATCAGACCAAAATTGAAATTGAAGAACTTCAAGCTTCTATTAAAGAATTAGAGATTCGGATCCAACAGCGAGACGAAGTATTGCGTGAGCGTGTTCGCGTGATGCAAGTCAAGGGAAATAAAGTCAGTTATTTGGACGTACTTCTTGGCGCTAACAGTTTCGCGGATTTCATTGACCGTTTCTCGGCAGTTTCTACATTGATGGATGCAGACCGAAAAATCATTCAACAACAAGAAGATGATATGGCGTTGCTTGAAGAAGAAAAGAAGCTTGTTGAGGAGAAGTTAGCTGAACAAGAAGAGCGCAAGAAAAAAATTCAAGCAATGAAAGATGAACTGCATAACCAAAAGCTTGAAAAAAGAGATGTAGTTAGAGAACTCGAAAGAAGCCAAGAAAAACTTTCGGGTGAAAAAGGCGCATTAGAAGAAGAATATAGCGAAACGGTAGCATTCAGTTCAAAACTGGAAAAGAAAATTATCGCAGAACAAAATCGTTTAGCGGAAGTCGCTCGTAAAGAGCAGGCAAGAAAGCACAAGTTACAGCAGGAAAGATTGGCAGCGGAAGCAGCAGCGGCTGCAGCTTCTAGTCGTTCAGGTGCTTCTGCAGGTGCCTCTTCAAGTTCAAGTGCCACTCCGCCTGTTTCAAGCGGGTCTTGGACAAAGCCGACAACGGGTAGTTTTAGTTCAGGATTCGGCTGGCGGACTCACCCGATATCGAAAGTGAAAAAGCAACACCGTGGAATGGATATAAGCGCACCGACAGGAACTCCGGTTGTAGCAGCGGGAGATGGAGTCGTATCGTACGCGGGTAGTATGGAAGGTTTCGGTAATGTGGTCATGATTACGCACTCCATGAAAGGTCAAATTTTGACGACTGTATATGGGCACCTTTCAACGGTTGGTACAAGCTCAGGACAATCTGTCGATAAAGGTCAATTAATTGGAGCGGTCGGTTCGACAGGTTTCTCTACAGGTCCACATTTGCATTTTGAAGTGCACGTAGGAAACTTCTCTGCCACAGGTCCTAGTGCAGTCAACCCTTTGCATTACGTTTCTTTTTAATATAGCATGAAATGAAAACCTGCCTGAAAAGGTGGGTTTTCATACGTTCATAGAAAGAATAGGGGGATTGACGATGCCGGTTACGCAGTACTATCCAATCGGTTCGATTACGATGCCGTCATCATGGATTGCGTTCATTGCGGGTTTCCTAGTGACCTATCTTTTCATTCGCTTATACTTTGGTAAAGTACATGGCGCGCGAGTCGGTGATCTATTTTTCAATGTCGTGATCATTTGGAAGTTATCTGTGATAGTAACTGATTTCTCTATGGTTATAAAAAATCCACTGTCCATTCTTTATTTCCACGGGGGAACAGTAGGCTGGATACTCGGGCTAGTCGTAGCCGGATTATGGATGCTCCGACAAGTATATAAAGAGAAGTGGAAGCGTATCGATAAATGGACGCTATTGCTTGCGTTGATCTGTTGGCAAGCTATCTATCAAATCGCTATGGCCTTTCTAAATGAAGGTAATTTGGTAGTGAAAAGCACAACGATTCTTTTATTTGTCGCGGTCTTTGTATTGTCGTGGTGGAGTGAACAAAAGAAAATCAATACAGTGAGCGAACTTGCATTTGTCTTGGTAGCGGTTCATTTTCTCGTATCCGCTATTCAAGGAAATTTACTGAATACAGCATTCATCACGACTATTTTCATCGGTTTGTTCATGTGGGGAGTAGAGCGAGCTACGGCGCAACCGATAAGTGGAAAGGAAGAGGTAGAGTGAGTAAGAAAACGCTTGGCTATATGATTACGGCACTCGTGATCGGTACATTGATCTTCATCATGGTGCAAAATACAGTTGGACAGAAAGATCCTGTGGAAGCACCGATCTCACAAGTAAATCCAGAAAATGCATTGCAAGGGGAAGAAGAAGGTTTGGAGCAATATTCACCTGCACCAGACTTTATACTTGAAACACTTGCAGGCGAAACAGTGACGCTTTCCGAGTTGAAAGGAAAGAAGGTTATTTTGAATTTCTGGGCAACATGGTGTCCTCCATGTAAAGCAGAAATGCCGCATATGGAAAGCTTTTATTCGAAACTGACGGAAGAAGACCAAGTAGAACTGATCGCTGTCAATGTGACGGAATCTGAGAGACGTGGTATAGGTGAAGTAGAAACCTTTGTAGATTCGTATGAATTAAGCTTCCCGATTCCACTAGATAAAACGGCGGAAGTCACACATAAATATGGTGTGATGTCGATGCCAACAACGTATATGATTGATACGCAAGGGCGCATTGCACAAAAAGTCATTGGACCATTAGATGAAAAAACATTGAATGAATTAGTCGATTCCATGGACTGAAAAAAGAGTCTGTTCTCGTGTCGTAACTTCTTGTCTCCCTTCATATAGTGAAGAGAGGAGGAGGTTATGAATGCGTAAGAGCAGGCTTTTTTTGGTGGGGGTGTTATTACTAATCGGCATCATATGGCTTAACGGCTGTGGTAAGCAAGAAGCTGTAAAGAATGAGTCGATCAGTAAGTTGCCTGTAGTGGATGAGGTGTTTGAAAAGATTCAGGAGAGAGCCGTATACCCAGTCAAGAAGGACGAGCTGATTGAAGGGGCGTTGCGTGGAATGACCGATACAATCGGCGACCCGTATTCGACGTATCTGACCGGTCAAGAAGCGGAGTCTCACCGGGAATCACTCGCGGGATCACGTGTAGGGATTGGTGCGGAAGTAACACGGACGAACGGCAAGTATATTATCGTAGCGCCAATTAAAGGGGGCCCTGCAGAAAAGGCGGGATTACAGCCGTATGATGAAATTGTACGTGTCAATGGCGAGCGTTTGGCCAATGAAACTTTACGCGATGTAGTCAATACGATACGCGGTGCAAAAGGGACGGAAGTGAAGTTGACCATTTTCCGACCTGAAGCGGATAAGCATATGGAATACACGATCACACGCGATCATATGCCCGTGCAGTCTGTATCGCATCACCTGATTGAAGAACGGGATGCTAAGCTCGGGTACATAGCGCTAAGCATGTTTGGTGAAGAGACATCCAAAGAGTGGCAAAAGGCTACGTCTGACGTCATTAAAAAAGGTGCTCAGGCAATCATCATTGATGTACGTGGAAATCCAGGCGGCTATTTGAAGGCTGTATCCGAAATTTCCAGTAGTCTATTGGAAGAAGATCGAACGTTCGTCGTGATGCAAGATGCAAAAGGGAATTTAACACCTGTCTCAACGGAGAAAGACGAGAATCTTTCATTCCATGAACGCTTGAAACAAATTCCGATTGTCGTCGTACAAGATGTCGGCAGCGCATCGGCGAGTGAAGTATTGAGTGCAGCGATCAAAGATCTGAAACGTGGCGAGATTATCGGCACGACGAGTTTCGGAAAAGGAACGGTACAGGAGACGATGGAATTATCGAACGGCGGAGAATTGAAGCTGTCGACAAGTAAATGGCTGACGCCTAAAGAGAAATGGATTCATGGCAAAGGGGTCACAGCAGATATTGAAGTCAAACAGAACACCTTATTCACGGAGCACTTACAGATGGTAACGGACACGATGAAGGAAGGGCATTTCAATGACCAAGTCGCTTATGCGCAACGCATGCTCAAAGCATTTGATCATCGCCCAGGCAGAACGGATGGCTATTTCGATCGTGAAACAGCAGAAGCCGTACAGTCATTCCGTACGGAGTATGAAATTAAGGAAGGCTATGATATGGATAGAGAATTTTTCATGGCTTTAAAAACAGCTGCGGAAGAATATCGAGCAGAGCCAAAGAACGACAAACAGTTGCGGATGGCGGTCGATTT
Source organism: Sporosarcina sp. P32b (assembly GCF_002743335.1). Classification (GTDB taxonomy): domain Bacteria; phylum Bacillota; class Bacilli; order Bacillales_A; family Planococcaceae; genus Sporosarcina. The sequence continues at coordinate 85,963 of NZ_PDZB01000013.1, forward strand.
CCTCGTCAATGAACTGGAAAAATAATAGCAGGGGCGGTTCGGCAAGGTCTTGGTAACGGGACACGCGCGAACGGCCTCTTTTTTCTTTGTGCAATTTAGCTTAATTTGGAACTTCCTTAAGAACTCTCTCGCTATTTTCCTTCTTTTTTTGTACAATGAAGAAAAGAGCTGTAAAGACAAGCGAGAAAGGTGACAGAAGATGTCTAGCGAACTATTACTTAATTTAAAAGATGCATTACTTTACTTTTTTCTGAATCCAGTCTGGCTAATTGCTTTAGTAGCTGCCTATATGCTGGGTAGTAAACGAGTAAGCCGTGAGCGGACAGATTTCAATGTGGGTATAAACAAAGGTTCCACTGAAATGAAACACATTCTTTCTGTAGGTTGGTTGCACGGTTTTGTCCTATCGATTCTAATCGCAGGCATAGGGTTAATCGTCGACTTTAACTGGATCATCATTTTATCCATCGTCATGTTGCTCGTTATTGTATCATTCTCCTACAAACTAGCATCACCGATCTACTATGCAACGATTGCGTTTTTTGCGCTATGGGCATTGGATCGATTTGCGGGAGACTTCTCAATCGGCACATGGTTTGTTCAGGAAGACCTGGACTTCTTCGGTACATTAGCTATAACGGTACCGATTATTGCAGGATTACTAGTAATCTCGGAGGGCTTATTAGTTCGTCGTCATGCGGCGCGTCATACGTCTCCAACATTCGTTCCGACACAGCGCGGAATGCGTGGTGCAATTTATCAGTCGAAGTTACTTTGGCTCGTGCCAGTGGTATTTTTAGTACCTGGACATATGGTAGCGGAATTTGCTCCATACTGGCCGCAATTCACGTTAGGCTCAGAGCAGTTTTCATTCATTCCGGTTCCTCTAGTGATCGGATTCTCTCAACTAGTGCGATCTACGTTCCCAGACGTACTACTCCCTAAGATGGGGAAAGCAATCGCTTGGCTCGGTGTAGCTGTCGTGGTGGTAGGTATTGGCGCGATTTGGATGCCGGTACTTGGTTGGGCGGCACTGCTTGCGGGCGCCTTATGCCGTATCTTGTTGAGCGCTATGATTTCATTATCAGAACGCAACAAGCAAGTATTGTTAGTGCCTCAATCAGAAGGTGTCTATGTAGTAGCGGTTCTTGCCGATTCACCAGCAGAGAAAATGGGCATTGTCCCAGGTGATTTGATCAAGTCGGTGAACGGGATTTCGATTCATAATGAAGATGAACTGTATGATGCGATCCAAGTCAATGCTGCACACTGTCGTTTACAAGTTATCGGCCGCGATAAAGAAGTACGTTTGAAGCAACAAGTGCTGTTCCGTCACGATCACTTCCGTCTAGGTATTGTCGTTGTGCGATAAAAGGGGAGAACAATATGCATGATTTCGAAACGAAGTTGATGTTTGCGATGTTGTTGCCAGGGATATTAGTTGTGTTTTTTACGCGCGTGACATTTCATCACGTCGTTGGATTAATTTTGACAGTATCGCTCATTGCAGCTTCCGTCTATGCAGGGTATACGCATAACTGGATGTTGTATGTGGCGGATGCTGTATCACTAACAGTAGGTTTTTGGTTTGCGTCGCGCATGGTGAAAAACGCGCGACTGAATCAAGCCGAGGAGTGAAGAAAAGCGGTTTTCAAAGAGCATACATGCTTTGAAAACCGCTTTTTTGTTACGAATAATAGATAGTTGCTGTTTTAATCGTCTAGGTATTGGGGAATAGTGAGAATAAGAGTTAAAATAAACTATACACAGCGAGCGCCGCAATTGTACCAATCACAACAAACATCACGTCGAGGCCGATGAAGGCTAAAGCGAACGCTATCACGGCACCTAGTATACCGAAAAGGATATCATCTTGGATATGTATAATGGCCGGAAAAATTAGTGCACCGAGTACTGCAAAGGGAATATTGCGCAACACGCCACTGACGATTGGCGGTAATTCCTTGCCATCAAGAATGGTTAACGGAATCATTCGTGGCACATACGTGGCGATGGCCATGCCGAGTAACATCCACCAATAAGTAGATCCCATCAGTTTACCTCCTTCTGTTCGGTAAAGCGTTCGACGTTTTTAGTACTTTTTACATATAGAATCTCAACAAATATAGCGGACATAAGCGTCGCTACCAATATCGACCAGCCCGTTGATAATAGGTGCGTGTAATAGAGCGCGCAGTGAATAGCTGCCGCAATCGCTGCAAGCAACACCACTTTACGATTGCCTTTCATAGACGGGACGAGCAGACCGATGAACATTGCATACAGCGCAACAGACATCGCTTGTTGTAGAAACTGTGGTAAGTTGGCCCCAATGACGTGACCTACTGCTGTGAAAATCACCCAACTACTATAGGCAATCAAGGCAACACCAAATGCAAAAGCGGTCGTAATCTGTCGATTCTTTTGCGTGGCGAGAACAGAAAATGTTTCATCCGTAATACCAAACGCATAGATCGCTTTCTTCCATCTTGGCGCAGGTTCCACTTTTTCACTTAGGGCAGCTGTCATGAGGAAGTGCCGGATATTGACAATAAATGTATTCGTCACTATGAGCCACGGAGCAACGCCGGTTGCGAGTAAGCTGAGCGCCATATATTGAGCCGCTCCTGCGTAGACGAATAGACTCATTGCGGTTGCTTCAATAATAGAGAGGCCAGTCGTTTTTGCGAGCAGTCCGAACGTAAGCGCAACGGGAAAATAGCCGATGGCAATACTCGACCCTGCTTTCAGGCCTTGGGAAAAGGTTGTATTCATTAGGCAGCCCATCTTTCTTTTACCAATCTTGGAGCTAGTATACTATAATTCAACAAATTCTACAGCATTATGACTAAAAATTATGAAATCAGTGAGGGTGTTGGCGATGAATGAATGGCTATCAATTGATAAAGTGGAGGAACTAGCAGAGCAGTATGAGGCGCTAGGTTTTTTTATGGGGTTAATTCCAACGTTTTTGGAAGCATTCCTACCGTTTCTGCCGCTCTTCGTCTTTGTAATCGCCAATGCCATCGCATTCGGTTTTTGGCTAGGCTTTGCACTTTCCTGGGCTGGAACGGTAGCGGGTTCGTATGTCGTGTTCTTGCTCGTCCGTAGATTTGGTGGCAACAAGTTCTTCTCGTTCCTGACCCGTCCCAAAAAAGTGCAACAACTGATTCAATGGGTAGAGCGTAATGGCTTCGGTCCGTTATTCGTCTTAATTTGTTTTCCTTTTACGCCTTCCGCTTTGGTAAATCTCGTGGCGGGCTTGTCGAATATGAACAAGAAGAATTACTTGTTTGTCTTGATGCTTGGGAAGCTCGTGATGATCATGATGATTACGTTTATCGGCTATGATGTGCGCGCACTCGTCACGCAACCGATCCGTACGCTGATTATGTTTGTCGTGATTTTCTTGCTGTGGTTGGTAGGGAAATGGTTTGAGCGCAGGTTGACGCGGAAGGTGGAGGACGACTTCAGAAGTTTTTCTAGTGTGCATGGTGAGGGTAAAAAAGAATAAAGGTTAACGGTTCCTGTCTCTCTTTTCTTTCGGTACAATGGAAGAAAGAGCGGCAGGATTTTTTGATCGTAATTATAGAGTGGGTGGCATCGTTGGTCACGTCATTCTGTTGGGGCGTTGCTCGACTGGTTGTTGGGGGACTGAAGTTAGTGAGTGTCTGCTTTCTAGACGCACGCAGTTGTGCCTACGCTGCTGAGTGGTATTTACTTTGGTTGTGGCTCTAAGAATGATTAATTGCGTATCTTACCCAACTTGCAAACGCGGTTGGCAGAATGACTATGCGGATACGGGTCTTTGTCATTTTACGTTGGGGCGTCTCTCGACCGGCTGTCGGGCATTGAAGTTGGTGAGTGTCCGCTTTCTAGACCCGCGCAGGCACGTGGGGGATTGCCTACAGCCAGGAGCCAGCTGGCGGTGGTGCTGCCAGTTGTCTCCTGGCCACGGCCTTACCCCGCAGTTGTGCCTGCGCTGCTGAGTGGTATTTACTTTGGTTGTGGTTCTAAGTAGGACAAATTCGAACCTTACCCAACCTGGAAACGCGGTTGGCGGAAAGACTATGCGGATACGGGTCTTTGTCACTTTACGTTGGGGCGTCTCTCGACCGGCTGACGGGCATTGAAGTTGGTGAGTGTCTGCTTTCTAGACCCGCGCAGGCACGTGGGGGATTGCCTACAGCCAGGAGCCAGCTGGCGGTGGTGCTGCCAGTTGTCTCCCGGCCACGGCCTACCCCGCAGTTGTGCCTGCGCTACTGAGTGGTATTTATTTTGGTTGTGGTTCTAAGGGGAAGAAGATCCGTGAATTGGTAATACTGATTTTGTACTTTTTGAAAAAGAAGTAGAAGAACTGTC
>NZ_PDZB01000014.1 GCF_002743335.1 Sporosarcina sp. P32b
TTTACACCACCCCATCGGGTAGGCTTTCGTCAGCCAAACTTGTTACGGTAAATTCTCACGCCTATGTAGCCGATCTTATAACACACTTTTCCTTACTAATCAGCGTGCTACTCGACGCAGGGGAAGCCTTTCAGAGCGTTACCTCCTCATTCGACTTCTCGATATAATCCTTCAGTTTTAGAAAACTTTAAACTGCCTAACCTTTACCGAAATTGTGTGACCACATTTCATTTGAGTTAGGAACATTTCGCACCAACAATCGCGCCCTATTGTTTAAGTGTGCCGCAATGTCGCGTTGAACGTCTTGTTATTCTTTTCCACTAAACTCTAAAATATTTAAACCCTCGGAGGCTTCTGGTGCTTCAAAAAAGTTAGTAACATGAGTAAACACCGCTTCCGTATCAAAATCTGCTCTTTCGGGTTGTTCTTTACGCCTTTGTGCAATTTGACGTAAGCATTGCTCGTTAGTTAGATTAAGGAAAATTAGTTGATGATTTGCATTGACATCTAACACCATATCCAAAAACCATTCACGCTGCTTTTGAGTGTTAGCTGGGAAATCCATCACTACATCTGTACCGACACTTAATATATTTTGGACATGCTTTCCCACCAATGGCTTGATCTGTGCTGAAAATTTTAGATAGTCCTCAAATGATTCGATTTGATTGGGATAAAAAGATGAAAGCCATTCATCCTCAGATAATAGTACGGCATGTTTATCTGATGCCATTTGTTTTGATTTAGTTGATTTTCCTGCACCCATTTTCCCACAGAAAAAATATAGCGTCCCCAATTGTTTCATATTCTTTCAACCTCCAAGTTTATCTTAGTAATTGTTGCTCTATCTTGTAAAACATGTTTTTTAACAAAATGGCCCGTTTGATGAATTATTTGGTTGAAAGCTCTTCTAAAGTTGACGTCGATATTGTTTGCTCTTTTTCTTCTCCGTTTACGCTATAATGAATTTCCATCTGCCTATTGTCATTTTTATTTACGTTGTTTAATTTCACTTTCAGAATAAGAGTTCCTTCGTCTTTTATCTCATATCCTTTGATATTTTGTTCTACACCTATAGCATATTCAATATCTTCGGGATAAACTCCAACAGGTTTATTTGGACGTCCACCATAAAACTTGTAAGAAATACCCTCTGTATCTTGTATCTCTGCATCGCCAACCACTATCTTAATGGAGTCAATAACGGCAGGTTGGCTTCCAGACCATTCAAAAGGTAAGACCAAAGAGTAGGTGCTACCTGAAGGGAAAACGTTAGTAGACATAGCGCCAACTGTGAACTTGCCTTCGTCTTTATCCGAACAACCACTAAACACAATTAATATACAAATTGATAGAACAACAATAATCTTTTTCAATGCAACCCTTCCTCGTCTAAGTTAGCATTAATGACCCAAGGGCGATCTTTTAATCATGTTATAGCGCCCTATTCTAAAAGATTACTTCTTAAGGAGAGAGTAAACATATGTATCATATGGTTTTCCATCTTGGTACATATAGTCTCTTAAAATCCCCTCTTTTTGGAACCCTGCTTTTTCCAATAATTTATTCGATGCTTCATTATCAATAAATACAACGGCACCTATACGAGTTAAACCCATAACATCAAAGCCATATGAAAGAACTTTAGATACAGCCTCTGAAGTATATCCTTTTCTCCACTGTTCTGGATGAATTTCGTAACCAATTTCAGCTCGTTTATGTTTTGGAGACCAAACATTGAAGCCAATTGTTCCAATTATGCCTGTGGTTCCTTTTCGCTCAATGCCCCATCGTATACCTTTTTTTTCACCATAGTTTTTTGAGAAGAAATCTACAATTTTTTCTGCTTCCTCAATACTCTTTAATTTTTCTTGTCCGTAAAAACGTGTTACCTCATTATTAGAAAAACAAGCGAAAATACCTTCTGCATCTTCATTTGTTAATTCTCGTAATACTAATCTGTCCGTCTCTAATGTAGGAAACATTGACTCCCTCCCTTTATTTAACACTTGAAAATGGTGTTTAAATTCAATAACAATTAGTTCAAATTACTACAAATTCACCAATCCCCAAATACCAGAAATTGGCCCGAATGAGGCACTAAGCTTATGCCGTTAATGCGCCCGATTGCTTAAATCAAATAACTATAAGCTATAAAACCTGCAAACCCTAAGAGTGCAAGTGCTGCACTTGTCATAGGACTTGTATTTCCTTTTTTCCAACTTATAACGCACGTTGCAAACCAACTACCAAGCAACAATATGACTCCTATATGTTGAATTACTTTCGTTGCTAAAAAAATGCCAGTAAGCAACAGTAATGCCCCTAAAATCGGGACTCCTAAGCCAAGATAACCAGAAGGACGCTTTAATTCAGTTCTAATTTTAACTTGATCTTCCTTATCCATTCTTAAGTACATATTTGTAAAAATGACTATTGGTATAATCCATATCAGAATTATTAAAACCTGAATAAATATCATATTTTTCACATCCTTGTTGATTTTCAATCTGGCCCGTTTGAGGCACTAAGCTTATGCAGTTAATTAATACCGAATAATTCAATACGGTTTATTTATCTCTATTCATTTGAAAGGCTGTTATGATGCCCGAGAACATCAACAAACCTCCTCCGAAGTGCATTATTTTATTACCTGTGTCGCCCAAACTATTAATCGTCAACGAAAGCATAAAACCCCCAATTGCCACCGTGAAAATTATTAACATCTTTTTCCACATGGTAAATCAACCCCTAATATTTACGTCATTTTGCTACAAAATGGCCCGCTTGAAGAAAAGGTAATACTTTACATAACATAAACTAATCACTTCTCTTTTTGTACTCATGAGGTTTACTTGCCCAATCTACAAACGTAGACACTAACGTAACCCCAATAGTTAAGATTGTATTCTCAAGCCATTGAATTCCTGAAGTAGAAAACCACTTCCAGAGCGTTATCAGCACAAAAAATATTAAGGCGAACTTAAAGCTTTTTTCACCAAAAGACCACCTCATATTGACTCCGCTATTTTAATTTCCAACAAATGGACCGATTGTTGAAATCTATTGTATCTTAATCTACCTCTATTCTTTATATTATTCCAGATGATAATACCATAAAAAGTAAGTGTGTTTTTTTCTGATCTTTTCTCTTTTCTTAAAACTTATTAAGTAGCCAAAAAACCAGTGTAAAAAACAACATTAAACTTATTTCTTTTATACCTACATCTGGATTAAGAATAAGTGTATAAATAGAGATAAGCCCGAAAAAAGTAAGTGTGGTATTCAATAAGTTTTTATTCGTAGACTCTTTTTCATTCATTCCAAGCACTCCTTTATATATTTTTTTCTAAATAAATTTTTCAGAAAAAAATGTAAGTACTTTTCCCTCATTCTAACTTTTATACTCCTCGATATTTACAGCCCTTTTAGTAAATTCAACAAACTCTTCTGGAGATAATTAACGCAATTTTTTATCGTACTTCCAAACTTACCAGAGGGAACGGAGCAAATGCGTATAGATATTTTCATCTTTTTCTCTAAATCCGTTCAAATCGCTTTTTTCGTACTTTTTGGCCCTACTACTGAATAGAGTGCAGATTTCCTATACAAGAATCGCATTCGCTTGTTTAAGTCAAATAGATGAAAGTTGATTTTATGAACCTAACATAGTTACCTTGTGTTAGCAGGGTAATTTAAAAATATTATATTAAACTTTCTAATTTAATGTGGACTTTTAATAGTTTCTTCCTCTACGATTAAATCCCGATACACTTTTTCGTTAATCATTAAAGAATTCGCTTCAATAAAAAAACAATCTTTATTATTAACTTGGAAATAGAAATTAGTTGAAGAACTTATAGATTCAATTTCTGGTAATTCAGGTTCTAGGCTCTTAATATTTATTTTTCCAAATCCATTAGGATGATAACTAATTTCTGAAAGTAAAAAAGGATCATTTTCTTTATAGTTATTTAATCTATATGTTTCTATTTCAGCGTCTTGATAAATAAACAGTGACATAACTTGTTGAAATTTAATAAATGTTTTTAAAATCTCTTGATTACTAACACTTACTAAATTTAAAACAATGGTTTCTTCTAAGTATTTAACTTGTATGTCATGAATAATCCAAAATTCAGCATTGTCGGCAAATAAATTTCTTATTTCTTGAGATACTAAGTCATTATTATTTTTCATTTATCTCACCTTTTAATCATCTCTTGTTTTATCTAAAGTAGAATAAATTTTATTACGTTCTAGTTTTTCATTATAGTTATTTCTTCACTTTATTTCACTTTTACTTCCAATACATTTTCCAGAAGTTATAAAACCTCTTCTTTCACTAGGTCTATCCAATTGCCAAGTAATTCTATTGAAGTGATTTCAAGAGCCTTCTGTTATGCGACGTGGTACTAGAAGTTATTTACTCTTTTCCATAACTGCAAAATAATTTTGTTCGCTATCGGCAAAATTGAATACTTTTCCGGAAGGCATAGTTACAATTTCTCCGACTGTGATATTTTTAGTTGACAGTGTGCTGTGCAACTTATCGAGATCCTCCGAGAAAAACATTAATGAAGGTGTGCCAAGATTCATATCTGGCTGCATTTCAGAAATCATTCTCTTGTTGTGAAGTATAATGCTTGTTTCGGCTTCCTTAGTTGGTGCTATTTCAATCCATCTCATTCCTTGACCATTGTCTTCACCTGAAATTACAATAAACCCTACTTTTTCAATCCAAAAATTCACTGCTTCATCTTGATTGTTAACATACAACATAACTTGACCGATTTTATTAATCATTTTTTTCTCCCCTTATCAATAATTTGTCGCTTATATCTATTGTTGGATTTAATTTGATATTTATACAATCTGTTGGCCCTATTACTAAAAGAGCATAAATCTCTCATGATACAATCACATCTGGTAAAGGACTACTCATCGGAAAACATCGATAAATGATGTAGCAGGATGCGTCACTATGGCTAGTCAACCACAACGCAACTGCAAAGAAGGACTCCCTAGGCACTAGATCTTGAAATAACTTTGAATAACGCCGGAATTATACGCTTGACGACAAGCACTCGATTGTAGTGAATTAAGAAGAATACAGTTCCATTAGTTTGTCCTCAGTTCCTGTGTGTACGTTCCGCATATCAATAAAATACGGTAGCTGCCATTGCTGTGTGTTCATCGCTTGTTTACTGGTGGGACTATCCCAGCTTGGATACACTCTTATTGCCATTTTCCCTTTTGTTGAACTGGATCTAAGCATATTCTGTTCGAACATAACTTCTTTCGGGAAAATAAATTGTCCAAATTCATGTGCACTTTTAAATGTAGTGATCACGAACAAATCAGGTGCTTCCTCATATGAATACGGCTGATTTTTATTGTTTTCATCCTTTTCCCAAAACGCAACAAACTGCCCTACTTTACTAGGTGTTATATTTGCCACCCTGAATCGAACTGTTCTAGAAGATATTTGAAATGTACCAGCTCCATACTTAGCATTTTGCTTTTCTTCATGCACAGAATCTACAAGTAAATTATTTGGTTTATACATGATTTGATTGATATAGTCTAATGCGTTATTAAAATCTTTCATTGTCTTGCTCCTTGAATTCATTATAGATTCCATTATTATAATGATAAATTATAATATCCTCTATTGGACTTAGTCTCTAATTCATGTATGCTACTATTTCTCATGGACTTCCACTTGAAGATGATAGTCATTATCATTTGTTTATTGTATACTAAATGTAGCCTTTTCCTTATTATTTGCTAGTAATAATTCGTTACTACACGTTCTGGTAAGGATGGACTCCATTTTACAAAGAAAGGAAGAGCTGATAAAATTATATACTTGTTTTGTAATAAATAATAGGTATTCCATACATATTAAGATTTACTTTTGGAGCAGTAGTCATTTCAAAATTTTATACAAAGAGAGGTAATTGTCATGAAAAAGTGGTCATTATTTGTATTCATATTTGCCTGTATGCTAGTCATCTCCGCATGCGGATCGAAGGAAACGGATACACAAGCGGACGAATCGTCTAGCACTAATAAAGAAGGTACGGAATCGACTGAAATAAAAATTAAGCATGACCTCGATGAGCAAGAAGTTGTTTTGACTAAAGTGCCTGAAAAAATTGTTGTACTAGATTTTGGCGTTTTAGATACGTTAGATTCGCTGGGTGTTGAAGTTGCAGGCGTTCCACAAAATGCCGTACCTGAGTATCTAAAAAAATATGCTGGATCTGAGTATACGAATGTAGGAAGTTTAGTGGAACCAGACTTTGAGGCAATTGATGGAATGAAACCAGACCTTATTATTATTGGGGATCGTCAAGCCGAAATGTATGACGAATTTACAGATATTGCTCCAACTGTTTATATGAGCGTAGATTTCACGAACTATATGGATTCTCTTACACATAATATGGAAACTATCGCAAATATATTTGATAAAGAAGAGCAAATTGAACAAGAGCTAACCGAAATAAATGAAAAAGTTGATGCCCTTAAAGAGAAAACAAAGGATCTAGATGCGAAAACGTTGATTGTCATGGTGAATGAAGGAAAAATAAGCGCTTATGGACCAGGATCGCGTTACGGCGGAGTCATCCATGATGTAGCGGGCTATAAAGCCGTGGATGAGAATATTGAAAAAGCCAAATTTGGTCAATCCATTAACTTTGAATATATAACAGAAAAAAATCCAGACATTATTTTTGTTGTGGATCGTAGCGCAGTGTTAAATACCGCTCATGATAGCACAAAGGAAATGTTTGAAAATGAACTAGTAAAAAGAACAAACGCTTATAAAAATGACCATATAATTTATCTAGATACCGAAGCCTGGTTCTATGGCGGCGGTTTGCAATCATCGAAAACGATGATTGAAGATACAAATGCCTATTGGAATTAAAAGAATCGTATTCCCTAATTTCATTTCACTAAATATAACCTAAAGAAAAACCATCTAAAGCTGTCGGGGTCTCTCCGTTTGCGTTGGATGGTTTTTTCTATGTAATCAAGTGAATAGCAGCCGAACCTGGTGCTTTATACAATCTCACTATTCCCCTATGTATTTCTCTTGGCTACTTAACTTCACTAAAAACGGATATAGAATGATAACCAAAATGAATAAAGTGGGAAATAAGCTAAGTATGATAGCTTCTGGCAGATCAAAAAGCATTTGAATGATCAGTGGAAACAAAACAATTGGAGTGACTATAGCCACCTTCCCTTTGGACTTTTGCGTTTGAAACTGTTTTTCGCCGCAGTATGGACAAATCATGGCAGGGTTCAATGTGGTCGTCTTTTTGATTGTTTGTTTCCAACTCCATTGATTATTACATTTTTCACACGTAGGCATTCTATTACCTCCTGTTTTCCAAATGGCTCGATTGCGTGAAATAAGCAATCGAGCTAGTTCATATAGTAATTTATTTCCTACTAGTGGCTATAAACATTGATGCATCTTGATTCGCAAAAAGCTGTTCTCCATGATAGAACGTCTTACATGTACTAGACGTAAATCCAACCCCGGATAATGTGTTTTTTAATTCCTTATGTGAAAAGCCACTATGAATTTTCGGATGATTGACTCTTTCATTTTTGTCAAAATCAACAATAATTAGCTGGCCATCATCGGGTAAAATACTAAACAACTTCTGCAAAATTAATGTAGTATCGGGAATATGAAGTAGCACTAGTGATACTAACACAATGTCTGCCTTAAGTTCGGGCATCTCTTCAGTGAAATCTGAATACAAGACTTCGCAGTTCGTAATGCCTCTTGCACTAATCTTATCTTCAGCATCCTGTAACGCTTGTTTTGAAGAGTCCACGAGCACTATAGAATCTACTAAGTCCGTGAGTTCTAAACTAACTAAACCAGAACCACTCCCATAGTCCACTAACTTTTTTGATTCACTACCTCGTAATAGTGGTCTTACTTCATCTACAATTGCGTTAACTAATTCCATTCGTTTTTCTGTTTCCATACTTCACTCTCCTGTATCATTTAACGTACTACTCGATGGCAAATTGGGTTATTTTATGGAACAAACATTACTCTACTATTCATACGTTTAGCGTGTGTGAAAGGATTCGTTTTGCGGTTTCCAGGTACTAAAAAAGCACCGCCGAAAGCGGTGCTTTTTTCATTGGTGACGCACAATAAACCGTAATCTCTTAATCCCTTTTTCCGATTTCTTCACAGCGCTATGAACATGCGCAAATAATGTTTCGATCTTCGCGCGTTCTGCATCCGTCACGCCATGCGGACTATATTTAGCTTTTTGATAAATTTTCAATCCTTCCTCCGCCTCTTGGCGAAGTTTTGGATCGATATTGCCAACTGCTTCAGGTATCGTTTCGAATGAAGGGAGCTTCGCAACGATTTGTTCTTTCTCTAACATTTGCACCATGTACTGTACATGATGAATGACAGCCAAACGGTGATCTTTCACCCCGAGTTTTTGCTGACGTTTTCTTTTTCTTACGTAGTACAGCACGAACAGGATTAATAGAACAATCAATATAATGATATTCAACCAGAACCATACAGTAGTGTTTGGATTCACTTGCTTGGAATCCTCCGGCTTATCTTGATCTTCCTGCACTTGTGTCGGATCATTCAGTTCAGGTTCGACCGTGCTTCCGCCGGTTGCGTCTGGTGAATCCGATCCGTCTAGAGCTGGATAGTCTTTTTTATTGATCTCCGGCATTTTCTCAGCGTAACCTGGTGTCACTTCAATCGGCACCCAGCCAACCATGTCGACGTAGATTTCTGTCCACGCATGGGCGTTTTTCTCACTGACATTGATTTCACTAAAAGACTGTAAATCTTTCACATCATCCAGCCCAACGATATAGCCTTCTGCATAACGTGCGGGCGTGCCGAGCATTCTAAATGCCAACGTAGCAACTGTCGCATAGTGAACGGAATAGCCTTCTTTTGATTCTTCCAAAATCCCCGTTAGGAAATCCTGATCTTTTATGGGATTGGCATTTTCGTTATAACTTATTGTCTGTGCCAAAAAGTTTTCTACTTCCTGAATCGTTTTCTCATACGGTAAACGTGTTTCTGAATCAAGTATGTTATCGTCCATATGATTGCGCAAGACATTTAAACTATCTTGCGGCACAGCGAGGTATTCGTTGTAGACATATTGATTGTAATGACTTTCACGACGTAAATAGTCGGTATCTTTTGTCGTGTACAACGCATTCGCGATTTGTGGATAATCGGTATACGGTGTCAGCATATAGTTCATTTCCACTGTCCGTCTGCCGAAAATACCTGTCGCGTGGAGCGCATCAGCTTGTTTAGAACGGACAAGATTGGCATCTAGCCCAGCCAACTCATACGGTGCATAAATATATTGACTGGATGCACCGACGTTTTGAATAACAAGTTTCGCTTCTTCATACTGTTCTGGCAAACTACTTTCCGCTGCCAAGCTCAGTTGTTTCGCTCCAGTGAAATCCTCTTTCTGTAACGCTTCAAGCAGAGACTTCTGTTCCATATACGCATCCCCATCGATCTCCTTCCAGCCGCTTGGCGTGTAAGTTGACCCGACGAATCCTTTTAAATACAGAGGACTTGGATTTTCCATTGCGACTTTTAGCGCAGTATGATCATTCGGTGTAAACGTAGAAAGTCGCTGGAAGTTGCCAGCCGTTAGAACTGGCTCTTCATCTTTATAATAACGCCACTTCTCCCCTTGATAACGTACTATGTCTTCGATTTTCGAACTGCCTGTAAACTCTTCATCACCGTTTGGACTGATCGCCGTGTAGACGAACATGAGCACGACGAGTGAAATGGGTACGATTGCCATCCGTTTCCACCAGCGTACTGTTAGTTGGTTCATATACAACAATGTCACAATTAGCAATGCGAAAAATAGAATATCGAGAAGCAATGATGGCGATGTGCCAAGTATTAATTGTATCAACCAAATCACGAGTGCTAGCGCAACAGGAATCCAGCGTTTTTGATTCGCTACGGCGTAATACACCGCACTGCCGATGAGCAACGCGATTTGACCGAGGATCATGCCGTTTAGCCATGACGTCGTTTCATTGATGGATAATAGATCTATATATATATGCTTTTGTTCCGCAAGCGTGATCAACAATGCGTTGATCGTTCGTTTGACGTCATCTATGTACATGGATAGGAAAATCAAACTGAACACAACGCTCGCAATCAAGACAATATCGCCGCCACGCTGTTTCCACTGTATACGCGCGACCATCCATAGTAAGACGAGAACGAGCGCAGGTACGATACTCACCTCTGGAAACAGCATCGCACGGATTACGAGGAAAGCCGCTACGAGGACACTATACGCAACTACTCCATCTAGCCATTTCATACAGTCGATCCCTCCTTCTGATCCGAGATGACGACGGTCTGATATTCGGTACTACGCGCGATATTCGTCGTCAATACGATACAGTTTGGATACGTTCGTCTGAGCTTTTTCCACTGTTCATCCGATATCGAAACTTGCGCGACACTTCTCGTCAATACTTCTTTTATGGCGTTCGCTGCATCCCATTCATTGTCGATCGTCAATTGCTCACCCGTCGCATGATTTAAAATGAATTGCACTTCGTGATCGCTTGCGACGTAGGAATAGAGCAATGCGGAAAATGTCTCGATGAATTCGTCATAAAGTGCTACGCGATTCGTAAACGACGTGAAGTCGAGCGTCATCATGACCGCATCTCCTGTCAACGTTTCATGCTGTTTGACGAATAGCTCATCCCCCTTACTCGATAATTTCCAATGAATGCGTTTAACCGAGTCACCGAGTTTATATACCGACAACTCCGCCAGCTCTTCCCCATCTATTTTCTTCATCGGAATTATACCCGGTGTCTGCAAGACATGCTGATTTTGCTCGATGTGCTGAAGTTTTAAGAAATAAGGATTCGGCACAATCAACATCGTAGACTGGGTATCTAGTTTCTGCACGGAACGGAAAAACGTAAAACTGTCTTTGATCGTCAGTTGTTTAATTCGTATATTCACTTGTCCCATATATTTCTGCGGCAGAACAAACGTAAATTCTTCCGCACTTTTCGCCGGGATAGACAGGACGTGATGGTGACTCTCTTGTCTACCAGTGAATAGATGTTCGATGACGAGATGTAGTTGTAGTTGCGTAACAGGCAAACGGCTCGTATTTTGTACGCGCAGTTGATAGCTCATCTGTTCACTTTTATAGATTTCATTTGCCGTGATAATCTCGCACTCGATTTTCCCTTTAACGAGATAGACGCTCAACACGAGCCACAGCCAGACAATAAGCGAACCGACTGCGAATAATAGAGCGAAATGCGTCGTCGTGAAGATGAAAAATGCGAGCGTAAATAGCAGCCACACGACGCTAATGAGGAAAGTCCCTATCATACGATCAGCCCTTACAATGTCGCAAGCATTGCTTGGTCGGGCGTGGCAACACTTTGCAGTAATTTTTCGAGTAGCATATCCTGCTCTTGTTCTGCACCGGGGACGCTTGACATGACAATGCGGTGTCGGCTCGTTGGCAACCACACGGCATGGACATCTTCCGGAATAACGTAATCACGCTGTTGTAAGAAGGCATGTGCTTTCGCCATCTGGCAAAGAGCGAGAGCGCCACGCGGGCTGATTCCTTGATGAATCGATGGGTGATTTCTCGTTTTTTCGGTTAGTGCTGTAACGTAGCGCAGAATCTCCTCATGAATGAACAAATTCTGTACTTGCTGCTGTAGCGCAAGCAATTCATTTTTCGTAATGACTTGTGTAAGTGAAGATAGCGGGTCTGCTTGCTGACGGTTTTTCAACATCTCCACTTGGTCTTCAAAATCCGGATACCCTACACTCAATTTCGTCATGAAACGGTCAATTTGCGCGGTTGGTAGCGGCTGCGTACCGATTGTGCCATATGGGTTTTGCGTCGCGATTACGTGAAACGGTGCTGGTAGCGGATAGGTCACGCCGTCCACTGTCACTTGTTTCTCTTGCATCGCTTCAAGTAATGCTGCTTGCGTTCTTGAAGATGTGCGATTGATTTCATCACCAAGCAATAAGTTGCACATAACCGCGCCTTCTTTAAAGACGAATTCGTTTTTCTCTTTGTCGTACATCGTGAATCCGATGACGTCAGACGCTACGACGTCCGGTGTGAACTGGATACGATTCGAATCGAGACCGACGACCCGGCTGAATGCTTTCGCAAGTGTCGTTTTCCCGACTCCCGGTAAATCTTCTAGCAGTACATGTCCTCCAGCTAAGAACGTCATCCATACTTTTTGTATGACGTCGTCTTTCCCGTTAATTACTTTTTTCATTTCATGAAGTACTTGTGTTGATGGATTACTCATTTTTTAGTTCCTCCTGTTGTTCAAGTTCACAGCCGAAACGATGTCTTCCGCTGTGATGGCATATGGAAATAATCCGCGTGCGATCTTGCTGGCCGCGGTTGTGTAAAAGCGGTTTGACGTGAAAAACGTTTTCGGATGATTGATCGCGATGAGTGATTTATCAAACAGCATGCCGACGCGTGTAGAGACTTCTGCGGCAAATTCAATATCATGTGTCACGATAATCGTCGTGATATTCTGTTTTTGAAGCGTTCGGATCAACTGCATCACTTCTTGTTTCGACATGAAGTCCATTCCTTTTGTCGGCTCATCCAGCAATAAAATATCCGGTTTATGCAGCAATAATTTCGCAAGTGCAGCTTTCTGCTGTTCTCCTCCACTTAAGTCAAATGGATTTCTCTTTGATAAATGTTCGATATGTAACTGTTTCATCATACTTATTACTGTCGATTCCCTCTGTTCTTTCGGCAATTTTTGCACAGGGACCGCGTGGATTAACTCTTCTTTCAATGTCGAGTGCATGAATAACGCTTGTGGGTTTTGCGGCAATAAGATGATATTCCCTTTCCACTTACTAGTTGCGACGTCATCTATCCATACTTTACCTGCATACGGCTTATGCAGTCCGGCGAGTAACCTTAGTAACGAAGACTTACCAACTCCATTGCCACCGACGATCGTGAAGATTTCGCCGCGATGGACGGTGAACGTTAATCCCGCGAGTAGATCATCACTCCTGCGATTGTATCGGAAATACAACTCTTTTACGGTGATAAGAGGTGGATGCTTTTTTCTCATCGGCTCCGTCGGTAGAACGGTCGGTGGATAGTGCCGAATGAAATCAATTCCGTCGCGCACCGTGATCGGCGTCTCATCACGGAAACCAAGCTTATAATAAACACGCATCGCTGTCGTAAGTGCATCGAGCATCGGATGTTCAAGCAAAAAAATGCCGATTGCTTTAGGCGTCGTGTCATATATAAGCGAGCCGTTTTCCATAAACAACACTCGATCGCACATCGGTAATAACTCTTCTAGCCGATGTTCTACAATTAAAATCGTCATGCCGAGTTCACGATTGATTTTCTCAAGATGTGTCAAGAACTCGGAAGCCGCAATGGGATCAAGCTGCGAGGTCGGTTCATCAAGCAAT
The DNA here is from genome assembly GCF_002743335.1 of Sporosarcina sp. P32b. Classification (GTDB taxonomy): domain Bacteria; phylum Bacillota; class Bacilli; order Bacillales_A; family Planococcaceae; genus Sporosarcina. The sequence goes on from NZ_PDZB01000014.1 coordinate 13,556, forward strand.
AAAATATCTGGCTCCATCGCCAGCACTGCTGCGAGATTGACGAGTTGTTTCTGCCCACCTGACAAGTCACTAATACTATCGTGTAGCCAGTTTTGAATACCGAAGAAACTGGCCACTTCGGCGACTTTTGTCTGCATATCTTCCGTCGATACGCCCATATTCTCAAGACCAAATGCTAACTCCTGCCATACTTTTTCCATGACCATTTGTTCATCTGGATTTTGCATCATGTAGCCAATCGAAGTCGCCGTAGTCGACGTAGGCAGGTCATCGATTTTTTCACCGTTGAAATACACCGTGCCACTGAGTTTACCGCTCGGCCGCATTTCCCGCTTCAACATTTTCAATAACGTAGACTTTCCTGAACCAGTAGGTCCGAAAAGTGTCACGAATTCTCCACGCTTAATCCAAAAAGACACGTCTTGCAACACATGCTGATCTTCGTAACGGAAGTTCAGATTTTCGATTGTAAGTATCGCCATTTGACACTCTCCTTCGCTTCATAGATAAACGGATAGAACATAAGCAAGCCGATGATGACGTAATGCCCTGCGCCTAGTGTCTGTTCACTGATTTCGGGATAATACTGCGTCTGGTGTTGCGAGAAGTACCCGATATAGTAGAGAAGAAATAACACGAGTCCAATCGTCAACATGCCATCCCGTTTCGTGAACCGCATCACTCTATACTGTGTTCTCGCTTTCGTCATGCCATAGCCTCGCGCCTTCATGACATCCGGCTTCACGAAAACAAACTCCGCCGTCTGAACGAGCGTTTGGCGCCACAGTGCAAACGCGCGACGAAACTTCTCCACTCTGCTGTTTACTTTGTAAAGACCTATTCCGCGTTGTGCCATTTGCTTTTCATGCCATTTCGTTTTAAATAATGGGATGAAACGCCATAGCATGGAAACGAGAATGCCGAGGTTAGCGGACACTCGTGTCAGTACAGCAAGCACTTTATTCGTCGTAAATATCTCGAAATAACTCTTCGTCCAAAAACACGTGGCGACAATAGCACCTGCTAGAACGAGTCCTTTCGTCACCGCTTCAAGCGTTACCGCGTGGTCATTGAGGAAAAATAATGGGGTGAAACCGTTATGTACATACGATGGATAGGTTGTGGCAATTAGTAGAAAGACGAAAAAGTAATAGACTACGTCTTTACTTGCTGTCCGCATTCCGTGCAGCATGAAGAAGTACAGAATGCCGCCGATCAAAGCAAGCGCCACGATGATCGGATGAAACGAGCTGAACATCGTGACGAGAACGACTGTAACGTAAACAAGTAGCAATATAGGGTGAAAGTTTGAGAATGCGCTCATCTAGTTTCCTACTTTCTTTGATTGTCGTATATAGCCATCTAGATCTCTACCTAAATCACACGTGTAATGGAACTCCACTTCATCGCCGTCTCGCAGCTCGTATTGACTAACGCCACGGCTAGGGAATTCGCCGTTTACTTTGTACATCCAGCCACTTAACGGACCGCAATTGAACTCATATAAATAATTAATGCCTTGGATGTAAATACTGTTATAAATATTGTAGTCGGCTCCTTGGTACTCCATCGGAATGCGATGATGACGTGTCGCGCGGTCGAGTAAATCAAATGCGGTATCGCCACTGCGCAGTACGTACTCCGTTTTTTTAAGGATCTCGCCGTCTGGTTCAACATATTTCTCAAGACCCGGTTTCAACTTATCCATTGAATCAAGAACGGTGTCACTGCGTATTTCAAGCGTCACCGTCTCCGAGTCTTCCGTAATTTCGTCGATATGGGTCAAGTAATACTCTTCTACCGATTGAATCTTCGTTCCCGTGACGAGCCACCCGACGATAAAGAGGACGAATGCGACAACTAATAGATCTTTCTTCATTATATCCCTCTAATCTCTTTGACGCCTTCTTTTTTGAATTCTACTAATCACTACGATGACCAAACCTACGGCAACGATACCGAGCGCCCATGAAATTCGCTTCGCTCGTACAGCATTGTCAATTTCCGTTTTTGATTTCTTGAGGTCTTCATAATTCAAGACTTTTCCTTGATCGTAAGGAGATAACGCATTAAATCGCGTAAGAATCGCATCGACATTGTCTTGATCTTTGCTTGTTAGTTCATTGAATGGATACAGTTGATCGAGCACTATATCATTAATGCTTTGGATCTCGGCTTCTATTTTCTCCATTTCTTTTTTATATTCGTATAGCTGAGCCAATTCTTTTTCATAGTCGCCTTTATTGTCTGCTTGTTCGAACTGGTCAATCATCGAAACGACGTCAATATAATGCTCTGTCGTCAAAGGTGTAGGAATCACGTTCATTTTTTCTACATCTTGTTCGGTAATATGTCGTGGCGCAGTTTGCTCCTGATAGATCGGTGCAATCACTCCATTGCCAGTCGTATTGACTTCATACGCTTCGCTGAATGCAGGAAGATCAAGCTGGATCGACTGCTTCTTTGCAGCTTCAGCGAGTTTATGGAAGTTGTAGACATAGGAACGCTCCTCTATTGGGAAGTTTTCATATGTATCAAGCAATTGCTGAAGCTGTTTGGCGTCGGTATGTTCATCGATATTCTGAATACTTTTCATCAACTCTACCATTTGTTCTTTCATCTCTTGCGGATTTTCAGGACGGAAATCATACATTGTACGGTAGCCATTTTCCAGTCGGTAGAGCGATACAAGCGCATAGAGAACTTGCTCTGTAGCCATCGAGTTCGATTCATCTGGTAAGGAAGAAGGATTGTCCGCGTTATATGTTTTTGCGTGAACAAAACCTCCGTCTTCCATTTGATAGTCCATAATGAAATCAAGTAATGTGTGATCGCCTTTCTTGAAGCGTTCGTCTTCATCTGGATGGATACCGAGCGACGTTAGCGCAACAAGTACTTGTGCCGCACTTTCGACGTTATCGTCATCTAACGTGCTGAAGCCCCCCGTTGCTGTTTGCATATCCGACAACTTCGCTAGTGCTTCGTCGATAATCACATGAATCGTTTTCGTAACATTCTTACCTGTATCCTTTTGTGTATAAGTGAATTCTTCCGTGCTCTGGTAATAGGGCGCGAGTGCTTGGATCGCCATCGCGGTCATATCAGTCTCCGCTTCGTCTTGATAGAACGAAAAACCGCCATCTTCAAGTTGTAGTGAGATGATTTCTTTAATAATCTCGACCCTTGTCATATCCGCGTCATCCGGCACTTTATAACGCATACTGTCAAGCGTGATCAGCCCCCAGATCCAGCCGTTGATACCTTGTGCACCTAGAGACGTTTTCAATCCACGGTTATACGTGCCGTCCGCGATCAAGTTACTATCCCCAACCGCCGTCGGATCACCGCCAGCTGCCAATATCGCCAATGAAATCCGGTGCCATTCCGTCGCTTTCATATCGCTGAGCTGATCTTTCGTTTTATAGCGTTCGATCACATTATTCTTGATGACTGCAAGATACGCCTGGTAATCGTCAGGATAGCCAATACGGCCGAGGCCTATCGGATACCAGTCGCCGTTTGTGTTCCCTGTATGCGCAAGAAACGGCTTGCTCAGCAACGGATCAGACTCTGCGATATGTTCATCTTGTTTTTTCCACGCAATGATTTGTTCGATGGTGTGTAGCAACGATTCTTCTTTTTCAGGTGTTGCGAACGCAACAGACGGCAAAAGTACTGCCGTCATCATCACAACTGTCACTAGCCATGCATAGATATTCCTCATTCCGTCACTTCGCTTTCCTTACCATTCTTTATTCCAATTCGCTTCGCTATCACCTGAACTATCATGTCCGCCAATATCTTTACCATAATGAAGTGTGTAGCGAACGCGCACTACATCTCCATCGAGGAAATAGGCGTCCGAGAATCCATAGTTCGGGTAATCGCCATTGACGCTGTACATCCAGCCGGAGCCGTTAGCGAAATCGAATTCACTTAGGCTGTCTGGTGAGTAGATGTCCCGATTTGAAGTGGTGGACACCTGCTCGACTACTTCCCACAGATCATCAGGAATATGGAGTCCGTTCAACATGCCTGGCTTACTGACGTCGCGCAAATAGAAACTACTGTCGAGGTTTCCAGTTTTACCGTATTCATAACCATTATTGCGCAGTAGTTGATCCAGAATATAGGAACCTCTTTCGCCTTGGTGTATATCCATCTTCGTCGGCTTGATGAGATAGGGGATTCCTAATACGGAAGCTTCTAGACTGATCGTTACTTGTCCGATGACACCGTCTTCTGCTGGCGCTACTGATGTAACCGTGAATGTTTCGGTCACCGTGCGCCCTTCATCGTCCCATACTTTAATCGTGACGTTGTTTTGTCCCGTCTGCAATGTCAGTTTATAACTCGTTTTCGAGCTGTCATCCCAGGTGAATGGAATATTTTCCCCATTAACTTGCACTTGGACGTTTTTCCCTCGAATGCGTTCACCTGAAGCGGTCACCGGCCAGACATTAATCGTCTTAATATCCCCTTTGACCGTGCTACCTGACTTCAGATCGGTCACTAGTTTCGGTGCATCCGGATCGACTTGTGGTTTTTCGTTCACATTCGGATCTTTATAGGTGATTATATACTGCCGTTCCAATTGTTCGTCTTCATATTGTCCAACGACTTTGATAGTGTTCGTTCCATTGATTAGCTGCACACTATAATTCGAGCCGTCCAACGATTTTGCCAATTGATCATTGACGGTAATCTTAAGGGGAACATCCACCTTACTCGCGGTCGCTTTCGCGTAGAATGAAAACTTTGCGCTATTTGCTTGTTGGTCTTTTAAATCGGTTTTCAATGAAATAGTGATTTTTTCTTTCTCATAAATCACCGTGTAGATCTGCTCTGCTTTTTTCCCATGAAGTTGCGCGGTGAGCTTGATGGTGTTTTTCCCTTCAGCTAATGTGGCTGTATACGCATTTCCTGCTAGCGGTTTAAGTTCCTGATCATTACTAAATACTTTAAGCTTCACATCTTTTTCACCTTGTGCAGCTGTCGCAGTGAATGTCAGTATCTCTTCAATCACCGTTTGATCTTTTAGGTCCGTCGTAATGATGATGTCGTCACTATTTAACATCACACGATACGATTGACTGACACGGAGTACCTTCTTATCTGATTGTTTGTAAGTAACTTGGAATTGAATGTCGTTCGTACCTTCAATTAATGTGATTCCGCCTGTAAAGTCATTCAGCTGCTTACCATTTAGCTTCACGTTCATTTCCTGGGGAATGAGTGAATCGTTTAAGTGGTTTACAGTGACGACGTATTGTGGGTCGGTAACTGTTTCGTTGTTTTTAATGTTCGTCGTAAAGTAGCGATTTTGTCGATCCGCGACATCGACGATTTCTATCTCTGTATTCGGGTTCGGTTTAGTTTTTTCTGGTAGGGGTTTATTGTTGCTGCCCGCAGGTGTTTGGCTCTTGTCATTCGTATTCGGTTTCGGTGTGTTATCTGGTGCATTGGTAGTTCCTGGTTTGTCGAGTGGTTGATTTTGTGGTTCCGGTTGGATATTTCGATTATCTTGGGGCTTTTCTTCCGGTTCCTCTTTTGGCTTGTCTGTATTAGTCGGTTCTTGTGATTTTGATGAATCAATTTCATCGGTATCACTCTTTATAGTTTGATCCGGTTCGGTGTCGGAAGGATCACTCCCCCCACCAGCTAATTTCAGCGAAGAAGCCTCTACTTTTTCATTGAAATTAAATGTAGCGGCTTGTTCATGAGAAATCGTCGCATATGTAATCGTGCTAAATAGCAGTAAAACGATGAGGCTGTAATACATATAGTTTCTATATTTCATGAAGGCAGTCTTCGTTTTTTTCATCCAACTCGTCCTTTCTTTATTTGTAAAGGTCTGATCTACGCAGCATTTTTGAATTCAAAAAGGTCCCCACCTCCTGAATGAGATGGGGACCATGTATGTTCAATAATTAAACTGCACAAATTGAATGATACACAAATCACCCTTTACCGGAAGGTGTCATGCTTACATACTTTGGCAAGTCTCCTGACTTTAGGGCTTATACTCTCCCTATTACAGTGGCCGGACCGCTCAGGATTTTCACCTGATTCCTATTTACTCTTTGCATACTAGACAAAGAACCAAAATACTCTATGTAACTGCTACTAAGCATATAGTTTTTGCGGGGTAAAATCAATAGACGGTGTAAGTACATCGCGCTATTTTATCTACACTGTAATTGCTCCCTACCTTTACAGTAGTTGGAACTCGATGATCTGGACGCATGTCCTATGGGCGGGCGGTGAACCCGGTTGAGGCGTAGTAATTCTTACACAACAACTCCGCCCCTTAATTGAGTAAAAGTTAATCCTTAATTCCATATTTTACATTATTTTTTATATCTACAAGTTGGAAATTTGTTACCTTTTCATTTATATATATTTTCAACTAGTCATATTCCTTCTTAGTTTTATTTATATATATTTTATATTGATTCACTAAATCCCAAACGTTAAAATCCATAATCAAATAAAGAAAGATCTCACAGACAGACACTTGGTTATATTCAGAATGATTGGATTAGTCTTGTAAGTACATGCAGATAATGCTACATTGATGATGTCGCTCCCTATCCCACTTGCTATTGTCTAGTAGATTTGGAAGTGTAAATTTTAAGTGGATTGAATAAATGGAATAAATACTATAGAAAATTTTTATTTTTATAAGGGGGATAATTAATATGATACACATCGGTAAACATGATCATGTTGGAAGTTTTTTAAGAACAGATGCCATTAAAGATGCGAGAAAAGCCTACATAAATGACGAATTGACGGCAGAAGATCTTCGGCAAGTGGAAGATGTAGAAATTGAAAAATTAGTAAAGAAACAAATTGATTTAGGAATAAAGGCAATTACAGACGGTGAGTTTAGACGTTCTTGGTTTATGCATGACTTTTTCTGGGGCTTAGGAGGAGTTTCATTTGAAGCGGTTGAAAAAGGTTATGATTTTGTCGGACAAACAACTAGGGCGGAATCCTTTAAAGTAACAGATAAAATTTCGTTTGGAAATCATGAAATGGTAAATGATTTAAAATTTCTAGCCGACTTAGTTGAAAAGTATGGGGATGGTTCACAATTTGCAAAGTATACGATTCCTGCACCAACCATGTTTTTCCAACGAGTCCTTTCAGAAAAGGAAAAAGAAATCTATCCAAATATCGAGGATTTAGCAGCTGACATAATTAAAGTATATCAAGACGCTATCCAAGCTTTCTACGATGCTGGTTGTAGATATTTACAGTTTGATGAGTGTATCTTATCCGCATTGGATGATCCAAAACTAGCAAATATTATGGAGAATTTCACAGGATTAAAATTAACAGACACAACAGATTTATTTGTAAGAGTTATTAAAGAGTCATTAAAGAATAAACCAGAAGATATGATTGTGGCGACACATATGTGTAAAGGAAACTATAAATCTGCTTATTTATATACAAGTGGTTATGAAACTGTTTCTAAGTATTTCGATGAGCTAGGTTATGATGTGTACTTATTGGAATATGATGATGAACGTTCAGGTGGTTTTGAACCGTTAGCGAACATCAAAAATGAGGATACACAAGTGGTATTAGGGGTTGTGACTTCGAAAACTCCTGAATTAGAAGATGCAAATGCGATGAAAGAAAAAGTGAAAGCAGCTTCGGAGCATTTCCCATTAGAACGCTTATTAATATCACCACAATGTGGATTTGCAAGTACAGAAGAAGGAAATAGTCTATCCGAAGAAGAGCAATGGGACAAAATGGAACATATTATTAAGCTGTCTAAAGAAATCTGGTAATACTTAAAACTTTCAATTCTACGTCAAAACACACACGCTCTTTACTTTTATGTGAAAAGCGTGTGTGTTTATTTTAGGTCCTCAAGAAATTCCTCGTAACTGTAATTCATTTATTTGAACTCCTTTAATTAGCCCAATATAGGAATTGGATGCAAATTCTTATGCAAGTATTTGGCCCGTTTGATGCACTGTCCTTATCACGCAAACGCACCCGATTGTACAATCAGTCTTTGTTTTCATAATAATTCTATAAGAGTTGAAACTACGAAGTAAGTCAGGAGTCCCGCAACAAAATAAAGAATGTTTTTCTTCATAACTTATTAAGATACTCCTTTCATAACAATTACATCCGTTCGCTTAAATACACCCATTTACAAGTTATCATTATATAATCTATTAGTTGAATCCGTTACAAATTGTAACCACTCTTCTTCTGACAAATCATCATTAGCAAATCCCATTACAGATGACTTGCCATACTTGATTACATCTAGAACCTGATCAAGAAAACCCGTGCCAGCTCTCCAATCACGTAATCTTGTATCATCACAATTAAATGTTTCTTTACAATTTCCACAACGAATATAGACTATGTTTATTTCATCAATTTTATCATCGTCGGCAAAGTATAAATTACCGCTAGTAGCATTGCAGGTAGGGCAAACTGCTTCAAGATGTTTTTTATACAGGTTTTCAAAATATGACCATCTTTGAGTAGCTAATTCCAATGGACATTTACAAACCTTTGCGTACTCTTCAGGATTCAATAAAATCATCAATTTCATTCCTTCCTATATGGATAATATTATACGTTTCTGGCACAATGTTTCTGTAACAATTGCGCCCGCTTGCTTATAATATTGTATTGTTGATGTCTAAAAAACAAAGGCTTTACTTCTCCCCTACCTTTGTTTTCCGTTTTGTGTAAAATACAAAAATAGCGTTCGCAATCGTTAAAATTATTGCTGCGGTTAAAAGTCCTAGCATTAGGTATAAATCATAATAAAATATTAAGAACAAAATAACCGACACAACAAATGCTCCCCAACCTCCGATAGCAAAACGCCACGAATGTTCTTTAAAATTAGATAACATAATAACTTACCCCCTTATGTGTTCTGCATAATAGCCCATTAACAGCGTAATTTTTACTAAGCAACTGCCCTAGAATGTTGAATATTACTTTTACTTAAGTTGGTTCCAAAACATTGAAAACACGCCTTCATTCATCTCAAAATAGACATCTGCCAATCCATAATAGATATATCCATCTCTTAGAAGAGTAAGGTTAACCGTTGAACCGTCATTTAATTTTAAAGCTAGCTCTCTGTATTCCTCATTGTTTCGAGAACTATTTATTGGGTCTGAATTTTGTTCACGAGGAAGAGGCTTTGTTTTGTTCAGCTCTATTAAAAAGGTATTTAGTGCGTCCATATCGAAAATCGGCTTGTAATTATCAATATCGTTATCCCAATCACTGAAGGCGCTCCAATGGGCAGAGGTTACATTTCCCACCAGATTTAATTTACCAAATACATCCTTACCACTGCTTATTGTTAATCCATTAAGGTTTTCAAAAAACTCTGCGTAATGGTTTCCATCCTGCCTTTGATAAACCATTAATCTAAAGTCTTTATCATAGCCTTTCACAGAATAAACATCCATTTCACCAATTGTAGAAGCTAACTCTTCGTCATCGGCTTTTTGCTTGCTCCATTCATCAATATTCCCTTTTGTAGTTCCAAGTTTCTCTTCTTTAAGAGCTTTTGCATCTGTGTCATTTATTTTTGTGTTTGTTTGGGTATAAATCTTTCCGTTATACACAAATAAGCCAACCATGTCTGCATTTAAAGAATCTTTAGGTAATTGAATAGCTGGGATTTCTACACTTCCATTTTCATGATCAACAGGGCGCTCCTGATTCTCTGTTAGATTATCTGGAATAACATAATTAATTAAAATGAATGCTCCAACAGAAATAAATAAAGCAGTAACAATCCCGATACCTTTTATATTAAATCTTTCTCTGTACTTTTTCATTCTATCCCTCCTAATATTATTAGACGGAGATAAGTTAAATAAGTTACGTATTTGAATATAATGGCCTTATTGTTGATCGGTTTCAAATCCTTATTCCAAAATCCACACCATTTGCAGCTAATTATTTTTAAGTAGATTAATTTCTTTTTGAATTAAATAAAATACTAGCTATTCCTACACCAATAACAGGGAGAATGATTAATAAAGTACTTAATATATTGGCTTGTATGTAATTATTGAAGAGCAGAAAACTTAAAAAAGCTACTACGAAATAAATTGGTATGAATTTTTTTGACCACAAAACAGAATTCTCCATTTTAATCACTCCTCGTACTGTTAGACCGATAAAAATTAAACAAGTCACATATTTTTTATAATCTTTTGCAGTTATCGCATACGTTTATTTAACAAGCATTATTGACATGTATTGGGTTCGTCTATAATAATACCCCCCGATACATTTAGCTTATTCCAAATCCACGCCTGATAAATCCGATCAATTTCAATTTCCAATTCTTTTTCATTCAGATTTTTATTAATTTCTAATTCTTCAAAAATAAATGTCTCTGTTGCCTCAGTACCTTTAAAGGCATTACTAGCAAATTAGAAAGTTATAGTTTTAACCAGTTCACTCAACTCCCACTAATTGTGATTTATCTAACTTTGTCCTATTTGAAGGATAACCCTAATTCATCATTTGCCCTTGTTACTTGAACAGCAAAATAGGATACTTCATTTAACAATCATATATATCAGTGAGTTTAGTTGTTATGTAGATCGAATGCGACTTCTAAAATATAATCAAGTACTATATCATTGTGTTGATAATTTTTTTATTATAGTTGCTAAAATGGCAATTGAAAAAACGATGACGCTATTTATTAATAGATAGTATGCTATCTGCATGCCGTAAAATATCGCAAAGGCATCACGAATAACAAAAAGTGCTATTGCGCCACCGATTGCCCCTAAAAAAACTGCTGATAGTAATACGGTAAAAGCTGCATAGTATAGGCTTTTCTTTTTCTTGTAATATATAAAACCAATAAGATTTGCAACCACAATAAAAACGCCCATAAGTATTAAGAAAAAACTACTCATCTAGCTCTCCCCTTCGTAAAAACCTATTTACCCATTTGAATTAAAGTCATTTGACATTTTTGTCATAACACTTTGCAATTTAAGTGTTACAACCAAGCTATGTTAGTTTAATTGAATGGCAAGAAATAATGTTATTATAAAAAGATATCTTGATTCATTTTTTCTGATCTTTATAGTATCATTTTTCATGTGTCACACGATCGTTAGTTCACTTCACAGTAATTTTTATATTGAAAGGATACGTGACTATGGAATATACACTAAAAGATGAAAGTTTTGATTTTAGCGAAACAGAAGTAACACATGAAGTATTTAAAATTGGAGAGCCAGAAGATGGCGTTTTCGAAATTGAATTCAAATTAACCTTCTCTTACGGATTCTTGAATTACTCACATAACTTTGTTTGGCTCAATCAAGATATCGAAACATTACTTGAACAGTTGAAGAAAATGGATGGAAAGAATAATGGAACTTTAAGTGCGCTTTCACCAGGCGTTTCTTTCTCATATTCACAAAACCCTCATGATGAAAACTTTTATGAGTTCACAGTTTTCATGGATACTGGCTATATTAACTCGTATATGGGAACTGAATCAAAACTTGGAATCACTCTATCCGCTACCCGGGAAGATATTGAAAATTGGGTTGCGTCTTTTCTAAAGAACTAAAAGAAAAAATTGACCATATTAATCTGAAGATTTTATACTTTGTTTATGGTCAATAATTGACCTTCCGCTAATAGGAGTTGTTTAGGATCAATAATTTCATGTAGTAATATACTTGATTTATTTTGTATCGTTAATTCAGTTGGATTTATTACGTGTGCTATCTGAACGGTGCATACATCATAAGGTGCAGTATTATTATGGATATATTGGAGTAACTCACGCAATTCCCACTGTTTTTCTACACCATTTATAATTTCTCGTTGAACAGGATACTCAAAACCGGGAATGCGCCACTCTTCCGTCTCAACAAATTGTAGGGACGCATTACCATCTTCCAACCTTTTATCTGAGGCAATATAATAATAATTTGTCATTTCACCACTTCTTTCTATCATCATCTGCTATTTCCAATACGTTCTTTTTGAATCTGTTGTAAATCTTCCTTCTGCAATTCAACGTAATCCCCCATGTATCCTACTAATATATATTCGAATGAATGTTTTCATTGACCTTCCCCATTTCCTTGCCTTTGTCATCTTGGGTTTTACACAATCAACATCAACCAATTGAAAACAACATCGCCCTCTAATTGATTGGAAAGTAATGGCGTATTTTGTTTCAGTATATAATAACTTCTAATAGTATGGAAATATATTCTAACTGTTGTTATAATTTGATTTATGTGAAGTACCTTTCATTCTTACTACTCTTCTTTTAGCTAGCAATTCCTTTAGTAAACGTTTCGTGTTCTATATATGATGTTTTTCTTGATTTAAAGGAGGAATATTACGAGTGTAAAACTACCCTAAGAAATCAGATGTAATTTTGATAGTAAAGGGGTAGTAAGAATGAAAAATCAATCGTTTCGTTTTTTATGGATTGGCCAATCAATGGCTAATTTAGGTGATGTTTTTTATATTGTCGGGATTATTTCTTTATTATACACACTTACGGAGTCGCCTTTTGCATTAGCACTGGTGCCTTTCATTAATATGTTCGGTCGCTTTATAAGTGGTATTATTGCGCCATGGTGGATCAATCGATTTCCTTTAAAGACATTGCTCGTTAATTCACAAGCAAGTAAGACCATTCTATTGGTTGTTCTATCGCTTTTATTAATCTCTAAAACGACGACCAATTTATTCATCATACTAACGTTTGTGGGGTGTATTGCGTTTTTGGATGGCTGGGCATCGCCGGCAAGTCATGCTATGCTGCCTCGATTGGTGCCAAAAGAGCAACTTGTAAAAGCAAACAGTTTCTTCTCTATCGTCTCTGAAACCATGAACTTAGGAGGCTGGGCACTCGGAGGTGTAGTTGTCGCATTGACGAGTGGACAATTTGTTATTATCGGTACAGTAGGCTTGTATATATTTGCAACGATGATGATGTTCGGTATTGACGATCCCACTCCATTCCAGAAAAAAGAGATTAAAGGTAAATGGGGTAGTGAATTAACCCAAGGTTGGCAGATTGTATGGAGAAATCCGCTTTTCAGGAGTCTACATGTGATCATCATCTTTGAAGCGATTGCCAATGTTGTATGGATTGCTTCTATTCTCTATATATTTGTGATAGAAGTTCTAGGTCAGACGGAAGCTTGGTGGGGTTACATTAACACAGCTTTCTTCTTGGGTATGATAATTGGAGGAATCATCTGCACTCGTTTTATAATTGTGGTTGAAAACAATCTGAAACGCTTGCTTATTCTATTGTCGTTTGGCATTAGTCTTGTCACTCTTCTTTTTGGAGTAACAACCATTCCCTGGATTTCCATACTACTTGTGATTCTGAATGGAATTATTCAACAATTAAAAGGCATCGTAAGTGAAACAATGCTTCAAAAATCCGCGACTACTGATGAACTCCCTAAAATTTATGCCGTTCAAAGTGCTTTAATATCACTGTTATTCGGTATTTCTTCAATAAGTTTTGGAGCTATTGCGGAGCTTTGGGATGTTAGGATCACATTTGTTCTTGCAGCAACATTGTTAGGACTTGGTGCTCTCTTTGCATTAATTCGCAGTCGAGATTTCAGCATTACAACTGAATAATATGCTTAAATCTTTAGATCGACTTATTGGTTTTAAAGATTTAACTAAGGCAATTAATATAGTTTAATAAAAAACGATTGGGCAGTTTAGTTGTCCAATCGTTTTTTTAAATCCTACTATAAATAAATTATTTTGATCCTGAATTGCAATCAATAGTATCCACTTTATTTTGATCTTCTTTATCCTTACTGACATTTTCTTCTGAACAAGCAGCTAAAATCATTCTTATTCCTATCAACATCATTAAACTTTTTTTTCATTCTATCCTTCCTCATAATCAAGATCAATGTCCAAATATAGTTCTTCATATTTGGAAACATCGTATTTTCCGATAACATGATAATTACTAGAGGCTTCATCATTAGGCTTAAGTTTATTAAAATCGACTACATCTAGTGCATCAGATATCATTTTTAAATGATATCCTAGTTCATTTGTTGAATAAAGTGTTTGTATTAGTATAAAAATAAGAGACTATTAATTATTTTGGAACCTATGTATATGTTTACCATTACAGTGACCGGCCCGCTCAGGTTTTTCACCTGATTCCTGTATACTCGTCGTTTGCTCGACGAAGAATCAAAACTCTCTATATAACTTCTACTAAGCAGATAGATTTTGCGGAGTAAAATCACTAGACCATATAACAGGGGTAGGCTTCTGTTTTTAGCGTTTTAATATCTAAAAGCTCTTTTTCAAATCCGTGTACATAATAAATGAAAAATAGGAGATCATATTTATGTATTCAATTTAAAGATTGCAGTACCTAGATGTTTTCACTACTATTACACTCGAGTATAAAGGGGGCAATAAACTTGAAAATCAGACCATCTGTCAAGCCAATTTGCGAAAAATGTAAAGTGATCAATAGAGGCGGAAAGGTAATGGTGATTTGCGAAAATCCCAAACATAAACAAAGTCAAGGTTAGCGCAAGATGCTCTATACCAGTCTTAAAGCGTATAGAGTAGTAAATAGATGCCTATCGGAAATAGAACTTAAAAGGAGGTTAGTAAATGGATAAGAAAAAATATACGGTAGCTGGAACGAATATAGACGAAGTAAAAAAACTGAATGCAGAATCTGGTCTATCTTATAATGAAATTAATGAAGTTCTTACCAAAGAAATTGAACAAAGAAAAAGAGCAAATGTTGCAGAGTATAAAAAATAATTGGCAATATAAATATTTTCGAGCTTCAAATCGTAATTGATTTCCTGATAATATATCCCCCTGATAGCTGTGTTCGTTTATAGAGTTATCAAAGTGCTTTTCCGCCGTTTTTCTCACTAACTTTAATTGCTACAAAAATCAAAGTAGCACCGGGATATTACACAACATAACGAATTTTTTTTTCATACGTTCATCCTGTCCTGCCCATTAACCTATTAAGAACCTTTAGAGGCACTAACCTTCTGCCGTTAATGCCTCTTTTGGCTGAATTCAATTAAGAGATTTTACCATTGCTGTTACAATTCTGTTTTGATATTCCCTGTGATATCTCATGCTCGATTTTTTTCGATTTCATCTTCTGTAACCTCTTTTAAAAAAGAGAAAATGACTACACTAATATTGCTAATGAATTCAATTATGGATTGCATATAACAGCCTCCATTTATTAATCCGGCCATATTGCTTAGCCGGCGCAAATCCTAGTTTAAAAATTGCCCCCAAAGATTGAACAGTAAAAATACTAAAGTAACCAATAGTAAAATCTGTCTCAGCTTAATCTCTCAACCTATTTAGAATATTCACATTACCATTTATTCATATGTCAGACGATCTGTATTAGTAATGTTTTCAAAAATAACGTAATTCTATTGAAGTGAATGGCTCGTTATTGTTTCATAACTACACAGCCTCTTACACAAGCCACTATTAATTGGGCAATTATTTTTTATTGAGCTACGTTAACAATTGCTCTAGACATTTACATTCTGTGGATTTTTTATAGGTTTACGCATAGGGTACTTTGGGAGGGAAGCGATGAACAGTAATGTGAATTTCAATTCAATTTGCAATGATTTTGCCAACATTTTAAATGGGAAAAGCAAAATAAACAATAGTAATTGCTCAGTATCTTTACATCGAACATTTGGAGTCAAAATGATGGGGAAGGATGCTTCTTCTATTTTAGGAGTTAGTGTTGAGTTTTACGATCTAGATAACCAAGGAAATGCTTTAAATATCTCTGAAATAGCTGTATTGCAAGAGGAAATTCCGGCGTATCTATTCGCATTGACACAACAAGGTATTATTGTAAGTACTATTCACAATCATTGGCTTTTTACTGACCCACCGCAAATTATGTACATTCATGCCCAGTCAGTTGAACCGCCGCTTCAGTTTGCCGGTAGCGTCAGTATAATATCGGTAGGTATATGAAGAGGCTTCTCATGTGCTCTGAATTATTTATCTAATCCAGCGCCCTCCCCCTCTAGGTGGGAATGGCTTATTATAAACCGTTCAAAAGCATTGAGTGTTTTTTATTTGTAGACGCTAAAATTGATTCTCTTTGACAAACTTCTTTAATTCTTCTCTTCCATTTATTAACAGATGTCTTCCGGTACATATACTTCCTCAAATAGTTCCTGAAGTACGGAAAGCTCTGCAATAGTAGACAAGCTAATGATTGTCGTAGTTTATCACTGCGGCATATATGTGGAATTTTTCAAGTTGAAGCGAGAAGTACAATGTCAATTGCTAGAGACATTCAAGTTTAGTAAGTTCCATAAAAACAGGACTGCCCTGCATATATGCAGAACAGTCCTGTAACGGATCTATTAATAATTCGAGTCTGAGACTTCGCCTTTTACGATACTAATACCCGAGCTTGCACCAATACGTGTAGCCCCTGCTTCGACTAGCGCATCGAAATCTTCTCCGCTACGCACGCCGCCGGACGCTTTGACACCAATGTTTGGGCCAACCGTCTTCCGCATAAGAGCCACGTCTTGTACCGTTGCTCCGCCTGTTGAGAACCCAGTTGACGTCTTGACGAAATCAGCACCCGCTTTGACGGATAGTTCGCATGCACGAACGATTTCTTCATCTGTCAGCAAGCATGTTTCAATGATGACTTTGACCAATGTACCGTTAGCTGCTTCGACTACCGCACGAATATCTGATTCGACCCATTCGTCATCCCGGTCTTTCAGTGCTCCGATATTGATGACCATGTCGATTTCTCCTGCTCCGTTCGCCACTGCATCTTTAGTTTCGAATGCTTTCACTGCAGAAGTAGTCGCTCCAAGAGGGAAACCGATTACCGTGCAGACCAACACATCGCTGCCTTTTAGCTGTTCAGCGGCATATGAAACCCAGCCCGGGTTAATGCACACTGATTTAAACTGATAGTCTTTTGCTTCTTGTATGAGCGCCGCGACTTTGTCTTTCGTTGCGTCGGCTTTCAATAATGTATGGTCGATCATTTGTGCTTTATTCATTTATGAACCACTCCTTTAATTATTTTGTAATTTCGTCATGCACAAGTGTTACAGGCTGTACTTTAGAAGCCGAAACTCCGTAAGCATGATAGATCTTTTCTTTTACGTCTTCGATATCTTCCGTGTTGCTGTGAATCGTCACGAGTGATTCGCCCACTTCTACTAAGTCACCGATTTTCTTATGCAGCACTAGCCCAACCGCCAAATCGATTTCGGATTCTTTTGTTGCGCGTCCCGCACCTAGAAGCATTGCAGCCGTACCGATTTCATCCGCAGTAATCGCAGAGACATATCCCGCTTCTTTAGCTGGCACGTCTATTGTAAACTTGGCCGTAGGAAGCTTCGAGAGATCGTCAATGACGGATGTGTCGCCGCCTTGGGATTGCAAGAACAGTTTAAACACTTCAAGCGCTTTGCCGTTTTGGATAACTTCTTCGAGCATTTTTCGTGCTTCTTCCGTCGAGTCCGCTTTTCCTGCCAAACGAACCATATGGCTACCGAGCGTCAAGCACAGTTCGTGCAAATCTTCCGGTCCATTGCCTTGCAATGTTTCGACGGCTTCTTTGACTTCGAGAGCATTTCCGATCGCATAACCGAGCGGCTGGTTCATATCCGAAATTACGGCCATCGTTTGACGACCGATTTTATTTCCGATTTGCACCATTTCTCCCGCCAGTTCACGAGCCATATCGAGGTCTTTCATGAACGCGCCTGTTCCGACTTTTACATCCAGAACAATTGCATCCGATCCCGCCGCAATCTTCTTGCTCATGATGGAGCTTGCGATTAACGGAATGGAACTGACCGTTGCCGTGACATCACGCAGACTGTAAATCTTTTTGTCTGCGGGGGTGATATTGCCGGATTGTCCGATCACCGCAATTTTGTTCGTATTGACAAGATCGAAGAATTCCTTGTCTGTAATTTCGATATGGAAGCCGGGAACGGACTCCAGTTTATCAAGTGTTCCGCCCGTATGACCCAATCCTCGGCCAGACATTTTAGCTACCGGGATACCAAGTGCAGCGACAAGTGGTGCTAGCACGAGTGTTGTCGTATCGCCAACTCCGCCTGTAGAGTGTTTATCCACCTTCACGCCTTCAATAGCAGACAAATCGACTTGGTCGCCTGACTCTACCATCGCCATTGTGAACTGCGCGGTTTCTTCCAACGTCATCCCTTGGAAATATACCGCCATTTGAAACGCCGACATTTGGTAATCTGGAATTGATCCGTCCGTATATCCATTGATGACAAATGAAATTTCTTCGTTTGTTAACACATGTCCATCTCGTTTTTTCTCAATCATATCTACCATACGCATAGCATCCACCACTCCTGTTTTTAAATTTATGTTTCATTTCTATTATAAAAATAGGCCAATGACAGTCGCTGAAAGGACTGAAGCCAATGTTGAACCCAAAAGTAATTTCAAACCATTTCTTGCCACTTCGTCTCCTTGTTTTGAACTTAACGCCTTGACAGCTCCTGTAATAATCCCAATGGAACTGAAATTCGCAAAACTAACAAGGAAGACAGATATCATACCTACTGCTTTCGTTGATAGGCCTGCCGAAATTTCCTTAAAACTCAACATGGCTACAAATTCGTTTGTGACTAGTTTGGTCGCCATGATGCTTCCCGCTTGTACACTGTCTGCCCAAGGCACGCCCATTACAAAGGCAATTGGTGCAAAGATATACCCCAAAATGGTCTGGAAGGAAACGTTGAACATCATTTCAAAGAGATAGTCGATTCCGTTCATCAACGCGATGAAACCGATCAGCATGGCAGCTACAATAACCGCGACTTTAAAACCATCCATAATACTTTCGCTGATCATCTGGAAGAATGACAACTTCTTCTTCGACTCGATCGTTAGCGTATCTTCTTCTTCCGATAATTCATAAGGATTGATGATACTTGCGACAATCAGTGCCGACATAATATTGAGCGCAATCGCCACTACGACAAACTGCGGTTCGATGATTTCCATGTATGCACCAACGATGGCAACACTGACTGCACTCATCGCGGAAGTACAAAACGTATATAAACGTCTTTTTGAAATATCATCCATTTGGTCCTTGATAGTTAAGAACACTTCGGACTGCCCGAGAACCGCAGAGGATACGGCTATGTAGTTCTCCATTTTCCCCATGCCATTCAACTTACTCAGAACGATTCCTACATATTTAATGATGAACGGTAAGATTTTGAATTGATTCAATATACCGATCAACACGGAAATGAACACGATTGGCAATAAGACGTTTAAGAAGAATACGTATTCTCCTTCATTTTCCAATCCGCCAAACACGAAGTTGACTCCCGTTACACCAAGATCAACTAGCTTCGAGAATAAAGCTGAAACAAAGCCAATCGAAACAACGCCCACTTTTGTATTTAACAAGATGAATGTCAAGACAAGCTGGGTCAGCAGCATAATCACAATCGGTTTATAGCGAATTTTCCTGCGGTCCACACTAACAATCAAACCCACGATTAACACGAGCAACAATCCGGTTATATAAAATACAACGTTCATCATACTTCCTCCCTTGCATGTTGGTTACGCTTACACTTTGCTTCTTACACACCATTTTCCTTAGGATGCCGTTGCGACCTGACTTTATGTATAGTATATCATAGACATTGAGCAGATGTGCAACGCAAGTGAAACATTGTTCATTCTGAATTAAAAAAAGAATCGCACTTATTAATAAGTGGATTCTCATGATTTCTATTGGTGGAGCAACAAAGCCTGTGCTGTGTACTGGTCGGTTATGAAGACGTTCGCATAACCACCCTGAAGCGCTCCGTGAATGGCCTCTACTTTGCGGTTCCCGCCAGCAACAAGAATGGATTTTTCTTTTTGCTTCAACTCTTCCAGCCGGATCCCAATCGTCCGGTCACTGACGGTATTCTCACATACTTCCCCTGTACGTTTAAAGAAACGTGAACAAATATCACCAATCGCTTCTTGATGGAGTTGCTGTTCTTCTTCGGCAGTCAAATAGCCGAGACGGAACAGCAACGATTCGCTGTCTACAGCGCCCACCGTGAACACGGCGATATTCGCTTGTTTGCCGAGTTCAATGAGACGGTGCATATAGCGGTCCGATTCAATCACGACTTTGACTTCAGGCGTGTCGACCAAAACGGGAAGCGGCAAGTAACCAGGAACGGTATGGAAGGCTTCGGCAAATTTATAAACCGTTTCAGAATCGTATGTATTGACGTCCGACAAGCCGATGCCGCCTTTGAGCTGGATGACCTCGACTCCTTTTACATCTTTTTTCTTCAATTCTTTGGCCACCTGATACATCGTCCGGCCCCACGTCACACCAAGAATATCACCGTCTTTTACGGTTCGATACAAATAGTCCGCCGCTTCTGTGCTGATAGCTTGAATCACATCCCGCTCATCTTCCACTGCCGAGTACGCAATTTTCACTTCTTCGATTTGATATTTGTGCTGCAAGGATTTTGCCAATTGATTATTATCATGAAATGGATCGATGATGTCGATTTTCACGTAGCCATTTTTTTTCGCTTGCTGCAGGAGCCGAGAAACCGTCGGCCTTGAGACGCCTAGTTTTTTTGAAATGGCGAGCTGGGTATAATCAAATTGATAGTAAAGTTTGGCTGCCTCTATGATAAGTTGCTTTTTATCGATCTCCAACGCAAGTCCCCCTTATGTTACGACCTAATCATGAGTCCGAAACTGCTGAACTAGGCTGAGTATATCACAATCGTAAATCAGCGGAAAGCCGCACTCACATTTCTTCCTCGTGAGGCAATTTCTTGAAGATCGTTTTACTCTTATAAGATCGACATCAGCTTCTTTAGCAACTCGTACATTTATCTTTCATACTAGCAATAATACTTATGAAAAACATAATCCATAAAAAGGGGGTTGTTAAAGATAAACCGACTTGTGAAAAGCCGCCTATTAAAGTAAAGATCATGATTAATGCAATGAAATACGCAAGTACTATAATTTGCCATAGAGGATTGAATCTTGGGACATCCTCTTTTTGAGGTCGATTCATAAAAAGGCCAATAAGAGTAATCACTAGTATGAGTACAATAAGTATTGATTTGTGTATATTTATAAAAGAAATCAACTTTGGGAAGAAATCATAAATCAGTAATAATGTGAGTGCTGCTAGTGCTATAATGCCCCAAATTTGACGTTTCACTTCACTTTGCATAACCTTTCCTAATTTTTTTCAGATAATGAACAAGCATGTTTTTTAAACAGATATTTCTCCAGTAATCCAACCTTTGAGAAACGTTTCGATCGAGGGCGCAATGGGACGTCGGCTATCATCTTCATGATCCCATACATAGATATTTTCATTCCAAGTAGTATCGTTTTCTCTCACATACGCAAATAAATCTCCATTGCCAGCATCTGAAAAGAATAAAAAATGGTCTACTGGCTGCATGAAATCTTGCCTTTCTTGAAGAGTCCTTAAAAATAAATTTTCTCTTACTACCTGTTCGGTTGACCACACAAAAGAAATTCCGTAGTTTCCAGACACGCCATTTGTTTCGTTGTATAACGCCTCAAGTTGATTAGGTAAATCCATGCCTAGTTCTTTTTTAATCGATGCGATCTCTGTTTCTGTTGCGGGTGATTCGAACTGACATTCATTTGATATATTATGTAAATATTCTTTCCACATCATCTATGCACCACCTGTAAATTGTTTTACTTTTACGTACTTCCCTTTATAACTTGTATAATTATATATTCCTCATTAACACCTCGAACTAGGTTTGACATATATAAGGTACCCATTTATTCGTTTCTAATTGTTTCAGTAGTCAAGGTTCCCATCTAACAAAAGCCCACTCTTCAATAGAATGAATATTTAGTGACGCGGGATGATATAGAAATTCTTCTTCTATTAGATGAATATCCGGATAGTCTGCTAAAACCTCTGTACTGGCTATACGTAATACTTCCATCTCCACTTCAGTTGGTTCGGCATCAAAAAACGCTTGCCATAGTAACTTATTATTTTCTTCTATAACTACCCTTAATCCTTTTAAATTCTTAGGAATAGCGCACAATAATGCTCTGTGTACACTAAGCGCTAGCGAATTATCCATTTTCATACTCCTAACATTTATTTTATAATCAGCTCTAACTCTTCTTAATCAACTTCAGGATAGAATCCATATTTAGTATTATTATACAGTTTCAAAATAGAATATACACTTCGTTCTTAAAACGTAAAAATTATAGGGTCAAATAGCAAACGACGATAGTAAAGACCATGATGAACTTCAGCATCTTTGGCAATCATATACGCACCAAACAACAAAGCCCCTCATTCATGTCCGTTCACGACATAAACAATGGGCTTATTTTTGTAAAAATCACTGCTCATCTTCCTCATCACACGGCGGTTTCCTAACAATCGTCTTCCCACTCGAATACAATCCACTTGCCGACAACCCCATAATAATGCCGCCCAGTATCCCCGACTTCCAATCATGGGGAAACAAGTAGAAGATCCCGCCACCTATGCCTAATAGTAAAGAAAAGATTGGAATCAGTTTCTTCGGCAATCCGTACATTTTCAAAATTTCCGTTAATCCGATAATAACGGGGATCAGTACAATATCTGAAACTTCCAATGCGTGTCCCTCCTCTTTTTCTATTCTATTCAGACTGTATGCAAGATGAATCGGCATTTTGCATACAGTGTAGAAGAAAGATTGCTGAAAGGAGATGCCCATGGTCACTGGATTGCTCATTATTTTAGGATTGGTGTTAGTTTTGCCGTTTACGATCCCTCGCATTGAACGTAATTTGGAATTGTTTTTATTCGTCATGGGTTGTGCTGCCGCATTTGTTAGTGGGGTGTTTCAATGGGAGTTGTGGAATAAGGCATTACACGATCCACTGCATATTACGCTCGCGGTTCTTATAGCGGGGATCGTGTTTCGCTGGATACGACACCCATTTGAGAAAGCAGTATTATCGGGTAGTCGAATCATTCCTTTTCGCTTATTCTTAGCGCTAATTATTATGGGATTGGGATTAATCTCTAGTGTTATCACTGCGATCATTGCTGCGCTAGTCCTCGTAGCCATCGCATCTGTCTTGCAAATGGATCGACTATCAGAAATCCGCTTCGTGATCTTAGCTTGTTATGCAATCGGCATGGGCGCGGTGTTGACACCGATCGGAGAGCCACTGTCAACGATTGCGACGAACAAACTGGATGAAGACTTCTATTACTTAATGAACTTGCTCGGGACAGATATTCTAGCGGGTGTATTCGTCTTTGGCCTTCTCGCATTCTTCCTAATTCGCCCACGCAACCGCTCGCGTCACCGTTCTTCCGGACAAGCGGCAGAGTCGTACATAAGCATTTTCGGGCGCGGAGTGAAAGTGTATATATTTGTTTTGGCTTTGACGTTGCTTGGTGCGGGGTTTGAGCCATTGATTACACTGTACTTACTCGATCTTCATCCATTGACGCTTTACTGGATCAATATGATTTCAGCTGTACTCGACAACGCAACACTCGCTGCTGCGGAAATCAGTCCCGCGATGGACGAACCAACGATCCAAGCACTGTTACTTGGCTTGCTCATTAGTGGCGGGATGTTGATTCCGGGAAATATTCCGAATATCATTGCAGCTGGTAAGCTCAATATTCGTAGTGGAGAATGGGCACGGGTCGGTGTACCGCTTGGATTGCTTGCGATGGTCGTCTATTTTGTCATTTTACTTTACAGACAATGAAAAAAGACCGCGTTTGCGCGGTCTTCTCATGTTACTCGATTACTTTCACCCAGACTCTATATTTTTTGTCATCAGTCTGAACCAGTTTCGTATTAGGACTCGGAGCGCTATTCTTCTTTGTGAAACCCGCTTCAAACGAAGGGGTTTTAATACTCTCCCCTATATTATCCTCTGAAGGCATACCGATTCCCATCGCATCCGTTACCGTCCACGTATCATCTTTCTCTTTGTTCAACTTTGCGACAAATATTTCTTCCGCGCCGTCTAATATCCCTTTATAGACACTGATGACCTTATTATTATCGATTTCCAACGTGCGATACATTTTCACGACTTCCGCAAAACCTTCCTCTGTATGAAGCTGTTCGAGTGCCTCTTGCGGTGTGTTCGATGTACTGTTCTTATCTGCGGTCTGACAACCTGCGAGTACCACCGCCATAAACGTAATATAAAATAGTTTCCGAAGCATGAGATCCTCTCCTTATCTATTTTATTGAATACCCTATTGTCGGCTATATTCAATCCTCATTTAATTTTTTATCTACAATTAAAAAATACGTTCTTTCTTTTCTTCGACTAATTTAAAGTGTACATCTGATGTCGATCCGCTAAAGATATGATCCTGCACATCGGAGATATCTAGTATTTCATTGAGCTCAATAAATTCTGCCTGATTTCCTTCTATTGTTATCTTATAGGGGCCTGCTATATTCATCAGCGACACCATTTTCATTTCTTCCTGGCCAAATCCAGTATCCATGAACTCCAGCTCGAATGATACGGGCTGATTGCTGTGATTTTTCAGAGTTAGCTGGCAGTCTCCATTCATCCGTTCACTGTCCTCTAATGTATCAAATGCACACTTGCCTTCCTGGTCGTAGGAAATCGCTCCAATACCACTCGCCAATGTTTCTTGATACGCCGTAACGAGATATAACGGGATCAACGCATACAGGAAGAGGACAAGTACAGCCAACACGACATAAAATCTCTTTAATCCGTAAATCAGAAGCGCCATTGCGATAAGGAATAAAGCAGTGCCTAGTATTCCTTTCCAGACGAGCCCATCCTCATTTTGAAGAGGAAACGACATGAACGTCACGGAAGATCCGATTAACGGATTATTAGGATAGGGAAAAAACAAAATCATGCAAATGGCAAGAAGTACCACGGCGCTTATAAGTGCGGTTCTATTTTTCATCACGGTGTTACTCCTTCTATTTAAAATGGATAATATTCTGACTTCTACTTAGTGAGTCTGTCTGCGATCGATTGAAGGATTTCATTTTTACGTTCTTGTAGTTTAAGGAATTTTAACGCAAACCAGACTGTGAAAATTAGGAATGCGATCGGAATGATGTACATGAATATGCTGAATATAGACAGAAACGAAAAAAGTAAATTATTGCTGTGCATATGTATTTCCTCCCTTCATGACTTAGGCTGACTGCTTCTTCTTCGGAAATAGATAAGATACTAATAATATAGCGATTGCGACTCCAAATCCTATATACATCCATAGATTTAGCGTCTTTTCAGGAAACGTATATGCCACTTCCGTCATATACAGAATCAGACGAACAATCTGTGTTCCCAAGACAATGAAAAGTGCCAAGTATTGCAACACATCGCGGGTATTTTTCTTTTGTTTCTCCACTTGTATGACCTCCCACTGCTCAGGATAGCAATTTCTCCATTGACACTACGGCAATCGACGTACCATCCGTTCTATGTAATATAGATTCTTCACACACGTGATAGCCGATGGATTGATAGAGTGAGATGTTTTTCGACACATCTGCCCGCACTTTGCATGCTACTACTCTCTTCCCTTGCTGCGTCGCATACTCCTCTAAATATCGTAATATCTTTTTCGCGATGCCTTGACCTTGTCTTTCCGGCACGACAGAGAACCTAGAAAAGTAGAGGCTTTTATCTTCTAACCGAAAACGAACCATTGCGACCGGCTCCTCTTCTATATAAGCAATTAACGCCTCTACACCACTTTGCATTTCAGTCGCGATACTTTCGACGGTCTCTTTCAACGCACTCGTCGGAGGTGTAGCGTGCTCGTATTCCTGAAACGCTCGGATCATTACGTCACGGATGACAGGAACGTCGGAAATGTTCGCTTTTATTATGTTCATAACCGTCCTCATTTCGTTTTATGCAAATTATGAATAGACAGAAGTGAATGCCGCCATATCTCCATTCTCAAACAGCTCGATCGTTTCATACTCTTTGTCTAATTGAACTTCATAAAATTGCTGTTTTTGAAAAGTTTTCGATTCACCTTGGTCTTGATTCTTATCATACAGAATGCGCAACGTGTCTCCGTCGCTTTCTATATCAAAGTTTGTAAAGTCCACGGCATAATCTTCCTGGCTTTCGTGGGCGGTATTAAAATAAATGACCAATTGATCGTCCGACGTGTCGTAAAATAAGTACACGCCATTTTCAGCTTTCGCGTGTTCGTAGAATTTCTGAGCGTCCTTACTCAAGTCCTTCATGGCGACTTCCTCGTAAGACAATGTTCGATTCGTGTTACATCCAACCAATACGACTGCACAAAGAACGATGATCCAAAGCTTTTTCATCAACTCTCCTCCTGTCATTGGTGTAATGAAGAGTGAATAGTACTTTAACTATCTCTAACACTACTATTTCCCATGTTTTCTGTAAAGTGAGTACAAAAAAACACTGCAGGGAAAGCAGTGTTTTGGAATCCAAGGAAGGAAGAGATAGTTAAAAATAGTGATTCGGGATTTGCGCTACAAAGGGGACGCTTTCTCTCTAATCCTATCGTTAGACTTTGATAATAGTAGAGACGCGACCGTGCAATGAGGGTCAGAGGCCTTGATAGAGCGGTAATCGTCCATCATAGAGCACTTACAGACCGCAATAGAGCGGTTATGCATAAACTATAAACTATGAGCGCTTAAACAAATTTATGAGCGCATCCACCTGGAAAGTCTAGATCCACGTTGCCTCTATCCTATCGTTCATCGATACCTCACCCAACCACCATCTTTTTTCTCGTCGCTCCCACGCTTGCTCAAGCGCCCAAGCACAAACGCGCTGGCTACTAGGCCAATCATAGTGTTCGTTTTCTTATTGAACACTTGCTTCACCATCAAGTTCATATTCTGCGGACGCTCCGCCAATCTGCGCATGAAGTACCCGTACCAGTCCTCGCCAAACGGTACGTATGTACAGAAATTATAGCCTTCTTTTGCTAACTGCAACTGCAAATCATGGCGGAAACCGTACAGCATCTGGAACTCGAATTGATTATATGAAATATCATGCTCTTTCACAAACTGCTTTACATGATTAATAATGTTGTGATCATGCGTCGCAATCGACGTGAATGTTCCATGCAATAAATGTTCTTCAATGATTTTAATATAATTTTCATCGATATCTTGTTTATCGGTATACGCAACGTCCGGCGACTCTTTGTATGCACCTTTTACTAGACGAATACGTGTATCGTTATATTTCTTCGTGTCATCTAATGCACGGTGAAAATAGGCTTGGATTACGGTTCCAATATTTTCATAGCCTTTTACTTTTAATTCGTCCAGCAAACGAAACGTCGGCTCAAGTCGTGAGTGATTTTCCATATCAAAATTCACAAACACGCCTACCTCGCTTGCACGTTTGACAATCTCTTCTACTTGTTGTTCGCAAAATGCATATTCAATGTCGAGGCCGAGCTGTGAAGGTTTAATCGAGATGTGCGCATCCACTTGATTTTCTTGGATCGCGTCCACTACAGATAAGATTTGTTCTTTCGCTTTAGTGGCCTCGCTCTTGTCGTACACAAATTCACCCAAATTATCTATCGTACATGAAATACCTGCTTGATTGAGCTCTTTGACACTATCAATCATTTCTTCGATGTTAGTTCCTGCCACAACTTGTTGGGCTCCTAATTGAAAGCCGTATTTTTGGGCAGCTTGATTCAGTAGTTGATTTTCAGATAGTCCGATAAAGAAATTTCTTAGCATAGTTTCCACCTCATTTGTATATTTCGTATATCGAAATTATAACACTATTTCGTCATGTAAGCCCATACATTTGTTTATTCATTTTGTTTTACGTTCCTATAAACGGTAACATGCGGTCTGCCGGACTATTTGGTTTGATGATATCTTGTAGATCAAGCAATGGAATCGGGAAATAGGGGAAGCCCGCTACGTAAGGTGAGATTTCATATAGTTGGAAGTAGACAACGAGACTCGTGTCTGCAAGGTAGAAGTCCTGATCAGGCTTGATTTTTGTAAATGGCTCAAGCACGGGCGTTTTCCATTGCTGTATATGACGTCTAATATATTCTGATATCCTCTGTACATAAGGACTGCCTGGCTTGAACATATCTTGCAGATTGTATTGTCTTCCCGTCTTCGTATCAAACGTCAGGGAGTTGACGTACGTCATCCCATGCGCTCCACCAGTGAATGAATAGACAATTAAGTTGATACTGAAGAGATCACGCTGATTATTTTTAATTTCGTACGTTGCGACCAACTCGACAAGGCTTGGGTCATGATAATTATTGTCTTCTAGCATTTTATTCATTTCCTTGAATAGTAATTGATTTAGCTTTTCTTGAACTTTTGGATCATCTAATTGTGTAATGATGGGATAATACACATCCACTTTCGGTCTTGTATTCGATATGTGATACGTTTGAATAACAGCAGGGTTTTTCATCATTTCATCCTTCCCAAGACATTTGTTTACTATATGCAAGGAATGGAGAGAAAGTTTCTCGCTTTTTATTTTGTCATATGATAGGATAAACACTGACTGATATAAGGATGTGAAGTAAAATGATCAATATTACATTACCTAAACCGGACGTAACGATCGTTCGCAGAAAACAAGAAATGGGACCGGATGAAACGCCGATTAAGCCAATCTATGGTTTCATCGATTTTCATGACATTCCACGTGATAAAGGCGGCCTTTTGTTGTTCTTCAACCAAAGCGACGAGTTATTATTCGTAGGAAAAGCACGTAAATTACGTCCACGTCTGAAAAAGCATTTTGAAGACCAAGTGTCTCCATTACGTAATCACCGTGAAGAAGTAGCAAAAATTTCCGCTGTGATCATCGATGATCCAATGGAACGCGAAATCTACGAAACGTACGTAATCAACACAGAGCAAGCAAAGTACAACGTAGAAAAAGCATTTTTCAGAGATTAAGCTGTCTGCCTTCGCAGGCGGCTTTTATTTTTGTCTATAAACCGTCTACTGCTTTGGACAACTGGACATCTACCACATCCGCTACATGAATTCTTTCCGCTCCAAATGGATCGCGCAGTACGATCGTCATCGTCTGCAAGTCGAGCGCTTCGATCTCCCCTTGATGAAAGCGAACCTCTCCATCATGCCAAGTCTTGATTGATGTCTCGCTACGTCTGCGCAAAGCCACTTCAAGAGTCTCCTGCATCGTTTGTAGCTCCCAATCGGTTAACTCAGGTCGTTCTATATATTCGTCTTCCCGTTGCCAATCACGTAGTCTCTCGAGGTGTTCAGGCAGCATAAGCGACGTCCACTTCAATTTCCCTCTATCTCGGTTCCTTTCCATCAGCTATTCCCCATTTCTTAAGCGTATGTATGTTCGTATTATACAGAACATACATTCTAAAATCAATGGTTAAAAAGACCATCGCTTGATAAGCGATGGTCGAGTGTTTACTTAGGTAATTTGAATGAACCGACAAACACTTCCAGTTCACGCGCCATTTGATTGGTCTGCGTAGAACGTTCTGAAATTTCTTCTATGCTGGCTGTCGTTTGCTCGGCAGCTGCCGCAATATTATTCGTCATGTCTTCGATATTTTGTACAGCATGTGTCAAATGCTCGATCAACTGCACTGCCTCTGTTGATTTCGCGGCTTCTGACGTCATCAAGTTCGAGATATTCTTGATTTCCTTGACAGTTTCTCCAACTGCTACGGAAATATTACTCAATGACTGAGACGTAAGCTTCACTGTTTCTGTACCCTTCGTGATATGTTTCGTATTTTCCGATGTAGAAGTAATGACTTGCTGGATACGATCCGAAATATCCTTCACTAGTTTCTCTACTTCGAGCACTTCCTGATTCGATTGCTCGGCCAAGTTCCGTACTTCTTCTGCCACTACCGCAAAGCCTTTACCGTGTTCACCTGCACGAGCCGCTTCAATGGATGCGTTCAGCGCGAGTAAATTGGTTTGAGCTGCGATTCCTGCGATAGAACCTGTGATATTTTGAATCTTCGTCGTAGATTCAACCAAGTTTTGGATCGTATCTCCCACTTCTTGTGAACCATTTCGAATTAATTCCATATCGTGGCTAATTTCCTCTGCACGTTTTGCGCCTTCTAGTGCAATCTTCATCGTTTCGTTGGAGTTAACGAGCATCGAATCAGCGCTTTGTTTCGTGTTGTCTAAACCACTTGCTAATCCCGTCAAAATGCCTGTAGCGTGCTCCGCAGTTGATGTGCCATCCGTAACGGCCGTGACGACTTCTTCGATATTATGCGCAACCATCGTAATCGCTTCACGCATTTCAGAAAGTGATGCAGAGGTTTCCCCCGCGTTTTCGGATAAATGCTGCGATGTCGTATTCATCGTCGAGATCATATCTTGTAAATTCACCGTCATACGATTCAGTGTACGGGCTAAGTCGCCCACTTCGTCTTGTGATTTCACTTCCGTCGGTTGAACCGCCAAGTCGCCATCCGCAATTTTCTTCGCCTGCTCAATTAAGCTCGTGATCGGCTTCGTTTTCCGACGAATCAGGAATCCTGTACCGATTGAAGCAAGTATCATAGGGATAATGCTGATCAAGATTCCGTCGCGTACGACATCCCATGTACGGTGCTTGACGATGTTCGCATCGAAATCAATTACGCTGAATGCGATGATTTCTTTGCTCGCATCCTGATCTGCGTGTATTGGCGCATAACCTGAAAGCCGCTCCATGTCACCATACTCGTAAGGCTGGGAGTATGTAGAATGTCGATGTTCGAGTAAATCGGCAATCGCTTCTTCGTCTAAATGGAACTGATCTCCCGGCTTAAATCCTTTAGCTCTCAGATTATCGTCGAGGGCTACGAGTTTTCCATCCAAATCCAAAATATATTGAGTTTCAAATATATTTTTATGTTCGGTTGTCCAATTCAACGTCTTCCCTAGTGCATCTTGTGTATCAGCGTCGCCAGCCAATGCTTTTTCCATATCACCAGGTCGAATCAATCCAGTAGTAATATTGGCACAGCCGTACGCCTCAATTCCTGCAGCGTCATATAACTTGTCATAAGCAGTCTTATATGTAGCCAGTGATGTAATAGCTAGCATCACCACCAAGATTCCAGCTATGATCGTACCTAGCTGAAACGTTAACGAATCTTTAACTTTCATCAAACCTTATGCCCACCCTTCCAATTTGGTTCATCTAGCTCATTCGTTGTCTTTATCATACGCTATCAGTCTATAATTAAAAAGAAGAAAATGAAAAACTCTTTGATTTTAAAATATTGTGTAAGATGTAGGTATTATTATCGTGTCACAACGGTTTCATTTCGTATATAATATTGTATGATGAATAGTATATAAACATAAAGTTTCTTGAAGGAAAGGGAGGCGTTCTTTTTTGAATGAAGAACAGACAATTTTCAATTTGGTACATTTAATGGATCAAGTGACAAATAAAATGCTGATCCGTTTCCAGCAAGAATCTAAGCTGTCCCTAGGGATCTCCCATATTCTTGTGTTGCTAGAGTTACATAACAAAGGTGAGCAACGTCCTTCTGACTTGGCTGAAACACTAGGCTTTACGCCGGCTTCCTTAACGCATTTGTCGTCAAAGCTCATTAAAAGTGAATTTATCACGTTACGTAATGATGAAGAAGACCGCCGAACAAAGTATTGGAAAATAACACCCCTAGGCCTAGAAATTTTAGGCGAAGCGCAGAAATGCGGAATACAAGTGCGTTCGGAGTTCTTTAGTCACTTATCGGAGGCTGAACGAAATAGTTTAGTCCAAATTTACACAAAGTTAAATAATACGTTTGTTTGAACGAAGCTGCTCTCGTATAGAGCAGCTTTTTTGTTTTGTGAAGAGTGTTGGTTTGATTATTTGGGAAAGGCTGTTTTGAATGCGCTCAATAGTTCCGCGCGAATGCTCTATGGCGTGCGGTATCCGCTCTATCAACATCCGCGTGCGCTCATATTTTCACCACGAACTCTCTATCGCACACGCAATCCGCTCTATCAACGGCCATATCCGCTCATACCCGCGCCCCCACGCATACTTACACACACAAAAAAGACCGCCCCATAAAAACAGGACAGCCTTGAATGTTGTATTAACGTAATTTGATAGAACCGCCGTCTACCATCATCGTTTGACCGGTGATGTAAGAAGCATCTTCGCTCGCTAGGAATACTGCGGTACGACCGATGTCTTTTTCTGGATCGCCCAGGCGTCCAAGTGGATTTTTCGCAAGAATCGCTTTATACGATTCCGGATTTTCTTTTCCCCAATGCTCAATGCCAGGTGTTTTGGCAATCGGCGAAATCAGGTTACATGTGATGCCGTATTGACCCCACTCATTCGCAGCCACTCTTGTGATCCCGCGAATGGCTTCTTTCGCCGCAGCATATGAACCTTGGTTCACATCGCCATTTAGTCCTGCGCCGGATGAGAAGTTGATCACAGTGCCTTTTGACTCTTTCAAGTGTGGAAGTGCAGCTTGCATCAAGTAAAGCGTTGGATAGAATCCTGTATTGAACGACAGGTCTATGTCTTCTTGCGTCATCTCTTCAATAGATTTCATACGTGAAGCATGCGCGTTATTAACTAAGATATCCAATTTTCCGAGCTTCGTTACGACTTGCTCGACAATGGAAGGTAATTCTGTTCGAACAGTTAAGTCCGCTTGAATAAAAATCGATTGCGGAGAGATTTTCTGCAATTTTTCAATCGCTGCATCGCCTGCTTCTTTGTTTAAGTCAACGATCGCGATAGTCGCACCTTCTTTAGCGAATGCTGTAGCGATACCTAATCCGATGCCGCCAGCCCCGCCTGTAATGATTGCAACTTTTTTGTCTAATCTCATATGTACCATCTCCTTATTATTTATATTTTAACATTAAACCAATTTCAGTGTAAACTAATTACCCTCGACAACATGTATGCCTTATATAGAAATTTCAGCTTGTGGATCTGCCGACGGTTTGCCAAACAAATAGCCTTGAAATAGTTGATAACCTTTCTTTTTCAGCCACTCAAAATCTTCTACCGCTTCTATACCCTCTGCTAACGGAATTGAATCCACTGCCAACGCTTTTTCAAGAAAATCTGCTGCAATAAGTTGCTTTTCAAGATCCGTCGCGACACCTTGCACATATTTAATATCGAGCTTCATATAGTTCGGACGAAGGAAAGAGAGTACTTCAACTGTGTTATAGCCTTCCCCCACATCATCGAGCGCATACTCAAACCCTCTTGAATGATAGTACTCCAAAATCTTTTTTAAATGGCCCATATCTTCCACTTTTTCCGACTCCACTACTTCGAAAATCAAACGATATGGGTCAATTTGTAATTCATTCGCTAAATTTATCGTCGATCGCAAGCAAAACTCTGGCGAATAGATAGAGGTTGGAATGAAATTAATAAACGCTTTTTGGCTAATACGTTTTGCATGGCGAACTGCCGTTAGACGACACACTCTATCAAGAGCATATAATCTACCACGCTCTTTTGCTGCGGAGAAAATTTCATTTGGATAAATTACTTTCCCGTCTTTATGATAAAAGCGCGCGAGCAATTCATAGGCATAAATCTCAAGGTCAGGTGTAACAATAGGCTGATAATGACTTGTCAATTGTTCGTCTTGAATGACCTCGTCAATCCATTGCATTTCGACTACATGCATGACTTCCGAGAATGGTCGCCAGTCGGTTTGGTCGAGACGAAATTGAATAGTATCCATTTCTACTGCATGATCGACGCAAAAGTCGTATAATTCTTTTATCCCTTGTTCTTTCACATGAAAGGTTTGATCTACCTGGTTCACTAGCATATCGGCTCGTTTCAAATGATTTTCTATTGATTCGAACAGTGCGGTTTGCTTACAATTTTCAAATGAGACTTCATAATCAATAGCGCGGACAATGCAACCTTTGCAAGGCAATTATTTCACCCCTTCAATATCTGATTTGAGAATCATATCATATTTCAGGTACTTTTCTCACATATGGGTATGGAATTATAGTTTTTCTAGTTAAATAGCGTGCCAGTGTTTAGATTACTTTCATTTGTGGAATGACAAGGATATAGAACGTTTACCCGTTTCGACGGAAGTTAGGCGTTCAAGTTAAAAACGCACTTATTATGTGGAGGTGACTAGATTGAAGGTGCTCTTGTATATTAGTGCCATAGTCGCCGTTGCGGCTTTAGTAGTTATCGCAATTGCTATTATTAAAACAGCCAAGGCGGTCAAAGAAGCAATGACAGATGTAAAAGAAACGATGAAACGTGTGGAACTGAAAGTGGGCGGTATCACGGATAAAGCCGATCAGCTCATGACTCAGACGAACCAAATTGCGGATGATGCGAATGCAAAACTGCAATCGGTTGACGGATTGGCGGCCTCAGCGAAAGAACTTCGCGAATCCACCCAGTACGTGCAAAACTCTATCGCTAAAATGGCGGATCAAGTATCAGCGCCTCCTGGCAAGTATGCCAAATTGATGGAGCAAACGACTGCATTGTCCGAAGTAGCATCAAAAATGTACTACAAGATGAAGCAGAATAACGGAGAGAGGTGAACTTGATGGATTGGGTACTAGGAATAGGCGTATTGCTTATCGGCATCGCGCTAATTATTGTCGCAATCGTGTTAATTAAACCACTTGGAAAATTGACCGAAGTATTGGAAAGTGTCAAAAAGACGACCGATACCCTGCCGTCAACGGTAGCAGAAGTTACGGGTCAAACACAACAAATTCTTCATACAACGAATGATACGATTAGTAATGTAAACAAACAGATTGATGAAGTGACACCGGTCTTCCAGATTGTTGGAGATGTTGGCGAGGCTTCACGTGAAGTGACGACTGCCGCACTCGATACGACGATTCGCTTTAAGGATCGTGTTGGGAATGCGAGTGAGTTTGTTCGCGAGAAAGAATATAAAGGGTTGTATGGAGTCGCTACGCTGGCATTTTATTTGATGCAGCAGCGTAAAGAACTTAAGAAGATGCGACCGTAAGTGGAAGAGCTGTTCAGAGAGTCTTGTAAAGACTTTATGAACAGCTCTTTTTATGTTTTAAGAGGAAAAGCGATGGGAATCGCCATCCGAAATATAGGCTACATTATTGCATAGAAACCGCGTACCGGCATGGTCACCTTCAAATTCTATGTCTACACTTCGCGTGATTCACCCATAAAAGCAATTGTCAAAAAATAAAACATTATTCCATTTGCCCAGAATTTAGTAAAGCGCTATAACTAATCATTGCATAGACAATCACACTAAAGACAGCATCGAGTATTGAACTTAAGAAAATAGGTTTCCAGTTATCGGTAGACTCTTTCACCAACGCCATACCTTTGCGTACACCAATACTGTATAGGTAGAGCACGTATCTCCCCCACTATAAAAACATTTACTACAATGCTCCCCTAAACCTAAAAAAGACTGAAGCTCAAGCCCCACTGGGATTGATCTTCAGTCTTTGTCAGCACTTAAAATGACGCGTTTTCCGGTGCTGGCAACTTTTTTTGTGGAACACCTTGTTCTGCACGATCCTTAGCAGCACTCACAGATTGTTTGCGCTTCTTAAAGATGTAATAACCTAACATGGCCGAACCGTAGATGCCGCCTAGTTTTTTGTTTTGCTCCGAAGTGTCTGTGTGCTCTCCTTTTTGTTGAACGGAAGACGACACATCCACTAACGAAGAAGTTAGTTGGTGTGTAGATTCTCCAAGGTCGCCGATTACTTGGAACAATGGAGTCAGATTTTCAATTTTTGTATTGATATCTGCTAATGAGTTATTACTGTTTTTAATTAAATTTCCTGTTTCGTCCAAAATACCATCAAGTTGTTTTGGAAGCGCTCCTACCGTCTCATCGACGTCTTGCAGAATATTTCCGACTTGTTGTAATACTTTTGCGAAATAGATAGCTAAAATGACGAAGGCGATACCGATGAGTATGACGCCAATTCCAACGAGATCCATTCTCAACCCTCATTTCCTGTTACATATTTTTTAAGCTCTTCTTGCCACGTTGCCATGAATCGTAAACTTGGACACCGAACTCTCCATATTGGATGGCTTGAACGAATTTTTCCGTTCCTGGAAGAGAACCATCCTCTTCAAATTGTCTTGTCCGCTTGTTTACCTCTTCACTCAAGTACTGGCTTGAACGTCCGATATTTTCAATAGTAGAAAACATAGGCGTCGTTGCAGCGAGTTTCACTTGAACATCTGATGCCAGTTGTTCAGTCTCATTTAAAGTTCCATATAATTGCTCAATGCTCTTATCAAGCTCTGCCTCTACCCCTTTTACTGTTCCCATAACTGTCAGCAATAAGTTCGAAGACTTCGTTAGTAACAATGAAAGGTAGATGGCCACAATCAATACTGAGATCGCGATTAATAATAAACCAATGTACGCCATACACACATCCTCCTCTCCAACAAACTAAATACATCTTATCATTCTATACCACTCTCAGTTTTTCTAAAACATTAATCATTCAAAGTTCTGTGAGAGGAGTTACTGAATTTGATTTTCTTATAGCGAGACCGCCCGAAATCAACGGCGAACACGGAATCAATTCTTCTTTTGTTTAACTTATATATGTAGATAGTTGATACAATTTAACGGAATTCATTTTCTGTAGTGTATACGCTTTGTTCTTCAACGCAAAAAAATCCTATGCCCCGTATGGAGGAGCATAGGATTTTTTATTATTCTTCATGTCGTCCGACACAACGCTCGCATTCGTACATTACAGACTCTTGCTTTTCTTTGAACTGATTCCCACATTCCGTACAAACCTTTTCCACCATTTGTCTTTTCTGCTCTGTGTTCTTTTTCATCGTCTATTCCCCCATTCGTTTTTTGTAATTCGCTGTACTGATACAGCAACTTTTCTTAAGACTAATATATAACAGCGTAGTCAGATTTGTCACTCTTTTCAGACGGAATCTGTTATTTTGCGATAGAATCCAAAAGAGCGCGACGAATGGAGGTATTAAAAAAATGAAAATAAAAATGGCATGTCGATATCGTGACATACCATTTCTTGCCTCTTTACATCATCAATCCGTATACTATTACAGCTGCGATGATGACAAGAGTTACGACAAACACCGTCCATTGCATATTATCCGGCTTTTCTGGTCTACTGTCCCATTTCTGCATGAATAAACGCTTCCTTTCTGGTGGTTAGTCCCTCACTCATTAGTTTTCCCTTCTGTTTACGAATTAAACACCACTTATTTGTCTACATACAGAATAAAAATCTACATGTTTTATATGAATTAATATTTTTCCACTACTATTGCAAGATAGCAAAATGCTTCCCTATTACATAAATATTTGACCCACCCTATTTATTGAATTCCCTTATCAACCCAGTAACCGCTTACATTCACAGAAAGTTCCCAATAAAGTCACTATTATTAAAATAAACACACAATTTAGAACTTTCGTGTGTTCATTCAGTTTTTTTCATGTTATTATGAGTAAACGTTGACTCAATAACGGAGGTTAGATGATAAGTTATGAAGGTGAAAAAAATGGAAACTCCAAGTGTTCAAGTAGAAGATATCTTAATTGCTAATCAGCTGCTGAAAGACATCGTAGCGCATACGCCTTTACAGAAAAATGATCGTCTATCGGAAAAGTATGACTGCCATGTGTATATTAAGCGGGAAGATTTGCAGCATGTCCGTTCCTTTAAATTGCGCGGTGCTTATTATAAGATGAAACGCATCGAAACAGAAGCACGTAAAAAAGGAATTGTCTGTGCGAGTGCAGGAAACCATGCACAAGGCGTAGCGTTCGCATGTGCAAACCTGGACATTGATGGCAAGATCTTCATGCCTCAAACAACTCCTAGACAAAAAGTAAATATGGTGAAAATGTTCGGGCGCGATCGCATTGAAATTATTTTAGTCGGAGATACGTTCGATGATTGTTTCGAAAGCGCGGTCGAATTGATGGAAAAAGAACAGCGTATTTTCATTCATCCATTCAATGACAAGGATATTATTGCCGGTCAAGGGACGGTAGCTGTTGAGATCATGAACGATATCGAAGAGCCAATTGATTACGTATTTGCAAGTATCGGTGGCGGTGGATTGATGTCGGGAATCAGTACGTACATTAAAAACTTGTCTCCGCATACGAAAATGATCGGTGCAGAGCCAGCTGGTGCAGCAAGCATGAAGGCTTCTATCGACGCACAAAAGGTCGTTCCCCTGGCAACGATCGATAAATTCGTCGATGGCGCGGCCGTCAAATGCGTAGGCGATTTAAATTATGAAATTTGCAATAACTATCTCGAAAACATCGTCAGCGTCCCTGAAGGTAAAGTATGTACGGCAATTCTCGATCTATACAATGAACACGCGATCATCGCGGAGCCAGCAGGTGCCCTTCCAATCGCAGCCCTGGATTTCTATAAAAATGAAATCAAAGGCAAGTGCGTCGTCTGTGTGATCAGCGGTGGAAATAATGATATCGGTAGAATGCAGGAAATCAAAGAGAAATCGATGATTTACGAAGGCTTGCTGTATTATTTCCTCGTAGACTTCCCACAACGTGCAGGTGCACTACGCCAGTTTCTTGACGGTGTGCTTGGACCGGATGACGATATTACGATGTTCGAGTATACGAAAAAGAATAACAAAGAGAGCGGACCAGGTCTTGTTGGAATTGAGATTAAGCACAAGGAAGACTATAATGGCCTAATTTCACGCATGGAGAAGAATGGATTCCCTTATAAAGAAGTGAACAAGGACAGTACGTTGTTCGGGTTGTTGATTTAACAAAAGCACTGCCGTAAGAGTCATCGCGACTTCTTGCGGCAGTTTTTTTGTGGTTCTGATTAGCACAGTGAAATTATAATTTGCGTACCTTACCCAACCAAGAAACACTTATGGCAGAAAGACTATGCGGCTGAGTGGTATTTATTTTGGTTGTGGTTTTAAGTGGTAAAGCAAAACAAGAGATAGCGTACAGTACCCGACTAACAAACGTGTTTTGCAGGAAAAACTAGGCGGCTGCGTGTCTTTGCGACTCTTTGTTGGGACGTTGCACGACTGGCGGTTGGGTACTGAAGTTAGTAAGTGTCTGCTTTCTGGACTCGCGCAGGCACGTGGGGGATTGCCTACAGCCAGGAGCCAGCTGGCAAAGTGCCGCCAGTTGTTTCCTAGCCACGGCCTACCCCGCAGTTGTGCCTGCGCTACTAAGTGGTAGTTATTCTAGTTGTGGTTCTTATAGGAGGAAGTTCAGTGACATCGTGATAGCTAGTATGTATTTCTTGCAAAAGAAGTGTAGGAACTGCCATTCACACAATTTAACGAAGGCGCCTGCTGTGGTAGGTGTAGCGAGGAGACAAAGACAGGCCTTGTCTCTGGCTCCTCGCGAAAGCCATCCACCAGCGCTGTAGTGGCGACAATGAACTTACTACTTACATAGACAGCTAAACCACAAACTACTGAACAAACAGGAAAAAGAAAATGAACGTGCAAGAACCACAACCCCATGCCGCTTATTACGCACCCAAGGATTAAACGTTCAAAACCTCCCCTGCACTAATCTCCAACCCACAAGAATTTATTCAAAACAACTGAGAAAGGTTTCCG
Organism: Sporosarcina sp. P32b; assembly: GCF_002743335.1. Taxonomy (GTDB): domain Bacteria; phylum Bacillota; class Bacilli; order Bacillales_A; family Planococcaceae; genus Sporosarcina. The sequence continues at coordinate 53,336 of NZ_PDZB01000014.1, forward strand.
AAATAAAAAAACTGGGTAATAAATTACTAAAATACACATAAAGAGCACATGCTATCTGTACATAAGAAGTACACTTTTTATGAAAATGCAGAAAAGGCGGTGACTTTGAAATGGGCCCCAAGCATAGTAAATTCAGTATATCCATACTCTTCATAATTCCCTTACTCATCTTAGCCAGTCTCACGGTTCCTTACTTCACAACGATCCAAAACGGCACGGATATCTATCTCCAATCAGAAACGATTACCGAACAAGACGCAAACGAAAATTATGTCATGCTTCGCTACGACGTCGAAAAAGTACCAAAGGAACGCATGACTCCTAGTTTAGTGACTGCATTAAAAAAACCAGATGAACTCGGCCAGACGCGAGTATTTGGCGTATTGGAACAAAAAGACGGTGTCACTGAATTGATTTCATTGACTGACAAAAAACCGGAGGAAGGCGTCTATTTAATGGGCTGGTTGGCGCAGACAACCGATAGAGAGTATCGTCAAAACGATCATTATATCGTAAACTTCGGATTAGATCGTGTCTATGTTCCCGAATTTGGACATCGAGTTGCGGCAGACAGTGTACAAAATAGCACGATGACAGCGCATTTTAAAGTACTTGACGGCAATAGCATTTTGCGCGAATTTCAAATCAACTAAAAAAGCAACAAGGCAGAGTACGGCTCTGACTTGTTGCTTCCTTTTTTTATTATAAACCTAAAGAAATATATTTCACTTCTAGATATTCATCCATACCTTGATGTCCACCTTCACGTCCAAGGCCACTTTGTTTAAAGCCGCCAAACGGAGCTTGTGGTGCAGATGGTAAACCATCATTTAGACCCACGATACCATAATCTAACGCTTCACAAATCTGAATACCTTTTGTGATATTCTCCGTGAAGACGTAAGACGCTAATCCAAATACTGTATCATTTGCACGCTGGATTACTTCCTCTTGTGTCTCAAACGTGGTAATTGGCAATACCGGGCCAAATGTCTCTTCTTGCATACAGAGCATGTCGTCTGTTACATCTTTTAAGACAGTCGGTTGGTAGAATAAGCCTTTAATGAGTTCACCGCCTGTAACGACTGTTGCCCCTTTAGATTTTGCATCTGTTACATGCTCATCCACTTTATCGATTGCATCTTGGTCAATTAACGGACCAATTACGACGCCTTCTTCTTTGCCGTCGCCGACTTTCAATTTCTTCGTTTCCTCGGCAATGCGCTTTGTGAATTCTTCCACGATTGATGAATGAACATAAATACGGTTCGCACAGACACATGTTTGTCCTGCATTACGGAATTTCGCCGCGATCACGCCATCTACTGCTTTATCTAGATCCGCGTCCGCCATAATAATCGCCGGTGCCTGTCCACCGAGTTCCAATGAAATCTTCTTCATCGTATCGGCTGCACCTTTCATTAAAGTCTTACCGATTTCAGTAGATCCTGTAAACGTCAGCTTGCGCACACGACCGTCTTCTTGCCATGCTTCTGCAATTTCACTCGCACTGCCTGTTACGATGTTAAGAACACCATCCGGAATACCTGCTTCTTGCGCTAGCTCTATTAAACGAATTGCAGTTAGCGGAGTCTGAGAAGCCGGCTTCATGACGACCGTACAGCCTGCTGCGAGAGCCGGAGCGACTTTACGCGCAATCATAGCCGCTGGAAAGTTCCATGGCGTAATCGATGCGATGACACCTACTGGTTGCTTTTGCACGAACAATCGCTTATTCGATTGTGTAGCCGGAATGGTTTCACCATAAATTCGCTTACCTTCTTCAGCAAACCAGCTAATGTAACCATTCGAATAACGCATTTCGCCAAGCGCTTCGGCTAACGGCTTACCTTGCTCAGTCGTCATGATGTCGGCTACGCTTTCTTCATTTTCCTCAATCAACGCATGCCATTTCATTAAATAAGCACTGCGCTCATATGCTGACAACGCCGCCCAGTCTGAAAATGCTGCAGAAGCCGCATCGACTGCCTGCGTCGCTTCTGCTTTGCCGCCTTTAGGCACTGCACCGATTGTCTCACCAGTTGAAGGATTCACTACTTCAATTTGCGGTAAATCTGCACCGAGTCGCTTTCCGTTAATGATCATTTCAGTTGTTTTCATGTACAATCTCTCCTTTATTTAGCATCATTGACACGCTCAACAGGAATATCTGCCACTATATCATTTAATACCCAACTGGCGAGAATTAAACCTGCAACTGATGGACAAAATGCATTGGAAGCTGGAGGCATTTGTGCTTTTCGTATCGATGCATCGGCGTTCCCTACCGTTTCCAGAACGTCTTCCCGTACGACAATTGGGCTTTCATCGGAAAATACGACAGGCACACCTTTAGGGATTCCAAGCTTGCGCAAACGAAGACGCATCACTTTTGCTAATGGATCCGTATGCGTTTTCGAAATATCAGCAATTTGGAAACGAGTAGGATCGGTTTTATTCGCAGCTCCCATACTCGAGATTACTTTAATTCCACGCTCGAGACATTGCTGGATCAAATGAATTTTATAGCTAATCGTATCCGATGCATCAATGACATAATCAGGCTTGTACGAGAAGAATTCTTCAGACGTTTCCTCCGTGTAGAACATATGTAGATCAATCACTTCACACTCTGCATTAATATCCGCAATTCGTTCTTTCATGACAGCTGATTTCGAGCGCCCTACCGTCGACAAATAAGCAACTAGTTGGCGGTTGATATTGGTAATATCGATTGTGTCTTTATCGACTAAGATAATACGTCCAACCCCAGTGCGCGCGCATGCTTCAGCTGCGAATGAACCAACTCCACCGACTCCTAAAATCGCCACCGTCTTACCTTTCATTCTCTCTACGCCTTCTGTACCAATGGATAACTCATTTCTCGAAAATTGATGTAACATCTATACCGCATCCTTTATGATAAATTGTATTCACTCTATCCTAAAACAGTCACCTGCACTCGCGCAACTAACTGAATTTTGGACAACAAAAAACCTTCTCGCTTAAGCAAGAAGGTGAATAGTTGTTAGAAAGTGAAATCCCGACTGTGCCGTCTTTGAATATCGCTTTGAACCCGCTAATAGCAGGTGGGTGTCCTGTATAACTCTTTTGGCGTCCCGATTAAAGGCATGTCATCCAAGCTATAACGTTGAACTCCCGACGATAAGATGTTGGGTCAAAACTAATTTACAAATGACGAACACTTCAGGATTTCTACTAACTTCATCTTATCATACGCTTTTTAAAAATTCAATCGATTTGTATAAACTCTTTTGAAAATAGTCGTTTACTCACTTTTTAACTGGTTCAGCGACTACTTTAATCCCGAGTTCTTTCAACTGTGCATCATCAACAGAACTTGGTGCTTCTGTCAATAAGTCACTCGCACTAGCTGTTTTGGGGAATGCGATTGTGTCACGCAAGTTTGTAGAACCAGCAAGCAACATCACGATACGGTCTAAACCGAACGCAATACCGCCGTGTGGAGGTGTTCCATATTCAAACGCATCCAACAAGAATCCAAATTGCTCGCGCGCTTGCTCATCCGTGAAGCCAAGTGCTTTGAACATGGCTTCTTGCACATCACGTTGATAAATACGCAATGATCCGCCACCTAGCTCATAACCGTTCAATACTAAGTCATACGCTTGTGCTTTTACAGTTTCCGGGCTAGTTTTCAATTCTTCCACGTCAGCAGGCATCGTGAATGGGTGATGCGCTGCGTAGTAACGACCATCTTCCTCATCGTACTCAAATAACGGCCAATCCGTAACCCACAGGAAGTTATACTTCGACTGATCGATCAAGTCCAATTCTTTTCCTAACTTCAGACGCAATGCGCCAAGTGAATCGGCTACAACTGACTTCTTGTCAGCTCCGAACAAGAATAAATCTCCAGGTTCACCGTCGCCAGCCGCTTTCAATGCTTCGCCAATTTCACCGTCGAAGAATTTCGCAATTGGACCATTAAAGCCATCTTCCGTCACTTTCAACCAAGCCATTCCTTTAGCGCCATACACTTTAGCAAATTCGCCTAGTGCATCGATATCTTTACGTGAATATTTTTCCGCCGCACCTTTAACGTTGATCAACTTCACCTGTCCACCCGCTTCAACTGCGCCAGCGAATACTTTGAATGAAGACTCTTTAACGATCTCAGATACGTCCGTCAATTCCATTCCGAATCGAGTGTCCGGCTTGTCTGAACCAAAACGACTCATTGCTTCATCATATGGAAGACGTTTAAATGGTGTTTCCACATCTACTTGCTTAACATCTTTCATCACTTTTTTGATCAAGCGTTCGTTGAGCTCCAAAATTTCTTCGATTGACATAAAGCTCATTTCCATATCGATTTGCGTGAATTCCGGTTGACGGTCTGCACGTAAATCTTCATCGCGGAAACAACGAGCGATTTGGTAGTAACGATCGAATCCGGATACCATCAATAACTGCTTGAACAACTGTGGTGACTGTGGCAATGCGTAGAATTCACCTTCGTGAACACGGCTTGGCACTAAATAGTCACGTGCGCCTTCAGGAGTAGATTTCGTTAAAATTGGTGTTTCCACTTCCAAGAATCCTTCATCATCCAAGAAGTTACGAACCGTTTTCGTAATATCTGAACGCATTTTGAACACTTTTGCAAGTTCAGGGCGACGAAGATCGAGATAACGATACTTCAGGCGCGTCTCTTCGCCTACATCCGTTTCGTCTTCGATTGTAAATGGTGGGTTCTTCGCTTCGTTGATGACTTTCACTTCTACAACTTGGACTTCGATTGCGCCCGTTGCGATGTTTTTGTTCTTTGTGCGTTCTTCACGTTCTATAACGAGACCTGTAACTTCGATGACGTATTCGTTACGCAAAGTTTCAGCGATTTCGAGTGCTTCTTTTGAGATGTCTGGATTGAAGACTGTCTGGACGATGCCTGCGCGGTCGCGGACGTCGATGAAAATCAGTCCACCAAGATCACGGCGCTTCTGCACCCAACCTTTAAGTGTGACTTCTTCTCCGATTTGTAGTTCTGATAAGTTCCCACAATAATGTGTGCGTTGCATAGTGACTACACTACCCTTCTGATGTTTGAGTTTGAGTTTGTATTTTTAATTAAAAAAGTAAAAGTTATATAGAGAGTGAAATGGTGTTGTGCTTGGGATTTGCGCTTCAGAGGGGACGCGTTCCGGAGGGCCCGCGGTGAGCCAACTAGGTCGCTGTGCTCCCTTTAGTTGTCTCACCTGTCGGGCTGATCCTCCCGGAGTCGCCCCTCTTACGCTCCAATCCTAAGTGGAGACTATAATTAGTTAGTGACATCACTGAAATTCATAAGTGACCCAGTGTGCTGCTTCTTGATTCTTTTATATTCAAATGCAAGAACAGAAACAAATTACGTCCCACTTATTAAGTAGGGATTGGAGTGCAGAGCGGCGACTCCCGCGGGATAAGCATGAGCCTTGAGACCCCGCGGGAACGAAGTGACGAGGAGGCTCAAGCCATGCCCGCAGGAAAGCGTCCGCTCGGAACGGAAATCCCCATGACCTTCCAAGCTCTTACTTCTCCAATTCTCCAATCAATTCGTCAACCGTAACCTTTTTCTGTTCTCCGTCCGCCATGCTCTTTAGCTGGACAACGTTTTCGTTCACTTCGTCTTCGCCGATGACGATGACGTGGTGCGCTTTCAAGCGGTCGGCGGACTTCATTTGGGCCTTCATCTTGCGGTCCATATAGTCCATCTCGCTGCGTAAACCATTTTCGCGTAGCTTGCCGAGAATCTCGAAGCCTTTTTCTCGTGCTGCATCGCCAAGTGTGACGATGTAGACGTCGAGTGAAGGTTCGTCTGTGAAGGACTTTTCTTCCGCTTCAAGTGCCAGTAATAGTCGCTCGATACTGAGGGCGAAGCCGATGCCTGGTGCTGGTGGGCCACCGATTTCTTCAGCAAGTCCGTTGTAGCGTCCGCCGCCACAAAGTGTCGTGATCGCACCGAAGCCTTTAGACGTGCTCATGATCTCGAATGCCGTGTGGTTGTAGTAATCTAGACCACGTACAAGATTCGGATCGTATTCGTACTCGATGCCTGCGATGTCCAAGTAGTTCTTCACTTTTTCGAAGTACGCGCTTGATTCTTCATTCAAATAATCAGCTAATGAAGGGGCTGTTTTCATCAATGGATGTTCTCTATCTACTTTACAGTCCAGAATGCGCAACGGGTTTTTCTCCAGACGGTTTTGGCAATCTGAACAGAATTCTCCGATGTTCGGGCTGAAGTGTGCAATTAGTGCTTCACGGTGTGCGTCGCGTGACTCCTTGTCGCCAAGTGAGTTCAGTACGAGTTTAATATCCGACAAGCCCGTTTCCTTATAAATATTCATCGCCAACTCGATTACCTCTGCATCGATGGCTGGATCATCACTGCCGATTGCCTCTACGCCGAATTGGACGAATTGACGGTAACGGCCGGCTTGTTGACGCTCATAGCGGAACATCGGACCTGTGTAGTATAGCTTCACAGGCTGATCTGCATAGCCGAACATTTTGTGCTCGACGAATGAACGCACGACAGGTGCTGTACCTTCTGGGCGCAACGTCATCGAGCGATCTCCTCGATCTGTAAATGTGTACATCTCTTTTTGCACGATATCTGTCGTATCACCGACTGTGCGCTGGAATAATTCGGTTTGTTCAAAAATTGGTGTGCGGATTTCCTTGTAGTTGTAGACATCACAGATCGAACGAGCGATCTTTTCAACGCGCTGCCACTTCCAGGAAACATCAGGAAGAATATCCTGCGTACCGCGGGGAACTTTAAAATTCATTAGAAAAACTCCTTTCGATGATCTGATGACGGGCGAACTTTCAGAGAACACAAAAAAGCTCCCATCCCTAATAAAACAGGGACGAGAGCTTGTAGCTTCCGCGGTTCCACCCAAATTGACACAAATGTGCCCACTCGAATCCGGATAACGGCCGGTTCCGTCCATGCCTACTACTTTCAGCATGAATCCTCCGTGGTGTTGTTCGCTTTACGGTTCTGTCAGGGAATTTCAGCCAAGTTCCCCGTTCTCTTTCCAGCCTGTAGTAAAGGTATTTTCCACATCATCGGTGTATGAATTAATTCGATTACTATCTATGTTAGTCGCAACCGCTACTACTGTCAACTTCTTTGATGAATTATGTATGGAGGTCAGAACTAGCAAATGCTCATACAGAACGTTTCACCGCTCTATTACCTTCCATCAGCGCTCTATCAAACGCCTCAATGGCTCTATCACACTTGCTATCCGCTCATCAACTCGCGGCAATCGCTCTATCACGCCACGCAAACGCTCATAGATCCCACCGCTCTACTCACCTAGACTCAATCATCAACGTAACAGGACCATCATTCGTCAACTGCACGTCCATCATCGCGCCAAACTGTCCAGTTTCCACGTGAAGTCCAAGTCCGCGTAGCTGCTCGTTGAAGTATTCCCACAAAGGTTCTGCTACGTCGGTTTTCGCTGCCTCGATAAAACTCGGACGTCGACCTTTTTGTACGTTGCCATACAAAGTAAACTGGGAAACCGACAAAATCGCGCCATCGACTTCTTTGATTGAACGATTCAGTTTTCCCTCGTCATCTTCATAGATACGCAAGCCGGCAATCTTATTCGCTATATAGTTGGCGTCTTGTTCAGTATCGTCATGCGTGATGCCGACGAGTAACACATAACCATTTGAAATGGAACCGGTTATTTCTCCACCAACTGTTACGGAAGCGTCTTTCGCACGCTGTAATAACACTCGCATGTCCACACCTCCTAATTAGTTCATTACCCGTTCAACGGAATATACGTCTTTGATTTGTTTGATTTTATCGACGGTACGTTGCAAATGCGTAATATTTTGGATTTTGATCGACATATGGATATGCGCGATATCATCTTTGTCCGCTTTGCCACTCACTGCGATGATCGGTGTATTCATGTCCGCAACAACCATCATCACTTCATTCAGCAAACCTTGGCGATCGAATGCGGAAATCTCAATATCGACTTGGAATTCTTTACGAACTTGATCATCCTGCAATGCCCATTGGACTTCAATAATCCGTTCTTGCTGACCTTGTTCAGACAAGACGTTCGGACAATCGGTGCGGTGAACGGAAACCCCTCGGCCACGTGTAATGAATCCAACGATTTCATCGCCTGGTACTGGATTACAGCACTTTGAGATACGAATTAGCATATTATCGATGTCTTTAACGATAACGCCTGATTCCGTCTGTTTCTCCGGCTTGGGCGTTTGAATGTCCGAGACGATCTTATCAATCGTTTCTTTCTTCACGCGTTCCTTGCGCATTCGCTCAGCTAATTGATTGACTACTTGTTGTGCGGTAATACCACCAGAACCGACTGCCGCGTAAAGGTCTTCTTCAGAAGTAAAGCTGAATTTATCAATGGTACGTTGCATGTTTTCTTTATTCAACGCTTCCTTGATATCATACTCTTCATCTTTTAATTCCTTCTGGATCATCTCGCTACCTTTGTCGATATTTTCGTCACGCAATTGCTTCTTAAAATATTGGCGGATTTTATTTTTCGCTTGAGATGTATGTGCTAGTTTCAACCAGTCACGGCTTGGACCAAATGACTGTTTCGATGTCAGAATCTCAATGATGTCCCCTGTCGACAACGGCGAATCAAGTGGTACTATTTTACCATTCACTTTAGCCCCGGTCGTTCGGTTCCCAATTTCGGAATGCACACGATAGGCAAAGTCGATTGGTACCGACCCTTGCGGCAATTCAACGACATCTCCGTCCGGTGTAAATACATAGACCATGTCGGAAAATAAGTCGAACTTCAAAGACTCCATAAACTCCTGTGCATTGGAAGATTCATTTTGAATTTCCAATATTTCACGGAACCATGTCAATTTCGAATCAATATCACTGGAAAGCTTCGCGACCTGCTTACCTTCTTTATACGCCCAGTGCGCTGCCACACCAAACTCAGAAATCCGGTGCATCTCTTCCGTGCGAATTTGTACTTCGAGCGGATCTCCAGCCGGTCCAACAACTGTCGTATGAATCGATTGATACAAATTTTGTTTCGGCATCGCGATATAGTCCTTAAATCGTCCTGGCATTGGCTTCCACAATGTATGGATGATTCCAAGTGCCGCATAGCAATCTTTAATGCTTTTTACGACAATACGGACTGCCAGTAGATCATAAATTTCATTGAACTCTTTTTTCTGAATGACCATCTTTTGATAAATAGAATACAAATGCTTCGGTCTGCCATGAATTTCTGCAGCGATGCCCATTTCATCTAGTTCGACGCGCATCTGACTCATGACGTCTTTTAAATACTGTTCGCGTTCTGTCCGCTTTTGCTTCATCAGATTGACGATACGGTAATATTGTTGTGGATTGGAATAACGCAATGCGATATCTTCTAGTTCCCATTTGATCGTGGAAATTCCGAGTCGATGAGCGAGCGGGGAGAAAATCTCCAACGTTTCTTCCGATACACGGCGTTGCTTCGCTGCTGGAACATGTTTCAATGTCCGCATATTATGCAAACGGTCAGCAAGTTTAATTAATATGACACGAATATCCTGTGCCATTGCAATAAACATTTTACGGTGGTTTTCCGCTTGTTTTTCTTCATTGGATCGAAACTTTAATTTATCAAGCTTCGTTACACCGTCAACCAGCATCGCGACTTCATCACCGAATTCCCGGATAATATCTTCGCGGCTTATATCCGTATCCTCTACCACATCATGTAAGAAGCCCGCTGCGACCGTTTCTGGATCCATTTGAAGACCCGCCAAAATGCCTGCAACTTGTATCGGATGGTTGATATACGCTTCACCAGAAGTCCTAAACTGTCCTTCGTGCGCCTTTTCAGCCAACACATATGCCCGTCTAATAAATTCGACGTGTTCTTCGTTCATGTATTTAGCGACTAAGTCGTATATGTCTTGTTCTGTCAGGTCTTGATTTTTCGCCATGGACTTACCCCTTTCAACCTATTTCGTAAATATTTAGATAATAATTTTTAGTAGTATATGTATAATATCACCTATATGTAAAGCGAATCAAACCCAGTGCCTATATAGCAAGAATCCTCCGCGTTAAGCGAAGGATTCCCCAATTAGTACGTAATTAATGCCTTAATGTTTTCATTCGTCAATTTTTCGCGACCGTTCAAGTACGATAGTTCAATCAAGAATGCGCAGCCAGCTACTACGCCGCCTAGTTTCTCAATCAATTCGACCGTTGCGCCGACTGTACCGCCAGTTGCAAGTAAATCATCGACAACGAGAACACGTTGGCCAGGTTTGATGGCATCTTTGTGAATCGTTAATTCATCTTGTCCATACTCTAGGTCATAAAAGACTGAGATGGTTTCTCGTGGTAATTTGCCAGGCTTACGGACCGGTGCAAAACCGATTTCAAGCGCATAGGCAACAGGACATCCGATGATGAAACCGCGTGCTTCTGGCCCCACGATGATATCTACGTCCAATCCTTTTGCATATTCGACAATTTGGTCTGTCGCATATTTATATGCTTCTCCGTTATCCATGATCGTCGTGATGTCCTTAAAGCTGACACCCGGTTTCGGATAATCGTCTACAGTCGTTACAAACTTTTTTAAGTCCACAGTTTTTCCTCCTCAACAGCTTCTGTCTCACGCAAAGAGTCGAATACTTTCTTTAAGTCCTGATACGGAGCATAAAGCAATAACTCTTCTAGTTTAATCTGCTGTTGGCGTTTTTTATACGATGGTGCTTCTGCCAAATCACGTTTACCTGCAGAAGAGAGCATCGTCACCTTACCATTCTCTAGTGTAACAAATTCTAGTTCATAAAACACTTTTGTCATGAACTTTATCACATCTTTTTTCCAACCTTTATGTTTGGAAAGCATATCGATTTGATTGTACATATCAAATGTCTCACGCTTTTTCAAAAAGCTGTAATACCAACCAAATTGTTGGCGATCCGGCATCTTTTCAAAGTACATTGAATCATGCACGTGTAGATGAAGATATACTCGATCCGCAAGTGTCTTGTCCATCACTTGCTTCAACTGTTCTTCGGCCTGCGGCATATCAAGCAATACAATGGAAGTAGACGGTTGAAGTTCATCGCGCCCAATCAAAACAATGGGAATGTCTTTAAAGAACGGCACGAAATGCTGGATTGCCTCTTCACTGAACGCGATAAATTGGGCTTGGTCTGGAATCATTGGCAACCATCTAGCCGGCTCCCGGATTCCACGGTAATCGAACAACTGCCACTCATCACATTTCACATCTTCGACAAGTAACTGCGCTTTCTTATTGCCGTTCCATTCATTGATCTGTAAATCACCCGTCAAACTAAGCTTACTTTGTGGTGCCATTTCGTCCGCCAATGCTCCCGCTCCGAAAAATATCGCATCTAGACGTTCACTACGATCACCCATCTCAAGCTTCAAATGATCTTTCGCTGAACCGATTTTACGGACTGATATCGTGTCAAGTTGTTCTAATAGGAAAACGGGCTTCGGGAACCCCATACCAAATGGTCGGATTTTCTCAAGTGCTTCGATGGAGGCAATATCAATTTCATCCAATGCCAATGGCACATCGATGGATAAAATGGGCTGCAGATCTTCTTCAGTCAATACTTCCTTCGCCTGTTCATTCAAATTCGAACGCAATGATTCAACGTCCTCTATTTTCAACGACATCCCAGCAGCCATCGCATGCCCTCCGAAATGTGGCAAAATCGATGCATTCTTCGAAAGTTCCTTATACAAATCAAAGCCCTCAATACTACGCGCAGAACCTTTGGCCATTCCTGTTTCATGATCAAGCGATAAAATAATGGAAGGACGGTAATATTTCTCCGTTAGTCTAGACGATACGATGCCGACGACACCCGGATTCCAGCCTTCACCTTCTATGACTAACACGTGAGGCACTTGATCGCCATAACGGATTTCCACTTGCTCTTGCGCTTCTTTTGCGATTTCTTTCACTAATTGTTGCCGTTCTTTATTCAAATCATTCAATTCTTCCGCGATGCCGAGCGCTTGCTGCTCATCTTCTGCTTTTAATAAATCGACCGCTGGATCTGCATCTCCAAGTCGGCCAGGAGCATTCAGACGAGGACCGATCGTAAAGCCAATCGTTTCTTCTGATAAAGCGTTCTGCTCATGACCACTCACTTGCATCAACGCTTTAATTCCAGGACGTTGCGTGCGTCGTAGTCTGCGGATACCTTCTTTCACCATATAACGATTTTCGTCTTCTAACGGAACCAAATCCGCGATGGTGCCGATCGCTACGAATTCCAACAAGTCGAGCGGCGGTTCTCCAAGTAAAGCAGAAGCTAGTTTGAACGCCACTCCGACGCCCGCGAGTTCTCCGAATGGATATTCACCTTCCGGATGGCGTGGATGAATGACCGCATCCGCCACAGGTAGTACGTCGCCCATTTCGTGATGATCCGTTACGATGACCGTCATCCCAAGCGACTTCGCCAATGCGATTTGTTCAATGCCTGAGATTCCATTGTCTACGGTAATGAGAACTTCTGTGCCTTCTGTATGTAGTTGTTCAAAGTAGTCGCTATTCGGTCCGTAGCCGTGTTCGAAACGGTTCGGAATGGCAAAGTTCACCTTTGCGCTGAGACGTTCGAGTGCTGTCGTTAGCACGGTTACGCTTGTTACGCCGTATAGTGATAGGTAAACCTTTGAAAGTTATCTCCGGCTTTTCCCCCACTTCACACCGTGCGTGAGACTTTCATCTCACACGGCGTTCCATCGAACATTTCAAAACTTTGGTAATCTACATAACTTAACAGAATTCACTTGTTCGTTTGTATGTCTAATCGTCCAATTAGAGTGTTACTTGCTGTAGTGCCAGTTTCTTTCGTAGCGTATTTACTTTATTCAGGCTTTGTGAGTTGGTTAGTAACTTTTTATACTTAAAGATTATTTCTTCAGCTTTTGCATGGATTAAGATGTGAATGTCTTTATCAACGAGACAGAGGTTGTTATATTGGTCAGTACCACCTTGCAACCGTGGTACTTTGTGATGGCAATGAATCGTCATCGGGTTTAACATTTGCCCTGTTACGTGGCATTTCCCTCTTTTTGCACAGTATAATGCAATACGATTATCGTTGTACTCTATACTTCGCTGTGGAATTGGATGCTCCATCAGAAAACGAAGTATAGTGATATCAACAGTCGCCAGATTTTTGTGAATTTCTTCTCTGCCTTCTTTTGTATATGCATTAACTGTGTTACGCTTCATCATCGGATTCTTATGTTTAATATATCCAATTGGAAGTAGCGGATCTCGTGATATAAATCTTAATTGTTTGCTCTTCCCGTATTCTTTCTTAATAAAATCAGATGTGATCACACCTGTTTTTTTAATTCGCCTTTTCATACGATGGTCTTTCATACATGCATTCACTTCGTATGCAATGTTCCCCATGTCTTCGGAAATCATTGTAGCGGTACGGAAATATTGATGAAGTCCTATTACAGTCGAGTTGTAGAGTGCTATTTTTCTTGCTTGGTCGTTAACACCGCTATCATATCGAATACCGTTTATGATTTGCTTCAAGTTTTTCTTTGTGCGTTGAACTGCTTTGTCGCACATATGACTTTTCACAACCCATTTTTCGCCTTTTGGAATTAACTTCATCTTAAACCCTAGGAATTCTGAGTAACCCTTTTTGAGATTCACTATTTTTGATTTATCCTCGCTTATTTCTAAACCAAGTCTTTCTTTCAGCCATTTTTGTGCTGCGATAAATAATCTTTTGGCGTGATTAGGATTACTGCAAAAGATTTTGAAATCATCTGCATATCGAACAATATAACATTCTTTCAAGTTAGTTTTACGTAACGATTTATATTGATTTCCTTTGTCCGTGGAATTCCCACGATCTTCACGTCTGATTATTTTATCTTCGCAGATAGGGATTGTCTCCCACTGGCTTTCAATCCAACGGTCAAGTTCATTAAGAACAATATTAGATAATAATGGAGATAGGATGCCACCTTGTGGCGTACCTTTCTCATTCTCAATGATTCGACCATCCGGCAACTTGATTTTTGCTTTAAGCATTTTCGAAATAATAGTGAGTAAATTCTTATCTTGAATACCCATTGCCCACATTTGTTTTAACAACTTGGCATGGGACACGTTATCGAAGAATCCCTTAATGTCTATATCAATTACATATGACATTTTTGAATTCTGCATAAGACGATAACTTTGAGCTATCGCATTCTCTACTGAGCGGTTCGGTCTAAATCCATGACTTCTCCCCGAGAATTTTGCTTCCACTATGGGTTCAAGAATTTGCAATATACATTGTTGGACTATCCTATCCCAAATAGCGGGAATTCCTAAAGGTCTAATTTTTCCATTTGGCTTTGGTATTTCTACCCGTCTAACTGCTTTCGGTTTATAATCTCGCAGTTTGTTTCTAACAAAACCAACAAATTGCTCTTCGGTCAGCTCGGAAATATGATCGATTGTTCGACCATCTACGCCAGCCGTTTTGCTGCCTGTATTTTTCTTGATATTTCGATACGCCAACTTAATGTTTTCAACTGAACTAATCATGGACATTAAGTTTTTAAAAGAACTGTCATTTTTGCTTTGTTCATGCAACATGTCAAATGTATCTTGCATGTGATAATACTCTGCGTTTCTGAGCTTGGACTTTTTAACATGTTTAACGATTTGTGAATTTGCCACAGACATCAACCCCTCTCTCAAGTGGTGATTCTTTTAGTCATACTCGAATCTGTGTCTGTTATGCATTTATAAGTCTTTGAAATTTCCGACTAGAGCCTATTCCTCCACCACTTATTATCATGGTTTCAAAGGTACTATGGCTCCACTCTCACGAATGGTAAATCAGTTTTAATAGGTCGCCCCTTTATATACCAAACTGCTTCGTAGGTAGGTTAATACCTCCACATCCATCGCTTTCCACGTTCCAATTTCTTTATCCTTACATATATCCTTAGGTTTCTCCTATAGTCCTGTATGCTTGAACTTACCTATAACAAGTTATGGGTTTTCATAACGCCAGATTTTTACTCGCCCACACATACGATGGCACTGCCACCTGTCACATTTCTGTGACAACTACGTCTAGACCCGTACATTCAGAGATTCGTCAGTGCTTATGCAGCACATTCTAACCATAGATATTTTATGGACTCCCGGCATATAGGAAACACCATCCACCTCTGGACAGTTTTCGTGTCAGGTACTCGCTATGCTTTCCCTAACTTACGGTATCTCTCTGCCGACTTCACCGAGCTTCACACCTTTCAATTTAACCATTGAGAAGGCATGTCGGAGTATTAGAGTAGGCGTTTCAAGGCGTTACCCAATCATTCCACCTATCAAGAAATCAGTTCTCCTAGGGATTTTAATCGACTCCCTAGTGTCTAACCTTTTCAGTTAGAAACGTGTCGCACCCGCGTCATAATCTCCATATATTGTAATTTGTTGCTGTGTGTCGATTGCATGTTGGATGCGATCGACGGCTTTTTGCATGTCATGTAATAAAAATGGGTCATGCAAGTTGGACTCGTCCATGTGCAAGTACGCGTTTGCTTGTTCGCTAGTGGTGATTCCGCGTGCGACGAGTATTTTTGTCAGCATTGTCGAAAGTTTCAAGTCTTTCGCGAGCTGGTTGACGAGTTCTTCGTCTGGCCGATCGATTTGCCATCTTTTTTTGGATTGTATCAATGCTTTCACATCCTCTGTTCTTATTATAGCGAATGTGGGTGAAGACTGAAAGGAAACGGTATGGAGAGGTTGGAAGCGGGAACGGGATGGCGCCGTTGACCTGCGTTCCAGGCGGACGCTTTCCCATGGGCCCGCGGTGAGCCATCGGGAGTCGCCGCCTGAAACGAAGATCAACTACTGTCGTTTTTTTCTATGGGATCTGAGGGAATAACTTCCGATATGTGACAATCGATTGGATACTACGAGGCTACTTTTCAAACTAGATAAAGTCCTGTTTTGTGTCTATACAAAGAAAAGCATCTACCAAAACTATCACAAGCGCCATTTATTACGGACACAAGCAAAATACCGTCACACTATCGCACTTCCTCCCCTTAGAAAAACCAACACAAAAACCACAACAAGTCGCACATCACGACCTGCTGTGGCGACCTCTATTTAATATAACTCTTTCGGTGGAATAACCTCCGCCTGAACCAACGGCGGCTCCATCAACGTATCGATGCGCTCCTCCATCTCTTGCATCTGTATACGCTGCGCCGCCAACTCCTCTTCCTTCACATGCAACTGCTTCTCCAACTCCTTCACACGTCGCCCACTTCGATACGACTTATAAATAGCGAAGAAACCGCTAATAATTGCACCAAGCAATGCCGAACCAAGAATAATCAGCACAAGCGGAATCATCTCCGTACCAAAGAAATAATTCACCGGCACAGACTCCACATTAAACACAGCAAACACCGCGATCAATACAGCAAATAATAAACCAACTAGAACAGTCCATTGAAATTTCATACGCTTCATTCCTCCATTCAAAAAAGCAGGATATACCGAAGTATACCCTGCTTTTTATATAGTTCAAACGTATTACACAACAGGTTCGTCTGAGCCCCATTGTTTTTTCTCTTTTTCTACTTTCATTCCGCCACTTTTCGCTATTTGCTTTCTCTTTAGATCGAACCAAAGTTGAGCAGAGATGAAGATGGAAGAATACGTACCTGCAATCAAACCAATCAATAATGCGATAGAGAACGGTCGAATTGATTCTGCACCGAGTGCCATCAATGCCACTACGACGAAGATAACTGTCAGAACCGTGTTAACCGAACGGCCAAGTGTCTGTCGCAAGGATTTGTTGACGATTGCCGCCAACTCATCGTCCGTACTAATATGTTTCGAGCGATTCAAGTTTTCACGTATTCTGTCGAAGGTGACGATTGTATCGTTGATCGAGTACCCGATAATCGTTAGTACCGCCGCAATGAATGTGATATCTACTTCAAGTCGCAAAATACTGAAGATCGCAATCATGAAGAACGCGTCGTGCAGTAAACCGATAATTGCTGCTAGACCCATGCGCCATTCGAAACGGAACGCTACGTAGATAATGATTCCAAGAGCGGCAACTGCAAGTGCATAAATCGCATTGCGCACGAGCTCTTTACCTACCGTATTGGAAACCGTCGAAACGTTTGGCTCTGCGCCATATTCTTCAGACAACTCTTTTTTGATTTTATTGACTTCTTCTTGACTAAAGTCTTCTTTATATCGCGCTACCGCAATATTCTTGTCATCACCTGATATGACGACGTCGGACGTTGGATGACCGATTTCTTCTAGCAGTTTCGTTACGTCCGTTTCATCGAGCTGTTGTTCAGCAAGCATTTCCACGCGCGTACCGCCTGAGAAGTCGATTCCTAAGTTGAGCTTGAAGACACCGAGCATGATAGCCCCTACAAGCAACAAGACGATAGAAAGAGTATAGAAACGTTTTCTTGAATGAACGAAATCGAAACGATCAAATTTCGTCGTGAGATCAAGTGTTTCATAGCCTTCGTCTGCCGAATGTACTTGCTTCTTATTCAATCCGAACCAGCTTACCTTATTGTCGAGGTATCCACTGTGAACGAGTAGTCCAAGCAATAGACGAGATCCCCAAACCGCTGTAAGGAAACTGACCAAAATACTAATAATGAGCATCGTCGCGAAACCTTTAACAGAGCTTGTACCAAAAATGAACAATACTACTGCTGCAAGGAGTGTCGTGACGTTCGCATCGAGGATTGCGGTGAACGAAGACTTCGCTCCAGCCGTAAAGGACGTTTTAACCGATTTTCCGACACGTAATTCTTCTTTGATCCGCTCATAGGTAATGATATTGGCATCGACCGCCATACCGACCCCGAGCATTAATGCCGCGATACCTGGTAGTGTCAACACACCATTGATTAATGTGAACACTAGCAAAATCAAGAAAATATAAACAGACAGTGTGACAACTGCGATCAGCCCTGGCAAACGGTAATAGAGTGCCATAAAGATAAACACTAAGCTGACACCGACAATTCCGGCAAATATCGTTTTATCTAGTGCTTGTTCACCAAATTGTGCACCGACAGAAGTCGAGTAAATTTCCTCTAAATCAACAGGTAATGCACCTGCGTTCAAAATACCCGCCAGGTTTTTCGTCTCTTCAATAGAGAAGTTACCTGAGATTTCAACATTTGAAGAGTTGATGGTCTTAGACACATACGGAGCCGAGATGAAAGCAGGTTCCGGTTTTGCGGCTTCTTCAGCAAAGGAATTTTCGCCTTCGATGAAGTCCAACCAAATAACGAGCATGTTGTTCGGCTTCATGGCTGCAATTTCAGATGTAACTTCTCCAAATTTATTCGGATCTTTCATTTCCAATGTAACAACTGGGTTGTTGTTTTCATCGAAATTGGCTTTTGCTTTACCTTCTTTCAAATCATTACCGTCCAGCATCAATTCATCATCCGCATTACGGAATGAAAGATTGGCTTGAGTGGATAATAATTCGCGGGCAGTTTCCTGATCTTCTACCCCGGCAAGCTGAACGCGGATTCGGTTGTTCGATTCGATTTGAATGCTTGGTTCGTTTACACCGAGCACGTCAATACGATTCGTCAACGCACGAGCCGTATCGGCAACTGTTGACTCCGTAATCTTTTGTCCTTCTTTCAATGGTTTCACTTGGTACAGAACCTCGAAACCACCCTGCAAGTCAAGACCTAGCTTGACATCTTTTAAAATCGGACTCGTCGTGGAAAACACCGTTGATGCCAAAATGACGATAAGTAGCAAAAACGCGACGATCCTTCCTCTGTTTTTCATATTTCCTTTTCCCCCTCATATACTAGAGCGGCATAGCACCTGTTATGTACTTTCTTCTCTCATTGTACAACATACCAATTATGAAACAGTAGATTGTCTGTGTCAAATACTTCATGATAGGAATTTCCAATCAATCCGTTTTTTTAGGCGAAAATAACACAGACCATTCTTCTTTACTCAATTCCAACACTTCTTCACTGTTACGTTGAGCCTCTGTTTGCGTATGGGTCATGAACTGTGCCGCCGTAATTGTTAAAACATCTGAAATCATTTCATATGAACGCATCGCAGAAATTTCTTTTTTTCGCCACTTTTTCTCCACTACATATTTCAGTAAATCTTCTTCCGTAATCTCCGAGTAGCCGTAAAACGTCAATTCTTGCTTTTTACTTTCTAGTGCAGGGAGCAACTGTTTATATAAGTCTGTCAACTGTTGATCCAATGCCACTTCCCCCCTCGTGTATAGTTCCGGAATAAACTTGATTATATCACATACACTTAACTATATTTGGGTTTTTCCCAAGCATTCTTATTGTATCGGAAAACGTGGCTAATCAGAAGGAGTGGTGTAGGGTGTCATCATTTATTCGGGGGACGATCTTTTTGATGGCGGCCGTGTTTTTATCAAAATTACTCGGCTTCGTCTATCGAATTCAATTTATGCGGGTAGCAGGAGAAGAAACGGTCGGGATCTATATGACCGCATACCCGGCGTTCGTCTTTTTCCTCTCCTTAGTACAGCTTGGTGTGCCGATTGCGATCGCGAAGGTGATAGCGGAACTAAAAGCGCAAGGCGGCACTGTACAATTACGACAAGTTATGAGAACCGCCACATTTATCACTATCTTATCTGGCGCAGTCTTCATTCCTGCGTGTATTCTGTTTATCCCTTTTCTAGCCGAAACTTTACTCGGTAACAGCGCGACCTCTACAGCATTATATGTAGCGCTCGCCATCGTACCTATCGCCTCAATTGGTGGATTAATCAGAGGATATTTCCAAGGGATTTCACGTATTGAAGAAACAGCATGGGCACAAGTCATCGAGCAAATCTTTCGTATTTTATTAATTACCTGGATGCTGCCGTACATTCTAGCGCCAGAAGATCCAATGATGAATGCAGCATATGCGATGGCTGTGACACTCCTCGCTGAAGTCGTGTCGGTACTTTATCTTTTGTACAAATACCGTCAGCAACAAAAAAAGGAGCCAAAGCCACAGAAAAAAGAACCGCGCTATCCGATGGAGCCCATCCTTGAGGTGGCACTTCCTTCGTCAGGCAGTCGTCTATTTGGAACTTTCACATGGTTTCTCGAGCCTATTATCTTTTTACGCGCACTTTCCATGGCAGGCGTTGGAACAGTAGCCGCCACTTCATTGTATGGAGTCATTTCAGGGGTACTTATTCCATTATTATTGTTTCCTGCATTCATTCCGTATGCATTATCCGTCGTGCTCGTTCCAGCGGTCAGTGGTGCTGTCGCTTCGAGTAACGTCAAGAAGTTACAAGAACGTATTCACTTAGCATTGCGTTTATCCGCCTTAACCGGTGCATTTGCGGCCACCGTATTTTATATACACGGGCAAGAACTTGCGGAGAAGCTATTCCATATTGTTGAAGGCGGCAGCTATATGACGATGCTTGCGCCCATCTTCTTCTTTTATTATATTCAAAGTCCACTCTATTCAATTTTGCAGGCGACGGGCGATGCGAAAGCTGGCATGATGAACTCCGTCTACGGAGGGATCGCCAAGCTCGCGGTCATGTTCATTTTGGCATCACAACCAGGTCTTCAAGAAACAGGTGCCGTTCTCGCAATCGGTTTTGGTGTACTCGTTACATCTTTCCTGCATATTGCGACACTGCGTCAAAACAAATCGACCGCCACTGGATTTTCGATGTTCGCGATGACGTATATTGTATTTCTGTTGACCGTCGTCATCCGCCCGATTTTTATTCCGATCGGTTCGCATCATTTATTCGTCGAATGCGCCATTACATCAGGCGTGCTACTTGCCTTATTATTGCTGACAAGACAAATAAAAGCACAGGACTTTATCATGCTACGGAATTTAGTTAAACGCTATTAATCATGTTTCAGTTGCACTCTAATTTCACCTTGTTCATACGAGCAATAGAAAATCTTGCTTAAATCGGTGATGTTTTTAGCATGTAACTCTTGTAGCAACCAGTCTTCTGTCTTGCCGATCAACTCCAAATGCTCAGGCTGAATATCGCCGTCAAGCACAAGTCCCACAATCGGCAAGTCGCCGTCTTTTGTAAATACGGATAAATTTCCGGAAGGTTCTAGATACGCAAACGTCACATTATGAATCGAACCGACTTGATTTTCGCGTAATTGTTGAAACAAGTCGTCGAGATTATAACGCTGTTTACGCATTTCATCTTCCTGGATCTCTCCATGGCGAATGATTAGCGTCGGATCTCCATCGACAAGATCACGAAACTTCTTACTTTTCAATGAAATCATCGACGAAATATATTGAATGACCAGTAACAGAAGGATAGGAAGAATCCCTTCGATAATAGGTTTGTCAGGGGATTCTACGATCATTGCAGCTACTTCCGCCATAATAATAAAGACCACAATATCAATGACACCCAATTCGCCGACTTCTCGTTTTCCCATAATGCGTAATATTACAAGAAGAAAAATATATAAAAACACCGTACGCAATCCGATGATGAGTAACTCATGCACAGCATATCTGCCTCCTTCACACTTAGTGTGCCGGCAGATCTTTTTTCTATACGTAAACAAACAAAAAAGCGGCAATCTATGGATATACCACTAGATAACCGCTTTTTATTATGACGCTGTTACAACTCTGCCTACTGCTTGCTTGTCAAAACGCAAAACTGTAGTTTCAGATACACGCAAGAAAATAGATGTTTCATCTACTGCATCCACAGTTCCGTGAATACCACCGATTGTAACTACTTCGTCTCCACGCTTTAAACTAGTTTGCATCTCTTTCGCTGCCTTCTGTCTCTTCTGAGCAGGTCGAATGAGTAAAAACCACATAATAGCTACCATGATTACTAGTGTAAAAATACCACCGTATTGTTCCATCATTATATATTTTCCCCCTTCCTGAAGCATCATTTTTTATTATACAAGATTTAAAAGTTTTTTGCATTCGGTTTGTTGAAGCCGTATTGCTCAAAAAACTCTTCGCGGAAATCACCGAGGCGATCTTCACGTATAGCCTGACGTACTTGCTCCATTAAATTCAGCAAAAAGTGCAGGTTATGATAGGACGTCAAACGTATACCAAATGTTTCACCCGCACGAATTAAATGACGAATATAGGCACGACTATAGTTTTTGCACGCATAACAATCACAGTTCGGATCAAGCGGACCAAAATCTCTTTCGTACTTCGCATTTTTGACAACTAAACGACCTTCACTCGTCATCAACGTACCATTACGTGCAATGCGCGTCGGCAAGACACAGTCAAACATATCAATTCCACGGATCGCACCGTCGATCAATGAGTCTGGAGATCCAACACCCATCAAATAACGCGGCTTATCTTGCGGAAGTAATGGTGTCGTGAAGTCCAGCACTTTATTCATAATATCTTTCGGTTCCCCGACGGACAATCCACCGATTGCGTAGCCTGGGAAATCCATCGATACTAGATCACGCGCACTTTGCTTACGAAGATCTTCAAACTCGCCACCTTGTACGATACCGAATAACCCTTGATCATTCGGACGCCCATGCGCTTCAAGACAACGTTCAGCCCATCGTGACGTACGCTCAACACTCGCTTTCATATACTCATGCGTCGCAGGGAATGGAGGACATTCGTCAAACGCCATCATAATATCGGCACCTAAATCGTTTTGGATCTCCATCGCTTTTTCTGGACTCAAGAACAACTTATCTCCATTAATATGATTACGGAAATGAACGCCTTCTTCTTTAATGTCACGGAATTTACTTAAAGAAAACACTTGGAAGCCACCGGAATCCGTCAAAATGGGACGATCCCAGTTCATGAACTTATGTAATCCGCCTGCTTCTTTAATGATTTCATTACCTGGACGCAACCATAAGTGATACGTGTTACTTAAAATAATGCCTGCACCCATTGCTTTCAATTCTTCCGGAGCCATCGTTTTTACTGTAGCTTGTGTTCCAACCGGCATGAAAGCAGGTGTTTCAAATGAACCGTGTGGTGTATGGACAATTCCCAGTCGCGCACCCGTTTGTTTACATGTTTTGATATGTTCATACGTAATAGCTGCCAATTAATCTCGTTCCTTTCTTGTAGCAGGGCGGATAAACATCGCGTCCCCAAAACTGAAAAAGCGATACTGCTCTTTCACGGCTTCTTCATATGCACTCATGACATGATCGCGTCCGGCAAATGCCGACAACAACATCAATAGCGTAGATTTCGGCAAGTGGAAATTCGTCACTAAGCCGTCAATTGCTTTAAACTCATAGCCAGGATAAATAAATATCGAAGTCCAGCCACTCGCAGCCACCACTTCTCCGTTATTCTCTGAAGCAATCGTTTCAAGCGTCCGTGTAGATGTCGTACCGACCGCCACTACACTACCACCATTCGCTTTTGTTTCACGAACAAGTGCCGCCGTTTCTTCCGTCATCACATAATATTCCGCATGCATCGTGTGATCTTCAATAGTATCCACACTAACAGGACGGAATGTACCAAGTCCAACGTGTAGCGTAATGAACGCGATTCGCACGCCTTTTTCACGCAATGCATCTAAGATTTCATCCGTAAAATGCAAGCCCGCTGTAGGTGCTGCCGCAGATCCACGCTCTTTTGCGAAAACGGTTTGATAGCGTGTCTGATCTTCCAATGTCTCAGTAATATATGGAGGCAATGGCATCTGTCCAAGCTGATCAAGCAACTCATAGAAAATGCCGTCATAACTAAATTTGAATTCACGCCCGCCTTGTTCACCAAGTGCGGTACATTCAGCCTGCAACAAGCCGTCACCAAACGTCACGACCGTCCCTACTTTTATACGTTTTGAAGGCTTGACCAATGTTTCCCAGCGGTCGTCACCTGTTTCTTTTAACAATAACACTTCAATCGTTGCACCAGTTTCTTCTTTCGTCCCGATCAAACGTGCTGGCAATACTTTTGTATCGTTTAACACGAGCAAGTCCCCTGCTTCTAGTTCATCCACTAAATTACGAAAATGCTTATGTGTAACGATACCGTTATCACGTCCCATAACGAGTAAACGGCTCGCCGTGCGATCCAAAAGCGGTGTTTGAGCAATTAAATGTTCTGGTAAATCAAAATCAAAGTCTTCTACTTCCATCATGCTAACTCCTATCTGTCACTCAGGAAGCGGATAACCGAAATGCTCGTAAGCCTTTTCCGTCGCCATCCGACCTCTTGATGTACGTTGAATAAATCCCATTTGTAATAAATACGGCTCATAGACGTCTTCAATCGTCACCGACTCTTCACCAATACTTGCAGCGAGTGTATCAATGCCAACCGGACCGCCACGGAATCGTTCGATCATGCTATGGAGCAACTGATGGTCGATTTGATCGAGTCCATGATGATCTACTTGTAACATATCGAGTGCTTCTTGTGCAATCGATAGTGTAATGATTCCGTTACCGCGCACTTGTGCATAATCGCGCACTCTTCGCAGCAGACGATTCGCAATACGTGGCGTTCCACGAGAGCGTTTCGCCAGTTCCACAGCTGCTAGTGGATCGATGTCCACGGCAAATAAATTGGCGCTTCGAATGACAATCTCCGTCAATGATTCCACTTCATAATACTCTAGTCTAAGCGGTACACCGAAACGGTCACGGAGCGGAGCAGACAGTGCTCCTGCACGCGTCGTCGCGCCGATCAATGTAAACGGCGGCAAATCAAGTCGTACAGAACGCGCAGTCGGACCTTTCCCGACCATAATATCTAGACAGAAATCCTCCATTGCTGGATACAGCACTTCTTCAATCGCGCGGTTCAGCCGGTGGATTTCATCGATGAATAAGACGTCGCCCGGCTCCAACGAAGACACGACTGCCGCCAAGTCACCCGGACGTTCAATAGCAGGACCGCTCGTCATGCGGACATTAACACCCATTTCATTGCCGATCACCGTAGCGAGCGTCGTCTTTCCAAGCCCAGGAGGACCGTATAACAACACATGATCCAAACTTTCTTCCCGCTTTTTTGCCGCCTCGATAAAGATCGATAAATTATCTTTCGCTTGCTGCTGACCGATATATTGTTGCAATAATTGCGGGCGTAATGATTGTTCAAAACTATCATCAAAATCCGTCGCTTCATTCGTCAGTATGCGTTCATCCATTGGAACCACCTCCATCGTATTAGCCTTGTTTCAATAACAATTTTAACGCAAGTCGCATATAGCCTTCTGTATCGAGCTCTTCTATTTCGAGTTTCGGCTTCACTTTCTTCAGTTCGCGATCCGAATACCCAAGCGCAGTCAACGCAAGCAACGCTTCATCAAGCTCATCACTTTCAGCAAGCGTAAGCAATGTATCTTCCGAATCCGGCAAATCAATTTCCGTAAACAGATCATGAAGTTTGCCTTTTAAATCCAAGATCATTTGACGCGCTGTCTTCTTGCCGACACCAGGAAACTGCACAAGGAACCCTTCATCTTCACGCTCAATCGCACTTACCACTTGAGATGGCAAGCCGTTCGCAAGAATTGCGAGCGCGCCTTTAGGACCGATTCCCGAAACGGTAATCAGTTTACGGAACAGTTCTCGTTGTTCCAGCGTCTTAAAGCCAATCAATAACTGCGTATCTTCACGCACATGCAAATACGTGAACACTTGCTGCACCTCTTCTGTTACATGGAAAGCAAATGGATTCGGCGTCATGACTTGCCAACCAATTCCAGATTGCTCCAGCACTACATATTCAGGTGTCACACGTGTCACATAGCCTTTTATGTAATCGTACAAAGTATTCTCCCCCTAAAGTATACCTGCTATTATAGCATACGAACGGGTTTTCTACTTGTACGACCTTCGGAAATTCGCATAAATAAAATAGGTGTGTATTTTAACTAATTTATGTTCAAGTTCAAATGCAAGTACAAGTAAAAATAGTGGGTGAATTTGTGAGTGTGATGGGATGGAGGCTCCAGTTGGCGGACGCTTTCCCATGGACCTGCGGTGAGCCCTCTGCGTCCCCTCCGAAGCACCAATCCCCTTCCCCAACACCTCTGCCAGCCTTTTGTTTTCTTATCGCATACTATTTCGCATCAAAAAAGAAAAGAGCTGTCACCAGTCGTCATTTAAAATAATGACGACTTGGACAACTCCGTTCATCCTACTTATGCGTGAGCCATTGCTTGCTGTTTCTTATGGAAAACGATGAAATTCTGTACAACCGTATCAAGGAATGCGATTGTTGCTTCGTCTGTAATATTTCCTTCTTCATCCATTTTCGTGTGAATAGCACCGATATATACTTCGTTACCTGGCAATAAGTTAGGCGCTAGTGCTGGGTTAGAAAGAATTTCACGTAAGTGGATCTGTGCTCTTACTGAACCAAACACTCCCATTGATGACCCTACGATAAAGCCTGTTTTACCGTGTAACGTAAAGTCTCCGCCACGTGACAACCAGTCCAACGCATTTTTCATTGCCCCGGGAATAGAGAAGTTATACTCCGGTGTCGCGAACATCACTGCGTCTGAATCTTTCACGTCATCTTTAAATGTTTGAACTGCTACTGTTGGTTCGCTTTCAATATCGATAGAGAACATTTCTAAATCGTTGATGAGAACCGGAGTAATTTCCAATTCTTCTTTATAGCGCTTAGCCATGAATTTCACTAACTTTAAATTGTATGAAGTGGAGCTTGTACTACCGATTACTGCTTTTACTTTGATTGTCATAATGTAAATCTCCCTTTTGTTTTAATATCTGCAGGACTTATCATAGCGCTTGCTCATTTTTATTTCTAATAATTTGCTTGACATTTGAAACCTTCTTTGCATGTAAACGTATACATATAAAGTAGTTCTACGTCTTTTTAAAGGAGGAAGCTATATGCGAACAATGATTTATGCGAGTTCTGCTATGTCGCTACTACTTGTCGGTTGTAATCCAGCAACAGAAAAACCAACCGAAGAAGTAAAGTCCCCCGCAGAAACACCTGTCGAAGAAATACCTGAAGAAACAGCAACTTTGCCGGAGCGTGAACCCACAATGGATGTCGTACTATCTGTGGAAGGTGAAGACTCTACTATCACGATGGATCTCGTCGAAGGCAGCGATGCCATGTATTCACTGTATATTGATTCGGAACGATATACGTTTGAGACCGGTGAAAAAGAAGACAAGCTCATGCCGATTGACGAAGTGCCTAAAGGGTATCCTGAGGTGAATATGACATTTCTATACGTCAAAGATCAAACTCCAGAAAGTGTAATGGAAGATATGGAACAGGAATATACTATGCCGCTTGAGGAAAAGTCAATTACTGCACCAATTAACGCGATTTCATTACATGGTACTTCCGGAGAAGAATCGGATAGTGAAGTCGTGACGATCTACATGATGGAAGTAGACGGTGGCACATTGCTCATTAAGGAGAACTATTTCCTTGAAGCACAAGAAGGCCATGGCGCACGATTTGAACAGATGTTGGAGACGCTAGAAGTACGTAAATAAACAGTGAGAAATGCATTCACATACGTAAAAAGTCCTCATTCGTAATGGAATGAGGACTTAACTAGTCTATTTGATAGAAGGGTCTATGAACTTGGCCATATAATATTCGTCAACAAATTCTTCACCGATATATAAAGAATGTTTTTTAGTTCCTTCGATTTCAAACCCCATCTTTTTATATAAAGACAAACCTGCTTCATTTCGAGTAACGACCGTTAACTCTAAACGATGGATAGTATGATGCCTTGCCCATTGATCCAACTCCATAAATAGCTTCGTGCCTACGCCATGTCCTCTGAAAGTTTCAGCAATCCCCACTACAATATATGCGCAATGTCTATTCCGTATCACATCTCCACCGATAGCAAATAGATATCCTGCTAACTCATTTAGTTCATTTTCAGCTATTAAGATAGTGGAATTACCACTATTTTTTATACGGTTTATCCTTTGCATTTGTTGCGCATGACCGCTTTCTCTTTCCCCAGCTTCCATTAACATATATTCCGAGCTCGCTTCTACATGTTCCATTAGTCGAGAAAGTTTCTCCGCATCCGCTACTTCTATTTCTCTTACTATCAATGGATCACTCCTCATTATCTGTGTTTACCTCTAGATCGAGTGATATTGCTCGCAATAAAATGGCGATTAAATCTTGAATCTTGTTAAACTTCTTCTGATTTACTAAGTGGCTGCTTCAAAAATCATTTGTTTAACTCACCTTATTATGGAATACCCCTAAACCTGAAACAATGCTTATTTACCGTTCAGTGACGCTCTTGTTTGTTGTTAAGAAAAATATACTCCTCTTCTATGCTGTTCTTAGTACATTATTTCACCCAGCGCTTTTGTGACAAGCGTAATTATGCTTCTTATATTAGTTCAGCTAATCCCGCATTCCACAATCGCGCCAACTTTAAATGATACTAACTATTTCCATACTGATGCATATTTCTTTTTGTATTTTTTATCCTCTTCTTTTTCAATCAAATCCAATGCAAGTTTCTTAACTTGCTCATCTTTTATTTCATCATAAAGTTTTCTAAGGCTCTCGATAATATCATAACGAATCAACGTGTAATTTTTTTCATCGGTTCCGTTTGTAAATCTATTGGCAAGGGTGTTTAATACCAACTCTTTTTGCTCAGCACCAGCTAAGGCAATTTTCCAAATGGATTTTAGACTATGTCTTGCTGTTACAAATTTCTTATCTTTTGTTACAGCCCAAACCATCGGGAAATCCTTTACCATTCTTTTTTCTGGATCACTTATCGCCAAATTACAGAGGAACTGTGCAGCTCTTGATCTTTGGTGGTTATCACCTTCTGTTAAGTCCGTCAGCAGTTGATCCCAGACTTCATAAGCCCAGTTTACTTTCTCATTCGTAATATCAAACAACTTCATAAGTGCTTCGTATTGTACTTCCTTATCTTCATCTCTAAGGTTTTCAAAAAGCCTCTTTATTGTACTATCCATTGAACTGACTCCTTTTTAATAATTTATACACCCATTGTTTTCTAAATATCACTCGTCAAATATTTTCTCTCTTTTTTGTTAAGTCGTAAAAAGACATCTAGCCTCTCCTTGTCAAAAGTCTTTTTTACACTCCTGCGCTGCAAACATTCATACATGTACAATAATCCCCCTCGTTAACGGGATAGTGGTAGCAACCCGTGGAACTATGCTGCAGCCGGACACGTTCTTAAAAGAGAGCGTGATCCTCTCAGTCGTCGGCTTCCGACCCGAGCAACTAAGCGAATGCTTCAAATATTTTTCCGTAAACGAGCACCCGTTAGTGTAATAACATATCATCAAAATCCGAACTTATTTTTTCACTTTTATCATTCATTTTATCTCTGCCTTTTCATTGTATCTCGTTTGCTTCTGACTTTACCTATACGTTGCACAATTAATCCAACTATTAAGCCGATAGCAAAAGGAAGTATTGCAATATTCGCATCAAAAATCAAGCCATTCTCTAACGGTTCATTTAGAGCAAATGAAAACCTAAAAAGAGACAAAGTAAATATATTCCCAATCCAATATAATAGAGCCATTGTCCCAACTGATGCCAATAATGGAAACCATAAAACTCTCACAAAAGAACTCCTTTCAAGATTGGTTATTGAACAATATTTCCTTAAAACGCCCCTATTACTGAATAGATGATAACGCTAATCAAAGGTCACGCTCATTTCCAGTTAAGTTGAATGCTTCTTGTTCATTCATTCAAAGAATTTCCATACGACCTCTCTCGACTCTCGTAAATCGCCTTCTTCATACCCACTCAAAGATTTTTCACTTCTTCTTTATTCAATCTAATCACTTTCCTTGAGATCTGAACCTTAACTCTATACATGCTTTCATCATACATTTGATTTCTTACACTATAGCGCCACGATTCGTTTTCTATTACTTTAAACTAGTATATTGAATCAATACCGATTTCTCCTTTAATGGAAGTTACTACTATTACATATATAAATTTATCTACTAAATTGGATACGTTTATTAAGTGTAACAAGTTTCATTTTTCCCAATACTTCATTACTACTTCCTACTTTTGTGAATTACACAGATTTGTGATAAGTGACTCAGAAGTGAAACGTGAACAACTATTCTACTCATCTATTTTTTCAAAAGCATGAAGTAGCTTACTCTCGAACAAAATGATTACATAAAATTAGTGAATTATAATTTCATGGCACCTCCTGAATAAAAATCAGTTAGTTTATGTTAGGTATTCAGCCATTTCAATACTGAAACTACTCCTAATTTTACATCTATTCAGAAAAGCCATAAGCAGATTATTTTATTTATTCATGCAATATAATTGTTTAAAAACTTCGTAGAATTACTTTGCATTTTTTGTCGAATAACACTATCATATATAAGGGCCAGAATTCCCTTACGAATTTAGCAAACTAGCCAGAGCTCTACCAATACATTGTAAATATGTAAAAAATAATGTAAGAGGAGGGAGTTTTATGAGTTTGGCATCAATCGGTGTACCTGGATTAATAATTATCTTAGTCATTATTCTAATTTTATTCGGACCGCGAAAATTGCCGGAAATTGGTTCCGCTGTCGGTAAAACGTTAGCAGAATTTAAAAAGGCAACAAAAGATATTCTAGAAGAAGACGACAAGGATAAGAAAACAGATTCAGAAAAGTCTGAGTCTATAAAGTAAAGAAACGGTGCGATTATACTTGCCTCGGCAATTGTCGCCACATTTCATGACAAATGTGAAGGAGGAACTACACTATGACGAATAACAAAAATCCCAATCAAGATACTCAAGATTTAAGCCGAAGAAAGTTTTTGAAGAGTGGCGGTCTTGTCGCTGGTGGACTTTTAGGTGGATCACTATTTGGTGGTTTGCTAACGAATCAGTTCCAAAAAGGTACGAAGGATGAAACAACATCGCAGGCAGGCAAACAAGTATCGTTTGATGCACGTACGTTCTTCAGTCGAAATGAAGATTTCGCGTTGCTATCTGCTGCAACTGAAAGAATCTATCCAGAGAACAAAAATGGCATGGGGGCAATCGAACTAGGTGTGCCTTATTTCATTGACCGCCAATGTGCAAGCAACTGGGGAAGAAATGCGAATGACTATATGGTTGGTCCTTTCCCATCGATTACAAAAACGGACGTATATGAAGAAGAAAAACGTCAAACAAATGAAGTCATCACATCGTCCACTGTTGTGAAGTTACCGGCTGGTACGGCTAACTATCAAACGAAAATGACGAGAGGTACATTTTTCCTTGAAGGGCTTAACGCTATGGAGAAAACTTCACAAGATAAATTTGGTGAGCGGTTTGTTAATCTAGAACCTAAACAGCAAGATGAAATTTTACAAATGTTTGAAAAAGGTGAAGTGAAGTTCAGTGGGGTAGATTCCGCAGACTTCTTTAGCTTGTTGCGTCAAACAACTATCGAAGGCGTTTATGCAGATCCTGTTTACGGTGGAAATCGTAATATGGAAGCTTGGAGAATGAAAGAATACCCTGGGCCGATCATGAGCTTTTTAGATAAAATCGAAGAAGAAGAGTTTATTGTAATGGAGCCTTCAAGTTTACGTAATTACCAAGGGCTTTAATTTAGGAGGACGCATAAATGGCTAAAAAATTAGATAAAGTAGACGTTGTAGTCGTTGGTAGTGGTTGGGCTGGCGGTATCGTTTCAGCTGAACTTTCCAAAGCAGGCTATCAAGTCGTAATGTTGGAACGTGGTAAAGATCAAACACGTTCAGATTTTATAGGTGTTAAAGATGAGTTACGTTATACAAACAGACATGAAATGATTGAAAAATTAACAGGCGATACGATTACGTCTCGTGTTTCAATAGGCGATGCTGCACTACCTGTACGCTTGCAAAAAGATATGAACACAGGGACAGACCTTGGTGGCGGAAGTATGCACTGGGCAGGTTCCGTATACCGCTGGCGCTCATATGACTTCGAAATTCGTTCAAAAACAATCGAACGTTATGGAGAAGACAAAATTCCAGAAGGCATGCAAATTCGTGACTGGGGAATTACGTATGATGAACTAGAGCCTTATTATGCTAAATGGGAACAAACGGCTGGGATTTCAGGAGAACCTGATCCACTTGGTGACAAGAGATCAAATGAGTATCCAAACCCACCGATGCTAGCTTCTCCTGCGATTAAGTTGTTTAAAGAATCGGCAAAAGAGATCGGCTTACACCCTTATCAAATGGCTTCAGGAAACATGTCTCAAACGTATACAAATCCTGATGGTGAGACATTGAACCAATGTATGTTCTGTTCGTTCTGTACAATGTACGGCTGTGACTTCGGTTCAAAATCAGATCCTCTTGCAACAGTTATTCCGACTGCTCGCAAAACTGGTAACTGTGAAATCAGAACCAATTCACTCGTCAGAAGAGTTCTTCATAAAGACGGGAAAGCGACAGGCGTTTTATATACTGACACAAGAACAGGACAAGAATTCGAACAACCAGCTGACGTTGTCGTTCTTGCGGCATTCACATTCTCAAATAACCGCCTGCTCATGCTATCGGATATTGGTGAAATCTATAACCCTGAGACTAGAAAAGGAACGATTGGCCGTAACTTTACAGGACAATTCAACAGTACTTTCCTAGGTGCAACTGGCTTCTTTAACGACAAGAAATTCAACTACTATATGGGTGCTGGCGGATTAGGTGGCGCTGTAAGCGATTATGAAGCGGACTTATTTGACCACACAGATCTAGACTTCATTCATGGTGGTGGAATTGAACTTCGTCAATACGGAGATGGGGCCATTAAGAATAACTTTGTTCCTAAAGGCACACCAACATGGGGTGAAGAGTTTAAAGAAAAATCACTCTTCTATGCTTTCCGTACGTTAACGGTTTGGTACTCCGCAGCAGTTATGCCTTGGTGGCACAACTTTATGGACTTAGACCCTACGTATAAAGATGAGTTTGGAGATCCAGTACTACGTATTACCAATAAATTAACAGATCAAGATAAGAACATCGCGAAATTCGGTATTGAAAAATGTACAGAAATCATGGAAGCAATGGGTGCGGACATTATTGATCAGGACGAAATTCCAGACCAATTTGACCACACTTATGGCGGAATGCACTATATTGGCGGCGTAGCTATGGGTGAAGATCCAGAAACGTCTGCGGTAAACAACTACTTGCAACTGTGGGAAATGGAAAACTTATTCGTCGTTGGCGGATCTGCACTACCACACTTCAGTAGTCACCACCCTACCCCAACAATCGGTGCACTTTCATACCGTGCAGCTGAAGGTATTGAAAAATACTTAAAAGAAAAAGGCGGTCTCTTGACGCAGCCAAAATCTTCTGGCGTTAAAGCATAATCAATATCCGATCACCTCTCACTTGGCAATTCAAAAGTGAGGGGTGATTTTTTTCTGAACTTCTACACACGATGCTTGCATTTACACCGCAACAACTGGATCACGTACTACCCTAACATCATAGAATGACACTTTATTGCTAATAACGTATCCAGGCTGTCCGTCGCGATGTGAATGCGCTTCCTTAAATGCATCGCTTTTCGTCCATGCCTCAAAAGCTTCTTTTGATTCCCAACGCGTGCTGATCGTCACTTCGTCATAATCTGGTAAATTATCCGTGAACAATACTTCCAGTCCTAAAAACCCTTCCATCTGCTCCACTTTTCCTTTTTTATCAAAACGCGTAACCAATTCATGTCCACGATCTTTAATTATCTTATTTGTGTTTGTTACGATAATCATAATTAATTCCCCCTTTTATTCTACTAAAGAGTATAAATTCTTCAGCAACTAAGTTAAATGATAATGAATCTCATTATCATTGTCAACAACAAAAAAACCAGTTAACAACTTTACTTGCTTAAAAGTTGTTGACTGGCTAGCATTCATTACTCATCCGATGCATTAGGATAGACGTTCTGAACATCGTCGTCGTCTTCCAACGCATCGATCATTAAACGTTGATATATCAAGGTTTCCATTCAAATATTTCGTACAATTATTGTTGGATATATCGTAACAGTATTACCACTAAAATGCGATATTTGTATGCCGTACATCATAATTGAAATAGAGTATTACACTTGTCATGTTTAAGGTGTCTTTTCTAAAGTAATCTCTAATAACCTGTACGCAATTTATTAATATTGACTATCTTAAATTTACGGTCATATATATCTATTATATTGTTGAGTTTTAGACTTTTATCCAATTCTGCATGGTTAGGTGCAATCATGGTAAATTGTGATGTATTTAATCTAAATCCTCCGTTTACTATATTTATATTGTCCTGTTTAACAAATGATATAAAGTGTATTCCAGGTTTTATTATTTCTTCATAAATCGTTTTTTGTGTCAGGATCAACACCTACTAACACTTTCTCAACAAAATCTGGCGTTTGTGCCCTATAATTACAATATTCAATTGTAGCTTTATATTAAACTTCTCAAGGATTGACTACATCTTCTACGACAAGATACGTACCTTCATTAAATACTACATAGTCACCTTGAATGAATGAATGAATGAATGAATGAATGTATCTCTTAGATTGCATTCCTAGGTGTGCCATTGTAATAACTGCTTGATGAGGAACATCATTAATCAATACCTCAGTGGATAAACTATTGAATGTATCTTTTAATGATTGTGTGCTCATTAAGTAATTCATCTATGTACCCCCTTCCTTTAATTAAACAGCATGAATGTATCCGTTGTACGAGGTGTCTTTTGCATAGAACGCACCTTTTGTATAAGAAGATTAATACTACGATTAATATCTCACTGAATTGACTAATGCTCATTTCGTCCATTTTGATGTTCTTGAAATTCTCAGGAACTTTTCCAAGTGATTCAAGTATAGATAGTGATGTTGCATATATAGCTCTTACTCATTCGGGATTACTTGCTAGATATTCTGTATGGGGGATAGTCCATTTTCCTTTAAGCAAACAATTAATTCTTGCCGAGTGTGTAGTGCAAGATAGAAGTACAGAGTTTTGAAAGGAATAAGTACATAACGCTGCAATTGTAAAATAATAAAAAAAGGCTTGCCAGCCTTCCAAAATTTCTCTACTGTATTGGTGTCGAATCAAATCAGTGG
>NZ_PDZB01000015.1 GCF_002743335.1 Sporosarcina sp. P32b
TATCCGCTCATACTTACGGGTTATGCGATCAATCATGACACTCAACCGCTCATTGCCCTCTGCGTTTCCTCTACTCTTGAATCCCATAAGCCAATAAACGTCCTTCAATGGCAGCGGAACACCAAAATCTACTCCACATCAGGTGTAGGCACTAAGTTTCCTTCGACTACCGAATTGTTTTATACTATGTACCATCTTAGCATTACAGGAGGAAGGCGGTTCAACGTTGAGTCGACATAAGAAAAATTTCATTATCATCTGGGTCACAAACTTTCTTGTAGCAGGGACGATGACGATGATTATGCCGTTCCTGTCGTTATATATTGAAACGTTTGGGGATTATTCTGATGCATATGTCCAGAAATGGGCAGGATTAATTTTCGGTGCTACATTTATTACTGCGCTGATTATGTCTCCTATTTGGGGACGATTTGCAGATCGTTTCGGCTTTAAGCCCATCTTGCTAATTAATGGTTTCGGGATTACAATTTCGGTCTTTTTGATGGGCTTTGTGAATTCCGTAGAAACCTTTTTCGTCTTAAGACTTCTAATGGGTCTAGTTACAGGATTTTTACCGACCTCATTAGCTTTCATTTCATCTCAGACGCCCCGTGAGGAAGCAGGTAAGATGCTCGGAACGCTGCAAATGGGCGGTGTTGCGGGTATGTTATTTGGACCTGTTCTTGGTGGTCTGATGGCTGATACGTTCGGTTTTGAGTATGCTTTCATCATCACGTCCGTTTCCGTACTGATTGCGACGTTGCTTGTGCTATTTGGGATTAAAGAAGAAGCGCGTGTCAAAGTGCGAAAAGTAGCGAAGTATTCACGGAAAGTCATTTTGGGCGGATTATTCAAACACCGTCTGATGTTCAACGTCATGGTCGTCACGACGTTGATCCAAGTCGGGAATTTCAGCATTCAACCGTTGCTGTCACTTTACGTAGCGGATTTGACTCACGCTGCAACGAATGTAGCGTTCCTTGCAGGGTTGACGTTTAGTGCTACAGGACTCGGTAATTTACTATTTGCCAGGTACTGGGGGAAGGTTGGCGACGATGTCGGGTATGAAAAAATTCTTGGATTACTGCTGATCATGTCGTTCGTCTTCATTATCCCGCAAGCGTTCGTTACGGAACTTTGGCAACTGGTCTTGCTGCGGTTCTTATTTGGTATCTCGACAGGTGGTATGATTCCACTGACGACAGCACTTGTCCGCCGAGAAGCGCCACTGGAAGTTCAAGGCGAAGTAATGGGTTACAACACGAGTTTCCGCTTCCTTGGTAATATTATCGGGCCAATGTTTGGTGGGATTGTTAGTGGATATATCGGGATTCCTGCAGTATTCATTGTGACGGGTGCATTGTTCATAGTCGGTTATTTGTTCTTATCTAGAGCAGTACGACGACCTACACAGGATTTCGAACACTTCTTGGAAGACCGGCAAGTTGAAGCAGACGAACACACATAATCTTAGCCCCGCAAACCGTTAATCGGTTGCGGGGCTTTTTATGTCCTATGATTCAGGCGGCACTTGTCGGTATATGTTATATTTTTCTATAGCTATGCGAATGTACAGGGAGGCTAGTAAGTTGAAACAAACGATTGGATTAGTGATCACGCTTGCTTGCGTTCCGCTATTATTATTTATCCAAAATCAAATCCACGAAGAAACCGTGCAGGCGAAAACATTGCATGCTTCTATTCGTGATGCAGTGCAGTTGGACGTGCCAGCCATGATCTCCCCTATTCAAATGAAAGACCGTAACGGGACGTTATTTGCGGAAGAATATACTGAATGGCGACAGCCGATTAATTTGCAAGATATGACGTTTTTCACGCGCCAGTTGTTTTTGAAAAGTGAAGACCGGACATTTTATGAGCATCGAGGCTATGATATTGCGGCGATCATTCGAGCTTTCACGATCAACGCAGCGGCAGACGCTAAACAGCAAGGAGCTTCAACTATTACACAGCAAGTCGTGCGGATGCGCTATTTATCGACTGAGAAAACGTATGAACGAAAGTTTAAAGAACTCTTCTTTGCAGCAGAACTGGAGAAGCAATCGTCAAAAGATGAAATTTTGGAAATGTATTTGAATGAAATGTATTTCGGCAATCAAGTGTACGGAATCGGCGGTGCGGCAAGCTATTACTTCAGTCGCCCTCTCGAAAAATTACATGAGGCAGAAATCGCATTTTTGGCTGCCATTCCAAACAATCCTTCGCTTTATAATCCAATCAAGCATTTCGATCAAACAAAAGAACGTCAACTACGACTTCTTCAAGTTATGCGCGACCAGCAAGTTATTACAGAAGAGCAATTTGAAGCGTACACTACGTTGCCTATTGAATTGAACGTCAAGAAAAAAGAGCAGTTTTATCCTATGTACAGCTCATACGTATTAGAAGAATTAAAAGAGCTCATCGCGCAGACAGAAGGGCTCGATGTGTCGATGAGTAAAGCGAAAACACCAGAAGAACGTCAACGCTGGCAAAATGAAATCAATCGTCGTACGCGCGAAGTGATCAGTAAAGGCGTGACAATCGATACGGCACTTGATCCAAACAAGCAACGGCATGATGAAAATCGTTTAAATGCACTGATTGGAACGGGTGGTGTGCAGGCTGGAGCTGCTGTGATCGACAATGACATGCGCGAAATCGTCAGTCTATATGCAGGTTCGGGCTATAATAAAACGGACTTCCATCGCGCGTATCAAGCGGTTCGACAACCAGGATCCGCTATTAAGCCTTTGCTTGTCTATGCACCATTTTTTGAAAGTGGTCCGTATCATGCGGATACTCCCGTCAACAGTAGCGATATTTGTATTGCAGGTTATTGTCCGAAAAACTTCGGCAACTATCAATTTGGTACGACTACAGTACGGGAAGCATTCCGCAATAGTTATAATTCGACGGCGGTACGTTTATTGCAACGGGTAGGGATTGACGAAGCTTTCTCACATTTAGCACCTTTTCATTTCCAACACATCGTGGCGGCTGATCGTTCTTATCCTGCAGCGCTCGGTGGATTTTCTAAAGGTGTCACACCGCTTGAGCTTGCCCAGGCGACTACAAGCTTTATCGATGGGACGTACTTGACGCCTCACGCGATTCGCTCGGTAAAGAATAGTAAAGGCGAAGTATTATACAAATGGAAAGATACGTCAAAAGCCGTTTGGTCCCCTTCTACAGTCAACAGTATTCGGTCGTTGATGAAAGAAGTGGTCGTCAACGGTTCAGGTGAAGGAATTACTTATACCACTCGCTATACTGGGGCAAAAACAGGAACGACCGATGCGTTTAAAGACTTGTGGACTATTGGTATGAATGACCGTTATACGTCAGCTGTTTGGATCGGATATGACAGACCGACACCCATTCCACGTCTGCGTGATCAAAAAATTCACCTGCGTGCATTTTCCTCGACGATGCGACCATAAAAGCCTTGCAAGGTCCGTTTACTTCGGATCTGCAAGGCTTTTCATTTTATTTCACTGGATTAGCTAACGGAATACTGGCGAGCAGCCCGTTGTATAGACGGAAAATGATGTACACTAGTCCCGCCACCAAGACACTCCAGATAATAATTTGGAAGAAAATCAAACCTACCGTGTGTGTCAGTGGCATGAATGGACTTAATTTGTAGACTACATACACAAAGTAGACGAATGAAGTGATGAGAAAGATCAATGCAAGCATCTTCCACGATTGAATACCGATTACCGAAACGATGGCACCGATAAAATAAATGACGACACCGGATTTTGAAGCGCTATACGATGCATCGGCTTCTTCTTTCAGGAAAAATAATAAGGCCGTTTCGTGAATGGTGACAGCAATCAGTTTTAAAGCCGCAAATAGCATGAAGAATACTAAAGAATACATTGTCAGCAAAAAGATACGCAATTGAAGATCTGATAAGAACTCCCTCATGCCTTGATAGAGACCGATTTCTTTAAAGAGAATCAGTGTCTCCCCTACACTGTAGACACCAAAGGTCAAACTGAATAATAGCACGGTGACAAATGGTAAATAACTGAACAAATATGGATTTTTCATAATACCTCCGAAAAATAATTTTTCACCCTTCTAATAATATAAGAAGGAAGTCGAATAAAGCAATAATCGGTCAACTGTCGTCTATGCAATTTGAAATGTTTTACGCTATACTAACAAATACGCCCACGCTTATGCCTCGGGAATTTGAATATGTGAAGAACATGGTTGGAAGGAGGATTCTCTTGGAATTCGTGTTATTTATTTTTTTACCTGTAATCTTCGCGATACTTGTTCCTTTTGCTTATAAGAAAATTAAAGGAATACATACGGGTTGGTTTGTTTTATTAGTACCACTAGTGTTATTTAGCTATTACGTAAGCTTTTTACCGCTAGTCATGGATGGTGGTCATGCTATTTCTGAAATGAAATGGATTCCTTCACTTGGAATTGCGTTTACTTCATACATAGATGGTCTTAGTTTATTATTTACGCTATTGATCACCGGAATCGGTTCGTTAGTTGTATTGTACTCTGTGTTCTACATGGATAGGGAGAAAGAAGATCTTGGCAGCTTTTATGTCTACTTACTGATTTTCATGACCGCTATGCTCGGAGTTGTGCAATCTGACAACACGATGACACTCTATTTGTTCTGGGAGTTAACGTCCATTTCGTCCTT
This sequence comes from Sporosarcina sp. P32b, assembly GCF_002743335.1. GTDB lineage: Bacteria > Bacillota > Bacilli > Bacillales_A > Planococcaceae > Sporosarcina. The sequence goes on from NZ_PDZB01000015.1 coordinate 4,682, forward strand.
CTTATTGATTGGTTTTTGGTACACGAAGGACAAGTCACGTTTTGGCGCACTGAAATCGATGATGATTACGGTGTTTGGTGGATTAATGATGCTCGGGGCATTCATTTTACTCAGCATCATGGGAGAAACTTTCTCAGTACGGGAATTAATTGCCCAAGCTCCTGATCTGATGAATCAACCGTATTTCACTCTGGCATTGGTATTGCTCTTGCTAGGTGCCTTTACGAAGTCGGCACAATTCCCATTCTATATCTGGTTACCAGATGCAATGGAAGCGCCCACACCCGTTAGTGCGTATTTACACTCTGCCACGATGGTAAAGGCGGGTATTTATTTGGTCGCACGATTCACGCCGATTTTCGGCTCTGCGTCCACATGGATTTGGCTGGTCACTGGAATCGGATTGTTGACGCTGTTCTGGGGATCATTCTTTGCAGTAAAGCAAACGGATCTGAAAGCGATTTTAGCATTTTCAACAGTCAGTCAACTCGGTTTAATTATGTCCTTACTTGGGGCAGGTGCTATCTCCTATCATGCGACCGCAGCCATATTTGGCTTCGCGACGTATGCGGCGATTTTCCACTTAATTAACCACGCAGCATTTAAAGGTGGCCTCTTCATGATTGCAGGGATTATTGATCATGAAACCGGTACCAGAGATATTCGTAAGCTTGGTGGATTGATGAGCGTCATGCCGATCAGCTTTACCGTAGCGGCAATCGGTTCATTGTCTATGGCTGGCTTGCCACCGTTCAGTGGATTCTTAAGTAAAGAAATGTTTTTAGAATCTATGGTAGCGCTTCGACACTTTGAATTATTCAACTTCGATACATGGGGCATTATGTTCCCGATCGTCGCGTGGGTTGCCAGTGTGTTTACCTTTACGTACAGTATGTATTTTGTGTTAAAAACATTTATTGGACAGAAGAAGTTTGAACAATTGCCGAAACAACCGCATGAAGCACCGATTGGTATGCTAATTGCCCCTATGATTTTGGCAACGATCGTCATTCTTGTGTTCTTTATTCCGAATGTCATTGGTAAGTGGATTATTAAACCAGCTGTGATGGCGATTCAACCGACATTGTACGCAAGTCCTTCCGCTGTTGATATTCATGTCAAAGCATGGCATGGGTTCGGGGCTGCTGGCTTATGGCTGACAATCGGTGTGGTCGTATTCGGTACATTACTCTATCTAACCATTCCGAAATGGCAACCGTTTTATCGTATCCAGCCTGAAAAGCTATCGCTGAATAATGGCTATGATGCGCTGATGCGTGGAAGTGAAAAAGGATTGAATCGGGTTTCTCGTCTTTATATGACGGGTAAGATCCGGACATACTTATTGTATATGTTCGCCTTCATGTCGGTTACGATCATCGCGATCTTGTTCATCAAGGACGCATTTGTTCTCGATATGAATAGTTTCACAGCGATTACATTATACGGATCGTTAAATGCGATCGTGTTAATTTTATCTGTCGGATTTGTTGTGTTTGCGAAGTCTCGTCTAGCTGCCATTATCGCGCTTGGCGGCGTCGGGTATTCCGTCGCGTTATTCTTCGTCATCTTCAAAGCGCCAGACTTAGCATTGACGCAACTTGTAATCGAGACAGTATCCGTTGCGTTGTTCTTGCTAGCATTCAAGCATTTGCCGGCACTCAGTACGCACGGGGAAACAAAACGCAATAAAGTAGTCAACTTGATTGTTTCATTGAGTGTAGGTGTGATGGTGACATTGGTCGCCCTATCCAGCCACTCACAAAAAATGATCCCTTCGATTTCTCAATACTATAAAGATACGGTCGAGTCAGAAGCAGCTGGCGGAAATATCGTCAACGTCATTCTAGTAGATTACCGTGGATTTGATACATTATTTGAGATCGCAGTACTCGCTATTGCAGGGATCGCGGTACTTGGCATGATTCGCTTGCGTGTATCGAGAAAGGAGCCGAACGATGAAAACAAATGATGTTATTTTACAAACTACAGCCAAAGTAGTGTTTTTCATCATCTTCCTGTTCTCCATCCACATCTTTTTCGCGGGTCACTATGCACCAGGTGGAGGGTTCGTTGGTGGCTTGTTGACAACAGGGGCGATTGTGCTGTTGTTGTTGGCATTCGATTTACGGACGATCCAACAAATTCTACCGTTTAACTTTACGATCATGACTGCGATCGGATTATTGCTTGCATTAGGTACAGCGGCGGGCTCCATTTTCTTTAATGTGCCATTCTTCACACATGCATTCAGTGATTTTGATTTACCACTGTTCGGACATACGTCTCTTCATACAGCGATGTTGTTTGATAGTGGAGTGTACTTAGTTGTCGTCGGTTCCGCCATCACGATTATTCAATCGATTGGAGGCGATGACTGATGGAGTTTATTCTTGCGATTCTCGTCGGTGTATTATTTACGGCAGCCGTCTATTTGATATTATCGAGGAGTTTACTAAAAGTGATTTTAGGTACTGGTTTGCTCAGTCATGGTGCGCATTTACTCATTCTTACGATGGGTGGACTCGGAGGCAACGCGGCTCCCGTTGTACTGGACGGTGTGACTGATTTTGCAGATCCCCTACCACAAGCATTGATCTTAACTGCGATCGTCATCAGTTTTGGTGTGACGGCGGTCATGCTTGTCATGGCATATCGGATGTATGCTGTACACCAAACAGATAATATGAATGAATTGAGAGGGAATGATGAACATGATTAATCTTCTTTTATTTCCGATCATTATTCCTTTCTTTTTCGCGATGATCTTATTGTTTTTCAAAGAGCAGGTGGTCGTCCAGAGAGTGTTGACACTGATCGGATTGGCTCTCAGTCTAGTTGCTTCTTTTTGGCTTATCGCGACAGTGAAGACAGAAGGAATCCAAACCGTGACACTTGGGAGCTGGCCTGCACCATTCGGCATTACGATGGTGTCGGACATGTTCTCCGCCTTGCTCGTCACGACGACGATTATCATTACATTTTTTGTCGTCATCTATAGCTTTTCATCCATTGGTGTAGAAAGAGAGAGATTTTTCTACTATCCCGCGATTCTGTTCATGATTACAGGAATCAATGGCGCCTTCACAACAGGCGATATTTTCAATATGTTCGTATTTTTCGAAGTGCTACTGATCGCGTCCTATTTGCTGATTGTACTGGGCGGCGAGAAACGGCAACTTCGGGAATCCATTAAATACATATTGGTAAACGTCATTTCATCTGCCCTCTTCGTCGTTACGGTAGCGTATCTGTACTCGATCATCGGCACATTGAATATGGCGGATATTTCGGTAAAGATTGCCGAGATCAATCAACCAGGAATCATTTCTGTCATAGCGATTTTGTTTTTAATCGTTTTCGGAATTAAAGGAGCCATTTTCCCTTTGTATTTCTGGTTGCCCAATTCGTACGCTGCGCCACCGATACCGATTCTGGCATTGTTCGGTGCCTTACTGACTAAAGTAGGTGTCTATGCGATCACGCGTACTTATACGTTGTTTTTCGTACACGACATCGGGTTTACGCATCAGTTTCTAATGATCCTGTCGTTACTAACGATCATTGCTGGCTGTATCGGTGCCCTTGCGTATTTCGATTTAAAACAAATCATCATTTACAACATCATCATTGCAGTAGGTGTTATCTTGTTCGGCGTAGCTCAAATGAACACGTCTGGACTAGAAGGTGCGGTCTACTATTTGATTCATGATATGTTGATCAAAGGTGCATTGTTTGTCTTGATCGGTATCATTATTTATGCAACTGGCACATCGAACTTGCGGGAAATGGGCGGCTTAATTAAAACCCATGCAACGCTTGGTTGGACCTATTTAATCGCTGCGTTTGGTCTGGCTGGTATTCCTCCGTTGAGTGGATTTATTGGGAAAGTGCTCATCACGAAAGGTGCGTTTGAAGCGGATCATGTGATCGGCAGTATCATTATTTTGGCTTCTAGCCTCGTTGTGCTACTGTCCGTCATCCGAATTTTTATTTATGCATTTTGGGGTCCTCAGAAGAACGAGTTGCCTGTTCGTGATCAACGCACGTATCGCCAGATGATGTTCCCAGCTATTATGTTGGTACTCATTACGGTAGCATACGGTGTCGGTGCAGAGTGGCTTATGCCATATATGACGGATGCAGCGAATGTACTGGCTGATCCATCCATCTATATAAATGCGGTGTTAAAGGAGTAGAGGTCAATGGCTTTTCAGATACTATTAAATTTCTTCATTGCAGTCGTTTGGATGTTCATGTCAAGTTCATTGACACCTTCTACGTTCATCATAGGATATCTTATCGGGCTGTTGATGATCATCATGACACGCCGCTATTTCAGTGGACGCTTGTACATATGGCGAATCTGGTCTGCAGTAAAATTAACAGCGATTTTCCTAAAAGAGCTCATCTTGTCGAATATTTCCGTGTTGCTACTAGTGATCAAACCGGATCTGTCGACTATGCAGCCGATGTTCTTCGCTATGCCAACTGAACTTGAAAAAGATTGGGAAATCACATTGTTATCTAGTTTAATTACGTTAACGCCTGGTACGGTCGTCGTTCATGTATCAGATGATCAGCGAACTTTGTATATCCATGCGATTGATGTAGACGACGTGGATGAAGCAATCGATTCTATAAAAAACACATTTGAGAAAGCCATTATGGAGGTGAGCCGAGGATGAACTTGTTTTATTCCGTCTGTCTCGTGCTAGTCATCCTGTCTATGCTCGGATTACTATATCGTGTATGGAAGGGTCCTTCCGTGCCGGATCGTCTAGTCGCGCTCGATGCGATTGGCGTCATGCTCATATCAGCAATCGCGCTACTTTCCATCTTGTTCGATACACCGTTCTTCATCGATGCGATTCTATTGATCGCCATTATGTCGTTTATCGGCACAGTGTCCTTCTCCAAATTCATTGAGAGAGGAGAGATCATCGAACGTGGACCTAATCGCTGACATTATTATTGTGTTACTCGTTACGGTGGGCATCATTTTCACGATCGTCACAGTCATTGGTATCTTGCGGCTTCCGGATGTCTACACACGGGCACACGCTGCTTCAAAGAGCGCTACGCTAGGGGTTATGAGTTTACTGCTTGGTGTATTCCTTCACTTTTGGTGGAATGAAGGCCATTTCAGTGTGGCGCTGTTGCTCGGTATCGTCTTCTTGTTCATCACTTCTCCGATTGGCGGTCATTTAATGACACGTGCTGCTTATATGTCGGGTGTACAGCCTACCGAATTAACGGTTGGGGATGATCTAAAAGAAGCTGTCAAAGAACAACGTAAAGAATCAGATAAAAACACGCCGGATGACGAATAGTCATCACGGCGTGTTTTTTTTAATAGTACGGGTAATATGGATAATACGGTTGTGGATAGTATGGATAGCTGTTGTAGTAAGGTGGGTAGTATCCACCACCGTAGCCGTAACCTGGAGAAATTGCATTACCTAAAAATCCGCCCACTAATCCACCTAAGAAAGGTCCTCCGAATCCGCCGAAGCCACCAAAGCCACCTCCATAACCGCCACCATGGTGACCATGACCACGTCCACCGTATCCACCTCTATAATTTCTTGTCATCCAAGCTCCCCCTTTCCCTTTATCCTATGACAGACCGAAAAGAAGGAGTGGGGAAAGCGCCTATCTCGAATTATTCTTGTTCTTCTGATTCAGCCGCCAAGCGCTCTACGAAGGTCGCCAATGTACGGACCATCACGCCAGTTGCACCTTTAGGGCCGAGCACATGTGGACTAGCCGCGTCAGACGTACCGGCAATATCTAAATGAATCCACGGTGTATCTCCGACAAACTCTCCGACGAAGCCGCCTCCGAAGATCATATGGCCATCTCGTCCCGGTGAGTTGTTTAAATCTGCGACATCACTTTTTCGAATCCGTTTACGATCGCTTTCAGTTAACGGCATTTGCCAAATGAATTCCCCTGTTTCATCCGCGGCTTCCTGGAATTTATTATAGAATGCGTCATTATTCGTTAGTGCACCTGTTTTATCATTACCGAGCGCCACAATGACACCACCTGTTAGCGTGGCCACATCAATCAAATACTCAGCGCCCGCTTGCTTCGCATAGGTCACTGCATCAGCCAGTACTAAACGTCCTTCTGCATCTGTATTCAACACTTCTATCGTCTTACCGCTTAATGATGTGATGACATCATCCGGCTTGAATGCTTCACCGGAAATCATGTTATCGGATGAAGCAATGACTGCAAGAACATTTTTCTTCGGTCGTGACTCCCCTATGATTGCCATAGCGCCGAGAACAGCCGCTGCGCCACCCATATCCCCTTTCATTCCGACCATACCGTCTTTAGGCTTCAATGAATAGCCACCTGTGTCATACGTGATCCCTTTACCGACTAGACCGACGACATCTTCCCACTGTTCGGTCGCTTGGTACTTCAGCACAATGAGTTTCGGTTCTTCTACTGAACCTTGATTGACCGCAAGAATTGCTCCCATACCAAGCTCTTCCATTTCTGCTTTACCAAGAATATCAATTTCCAAGTCATAGCTTTCCGCTAATTCTCGTGCGTACTCCGCCATCTTAGTTGGCGTCAATAAGTTAGGTGGTACATTGACTAGCGTCCTAGCTTCGTTCACTGCATATGCAGAGATCATGCCGACCTCTCCTGCAGCAATGATACTTTCTTCATCTCCTGGCGCGAAGAATGTAACAGTAGTTAGTGGGACATCCACTTCATTGGATGAAGTCTGGAATCCCTCATACGTATAGGAGCCCATTCCGATACCCTCAGAGGCCAAGAACGCAACGTCCTCACTATCAATCTCTTCGTTACAGAACGGCGCTGTCCAGACCCCTACAGAGCGTATACGGTCTTTGTGTAGTTGTTTACCTACCTCAGCGAATAATTCGCGCAATGGCTGTTCTGTCAGCCGCTTCTGATTGCCTACGCCGACAAAGTACACACGGTCGTAACTTTGCGTTGATAACGCAGGCATTTTAGTAATCGCCTTGAACTTCTGTTGAACGTCGTGTGATTTGATCCAGTCTGGTAATGAAGGATGGAAAGATTCAACGAACGTATCAAAGCCTTCTACGTTCTCTGGATGGTCTGGTATTCCTACAATAAGTACTTCTACTTCTTTCTGATCAATTGCGGATGCTGTGTCTACGTTTATCATGTGTTGTTCCTCCCCTTTTCTTTACGCGTTCCCCATACTAGTATAGACTAGTCAGATTAGCACTTCCAACTACAAATAATTGTTGGTTACATAACGAGTAGATCCAGATTATGTTATACTGAGTGCAAAACTACTGACAATAAAGGAGTGGAATCTCTTGGCTATTTTTGAAAACATACCGCTCCTCGCAGCGCTATTCGCCATCTTTTTTGCCCAATTTGTGAAAATTCCTATTCATTTTTTATTAACACGTAAACTCGATTTCGGACTCATGACTTCCACAGGTGGCATGCCCAGTTCTCACTCAGCAGCAGTCACTGCGCTTACAACTTCCATCGCATTCGAAGCAGGACTGGATTCACCATTATTCGCCATATCCGCCATATTCGCGGTCATTGTCATGTTCGACGCAACCGGCATTCGCTACCAAGCCGGACAACAAGCCTTAATCATCAACCAAATGCGTTCCGACTTCCAAATGTTCGTCAGCGATTTAAAGGATTGGCCAAAGAAAGACAACGACGCTAAAATTCAGGAACTTAAAACCCTCCTCGGCCACAAACCAAACGAAGTATTCTTTGGAGCTTTAACAGGTATTCTCATCTCGATCCTTACGTATACGGTTATATTATAACGTTATCAAACCTACTACGACGCTTGCGTATGGCTCTCGCAGGTGTGAGAGAATCTTTCCCGGATCACTAAGAATGGTAGATTAATCTAGGTGAACGGGTTTGGCACGTAGGACAACAGTGCCAATACCTCCCCAACCTTTCACGTAATAGTAAAAAGCAAAAAAAAAAAACGGAACTGTCACAAGATGTCGTAAATTACGACTTCCTGCCCAGCTCCGTTTTTTCATGTCAACACGTATCAGAACATCTGATAGCCCATCTTGCGTAAAACCTTCATTACGAAACCTGCGATAATCGCTCCGACCATACCACTCGCCAAAATCACGATATCGACAGCATGAAGCGACATAAGATTCGCTCCTAGCTCACTAAAAGCAAAACCAGGCTTTGTAAAGTACTGATACATCGGCACATCATCAATAATAAAGATCACGATAATCGGATAAATAATAGCCATAAGCCACGTCATACGTAACAGCATATTTAATAAAAAGCCGATACCGAAAAACATAACAATAAATATCAAGATCGATAGCATTACTTGTGCTATGGATATAGTTTGCATGCTTGCTAACCTCCAGTTCATCACTTCCACATTTTACAGGATGACGCGACGGCTTTCAATAGAATGAGACAGTATACACAGAACGTTCTTTTCAGATGTCATGAATTCTTAAAATCTGACAGACGATTTCCTCTACTTCGACGGCTTTCACGGTTGACTTGTTGTCTATTTTGTTGCACATAAAAAGCACTCACAAGAGCGAGTGCTTTTTTATTAATCATTTTAGAACGTTAAATTTACCTTTTTTAATCGTTAGTCCAAGACCACCGATCATGAATAGTGCACGATTATCGATCATTTTCTTCATAAATGACGCTTTCGTACCTGTCACTTTTTTATCGAATACTACACCAATTGCATCAGAATCGCCTAAAGAACAAACGCTACCTTTTAAATCGGGTACGAATTCTCTAGTTGGGTTTCCTTTCATCAACGCAATGATATTGTTAGCAATCATCTCACCTTGTTGCATAGCAATTTGTGCAGTGGGTGGGTATGGACGATTGATTGCTTCGTTGATCATCAATGCACAGTCACCTACTACAAATACATCGTCGTATCCTGGCGCACGCATATCTTTTTCAACTTTAACACGGGCACGCATGTTTTCTATACCTGATTCTTCGATCAAGTGGTTACCGCGAACACCGGCAGCCCATACCACCGTACCCGCTTTGATGAATTCAAACTCATCTTCGCCTTTTTTAATCTTCACGCCTTCAGGAGTTGCTTCTACAACCGGTGTACCGATAGAGAATTCTACACCTTTAGTGCCCAATTGACGCACTGCGTATTCCACAAGCTCCGGATCGAAACCAGGCAATACCATTGGCGCTGCTTCTACACATAGAATGCGAACCTTTTTGGCTGGCACATCATATTCCTTACATAATTCAGGTACACGGTTTCCTAGTTCACCTAGATACTCAATTCCTGTGAAACCTGCTCCACCTACAATGATAGTCAAACGGCTATCGTCTTTTACTTCTTCAGTAGACCATGTAGCGAATTGATATTCCATGTGATCACGAATTTGACGAGCTGCATTCACATTGGCAATCGACAATGCGTACTTGTCCAAACCTGGGATTCCAAAAGTTTCCCCTTCGAAACCAAGGCCGATTACTAGGTAATCATATGTGTGTGAACCGAGATTCGTTTTTACATTTTTAGTCGCAACATCGATGCCCGTAACTTCTGCTTCGATGAACTTTACTTTATTACTATTGATTACACTTGAAATATCATAGCGAACTTGTTCTGGGGATAATGTTCCAGCTGCCGCTTCATGCAACCAAGTAGATTCATAGTGATAGTCATTTTTGTTAATCAGCACGATATCTGCTTCATCTGCACCTAATGACTTTTGTAAATTTACAACAGTCATCAAACCGCCGTAACCTGCACCCAATACTAAGATTGTTGGTCTTTTCACGTAAATCGAACCACCTTTTAGTTTCTTAAACGCCGAGTACGTGTAAAATCAATCTTACTTGGTTTTGCAGTGCCGGCATTTAGTTTGATATGAATAGAATCTTACTTTCATTACTAATAGTAGACCTTTTGAGCACGCATTTCAACAGAATTATTATTGTGCGAATAATCAATTTAGACTAGTAATTTGCCTTTTCTATAATTTCATCAAATCCTGCTCGACTCAGATGTTTAAATTCAATCACAATCTGCAGGAGCGCCAGCTTTTTTAGCTGTTCTAAATGAAGTACCGCAACCACAATTTGCAATCGCATTTGGATTGTCGATGGTGAATCCGCCACCCATTAACGACTCTTTATAATCCACTTTTGTACCTACGAGAATAGCTGCATCCTCTTCTTTCACAACTACAGGAACTCCATGAGCTGTATAAGAAATATCATCATCTTCTTTTACTTGGGCAAAACCAAGACCGTATGTTAATCCGCTGCAACCTCCGCCATTAACGGAAACGCGCAAGAAAGATCCTTCTTCCTCGTTATTCGTCATCATTTTCTTCACGTGAAATGCTGCTGCTTCTGTAATCTCTACTGTATTCGTCATTAATATCACTCACTTTCCACGTTTTCTTTTTATCATATCAATCTCTTTCATCACAATGCAAACAAATAGTCCCCCTACTAGGTCTATTTTAATGTATAATAAGACTCAGGAAAGAAAGGAATGATACTAGTGGAAATCAGCCCCTATTACGAGAAAAAGATGCAATGTTTACTGTGTAAAGAGCCTTTCCCTACTACTAAAATTCGTTCTCGCCAAGTAAGGGTAATTGACCATGATAGCGATTTTAGACCTATTTATATAGACAAGGAAGTTAATCCTATTTTTTATAATGTTGCGGTTTGTCCGCATTGCGGTTTTGCATTCACTGATGATTTCGCACCGTATTTTGCGCCAAGCACAAAAGAGTTGATCGCCAAAAATATAACGGCCAAATGGCATAGTCGCTCATTTGGTGGTGTACGGACGAAAGAGCAAGCAGTTGAAGCCTATAAATTAGCGTATTTAAATGCCCACTTTAAAAAAGAAAAGCATTTAACGATGGCTGGGATGATGTTGCGTATAGCTTGGATTTACCGTAATGATGTAAACCGTCAGAAAGAAATGCGTTATCTAGAAATCTCTCGTGATCTGTACATAAGAGCATTTTCTGAGGGTGATTATATCGGAACACAAATGTCCGAAACCCGTGTGCAATATATTATTGCCGAGTTATCCTGGCGCATCCAGGACCGTGCAGAAGCCATACGAAACTTCTCACGTGTAATTGAAACGCAAAAAAGATCGACTGAACCTACCATCATCCAGATGGCTAAAGATCGATGGCAAGAGATCCGTGATGAACAAACTGCTCATAAAACTAGCTGAATAATGAAAACCGTGCAAAGAAGATCATACTTCATTTGCACGGCTTTTTATTTAATGAAATTAAAAAACCTGTTCTACTTCTACTACGCCTGGTACTTCTTCAAGTAATGCACGTTCAATACCAGCTTTTAATGTAATCGTCGAACTAGGGCAAGTTCCGCATGCTCCTAAAAGGCGCAACTTCACTATTCCTTCATCAATATCCACTAGTTCGCAGTCCCCTCCGTCTCGCAAGAGGAATGGGCGCAATTTATCTAGCACTTCTTTTACCGGCTCATATAATTTAATATCTGTTGTCATTGTAATCACACTCTCCTTTCCTTATACTTATTATAAACTGCCAAGCAGAAAAAATCCAATAATGAATCGGAGGTTTGATTAATATGTCACAATCCCCAGTAACAATTGAAGTATATGGAGCAGAAATCATCTGTGCAAGTTGTGTCAATGCACCTTCTTCCAAAGATACGTATGAATGGCTCCAAGCGGCAATATCCAGAAAGTACCCTGAACAACCGTTTACTATTACGTATATTGATATCGAGCAAGAAGTAAAAGAATCACGACAGCAGGAAATCGTCGAGAAAATTCGTGAAGACGAGTATTTTTATCCACTCGTTATGATTAATGATGAAATGATCGGCGAAGGCCATATTCAACTGAAGCCTGTTTTCAATGCTTTAGAAACGCATGGCTATCACGCAGGATAAATTGATAATTTGATGGATTAATTGAGAACAATACATTCACTTAAGCGGTCGTTCTATGTTGAACCGACCGTTTTTTTGTATCCAGACCAAAACAAATTACAGCCAAAAAAGCCACTTCATTGAAGTGACTTGTACATAGTATATTACCCATTATGCCATTTATACATCCATAGCAAGCCGGATTTCATTAGACGGGCGATTCTTCCTGTAACGGTACGATCCGCCAAGTACGCAAACCCTTGTTTCTTCCCTAATGAACCCATGAAACCTTTTAGTTTTAACTCTGGCATTTCAAGCATCAGTGGCTCACCTTTCCAAGTCGAGCGTAATACTTGAACGATTTGCTCTCCTTGAACTTCTGCCAACTGTGCGCTTGGTGCGTGTGGAAGCGCAGCAATATCGCCGACAACATACACGTTTCGGTAATTAGGGACTTGGTGATATTGATTGAGTACGATACGGCCTGAACGGTCTTTCTGAATGACCAAATCATCCACGACCTTACCTGGTTTAATACCAGCTGTCCAAACCACTGCATCTACATCAATTGTATCTTCATGGTTATATAGAATATGTTCGCCAACTTTAGTAATGTTGGAATTCGCAACGACTTCTACTTCGTTCTGATCAAACCAACCTTTTACGAAGTTACTCAATCGTTCAGGGAAGTCACGCAATATACGCGGGCTACGATCGAATAATTTGATTTTCAAATCTGGACGACTTTCACGTAACTCACTCGCTAATTCGATACCGCTAAGCCCAGCACCAACGATTCCTACTGTTGCGCCATCACCTAATCCTAGTAACGTCTGATACGTCCTGCGGGATTTGCCGATTGTTTGGATACTTAGCGTATGTTCAGCCGCTCCAGGTACGTTGTGGTAGTTATCTTCACTACCTAGCCCGATGACTAATTCGTCATATGCAAGTGCTTGACCGTCTGCCAACAACACTTCTTTTTCTTCAAGTTTAATTTCTTGAATCTCGCCTTCTACCACTTTCAATTGGTCATGAACAGGGATTGCTACACGTACATCGGAATCAGAAACTGTTCCTGCTGCCAGTGCATAAAATTCTGTTTTTAAACTATGAAATAGGGTTCTATCGACAAGTGTAATTTCAATATCGCTTGGTAATTCTTTATTTAGCAAACGCAATAAAATTCTCATGTTACCATAGCCGGCACCTAGTAAAAGTAATTTTCTCATAATGCTCTCCTTCTATGTCAATTTTCTCGTGCATCTCATTTGTTATTATAGCAGTTTGTGATAACTTTCACAATATGTCATGTTCATTGACGATTTTGTAAAAAAAGAGTACCATTTCTAGTAGGCGAGGTGAGAAAGATGAATCCCATCGTGGAGTTTTGTATGAGTAATTTGGCAAATGGTGCCTACCCCGTATTCGAAACGTTGGAACGTGATCCAAACATCGACGTACTGGAATACGGCTGCTTGAGCTATTGTACGAAATGTAGTGATACGTTGTACGCAATTGTGAATGGTGAACTTGTCGAAGCGGATACTGCCGATGAATTGACAAAGGAAATTTATCAGTTCATTGAAGATAATCCACTTTTTTAATAAAATAAATTATACAGGATGTCTTAGAAGCTACCACGCTTTTAGGACATCCTTTTTCGAATGGGATTAAAGTGAAATCTGTTTATATTTGCAGAAGTAAGGTAATCACTGAGTACAAAAGGATTGAAGCCCCATCTGGAGACGCTATCCTGAGGACTGGCTTACTCAAGGCAATCTATGAAAGAACATGCTCCTAACGTTTCTCTTTTACTCGCAAAAGCCGTCCTTAGTAGGATTCTCAAATCATTTACTGTAGTTAGTGTGTTAAGTATCTTTGTAGTTAAATATGTTCAAGTTTAAATGCACAAACTGATCACAATCCCCTATTCAAAGCACAACAGAAAGTATCATCCACTTACATTGCAAGGATTGGCGCGTAGGAGGGCGACTCCTAGAGGATCAGCTCACCGCGAACCCATAAAACACGCGTCCCCTCCGAAGCGTCAATCCCCATCCCAACAGCCCTATTCCCTTACAACTATCTTATAACAACAAAAAAAGCCATCTTAAGAAGCCGTAGCATCACGGCTTCCTAGATAGCTCCATATTACTTCAGCCAATCCGCGAGCGAATTCAGCAAATAAGTGGGTTGTTGCGTCTTCTTCAGTACTTCATCCATAGGCGTGACCCCTGTTGCGACATACGCCGTATCTATACCATAGCGAATCCCCGCCATAATATCCGTATCGTAATTATCGCCAATCAGAATCATATCTTCTTTCTCGTACATCCCTTGCTGGCGAATGAACTCTAGCATATACGGCTCTGGCTTTCCTACAATGAGCGGCTTTGTATCTGTGGCTGCTTCCATCAACGTCAGGAAAGAACCGTTAGCTGGTACTAGTCCCTTTTCAGTCGGGAATTTGATGTCTTGATTGGTGCCTAAAAAATGAGCACCGTTACGTATCGCCAAACAAGCATCCGCAAGTTTATCGTATGTAATCTGACGATCAAGTCCCATTAAAACGACATCCGGATTCGTCGTCGTGATGTGGATGTTTTCAAGTTCCAGTGCTTCACGTAATCCCTCTTCACCAATCATCATGACGTTTGCACCTTCATAATGCTGTTTGCAATACCGAGCCAGTGTCGTGGCCGAATTCATAATGAAGTCGGTTTCTGTATTCACACCAAAACCTGCGAGTTTCTTCTGTTGAGCAGTACGCGTCAGAGCAGCATTATTCGTAATGAAATACGTTCCCTTCCCCTGTGCTTGGCACGCTGCAACAAAATCTACAGCCTCTTGGATTGGTTCACTACCGCGATACATCGTGCCGTCCAAATCGAAGCAATAGGCTTTATATGGTCTCATCATTCTGTTGGAAGAAACGCCGAAACTGGACCTAATTCATTCGTCAAGTAGTCTCGAACTTGTCCTGGGAATTGTTGTAGTTCATCAAGTGTCTCGCGGATAGATCGTGCTACTTTATCTGAATCGACTTCCACAAATTGGCGCACAATCATTGGACGTAATGAAATGAATGCTTTTAATGGGATAGCTTGTTCAGATTGAATGACTTTTTCATCTTCAAGAATATCGATAATATCATCGTAACTTCCAGGATCACGCATGATGAATCCATCAATCATAGAATTACCTACGTCAATGATTCCTTCAATCAAGCCATGTGCAATTCGCTCTAAAGCAAGTTTATTTACATCGCTTTGTAGCCAGTTCGTTTCCTTTTCAAATATATCGATTAACTGCTCCATATACACTAACGTTTTATTAATTTGATTTTGATCTACAAAATACATAATGTTCTTCCTCCTCATATACTTCATACGTCTATCTTACCATATTTATTGTAAAACGAATGAAAGCTCCGAGCAAATTTGCTCGAAGCTTTCATTTTTATTGCTCCACTTTTGGTGTAGATGCCGTTTCAGGTTGTACTTCCTCTACAACTTCCACTTCCGTTAGTTCCGGTTTTACTTTTCCAATCTTTTTCAAGATGAAATACGCACAACCAAAATTACAGTATTCATAAATATAATCTTGAACGGTACTGATTTTTGTTTCATATGTGGATTTGGAATTACGATCTTCGAAAAAGCCTTTTAATCGTAATTGACCATATCCCCAGTCACCCAAAATAAAATCATACTTTAACAGTACTTCGCTAAAGCGTTCATTCAAGGCTTCTTCATCGAACCCATCGCGAAACTCTTCTGCAATCTCATATTGCATATTTTCTAAAATAACCATTCTCTGCTTCACTTCCATTTAACTGCTCGCTTGTCCTTCAAGTTTCAGCAGTTCTTCACCTTGGCGCTGTTTCTCTTTAGCCGAAGCATTAACTTGCTCGTCTGCGTGGTAGCTTGAACGCACAAGCGGCCCCGCCTCACAATGAGAGAATCCTTTAGTCATTGCGATCTTACGCAATTCACCAAACTCATCGGGCGAATAATATTTTACCACTTTAGCGTGTTTTTTTGTTGGTTGTAAGTATTGACCAATTGTCATGATATCTACGTTGTGTGCACGAAGGTCATCCATTGTTTCAATAATTTCTTCCACTGTTTCTCCAAGTCCGACCATTAATGAAGACTTCGTCGGGATCTCAGGATACATATCTTTTGCACGTTGAAGTAACTCAAGTGAACGATCATATGTTGCACGCGCACGAATCCTCGGAGTGAGACGGCGTACTGTTTCTATATTATGGTTCAAGATATCTGGTTTTGCATCCATTAAACGTTGCAAGTTCTCTATATCCCCACCCATATCCGAAGGCAACACTTCAATAGAAGTAAATGGATTTTTTCTACGTATCGCTCGAATAGTTTCAGCGAAAATAGCCGATCCTCCATCTTTCAAGTCATCGCGTGCTACAGCAGTTACAACAGCATGTTTCAAATTCATCAATTCAACGGATTCCGCTACGCGTTCCGGCTCAGCGGTATCTAGTTCATTAGGTAAACCTGTTTTGACTGCACAGAAACGACATGCACGTGTACACACAGCACCTAAGATCATAAAGGTAGCTGTACGACGCTCTCCCCAACACTCATGAATATTCGGGCAACGTGCTTCTTCACATACGGTATTCAAGTTTTTCTCGCGCATTAATTTCTTTAAACCTGTATAATTCTCGTTGGTGTTTAGCTTAATCTTCAGCCAATCTGGCTTTCTAATATGCTCAGATTTTCTTCCTGTCTCAGGTTTGCATGACAACGCTACCGACTCCATTCTGTTGATAGATTCTACTCATGTCAATGTAACATAAATTCAGATAACCTTCAATTATAGTTGACACACATTGCAAGCAATAAGGTATGCGAGTAGAAATTTGGAATAAGATGACCGATTTTGTATTTTCATTGCAGTCGTGAAGGTTTTCTTAATCGTATGTCTCTGGACACATTCCCAAACGCATATTCACAATAAAAATACACCTGCAACCAAGTTTCCGGTTGCAGGTGTAAATCGTTTACTGTTCGATTTTGAATTTCTTTCTGAATTTACTGAGGATCGTAGCGTAAAAGATGCTAATAAATAGACCGCCCCAGATGATCGTCACGCCGAGTAGCATCATGAGGATTGCAGAGCCGCTCATTCCTGTATCCATTTATAGCCCCCCTTTATCTTCATCATAGTCTGATGTAATTCTTGTGTTGTCTCTCCATTTTAGCGATGTGAATACGATCGACATAACAAATGCACCAATTGCAACTGGCCAGCCAATTGTCCATAAGAATGACGTTGGATATCCCTCGTAATTTTCAGCGATATTGTCTTTGATTAGGAAGAATAACATCGTACCCAATACGACTGGTGTGATGAATGATAGCGATACTTTCCACCACCAGCCGAGACGAATATCCGATACTGCGTTGGCATGCTGTTCGAACAATCCGAGTTTCCGGAATACCCAAGCTAGTAAGACGACTTCGACTAAACCGATGACTGCGATACCGAATTGGTTAATGAAGTAATCCGCTACGTCTAGGAAGTATAAACCGCCATTTGTAGCGTATAGCAAAGAAATCACTGCTGAAAGCCCGACGCCAATAGTTACTGAACGACGTCTTGAAATATTGAATTTATCTGACATACCTGCGATATATGTTTCAGTAATTGAGATTAGTGAAGTAATACCCGCAAGTGTCAGTGACAGGAAGAAGAATGCGCCGAACAGGCCGTTTAATCCTGGCATTTGATTGATAATTTCAGGGAACACGACGAAGGCCAAACCTACACCGGCTGTCGCAACGTCTGCTACTTCCACCCCTGAATTCGTTGCCATGAATCCTAGTACTGCAAATACTCCGATACCCGCTAATAACTCAACAGAAGAGTTTGCAAAACCTGTGATAAATGCGTTATTTGTAATATCTGACTTCTTTGGCAAATAACTAGAATACGTAATCATGATAGCGAATGCGATCGATAAACTGAAGAAGATATGTCCATATGCTGCAACCCATACACGTGGGTTCAGTAATTTATCGACATCTGGCTTAAAGAATGCATCCAGTCCAACCATAGCTCCATCTAGTGTGATGGCACGGATGACGACGAATAAGAAGAGTATGAATAGAATAGGAATAAATATTCTGTTCGCTAATTCGATCCCTTTCTTTACTCCACCGATCAAAATGATATAACAAATAACCCAGACGAATAGTAGTGGCAATGCCACGCCCCCTACAATTCCCCCGACATCTCCTGGATTATCGGCCAATTTCAGAACATCACCGAAGAAGAACGCTTCAGGTTCTTTCCCCCAAGATAAGTTAAATGAATAGATCGTGTATTTCATTGCCCATGCAATGATCACGGCATAGTAGGTGGAAATAACGAACGAAACGAAAATCCCCCACCATCCTAAGAACTCTGCTTTCTTACCGTTTAAACGGAAGAATGATAGAGGTGCGGATCCACGGTATTTATGACCAATTGTGAATTCCATGATCAGAATCGGGATACCAGCTGTTAATAATGCAAATAAGTACGGGATAAAAAATGCGCCGCCGCCATTTTCATAGGCTACATAAGGAAAGCGCCAAATATTTCCAAGTCCTATAGCTGATCCGACCGCAGCCAGTATAAAACCTGCTCTCGTTCCCCACTGTGAACGATTTTCCATACAACTCACCTCTTTTTTTGTTATTTTACAAAACTTTCACCATTCGATTTATTCAGATAATTCTAGTTCCGTATATTTAGTATAAACAGCCCAATTAGAGATGTCAAAACAAATTTAGACTAAGAATGAAGTAATTATCACTCTTAGTCTAAAAGGTAAACTATGCTATTTGTTCTGTGCGTTTCTTTCCTTTTGCGTTCAAGTACGTAAATAAAACTATTAGGGTAATAATAACAGCTACTAAACCGATCCAGACAGAACCAGTTAGCCCAAGAACGATGTACCCAAGGGCTGCTACACTTGCCGCAACAAGAGCATAAGGCAACTGGGTAGATACGTGATCCATATGGTTACAACCTGCTCCAGTAGAAGATAAAATGGTCGTATCAGAAATCGGTGAACAATGATCTCCGAATACCGCACCTGCAAGCACTGCTGCCAACGCTGGTAATAATAATTCTGGTGCCGCATTGACCATGATAGTACCCGCAATCGGCATCAAGATACCGAAAGAACCCCATGAAGTACCTGTCGAGAATGCCATTAACCCTGCTAATACGAAGATTAGTACTGGAAGGAAAGTGACTGGAATATTTAATTGCTCTACCATAGTAGAAAGGAATAATCCTGTATCTAGGGAAGCGATTAGTTCAGTCAATCCCCAAGCAAAGATTAAGATGAGAATGGCAGGCATCATCGCTCTCACTCCGCTAATAAATGCGCGGCCCATCCATGAAACACTTGCTGTTTCGTTCTTTTTCATTTGTAAAATATATAACAACATAGCTAGCAATGTAGCTGTTGTACCACCAATTACCAAAGAAAATGGTACATCAGTATTTTCAAAGATTGCCCAAATATCGAAAACGCCTGCTTCTTTATAGCCTGTGAAGATCATCATACCAAGCGTTACCGCAATCAACGTCACGATCGGTGCAACCAAATCGCGAACTTTTCCGTGCGTATGCTCAGGGAATTCTTCTTTTAGCTGACCTGGTATTTCTTTAGATTGGTCAAATAGTTCCCCTTCATTCATTGCACGATCTTCATGCTTCTTCATTTCGAAGAAGTCATTATTCGTCCAAGCGAAGAAAAAGACCATCGACAATGTCGCAATGACATAGAAGTTCATCGGTGCCATCATAATGAATGCAGTTAATGGTGAATAACTCACCGCTGCTGTCGTACCTAAAATAAGTGCAAGTTGTCCAATTAAGAATGCGCCCCAACTAGAGATGGGTGACACGACACAGATCGGTGCCGATGTAGAGTCAATGAAATACGCCAATTTCGCACGAGAAATCTTGTGCTGGTCTGTAATCGGTCTTGCAATCTGTCCAACTGCCAAGGCATTGAAATAGTCATCTACAAAAATTGCAATTCCAAGCCCCATCGTTAACAGCTTTGCGCCACGTTTTGTACGGATACGCGTGACAGCCCAGCGTGCAAATGCGGCGCTTCCTCCAGATAGGCTGACAAATGCCGTAATGACACCTAGTAATAATAGAAATAGCATAATAAATATATTGTATGTATTGAGCCCGCCATCCCAAAACGAAACTGTCATGGCTCTCCATACACCTTTTAGTGTTTCGAACGGAGCAAAGTTCGCTAAAAGTAAAGCTGCTGTAACAATTCCTGCTCCTAATGATAATAATACTCTCCTTGTTGCTAACACCATCACGATGGCGATAATAGGAGGTAAAATAGAGACCCATGTTCCGATCATTGTAATTCCTCCTCTTTCTAGTTGCTAGATGAAATCGAAATGCAGAAGATCTTTCGAAGAGTGGAAAGCCGATACTATCCTGTAATTCCTTCATTTCCCGATAAAAAAAGCCAACTCCACAGGCAATAGCATACGTGTAGGAGTCGGCCAGTCAATTGATCAAGCAATACATTCATAAATCGCAGTACAATTGGCAACTGTAGCTCTCCATACATTTATCGCTGTATGACAGTGTCATTCCTCTTCGAAATGACCCCAACTTGAGAAGTTGACCCTTCTCAAACTTCGGCATTGTCTCCTTTCGCTCGCGGTCCTAGATGTCACTCTCTCGCCAGTTACTTATAAACAATGCAGCCTCTACGTAAGTCTCGATATTCTTCTATTCCTAGTGTAGCAATAATCGACATTGTTCACAATAGCCTTTTACTCCGTCTTCTCAAGCGGGACTTCGATTTGTGCTGGCGTTTGTTCTCCTTTCGAATAAATTTGAGGTACCTTTCCTCTTATCAAGCCAATCGCAATCGGTATTTTCTGCTCTACTACACTCCTACTTGTTGCTAGCGGTACAATAATCTGTACATTGACTTGTAACATTAGATACACTTCCACATACGCATTATTGATACCAAATTCACGAATATCGGTTTCTACTGTTGCATGTACATCTCCAACGACGTGGAAGCGGATAGGGATTTTCGGCCCCAAGTTACCGAGCAACGGAATATTCGCTGCTTGCCCAATTGGAACAAAAAACACAATACCTTGTTCTTTTTCCATGCGATCTGGATTATACTCGAGATCTCCGAGTGGCGGTAACATATCCAAATCTCCGCCTTCTGCACGCTCTAGATGATTTTCTACGAGCTGATGAATTTCTGACATAACCTGGCTAATGATTTCTGCGTTAAACTTAGTCGTCACCGTATCTGTTGTATCATCGGGGACGTTTTCGATAATTTCATTGACATCGTAAACACTGGTGGTGCGATTATTAATGGCTTGACTGATGACATGACTGGCTATTTTTTGCGTCTGCACTTCAGCATATTGTGTGTATATTGGCGTTAGCTGTTTGTTGACCGTATAGAAAAACATCGCCACTCCCACCAAAATGCCCGGGATGACAAAGCGCAGTATGATTTTGCCATAGTTATGTTTCTTTGGCCGTTTTTGATTCGTATAAAACCGCATAAATACGCCTCCTACTTCACATTATGCGAAATAGGAGGCGTACATAACTAGCGTTCATTGAAATATTTTTTTCCATACCAACCGAGAATATCGCGAAGCATTTCTGGCATGATGTATTCTTTTTTAGCCTCTTTTAGTAATGGATAGAAAAAGCCAAACGTGAACATATCAAGTGTTGCCAACCTATACATCTCACCTGGCACGACCAAACGGTTTCCTGCAAATAATTGCCCGCTCGTGTTACGGTATAAGTGCTCATGTATCATGCTACCCATTAGCGTACCACGAAAACCTAGACCTTTTATTGGAAGTTCCGTCCACTTTGGGTCGAGTGACTGCTCGTAGATTGTCAGCAGATCAGTACCATCCAAATGGATAAGACATGGGTTGATAGGATGTGGCAATAAAGAGTGTAAATCCCCTCTTGTTACCCAACCTTTATCTAAACTACCGAGGAATATCCCTGCGTTAAACAACGCACAGTCGGCATCCAGATACGTCAGTAATGCACGGCCAAACAGCGAGGATAATGGACTTTCTCCTGAAAGGCGCTGTGATAACGGAGAAGGATTATAAAACACCGGTACTTCAAGAGTCTCTTCCCCTTTGGCAAATAAGCCATTCACTTGTTCAATATCCTCTTCTGACATTTCCATCATCTGTGTTGGAAAAACTTCTGCTTTCATATGAACGACTTGACCCGTTATGCGGTCTACATCGACTTGGACATGACCGATATAGTGACCGAATTTTTCAGCTGCCGCAAGTAGCGTATCGTCAACCCACTCACCATTCGGTAATAAATGATGCGTGTGTGCCCCTAAAATGACATCGATCTCCGAACATTGCGAAGCCAATAGACGATCTTCATTGATTCCTAAATGGGAGAGGCACACGATGACATCGCATTCTGGACGTAAGCTGCGTGCCATTTCCTGCAACGCTGCATGCGGTTCAGCTACACTCCAGCCAAGTTGTTCATAAAAGGCGTAGTATGGAGCTGTAGCACCTATGACACCGATGCGCACACCTTCTGTAGTCTCAAATATTTTAGATTTCTTCGCCCAGTAAGGCACCTTACCGTCCAGTTCAGTCAAGTTACACAGCACTACATCAAAGTGCGCATCTTCATATAATGTATTCAGCGCACCCTTAGACATAGTGATACCTTCATTATTGCCAATCGTCACGGCATCGTATCCTGCTTTATTTAATAATTCTATATTTCCTTTACCTTCTGTTCCTTCGGTAAACGGATGAGATCTGTCAATATGGTCTCCAATATCAAATAGAAAACAAAACTCCCCATTGGCTTCAGCCTGTTGCTTGCGCTCTTTAAGAAAGTGCTGGATTTGTGGCCAGTTTTCGAAATGACTATGGACGTCATTCGTATGATAAATGTGAATCGTCGCTACCGTTTCCTTCATATATGTCAACCCCAAATCCCCTCATAAATGGAACGTAATCCAAAGATGAGTAAAATGATGCGTATGACTAAAACTACTGTTTCTGACTTCATTTTGCTATTTAAATAGGCTCCTAGCATGCCACCGAAATAGGCTCCCGGCACAACAGGAATCGTATAAAGCCATGGTACATGACCGAGTGAAATATGCGAAATCGAGTTGACGATAGCTGATAAGAATACCATGAGCATCGATGTCGCGACCGCCACATGTGGTGGGAACAAGAATAGTAAAATCATGGCTGGAACGATCATCGTACCGCCACCGATTCCGAATAACCCTGACGTAAATCCAATGAACAACGCCAATAGAATGGCAAACCAAATGGGATATCCATAGATATGCGTTTTACCTTGAGGATCAGTAAACTTGATCTTTTTTCCGTTATCTACAAACCACCTAATCGGCTTCAAATATTTCCTCGTTAGTAACAGTGTAGATAAAACAATGAGCAATATACCAAAATATAAATTAAATGATTGCAAACTTACGTTTTTATTGACCAATGCACCGAGTACGATACCTGGTATACTCGCAGCAAAAAATAGAAAAGCACTGCGATAATCAATTGTCTTTACCTTCATATAGGATAGTGTCGAGCCAAGTCCATTCGCAATCATCATGATGACCGACAGGCCAACCACACTTTGCGGTGTAATATCAGGAATCATTCCAAGATTTAATCCGACAAACAATGTGACCGGAACCAAGATCGTTCCGCCACCAAGACCGGCAATTGAACCGATAATACCGGATGCCAAACCAATTAAGGCGAGTGCTACAAATTCCATTAGAGATCCCCCTCAAATAAATCCATTTGCTTAGTGAGAGGTTGACCGTATTCTAAGTTGAGTAATCCCGCGAATTGTTTGGCATTCTTCGCCGCATGCTGTCCAGAGTTATTATTAAAAATGACAAACACTTCTTCTGTCTGCTTCTCTAGATGTGTAACGATGTCACGCATACTCTCTAACTCTTTATCATTATAATCATAAAGATAGCGGACTTTACGCCATGCTTTACTATCTCCCATCGTATTGACCCAACCTTTATCATTACGTCCATGGAGTCGTAACAGCACTTTCCGGTCTGTCGCAACGGGGACAAGCGGCACACTTCCATCACCTACTTGCGGCTCATCACAGACCACATGGATGACGTGTAAGCTCTTCAGAAAATCGAGTGTTTTTTCTCGATATGCTGGAGAGTACCACGTTTGATTGCGGAACTCCACTGCTATCGGTAATGGCTGTAATTGTTCATGCACATAGCGAATGCGATCCACGTTTTCTTTCTTGCAGTCAAACCAAGGTGGAAACTGCACAAGTACCATCGCAAGCTTTCCTGCCTCAACAAACGACGTTAGCGACAGCTTAAACAGCGAGAACATCTCTTCTTCAGAATCATAGGGAATCTTCCCACGCTGATGACCTGTAATGCCCTGATACGCTTTCACGACGAATTGGAAATTAGCGGGCGTTTCCTCTGTCCACTTATCCATTACTTTCTTCGATTGAATCGCATAAAACGTCGAATCTAACTCGACGATTGGAAAGTGCTTACTATAATCTACAAGTTTTTTATTCGCCACTGTATGCTCATTATATAGGCTTGGATGGTCTCCCCACCCTGTCAGGCCAACATGTATCATGGAAAGCCCTCCTCTTTTTATCTTTAGCTTAGTGTATCATATCTTATGTATTATCGGAAAAATCGTACGTACTGACTTGGCTTTCCCCTCAACTGGATTTTGCTGAATCAACTCGATTTCATTACCAAGTAAAAAAGCGTCTCGAGATAGGATCCTCGAAACGCTTCTTCTATAATTAGCCTTGCCACGCGCTCATTCCACCGCGTACATTCGTTACATTCACGAACCCTGCCTTCTTCAGCTGTGTTGCCGCATTTGAACTGCGCATGCCGCTTTGACAGATAACAATGACTTCTTGATCTTTCTTCAATGTTCCCATTTTATTCGAAAGCACATTTAATGGGATATTCTTAAATTGCTGTATATGGCGCCCTTTGTATTCAGCAGGTGAACGTACATCGATCAACTGGACGTTTTGATCTTTTAGTCTATCTTTTAATTGTTCAGTTGAAATTGTTTGCACACCTTTTGCAGGCTTCATTCGCCAAACTACTAAGCCGACGACAAGTGCTATGATGATCCATCCCATAATTGGTGCCTCCTATTAGTGAGTCCATTCTCTAATGACGAGGATTACACCCATCACCATAAACGCTAGGTTGCCAATACAAAAGCGCGGAAATAACTTCTTTTCCATATTTTCGGCTGATTGAATTGTACAGCTTCGCTTGAATACAATCTGTTTGAATTTATTCATGCATCCAGTGCAGCGTGAATACTTGCTGGGTCAAAGCCAATAATCCATTTCCCATTCAACTGCGTTTGTGGAACGCCCATTTGTCCCGTTAACTCCATCAAACGCTCTCCCTCTGCCGGATTCGTAGAAACATTAATCGTCTCGTAAGGTACATGGATTTCGTCTAGATAATTCGTCATCATCGTACAATACGGACAAGTAGATGATACATATACAGTTGCTTTTTCAGACATGTAAAAAGCTCCCTTCCATTCGTTTATATATGTATTATATACCCCTCTAGGTATAAAATCAATGAATTGATTTAGCGTTAGGATGGCACTTAGTGTTCTTGAAATACATGCTAATAAAAAGAGTGAATGGATGAAAATGAGCGACGTTCTATTACAACAAATATTTAGCGAAATGAAAAGCATTAAAACTGACGTCTCTGTGATTAAGTCAGATGTTGGGACACTTAAGTCGAATGTCGATGCCCTCAATACAGAAATGTTAGAAGTGAAAAAGAAACAACAACTGACTGATAAGCGCTTGTCTTCAATTGAAAGTAAACAGGATATTATCTACAAGCAAATTGGATCTTTATCTGAACCACAAATGAAAACCCTCTCCTTACTCAAACAACTCCAATTAGATGTAGAATTCAGCTATCAAAAGACCGCGATGAATGATTTAAAAATCAGCCGTATTGAAACGCATTCCGTTCACAACTACTAAGTAAGCAAATAAAAAACAAGCGTGTCAGAATCGACATACTTGTTTTTTATCGCGATACGATTCACTTTTTCTCCATATTACCTGCTCGCTGTGTTCACTCTATCTCCAACTAGCTTATCCTTTGCCTCGTTGTATTGCTGCGCTAATTGTGCAACATAATCTTTTGTCGGTTGTACTTTATCGACCACACCGATTCCTTGTCCACAGCCCCAAATATCCTTCCAAGCTTTTTGACCCGCATCTCCACCAAAATTCATTTTACTTGGATCACTTTCAGGCAAGTTCTCTGGATCTAAGCCCGATGCACGGATCGATGCAGCCAGATAATTTCCGTGTATTCCGGTGAAATAATTACTATATACAATGTCATCCGAAGTTGCGTCCACGATGGCCTGTTTGTATTCTTCAACTGCTCTTGCTTCCTCAGTGGCGATGAATGGAGACCCGATATACGCAAAGTCTGCTCCCATTGCTTCAGCAGCTAATACGCTACCGCCAGTTGCTATAGAACCTCCAAGTGCTAGTGGACCATCAAACCATTCACGGATTTCTTGAACGAGTGCGAACGGACTTTTTGGACCCGCGTGCCCGCCTGCTCCTGCTGCTACGGCGATTAATCCATCCGCCCCTTTTTCAATAGCTTTCTTGGCAAACATATTATTAATGACATCATGCAAAACAATCCCGCCGTAACTATGTGCAGCCTCGTAGACATCTTCTCTTGCACCTAGAGATGTAATAATGATAGGAACTTTATACTTCACACACAGCTCCATATCTTCTTGTAATCTTTCATTGGACCGATGAACGATTTGGTTAATCGCAAAGGGTGCAGCTGGTTTAGTAGGATTTTTTGCATTATAATCCGCTAATTCTTCCGTAATCTCAATCAACCACTCTTCGAATTGCGCAACCGGTCTCGCATTTAATGAAGGCATAGAACCGATTACTCCTGCTTTACACTGCTCAATTACCGTCTTAGGATTACTAATAATAAACATTGGGGAAGCAATCACCGGAAGACTCATACTTTTTTTCAATTCTACTAGATTCATCAATAACACTCTCCTTTTATCGTAAGCGCTTTCAAATTGTATTCAGTGTCTGTCAAGAACGTCCACTCTCCGCTCTTCATAACTACCAAATCTTTGATACATGTATATACATGTATTTTACTTGATTTTTTTGAGTTGTCAATCAATTTATGAATGAATGTTCATTTTTATGTGGATGAACTTTTGAAGTTGTCTATCACATTTTGTAATGCGTCCAACTTCTCCAGTAAACCCATATACTCTGCTTTACCGATAGAACCTTCAATTTCTTCCTGTACTCGTATCCAAATAGGCGTAGCGTCATTTAATTTTTCGTACCCTAATTCCGTTATCGTGACTACTTTTGTTCGTGAGTCTTGCTCTGCCCTTTTGATTTGTACATATCCTGAATCATTTAAAATATTCAAGTTACGTGTTACGGTCGTTTGATCCAACAACATTATCTCGCCCAATTTACTAATCGAAATATCGGGTGAAGTATAAATATTTCCAAGCATATAATACTGGGTGATTTTCAATCCCGTAGGTTTCAACAGATGATTGTACAATTGCGTAAGTGAACCCGATACCGTACGCAGATTAGCACTGGCGCATACGTCAATAATATAAGCTGCTTGCTCCTGATCCAAATCTTTTTTCATGAGATGCACCCCTTCCTAAAAAATGAATATAGCCATGTTTCAGCTATCCTTGACAATTTATCCTATTCTAGATTAGTCTACATGTAGCATATTAACTTTTGCGTTGGTTTCTCGATAGACTGAGTAGTATGCTCCAACTGTATGTATGTATATACATGTATTGGTAGTATATCATGGAAATGGGGGTAAAGAGGATGATGAAAGAACTTAATTTATTGGACGGTATTGATTTGGAACAGACGCTGATTGGTGCATTGGGAATTAGCTTTAAAGAACTAGATCCCGACAAAGTCGTCTGTGAAATGCCAGTTGGACCGAAAACTGTTCAGCCTATGGGATTACTACATGGTGGCGCTTCAGTAGCACTCGCTGAAACAGCTGCTAGTATTGCCGCTGCCTTAAACGTAAATCCCGAAACACATTATCCCGTTGGCCTCGAAATTAATGCGAATCATATACGAGGTAAACAGGATGGTGTGGTGACTGCTACTGCCATCCCTTTTCACAAAGGGCGTACATCGATGGTATGGGATATTCAAATCACGGATGAAGAAGAAAAATTAATTAGTGTTTCTAGATGCACGATTGCAATTGTTGAGAAGAGAAAAGATAGACTATAAAAAATGTCTACAAAAAAACCTGCCGCATCATGTAGATGCGTGCAGGTTTTTGTTGTTTTATCCGATGGAACCTTCCATCTCGAACTTGATCAAACGGTTCATCTCTACCGCATACTCCATCGGTAGTTCTTTCGTGAATGGCTCGATGAAGCCCATAACGATCATTTCTGTTGCTTCCAATTCAGGAATACCACGGCTCATCAAATAGAAGAGCTGTTCTTCAGAAACTTTTGATACTTTTGCTTCGTGTTCCAATGAAATATTGTTGTTCAAAATTTCATTGTATGGAATCGTATCTGAAGTAGATAGCTTATCCATGATCAACGTATCACACTCAATGTTGGCACGAGCTCCGTCCGCATTACGTCCGAAGTGGACAATTCCGCGATACGTTACTTTTCCGCCGTGTTGAGAGATTGATTTTGAAACAATAGTAGAAGACGTGTTAGGTGCCAAGTGCATCATTTTCGCGCCGGCATCCTGGTGCTGTCCTTTACCTGCTAATGCGATGGATAGAGTCAGACCACGTGAGCCTTCACCTTTTAGGATGACTGCTGGGTACTTCATCGTCAATTTAGAACCAATGTTACCATCAATCCATTCCATTGTCGCATTCTCTTCACAGATTGCACGCTTCGTTACCAAGTTGTAGACGTTGTTCGCCCAGTTTTGGATTGTCGTGTAACGGCAATATGCATCTTTTTTGATAATGATTTCAACAACCGCACTGTGTAGTGAGTTCGTTGTATAAACAGGCGCTGTACAACCTTCTACGTAGTGAACGCTTGCGCCTTCGTCTACGATGATCATTGTACGCTCGAACTGTCCCATGTTTTCCGAGTTAATACGGAAATAGGCTTGTAGCGGTGTTTCTACTTTTACGCCAGGTGGTACATAGATAAATGATCCACCAGACCATACAGCAGAGTTTAACGCTGAGAATTTATTATCTGAGTTAGGAATTACCGTACCCCAATACTTTTTGAACAACTCTTCGTTTTCACGAAGTGCAGAATCTGTGTCTTTAAAGACAATTCCTAGATCCGTTAGTTCTTCTTTCATATTGTGGTAAACCACTTCCGATTCATACTGTGCAGATACACCTGCCAAGTATTTTTGTTCTGCTTCAGGAATACCTAGTTTATCAAACGTACGCTTGATTTCTTCAGGTACTTCATCCCAAGAAGTTTCTGCACCTTCAGATGGTTTTACGTAGTACGTGATTTCATCAAATTTCAATGAATTCAAGTCTCCGCCCCATTGTGGCATTGGCTTACTGTAGAAGATCTCAAGAGATTTCAGACGGTAATCCAACATCCATTGTGGTTCATTTTTCATTCCAGAAATTTCTTCTACGATTTCGCGTGTCAGTCCACGTTCTGAACGGAACACCGAAACGTCCTTATCACTGAAACCATATTTGTAATCGCCGATTTCCGGCATCTGTTTTGCCATTACTATTCCTCCGTCCCATAATTGCTCGTACTATGGCCAAGGTCACTGCGACTCGCCAGAGACTCCCTTTTCCATCGCCTTCCAGCTCAATGTTGCACATTTTATGCGGGCAGGGAATTGCGCGACACCCGATAGTGCTTCTAAGTCGTCAAGATCAATCGACTCATCAATATCTTTGCCTAGCATCATATCTGAAAAAGTATGAGCTAATTGCAATGCGCGCTCTGTTGTTTCACCTTTAATCATCTGTGTCATCATGGAAGCAGATGCCATTGAAATGGAACATCCTTCGCCTTCAAACTTAACATCCTTGACGATGTCGTCTTCTACGTTCATTGTTAAACGGATGACGTCACCACAAGTTGGATTGTTCATGTCGATTGTAACATTACCATTCTCCAAGACGCCTTTGTTTTTCGGGTGTTTATAATGCTCCATGATTACAGAACGATAAAGTTGATCTAATTTATTAGTAGACATCGTTAAAATACTCCTTTGTTGTGCGAAGTCCTTCCACGAGGCGATCTACGTCATCAGTGGTGTTGTAAAGATAGAAGCTAGCACGTGCTGTCGAAGAAACTTGTAACCATTTCATCAACGGTTGTGCACAATGGTGACCTGCACGAACAGCTATACCATTCATATCGAGTACAGTAGCAACATCGTGAGGATGGACGTCATCCAAATTGAATGTGACCAATCCTGCGCGCTTTTCTGGATCTCTTGGACCGTAAATGGTCAAACCGTCGATTTCAGACATTTTATCCATAGCATAACCAGCAAGTTCGTGTTCATGCTTTTCGATAGCATCCAAACCGATTTCTTCCAGGAAGTCGATGGCTGCACCGAGTCCGATAGCTCCTGCAATAATAGGTGTGCCGCCTTCAAATTTCCAAGGCAACTCTTTCCATGTGGATTCGTATAATCCGACAAAATCAATCATTTCGCCGCCGAATTCGATAGGTTCCATATTATTGAGCAAATCCTTCTTACCGTAGAGGACACCGATACCGGTAGGTCCACACATTTTGTGTCCGGAAAATGCAAGGAAGTCGCAATCTAGATTCTGTACATCTATTTTTAAATGCGGGGCTGCTTGTGCAGCATCCACACACATTACTGCTCCATGCTGATGGGCAATTTTTGTGATTTCTTCAATCGGATTCATGGTGCCGAGAACGTTGGAAACATACATGATGGAAACGATTTTCGTTTTGTCTGTAATAGTTTCCCGTACTTTATCAAGTGATAATGTACCGTCTTCTTCTAGATCAATATATTTTAACACGGCGCCAGTTTCTTTAGCGAGCTGCTGCCAAGGAATAATATTGGAGTGATGCTCCATATGTGTAATGACGATTTCGTCACCTTCCGAGACATTGGCACGACCATAGCTTTGCGCAACGGTGTTAATTGCTGTTGTTGTACCACGCATGAAGATTACTTCTTGCGTGGATTTAGCATTAATAAATTTACGGACTTTCTCACGAGCACCTTCATAACCATCTGTCGCACGATTTCCAAGTGTATGCACACCGCGGTGAACATTGGAGTTATCAAAGCGATAGTAGCGATCTAGTGTCTCAATTACTTGAACAGGCTTTTGTGAAGTTGCAGCGCTATCCAAATAAACAAGAGGATGTCCATTGATTTCTTGGTTTAATATAGGGAAATGATTGCGGATGTCTTTGCTGAGCATTAGCGCACTTTCCTTTCAATAACCTCCGTCAATTGTTTTCTAACTCCCGCGATTGGCAGTTTGCTAACAACCGGAGCTAAGAAACCATGAATGATGAGGCGTTCTGCTTCTTCTTGTGAAATACCACGGCTCATTAGATAGAACATTTGAAGTGGATCTACACGTCCTACTGAAGCTGCGTGACCTGCTGTTACATCATTTTCATCGATAAGCAAAATCGGGTTCGCGTCTCCGCGTCCTCTTTCACCTAACATAAGAATACGGGACTCTTGCACTGCGTTGGAACGAGTTGCACCTTTTGCGATACGTCCGATTCCGTTAAAGATAGCAGAGGAGTTTTCTTTCATTACACCATGCTTCAAGATGAAGCCGTCTGTATCAAGTCCCCAGTGTACGATTTCAGAAGTGAAGTTTTGTTTCTGGCTACCGCGTCCAACAACAACGGATTTCATATCACTTGATGAGCCGTCACCGACTAAATGTGTGATGTTTTCAGAAATCGTATTGCCGTCGTTCATCAGTCCTAGCGCCCACTCAATGCGAGCGTGAGGTCCAGTAACACCGCGACGGTTGACATAAGTTGTCATACCTTCCGCTAAAACGTCGACTGATCCGTAGACAATTTTCGCATTCGCCATAGCAAATACTTCAGAAACAATGTTCGCTTGAGTTTCTGCATGTTCCATAGTAGAAAGATAGCTTTCTACATACGTTACTTGGCTGTTTTCTTCTGCAACAATTACAACATGGTTAAATAATGATGCTTCCTCGTTATCGTGAATGAAGAGTACTTGCAGTGGATCTTCGATTACTACGTTTTTAGGTACGTAGACAAATACTCCACCGTTGATCAATGCTGCGTGAAGAGCCGTTAACTTATGCTCATCCACTTTGACACCGTCAGTCATCAAGTATTTCTGTAGCAACTCACTATGTTCACGTGATGCCGTGAAGATATCCGTCAAAATAACGCCTTGTGACTTCAAGTCCTCTGACAACGAAAGGTATGCAGGTGTATTATTGTGTTGCACGTAAATATTTTGTTGTTGTTCGTCATCGATCAATGCTTTTGCTTCAGTTGGCATTTCTTCCAACCCTGCGAAAATCGAGCTCTCAACTGTATGTGAAGGGAATTCCGTGAAATTCCACTTTGTAATCTTAGTTTTATCTGGTGTTGGCATTTCGAGCACTTCAGCTTTTGCTAGAGCGTTCGAACGAAAATCTGCCATCCAAGCAGCTTCCTCCACTTTTGCGGAATAAGAGCGGACGTCTTGTTCGGTCAATGCCAATGTTGTTTCAACCGTCATTTTGAGTCGTCCCCTTTCTTATGCTTCTTGTCCAACAGTTTCGTCTTCAATACCTAGTTCATTTTTAATCCAGTCATATCCTTCAACTTCTAGTTTCTTAGCTAATTCAGAACCACCCGTTTTAACAATCTTACCTTGCATGATGATATGCACTTTATCCGGCTCGATGTAATC
This sequence comes from Sporosarcina sp. P32b, assembly GCF_002743335.1. GTDB lineage: Bacteria > Bacillota > Bacilli > Bacillales_A > Planococcaceae > Sporosarcina. The sequence continues at coordinate 37,715 of NZ_PDZB01000015.1, forward strand.
TAACAAACGTTGGTAGTGAGTGATAATTAAGCAACCGAAGCCTTCTCCACGCATTTGGTTGATTCCGTTAGAAACAATTTTCAATGCGTCGATATCTAGACCAGAGTCAATCTCGTCAAGTACTGCGAACTTCGGCTTTAACATCATTAGCTGGAGAATTTCATTACGCTTTTTCTCTCCACCTGAGAAACCTTCGTTCAAATAACGAGTTGCCATATCTTCTTCCATTTCAAGAACTTCCATCTTGCTATCCATTTCACGAATAAATTTCATCAAAGAAATTTCATCGCCTTCTTCACGACGTGCGTTCACTCCAGAACGGAGGAAATCTGCGTTCGTTACGCCAGTGATTTCGCTTGGATATTGCATTGCTAGGAATAGACCAGCTTTCGCACGCTCATCTACTGCCATTGCTAGTACGTCTTCTCCATCGATTGTGATCGATCCAGAAGTCACTTCATATTTCGGGTGGCCCATGATTGCTGCTGCAAGCGTAGATTTCCCCGTACCATTGGGACCCATGATTGCATGGATCTCATTTGTATTTATTGTTAAGGTAATACCCTTTAAGATTTCTTTGTCCTCAATTTGGACATGAAGATCTTTAATTTCCAAAATTGCCATTCCAATACCTCCAGTATAATCGCGTTGAATGGTTATGATCCATTCTCTATTTAGTATCATTCTAATCTTAACCCATATTCGGGTTGGTTGCAAATCTTTAAGAATCATTACACATATTGATTAATTTCGTCGCCACTACGCAGATGAGTATATTTTTCATGACTATTATTTTTCATTTGACAACTAGTGAATGAGAATCAATTAAACCTTAGTACATAAGAATTAGACGGCAAAAAAGCCGGTTAAGTAACCGACTTCTCTACTACTTTATACTTTTTTTGTGAAACGGTCGACGATCATCGCAAGCGCACCGTCACCTGTTACGTTTGTTGCTGTTCCGAAACTATCCTGCGCCAAATACAGCGCGATCATCAATGCTACCATGCTCTCATTGAAGCCTAGCATGCTCGTAAGAAGTCCAGTCGCCGCAACTACTGCGCCACCTGGTACGCCAGGTGCCGCGATCATTGCAACACCGAGCATGAAAATGAATTGCAGATAAGCTCCAAAACTAATGTCGATTCCATTCATCATCATGACTCCTACGGAACAAGAAACGATCGTAATCGTACTACCTGATAAGTGAATCGTTGCGAATAATGGTATCGCAAAGTTTGTAACCCGTTCAGAAGCACCAGTCTTTTTCGCTTGCCGAAGCGTAACAGGAATCGTAGCAGCTGAAGATTGCGTACCGATTGCTGTTAAATAAGCAGGAAGCATCGTTTTCATTAAGACAAACGGATTCTTCTTGTTCAATGTGCCTGCTACCGTGTACTGGAATGTCAGCATGATTAAATGAAGTACGATAATCATAATGAAAACAAATACAAAGACAGAAAGCACATTCGCTACTTCCCCTGTATACGTCATATTCAGGAAAATCCCGAATATATGGAATGGTAATAGTGGAATGATCACGACAGAAATAACTTTATCAATAATTAAGTTAAACTCTTCGAAAAATGACAGCATCGTCTTGCCTTTAATCGCTGCCATACCAATTCCAAGTAAGAATGCCATCAGTAGCGCAGTCATAATACCCATCATCGGATCCATTTCCATTTTGAAAAATGCTTCTCCTGCTGTACGTGCACCTTCAGCAATCTCTGTATTAGTAGATTCACGAATAAAATTCGGCAAGATAGTGGTTGCCGCAAAATACGCGAGCAATCCTGCAATAACCGTGGAACCATACGCAAAAGCAGCAGACATTCCAAGTAATTTCCCTGAACCTGCCCCAAGCTTTGCAATACTTGGTGCGATAAACGCGATGATAATCAGTGGCACGACAAAGTTCAAGAATCCACCGAATAACATATTAAAAGTAGCTGCTAAACGGACGAACCAATGCGCAACCCCTTCATGGAGCATCGGCAATAACAAACCAAGCCCGATCGCTAGCCCAATAGCGATCAGAATTCGCCAAATGAGCCCTAATTTAAACTTCACAATACGTCCTCCTCAAATACACATATGTATTACCCAAACAAAATTAACTTTATCACAAGTCGATAGAATAAAGAAGATTTTGTTTGGTTTTTATTGATATTTTTCTTGATGGGTTTGAGGTGGAGTGGTTTTGATGTTGGGTAGGGCGAATTGTTTGCGGTATTGAGCGGTTGGCGCGCTAGATTGAGCGGATAGCTTGGCACATTGATCGCTTCACGCACCTGATAGAGCGGACAAACATCGCCATTGAGCGTTTACGTGCTACATAGAGCGAATAACCCAACACATTGAGCGCTTCACGCACTTCATAGAGTAGTTAGCCCTAAATTTTGTGCAACTAATCCAAAACACCCACCACTCATACAAATAAAAAAAGCCGGCAGCTGCAATAGCTACCGGCCCTCACATGATTATTTTACTGGAACAACCGATCCAGACCATTCATTCAAAATGAAATCTTGAATTTGCTCTGAAGTTAATACTTCTACCAACGCTTTGATAGCATCGCTGTCTTCGTTACCGCTCTTCACAGCAATTACGTTAACATATGGTGATTCTTTATCTTCCAATGCGATCGAATCTTCCATTGGATTCAAGCCTGCATCGATAGCGTAGTTGGAGTTGATCAACAGTGCATCGCCTTCATCATTATTATATAGCTGAGGCATTAATGCCGCTTCGTAGTTTGCATCAAACTCCAAGTTCTTTGGATTTTCTACGATGTCGCCTACTTCAGCTTTCACTTTTTCTACGTCGTCAGCTAGCTTGATCAATCCTTTTTCTTCAAGCATTGCTAGTACACGGCCGTGGTCAGCAACAGAGTTACTGATTAAGATCGTCGCACCGTCAGGAAGTTCTTCTAGTGAATCATATTTCTTAGAATACACACCGATTGGTTCGATGTGGATGGCGCCTGCATTGACGAAATCATAGCCAAAATCAGCAATTTGGCTATCTAGATACGGAATGTGTTGGAAGTAGTTCGCGTCAATTGTACCTTCTTCTAGATCTTTATTTGGCAATACATAGTCTGTGTAACTTTCAATTGTTAAGTCATAGCCTTTTGCAGCTAATAGTGGCTTAGCTTCCTCCAAGATTACTGCGTGCGGTGTGTTAGACGCACCGACTATCAGCGACGTTTTCTCGCCTTTTTCCGCATCATCTACATCTGGTGCTCCATTATCTTTACTACCCTCGTCTTTTGTTCCGCAAGCTGCCAGTGCAAGCACTAATACAGCTGCGAATAGACCGAATAAAAACTTCTTCATGTCCACATTTCTCCCTCTCCATTATGGAATGTTTTATGGTTAACAGGTTTCCCTGAAAATCCTATTATCGCTTGTCCAAACGTTTTACAATGAAATCACCAATAAACTGAATGATAAACACGATAACTAACACTAAAATCGTCGCCATCATCGTGACATCTCCACGGTTACGCTGGAACCCTTCGAGATACGCTAGCGTACCGAGTCCTCCAGCACCGATTACTCCTGCCATCGCTGTGTAGCCAACAAGCGCAATCGACGTCACCGTAATCCCTGACACGAGTGCAGGCATGGATTCTGGCAACAAGACTTTGAAAATGATCGTAGACGTTTTGGCACCCATCGAACGTGCCGCTTCGATAACCCCTTTATCGATTTCCTGCAATGCAATTAATACCATGCGTCCGTAAAACGGAGCTGCACCAATAATTAACGCAGGCAATGCGGCATTCGGTCCACGCATACTTCCTATTAATAAATTAGTCAGCGGCAACAATAAAATGATCAAAATGATAAACGGAATCGATCGGAATATATTTACAAATGCGCCTGTAAAGACATTCGTGATTTTATTCGCCCATAACTGTCCAGGATTTGTTAAAAACAATAACAGTCCGAGTCCAATACCAAAAATAAACGTGAAGACTGTTGAGTAGGCAGACATATAAAGCGTCTCGCCCGTTGCTTGCCACATTTTATCCCAGTTAACGTTCGGGAACCATTGCTCAATCATGGACCAGCACCTCCGTCTTCACTTCATTGGCATCAAGGAAAGCAATAGCTTCCTCGATAACTGCCACGTCCCCTACTAGTTGCAAGACGAGTGTACCGTATGCGCCGTCACGTGTCGTCGAAATATTCCCTTGTACGATGTTGACGTCGATTGGGAATTTACGAATCAATTCAGCAAGTACCGGCTGCTCTGTACGTTCGCCAATGAAAGCTAGCTTGATCAACTTGCCGTGCGGTGATTCTTCCTGTAAATGCGTCATCGCCGCGTCCGTATCGCCGGTATCCGTTACTTGCGAGATGAAACGCTTCGTAATATCCGCTTGTGGGGATTGGAAAACATCCAGTACATTACCCGCCTCTACTACTTTCCCCGCCTCCATGACCGCTACGCGATGACAGATTTTGCGGATGACGTGCATTTCATGCGTAATCAAAACAATTGTTAGTCCAAGTCGTTCATTAATATCTGTCAATAAGTCCAGAATAGCATTCGTCGTTTCAGGATCTAGTGCGGACGTTGCTTCATCACAAAGCAATACTTCTGGATCATTCGCAAGCGCGCGTGCAATGCCGACACGTTGCTTCTGACCACCTGATAATTGCGATGGATACGCCTGTTCACGGCCCGTCAGTCCAACGAGATCAATCAATTCCTTCACTTTTTGCTTTCGTGCCGATTTCTTCACGCCAGCAATTTCAAGAGGAAACATAATATTTTCTTCTACCGTTCTTGACCACAGTAGATTAAAGTGCTGGAAGATCATACTAATTTTCTGACGTGCATCGCGAAGGCCAGAACCTTTTAATGTCGTCATTTCTTGCCCGTGAATCATAATACTGCCGGACGTAGGTGTTTCAAGACCATTTAATAATCGAATTAATGTACTTTTCCCTGCCCCACTGTAACCGATGACGCCGAAAATTTCTCCCTCTTCGATGGCTAATGTCACGTCATCTACCGCGACTATTTCTGAACGGTTCAATTGGAATCTTTTATGAACGTTTGTTAGTTGAATCATTTTCCGCACCACCTTGATTAAGTCTTTTTGTTGTGTTTTTTGAAAGCTACATGGCGCTTTCCGCTTTTGTTTCATCTAGCTTCAGATGCCAGCTCCTCGGGTCGTTTCGATCTTACATTCAAGGCAAAAAGCACCTTGCTTGTAAGCTCTCCAACGCCTGTCGGAGCTAAACGGCATCTTCCGCTTTTGTTTCGTCCAGCTGCAAGCGCCAGGCTCTCGGGTCGTTTCAGACTTTACAAAAAGGCAAAGTGCGCCTTTGTGGAAAGTCCTCCAACGCCTGTCGAGCCTACATGGCGCTTTCCGCTTTTGTTAATAAAAAAAGCCTTCCTGCAGACAAGCAGAAAGGCCGAACGTATATAGTTATGTACGTTACCATTTCTCTCATCTATCAAAGCGTTAGGCTTTGAGTGAATTGGCACCATTTCACATATGTGACGGTTGCCGGGCTTCATAGGGCACTTCCCTCCACCGCTCTTTATAAGAGTTACGTATTCAATTGATTAACTACTTATACCATACTTTGATTTCTTTTGTCAACTGAGCTTCTCTAGCAGATACGGGACGGATTGAAAGGCGTAAATTTTTTCTAATGGTTGTCCTTTGCGTTGAATGAGTAAACAAGGAACGCTTTCCACCTCATATTCTATTGCGATGTCTTGGACGTAATTTAAGTCCGCCTTTCCAATCGGTAGTTTCGGGCGCATTGCCTCGATCACCGTAAGCATTTTTGAAGCGACTGCACACGTTCCACACATCGGTGTATATAAATAAAAAGCGGCTACTTGCTCTGCCGCCTGTGCGCGTTGCCAGTCTTCAATTGTCCAATTATTCATGTGGTCCACCTGCCAAGTATTTGGAATGTACTTTAAAATTGGCGGCAGCTAAAATGCTAGCCAATAGTTTAATGGGTGTCGTTTCTACTTCGCGGTAGAGACGATCGGTATATAAATGTCTCGCTTCTGGATACAGTTGTTTGAACAGCTTACGAATGGACTCACCTGACGCGTCCGCATCCATAAAAACAAACAGGTCCTGCTGCTCATACGGTTCAAGCAGTTCCTCAATATGGTACGCGCTGATGGTGCCATTCGTACAAAGAATCTCTACAGGCTCGGCAAGGATCGGCACTAGCCGCTTACGATCCGAACCGCCTTCTACAATGAGAACTTTCGGGTCCATCCTGTTTCCTCCTAGCGTGTAAAAAAAGCACTGGGACGTTCCAGCGCTTTTCTTTTAGAATATTATTCAGCTGTCATTTCTTCGTACTGCTCAGCCGTCATTAACTCATCTAATTCAGCTTTGTTATCGATTTCAACTACTACCATCCATGCACCTTCGTATGGAGATTCGTTAACCAATTCAGGGCTGTCTTCAAGGTTTTCGTTCACTTCTACAACTTTACCAGTTAGTGGAGCATACAACTCAGAAACAGTTTTCACTGATTCAACACTTCCGAAAGGCTCGTCTGATTTTAATTGATCTCCAACTTGTGGAAGCTCAACGAATACGATATCCCCTAGTTCAGACTGTGCGAAATGTGTGATTCCAATACGGTATTTACCGTCTTCTTCTTTAACCCATTCGTGCTCTTCTGAATAACGTAAATCTTTTGGTGTGCTCATGTCGTTACCTCCAAAAATATAATAGTTAATCTACCTTTAGTTTGCCATAGTTCCCGCATAAAGACAAGATTCTAGATCACTTCTTCCACGTTTCTGTGAAGGTTGTTTCATTAAATCCGACGGTTACTTTTTGGTTGTCAGAAACGATTGGGCGTTTAATGAGCATCCCATCTGAAGCGAGGAGCGCGATCTTTTCGTCGTCTGTCAGGGTAGGTAGTTTGTCTTTCAAATTGAGCTCGCGATATTTCATGCCGCTTGTGTTGAAGAACTTCTTCATTTCGAGCCCGGAGTTTGCGATCATGCTACGAAGGTCGTCTTCGCTCGGTGGTTGTTCGGCAATGTTGTGTTCTTCGAATGAAATCCCCTCGTTCTCGAGCCATTTCTTCGCTTTGCGGCATGTGGTACATTTCGGATAGCCGTAGTATGTGATAGTCATAGTCGTAATCCTCCTTTTTTTTCAGTATAGCAAATAAAGGCGTGTGGGTACTAGCTAAGCGCAAGAAGAAGGTGGCATGGGGTTGGGGTAGGAATTTGCGCTTCGGAGGGGACGCGTTCTGGAGGGCGGGCGGTGAACCACACCCCTTCGCTTCGCTCGCAGGGTGTTTCACCTGTCCCGCTGATCCTCCCAGAGTCGCCCCTCCTAGTGCAAAAATGTGCTCCTAACGCTTCGCTTTTACTCGCAAAAGCCGTCCTTCGCTACGGCTCTCGCTCCAATTCCTTGCAATGTGAGTGGGTGATACTTTTTGTTGTGCATTAAAGTTAGGATTGTAATTGAACTTGAACTTGAGCCCTAGCACTTGAACTTAAATAAGTTAAAATAAAACAATTCGTTACATACAATCTACAGTGAGTGAACTAAGTACTCATACTATCAACGTAGGATGGAAGCGGAAGTTGGGGCGACTCCCGATGGATCAGCTCGAAAGGAGAGACAACCAAAAGAGAGCGCAGCGAACTGGTTGGCTCACCGAGAGCCCATGGGAAAGCGTCCCCCAACTGGAGCTTCCATCCCGAACCACTCACACTCGACACTTACACCTGAACTTGAACTTGAACTTGAACTTGCACTTGCACTTGCACTTGTACTTGTACTTGTACTTGTACTTGAACTTGAATCTGAATAAGTTAAACCACAATAACACCTAACACACTATCGGCAGTAAGTGATCCAAGTACTCGTACTCTCAATGTAGGAGGGAAGCGGAAGTTGGGGGCGAAGTGCAAAGATGTGCTCCTAACGCTTCGCTTTTACTCGCAAAAGCCGTTCTTCGTAACGGCTCTTCCCGCAGGATCAGCCCGATCAGGTGAGACAACCAAAAAGGAGCACAGCGACTTGGTTGGCTCACCGCGGGCCCATGGGAAAGCGTCCCCCAACTGGAGCTTCCATCCCGAACCACTCACAAATTCACTCACTACTCCCAAACACTCGCTTTTGAACTTAAACAATTCCAGAAACAACAAAAAACGCCCCACATTGGAGGCGTTTTGTCTAAGCTATGATTAAACGATATACTTCTCTGCTTCGATCAGCTTCACTGACGCTTCACGCTTCTTCGCAATCAAGTTATACGGATTGTTACGAGTCAACTTACGCAACGCCGAAATCATCATGCGCTGGTTGTCGCCGTCGACCGCTGCAAGCAATGTTTCTTTTGCTGCCGCTTCGATACGTCCGAACGCTTCTTGACAGAAGATCTGTGTATAAAGAAGCTTTTGGTTCTCTTTCTCTTCACCATTCTTGTTGATCGCCTTCTCCGTACGAAGCAATGCAGACTCCATACCGAATAGATCATTCGCAATATCTGCGATGTTCACAAGAATTTCTTGCTCCTGATCCAACTTCGTGCCATAACGCTGTGCTGCAAGTCCTGCAACCAAGATACCGATCTTCTTCGCGTTCTTCACAAGCGCCTTCTCTTGAGCCAATGCTTCGTCGCCCACTTCTTCCGGCATAAGCATTAACAACTCTTCTTGTAATGCTTGTGCTTGTTGAAGCAATGGTAATTCGCCTTTCATTGCTTTCTTCAAGAATGTGCCTGGAACGATCATACGGTTGATTTCATTCGTTCCTTCGAAGATACGGTTAATACGTGAGTCACGATAGATACGCTCTACTTCGTACTCAGCCATGAAGCCATAACCACCATGAATTTGAACCGCTTCGTCAGAGATGTAATCCAACACTTCTGAACCTACTACTTTATTGATAGAACATTCAATTGCGTATTCAGCAATGGAAGCCGCCACTTTTGCGCCGTCTTTTTGCTCTTCAGGGCTCATCGCCGCGTTACGCTCTTCGAAGTATCCTACTGTACGATAGATCAAGCTTTCTGTTGCGTACAACATAGAAGCCATCGTACCGAACTTTTCTTTTGTTAAGTTGAATGAAGAAATCGGTGTGTCGAACTGCTTACGCTGATTCGCATATTTGATAGCTAATTCAAGTGCACGCTTCGATCCGCCGATTGTACCTACTCCAAGCTTGTAACGACCGATGTTTAGAATGTTGAACGCGATCACGTGTCCACGACCAATTTCACCTAATAAGTTTTCAACAGGTACTTCTGCGTCTTCTAGAATCAACGTACGTGTAGAAGATGATTTGATACCCATTTTCTTCTCTTCCGGTCCTACTGAAACGCCCGGATACTCTTTTTCAACGATAAATGCTGTGAATTTGTCGCCATCTACTTTTGCGTAGACTACGAAGACATCAGCAAATGCAGAGTTCGTGATCCACTGTTTTTCACCGTTCAGTACATAGTGTGTACCTGCAGCGTTTAATTTAGCAGTTGTCTTCGCGCCTAATGCGTCTGATCCTGAGCTTGGCTCTGTCAATGCATAAGCGGAAATTTTCGCTCCACTTGCGGAGTTTGGCAAGTACTTCATTTTCTGCTCATGGTTACCGAATAATACAATCGGCAATGTACCGATTCCTACGTGCGCTCCGTGAGTGATTGAGAAGCCGCCTGCTACTGATAATTTCTCCGCAATCAATGCAGATGAAATCTTATCTAGTGCAAGTCCTTCATACTCTTCTGGAATGTCTGCTGCTAGAAGACCTAGATCTCCAGCTTTCTTCAGCAATGTTACAGAGTTCTCAAATTCATGGTTCTCTAGCTTTTCAATTAACGGTGTTACGTCATTTTTAACATACTCTTCCGTTGTTTTAGCAATCATCTTTTGCTCATCTGTGAAATCCTCTGGTGTGAAAACGCGATTAGCGTCCATATCCTCAGTTAAAAATGCCCCACCTTTTACGAATTCAGTCATAGTTGTTCCCTCCATAGCTTTAGTCATTTAATTTCCCCCTATTGTTTGTCTGTTTTATTTTTATAGAACTTCGAACACTCCAGCTGCTCCCATTCCGCCACCGATACACATCGTGACGACACCGTACTTTTTGCCTTGGCGTTTCAATTCATTAATTAATTTCAAAGTTAAAATAGTTCCTGTCGCGCCTAGTGGATGACCTGATGAAATCGCTCCACCATTGACGTTCACTTTATCCGTATCCAGTCCAAGTTCGCGAATCACTGCGAGTGACTGAGATGCGAATGCTTCATTGAGCTCGAACAGATCGATGTCTTCAATAGATAGACCTGCTAGTTTCAAAGCTTTTGGAACAGCTACAATCGGTCCAATCCCCATCACTTCTGGTGGAACGCCGCCTACTGCGAATGAAAGGAATTTTGCCATTGGCTTCAAGCCGCGCCCTTCAGCAACTTCTCGATCCATTAATAAAACCATTCCTGCACCGTCAGATGTTTGTGACGCGTTTCCAGCTGTGACAGAACCTGTCGCTGAGAAGGCCGGACGTAATTTCCCCAGAATCTCAGTCGTCGTACCTGGTCGTACGCCTTCATCCATTTCGAATAAAACCGTTTTTTCCTGATACTTGCCATCTGCATCGACAAAACGCTTCGTTACTTCAACTGGTACAATCTCATCGACAAATTTGTTTTCTTTGATTGCCGCTTGCGTACGTTTATGAGATTCAACCGCGAACGCGTCCTGATCTTCACGAGAGATGCCATACTTTTGCGCCACTTGCTCCGCTGTATGTCCCATTCCCATGTAGTATTCAGGTGCTTCTTCCGCCAGTTTAAAGTTCGGACGAATTGTATTTCCCATCATCGGGACCATACTCATCGATTCAACGCCACCCGCTAGAACTGCTTCCGAGTGACCTAGCATGATGCGTTCTGCCGCATAAGCAATCGACTGCAAACCGGATGAACAAAAACGGTTGACCGTTACAGCCGGTGTGGTATCTGGCAATCCTGCCAACGCGCCAATATTACGCGCTACGTTCATGCCTTGCTCCGCTTCTGGCATGGCACAACCGATGATTAAATCATCGATTGGTCCATCATAATTTCCTGCACGCTTCAATGTTTCCTTTATAGTCAACGCCCCTAAATCATCCGGACGTACAGTTGCCAAAGAACCTTTTCCTGCTTTTCCAATCGGTGTTCGAGCACCGGCTACAATTACTGCTTCGCGCATTCTGTTTCCTCCTTTAGCTATCTCTCATCAGTTACGTAACGGCTTACCCTTGACCAGCATATGCTGCATACGCTGCTGTGATTTCGGTTCTGCCACTAAACTCAAAAATGCTTCGCGTTCTAAATCCAGTAAGTACTGCTCATCAACACGTGTACCATACGGGATCTTCCCGCCTGACAGTACGTATGCGAGTTTCTTCGCAATCTTCAAATCATGTTCACTAATGAATCCAGAACTGAACATTCCTTCTGCTGCAAGTAATAATGTCGCATAGCCTGAATCGCCTGTTACAGGAACTTTCGCTCTCTTTGGCGCTACATAGCCAGCTTCATATAATGACAAAGCAGCTTGCTTCGCATCATAGATCAGATGATCCGGATTGACACTAATGCCGTCTGCAAAGTCGAGGAAGTTGTTCTCTCTTGCTTCTTCAGCAGATGTCGACGTTTTCGCCATCGCAATCGATTCAAATACTTTATTTGCAATATGTTGATAATCAGTAGGTACACCGTTTGGTAAACCTTTTAAGTGCTTCTGATACAAGTTGACGTTACCGCCACCACCTGGAATCAAGCCTACCCCTACTTCAACTAGTCCCATATACGTTTCCATAGATGCCTGAATATGTGCAGCTGGAAGACAAACTTCTGCTCCGCCACCTAGTGTCATCTGGAATGGCGCCGCAACAACTGGCTTGCCACTATATTTGATCTTCAACATTGCGTTTTGGAATGAACGAATGACAAAGTCGAGTTCGAAAATATTATCATCTTGTGCTTCCATTAAAATCATGCCAAGGTTTGCACCAACACAGAAGTTTTTCCCCTGATTCCCGATCACAAGTCCTTTGAAATTCTGCTCCACTTCATCTACTGCGAAGTTGATCATCTGAATGATGTCTAAACCGATAGCATTCGATTGTGAATGGAATTCAAGTAAGGCTACACCATCACCAAGGTCAATCAAGCTTGCGCCAGAGTTCTTCTTAATGACACCGTGCTTTTTCTTATACTGTTTCAAGTTGATGGCTTTCTCATTTACTTGTACAGCTTGATAGTCCGTGCCGTCGAAGTAGTACGTATCGCCATCCTCTTCTTTATAGAAAGTTTCATAGCCTTTATCAAGCAATGACTGAACGAGTTCAGGGATTTCCTTGCCTTCTTCTTTCAGCAGATCAACAGACTTCTTCACGCCGATTGCGTCCCAAATTTCAAACGGTCCTTGTGTCCAGCCGAAGCCCCATTTCATTGCGTTGTCGATCGAAACGATATCGTCTGCAATTTCACCGTGAAGTTGTGCAGCATATAGCATCGTCGGAGTTAATGTATTCCACAAGATCTCACCTGCACGATCTTTTGCATACAGTAACGTTTTCACTTTGTTAGCTAGTCCTTTTTGCTGTTTTGCCATCTCTATTGAAGGCGCTTTCATTTTCTGTGTAGGAACATATTCAAATGTCTTCATATCCAATTCCATAATGTCTCGGCCTTTTTTCACGTAGAAGCCTTGTTTTGCTTTCGCGCCGATCCAGCCATTATCGATCATTTTAGTGACGACATCAGGTAGTTCAAATGTTTTCTGCTCTTCACCCGTTGTCTGATCGTAGACGTTTTTCGCAACGTGCATATACGTATCTAGTCCCACGACATCTAATGTACGGAATGTTGCGGATGTCGGACGGCCGATTAATGTACCTGTAATCGAGTCAATTTCTCCGATTGTATAACCGCGTTCTAGCATTTCATGCAATGTCACTTGTAAACCATACGTTCCGATTCGGTTACCGATAAAGTTTGGCGTATCCTTCGCAATTACGACTCCCTTACCTAAACGATCCTCACCGAACACTGTCATGAATTCTACAACTTCAGGTGATGTGGTTTCTGTAGGAATAATCTCAAGCAATTTCAAGTATCTTGGAGGATTAAAGAAGTGTGTTCCAAGGAAGTGCTTCTGGAAATCTTCCGAACGTCCTTCTGTCATCGCTTCAATACTGATACCCGATGTATTGGATGAAATGATGGTGCCTGGCTTCCGCACACTTTCAATCTTTTCATATAAGCTCTTTTTAATATCTAAGTTTTCTACAACGACTTCAATGATCCAATCTACGTCTTTCAATTGATCCAAATGGTCCTCGAAGTTTCCTGGTGTAAGTAATGATAAACTTTTCTTCGTTGTCAGAGGTGCCGGTTTTTGTTTTAGTAATTTCTCCAATGCTGTAGCCGCAAACTTATTACGGAACTTTGGATCGTCATACGTTAATCCTTTTGCCTCGTCATCTGCACCTAATTTCGGTGGTACGATATCTAGTAAAAGTACAGGAATCCCAATATTCGCTAAGTGTGCTGCGATACCAGAACCCATAACTCCAGATCCTAAAACTGCCGCTTTTCTAATTTGATAAGTCACGTGCAATCCTCCCCTTATGTTCTTTGAATGAACGCTCATTCATTTATAGCGTAAAAAAAATACGCGTTGCCTATAATTGTTAGTATAAATCATTTGAAACTATTTCGCAATATTTATTTCATATTTAATCAGACTTTTTAAAATAAGCAATTTAATACCAAACATTCTTTATTCATTGTACACTATTTACTGAATGGAGGCGATACAAGTGAAAGAAATTAAAACGGCAAGTGAGTTTGAAGAAATCATTGCAAGCGACAAACCAGTCCTTGTGAAATTCGAAGCAGGCTGGTGCCCAGACTGTAAGCGTATGGATATGTTCATCGATCCTATCGTTGAAAAATACGATACATACACATGGTATGATGCGGATCGCGACGTTATTCCTGAAATTGCTGAGAAGTATGAAGTCATGGGTATTCCAAGCTTGCTAGTCTTCAAAAATGGTGAGAAGCATGCACACTTGCATAGTGCGTTTGCAAAGTCACCTGAACAAGTCATGGCGTTTTTGGATGAAGTAAAAATCTAAAGATGATATGTAAAAATGCTGAGAGCCTATAGGTTCTCAGCATTTGTTTTATTGAGCGGTTATTGGGGTGGATCGAGCGGTTAAGTAGCTTGTATAAGCAGTAGACTGGCTTGATAACTCACTTAACAAGATACAATGAGCGCATAGAGAGGTTCATTGAGCGCTTAAGCAGCAAGTATGAGCGGTTCCCCCACTACATAGAGCGTATGATTGGCTGGATAGAGCACTTAACAAGATACATTGAGCGCATAGCCGGGGTCATTGAGCGTTTGAGCAACAAATATGAGCGCCACACGCCGCCACATCCACAAAACAACAACATTTCCCCTATAGGAGGAGTTCTATATGTCCAAATACATAGAAGTGAAAGGCAAATCGCAATATGACCTCGACATTGAACCACGCTACCGTCCGTCGGCTTGCGGACCTGTTACAGCGTATGTGTTGTTGCGTCATTTCTTCCCTGCTGAACAAACTCCTTCTATTAATGAGCTGTATAAAACATTGGGTAGTACGAAGATCGGTTTGCCTACTTGGCGCTTTGTTCGTAGGCTGAACCAACTGCTCGGCCCACTATGGAATGTGGAAACTTGTACTGCACAGCAGGCTATCGAGCAGATCGATGAAGACCGTCCTGTTGCTGTGAAATTTGATAAATGGTTCAAGTTCAAATGGCGTAGTCGTTTTTCATTTGATTATCACTGGGTCGTGATGGTTGGGTATGAATATGTAGACAATCATCTGCATGTACTCGTTCATGATCACGGTGGCAGAAATAGCGCGAGCCGTGTACGCTCCATCCCCTATGAGCCAAATAAAAAGATTTTGACGTTTGTTAAGTTCGAACCATTAGAACGGTGAAACAGCTAGTCCTTGTTTAGCGATCATGGAATAGCCGAGTTCTTCCATTACTTGGGCCATTTCTGCAGTGAATTCAGGAATGATTAATTCTTCTAAAGGATCATCCAGTTTGATTTCACAATGAATGGTTGCCAGATCCTTTGAAATCATCAACATCTCTTCTTCCGCATTTAGCTTCTTCTGTACGCCTGCCGTTAGTTTTTCTCTCGCTTCAAGCACGCCATCGACCGAACCATACTCCTGTATGAGTTTTAATGCGGTCTTCGGTCCAATCCCCTTCACTCCCGGATATCCGTCGCTTGAATCTCCAGTAAATGCTTTCATATCAATGAATTGCTTCGGCGTAATTCCATACTCTTCTATAAAACGAGCTTCCGTGTATTCATCATACTGCGTGAAGCCTTTTTTCGTTAGCGCAATTGACACATCCGGCTTCAATAGCTGAAGTAAATCTTTATCCCCCGACACCACTGTTAATTTTGCTTTGTCTTTCCACGTTTCCACTAGCGAACCAATTAGATCATCCGCTTCCATGTTCTTAATTCCATAACTCTTCCACCCTAGTGTTTCCGATACTTCACGTGCCATATCGAACTGCGGAATTAATTCCGGTGCAGGTGCTGGGCGATGCGCTTTATAGTCTGCGAATAATTCATTACGGAATGTTTTCGAACCCATATCCCAGCACACCGCTAAATGTGTCGGCTGGAAAATCGAGATAGCACTCATCGTATGTCGCGCGAACCCTTGGACGCCATTCGTCGGTACATCCAATGCGTTGCGGAAAAACTGCCCGCTATGTGCAGTCGCAAAAAATGAACGGAACAACAACGCCATTCCGTCCACTACTAAAATATGAGGTTTATTTTCATTCATTATATTCCACTTCCTTTTTCTCTAGTTTAGCACAGCTGTCGCACGAAGAGACAGTAAGGTCAAAAATCCAACAGACTGCATATGATAAAACGAATACAAAAGGAGGCGTACTAGTTGAATCCACAAGATGAGTTTATGGGGTACCCGCAATACTCAGATCAATATTGGCAAGGTGCTGGTCCACAAGGCTTCTCCACAGCACAATCGTTTTCTCCTTGGTTTCCAGGTATGCAAGGATCTCAAGGATTCCCAGGTATGCAATGGTTTCCGAGTTTGCCGGGCTTCCCTTCATCACCCGGCTTTCCACAGCAACCTAATTTCCCTGGACAGCAACCAGGTCGGCCAGGGAATCCAGGGTCACCAAACCAAGGTGGTCAGGCGGCTGCACCTACTTCCCCGCCACCAAATCAAATTCCAAGCTATCCAGAATTTCAGACGTTTGCGGTAGATCCAGGTGCTATCGCAGGTTGTTTGTATCGCTTTACGTATGTATGGACTTCACGACGAAATGGATTTTGGTTTTACCCGACATTTGTCGGTCGTCAATCCGTCGCAGGGTTTCAGTGGAATCCACGCAGATTCCGCTGGGAGTATATAGGCATTGATTTACAACGTATTGATCAGTTTCGCTGTGTCTGAAATCAGTCAAAATGAAGGAGTGATAGTTTGAATCAGCAGGATGAAGGCATGTGGTATCCGCAGCTGCCTGACGGTTATCCAGGTCAGCAGTATGATGCCCACCATCAACAGAGTCACCCGCAACACGGCCAACAACAGCAAGGGTGGCCAGGTGGAAACTCCCCTGGATATCCACCACCCAATCAACAAAATCCGCAATGGCCACCTGGTTATCCCGGTCACCAACAAGGATATCCACCGCAACATCAACCCGGTTATCCAAGTCAACCAAGTTATCCCGGTTACCCTCAACAACCGAATTATCCAGGGCATTCGGGTTATCCCGGACAGCCTGGCCATCAAGGGTATCCCGGACATCATCAACAGCATGGAAACCACGATCATCACCAAGGACACCAACACCATGGACAGCCAGGAAGTCAACCGCAGCAAAGTGCGCCAACTTCCGCTCCTCCAAACCAAATACCGAGCTATCCGGACGCTCATCTACGCGCTGTTGATCCCGGCGGTATAGCAGGTTGCTTGTATCGTTACACGTATGTATGGACTTCGCGAAACAAAGGGTTCTGGTACTACCCGACATTCGTTGGCAGAACTTCTATAGCTGGCTATCGATGGGATCCACGTCATTATCGCTGGGAATATTATGGATTAGACTTGCAGAAAATTGATTCGTTCAGATGTATGTGAAATAAAATACTAATAAACGTAATCGAGCTAAGAGAAACCTGACCATTTGTCAGGTTTCTCTTATTTTTAATACATCTCTATTTATACAATAGTACATTGAACATACAGCCAAAGTGGGCTAGATCACTCTATTGTAAAATGCATACACATAACAAAAAAACCTAGTCATAAGACTAGGTTTTTGTTAACGCCTTTTCATACTCCGAATCAATTTCTTCATATCTTGCTCCACACGCGTCGACTCTGTGATTTTCTGTAACGCTTTATTATACGTAAACAAATCCAATGAATTCTCTCCTGCCAAATAATTCATCGTTTTGTCAGGCAACTTCACGAAGCAAATGGACAAAGCCCAGGCAACCGCCATTTTGACGTAATACCCTTCATGTTGCACACGATCTAACAAACCGATGACTCTATCAACATAGTCGGGCTCACTATAATAAATGAGCAACATGACAATTCCGAAGCGCAGTTCATACTCTTTCTCAGAAACTAGATAGGATTGGAGGAAAGACCAAACACGTTCTTTATTTTTCTTGGTCATTTTCAACCCCGAACAGAAGCTATCGCAAACTGACCAGTTATCTATTTTCGGCACAAATTCCGCTACGTACGTCAACAGCTCTTCCAAGTCCGCTTTTACATACCCAATAACCAGGCCCTGTAACATCACTTCTTCAAAGTACTCATCATTTGCTGTTTGTAAATACGCCCGCCAGTCACCTTTTGCGATCTCCTTTGCGAGTTGACGGAGCTCTGGCATACGTACCCCGAGTATATTATCGACATTCGGAATAAGTGCCGATGAGAACTTCTGATAGCCAGGATCTATTCGTTCAACTAATTGTTTTCTAATAGTATTGTGCATATTTTATCACCTATAGGTTTTCATTTATTTTTTCGGTTCAATGATAGGTAGTTTTCTATCAACTAGCTTAGGGGAAAATGGTGTGATTGTACAAAAACAATTGATATTAACTATGATACAGCTTTTTGTCTTCTTAAGGGAGTATAGTTCTTCGCAAGAGTCTACTGAATTCCCATCCATATCAACTGGCTCTAGTAAGGTTAATGTTGCACAGCATGTATCTATATCGAGTTTTTCCAATCTGAAGTACGGCGTCTTTATACATTTATAATGGGCGCTGAACGGTTTTTGTAACTCGCAGTCGTGAAGCGTAAAGGGGATCGTATCGTAGAGGGGAAACGAACAGACAAATTGAAATCCATGACCGAATTTAGTCATCAACGCTTGTTCTTCCAATAACTTCATCATCTCCACACACATCACACTTGGGTTATTCATTTTTTTAACCTTCCTTTCATATATACGTATCTTCTATATATATGATGGGGTTGAGAGATAGGTTAGGTGCGGTCAAGCATTCATTGATAGTTATTGGAAAAAACATTAGTTCGTTTTATTCTGATTGGCAATATACACTGCATAAGGAATATGATTCTTTGCTATATCAAATACAAACTCCTCATTTCCTGGTCTCCAATTCACTTCGAATATCCAGAGCTTATTATTTTCATCGACACCAATATCAATACCGAGTTCATCAAATTTCACGTCGAAAGTACTTTCGAATTCATTAGTGAAACGTTCAGCAAACTTCTCTAAAGTCTGTCTCATATTCTTCCGTTCATCACCAAATTCTCTTTCTAAAAACGATCGAAACATTCCCATACTGCCACCACGCGAAAGATTACTAGTCACTCGATCCATCGTTCCTATCCGCGGGAAAATAATCGAAACTACCCATTTCCCCTCCCCGTCTTTCTGCACATGCAGTCTAAAATCATATGGATTTCCGTCTTTTGTACGGCAAGATATATACGGCTGGACCAAATAGTCTTGCCCATTGATTAAATCTTGAAGATCGGAAATAAGTTGTTTTCGATTTGTGGTTGTCTTCTCTGTATCGACGATCTTATGGAACTGCTCGCCATCTTGCTCAATGAACCAAATCCCCTTACCCTGACTTCCGGATACTGGTTTAATAATTACTTTTGTATATTTTGTCATAGCCTGTAACACATCTTCAGGTTGATCGACCCGTATCGATGGAATCAAATAATCCTCAAATTCTGGTATTTTACTGATCCTTTTATAAACACTCATTTTATTTCCAACCGAGTGTGAAGTGAAAGGTATCATCTTACTTAATCTATTGTAGACGTCGATTTCCTCGTCAGTTTTCATCCCATATGCATTATAGATGACGTCCGGAAATAACAAGTCTTTTTGAATCCACTCGCCACGTTCATATACATAGCCTGAAATAGTGTTCGTCGTAAAATCAACATCATGTGGTGAAAAATAGTAAAAATTCACTCCTTCCATTTTAGCAACTGCCGCCCAGGCAAAAGCTTTCTTTACTTTGCTCGGGTGTTTCTTTGAATGCAACATCCCCACTGTTATCATCTGCGCTCACTCCTCATTCGTTTCTATATAGAACTTGATATTCTTCGCTGCATGCAAGGCGTTTCGTTTCGCACTTGATGCTGTATCACCGGTAGCGATGACATAACCATATCGATTCCCCATTGAATTGGGTGGTGTCATGAATGCACCTTTACGTGGCTTCACGTAGACTTCACGCACACCTTCATACTTCATTGCATTGTTTTTTCCCGTCACTTTCAATAATGTACCGTAAGCATTCACGGTAATATAATGCGTATAAATATGATTTTCGTGCCTTTTCTTTAAATTCATTTCTTCACCGATAAATAGCTTCAATGTCTCTTCCATCAAATTGATTCCATATGCCTCTTCTATCATACGATTCATGGCACCGCCTGAAATTCTTGGGTTCAATTCAATCAACTTCCAGGTATCCCTGACATATCGTAGTTCTAGGTGGCAGGCTACATTTTTCGCTCCGAGATCTTTGCAAATGGATTCCACTGTTTTGAAAAGCTTGTCATATAAGCTTTTCTCTAGTGTTAGTTGAAAATCATAACCGGTAATGATGAACTTCAAGTCTTTTTGGATATCTTGTTTAATCACCGCAACTAAATGTAGCTCCCCATTAACCACCACAAGTTCAACCAAATACTGTGGTCCATCCAAATACTCTTCAACAACAACCTGCTGGGTAGGATGGGCTTTCAACATACCCTTCATGACACGCATCATTTCGTTTCGATCTTCTACGAGATACACATCTCTTGACGCCTTTGAAAGCGGCGACTTGATAATGAGAGGAAATATCTCTTGTTTGCTGATGAACTGCTTCAAATTTTCCGATGTCTCATAAATCATAAACTTAGGTGTCGCTTCGTTTTTAGCTAATGCTGTTCTAGTTAACACTTTATCCTCCATTTTCAGATAGGCATCAGCGGATATTTTCGAATGACAAAATTCATTCGCTAGATGGGCGGTCATCGATACAAAGGGGTCTACGAAACTGAAGATACCTTTCAGCTTCATTCCCGACTTCTGTAATTCATGAATCTGTTGTCGAATCATCCCTTCCGTTATGCTATCAACATGAATCATTTGCGTAACTTCAGGGAATTCCTCTCTTTGATCGAGATACTTCATATTCTCGGTTACCAACACCGTGGCATAGCCTATCCTTTCTGCAGCCTTTATGGCCTCTCTGCTCGAACCACTCTTCGTGGTTTCCACAAACAAAATAGTATCCATTTCACACTCTCCTTAGCCAAAGCCTGTTAATCATTTGTATGTGTTAATAAAAATACAAACAAAACAGTCACTTATTTTAGCGTTCTTTTATTCATATGAAAGCTTACAGCTAGTCAGATAGGCCTTCGAACATGCATGGTTATAGTTTTTATGCCCGTGAAACATTGAATAAAAAAAGAAAAATAAGTAAACTATCATTGAATTGTTCAGATTAGTAAGTATAATAGTATAATGTCCGTTAGAATAATTACAAAATTCTAACCAGTGGAAATACTTCCAGCGAAACGAATTCATCATTAAGGGGAGATCAACTATGACAGCGACTACTGAAAAAATCGTCCAGTCCTTACAAGAAGTTTTAACCGAAGAACAAGTAACTATTAATGAAACCGTGCGAGAACTACACGGCAAGGATGAGTCCTACCATACAATGAAATTACCAGATATCGTCGTCTTCCCTTCTTGCACGGAAGATGTAAGCAAGATCATGCGCGTATCGAATGAACTAAGCGTGGCGGTCATTCCATTCGGACTCGGCTCGAGCTTAGAAGGTAGTGTCATTCCGGATAATGGTGGAATCACCATCGACTTTTCAAACATGAACGCTATTCTAAACGTACGTGCAGAAGATTTCCTGGTAACTGTACAACCAGGTGTCACGCGTACTCAATTAAATAAAGAATTGAAGAAACATGGATTGTTCTTCTCTGTTGACCCAGGCGCAGACGCGACACTTGGCGGCATGGCAGCTACAAATGCTAGCGGTACAACTTCCGTCAAGTACGGCGTGATGCGCGACCAGGTACGTGACCTTGAAGTAGTCACGGCTGACGGAACAGTCATACATACAGGAAATAAAGCGGCAAAATCTGCCTCTGGTCTTCATTTGAACGGATTATTCGTCGGTTCAGAAGGCACACTCGGTTGCTTCACCGAGCTAACGTTACGCGTCTATGGTATTCCTGAATTTATAACAGCAGCCCGTGCATCTTTCCCTTCCGTCAAGGATGCGGTAGAAGCCGTTGTTTCCATCTTGCAAGCAGGCGTTCCCATCGCGCGTGTAGAATTAGTCGATGAACCCTCGATGCGTCAAGTAAATATTTTCAGCGAAACGAATTATCAAGAACAACCGACACTATTCCTTGAGTTCCACGGCAACGAAGCTGGACTTCAACAAGACGTCGAGTTCACGAAAGAAATCGTGGCGGATCACCACTGCGAACACATTGAATTTGAAACAGACCATGCGGAAAGAAATCGATTGTGGGAAGCACGTCATAACCTGGCATACGCTTATATCCACGGGAATCCTGGAAAAAAGTTAATGGTCACAGACGTCTGCCTACCCATTTCAGAACTAGCTGGGGCGGTAAATTATGCACGCGAAATAGTTGAATCACTTGAAATGCCTGGAGGAATTATCGGCCATGTAGGCGATGGAAACTTCCACGTCTTGCTGATGATGGATATGAATGATCCGGCAGAACTAGACAAAGCCGACGAATTAAACGAAAAGATTGTTCGTTACGCACTTGAACGTGGTGGAACTTGCACAGGAGAGCATGGCGTCGGAATAGGCAAACAGAAATATCAGCAACAAGAACATGGTCCTGCATTGCTTGTCATGCAGAAGATTAAACGGGCTCTTGATCCGAATCACCTACTGAATCCGAACAAAATATTTCACCTAGACTCTGAGGTGACGAAACGATGAAAGCACTCGAAGCAATCGGTTCTATCGCAGGAAAGTACTTTGCCTTTTGGGTAATCATCGTCGCTGTGATGGCATTCATGTTCCCGACTCCGTTCCTCGGACTCGGTGCATACATCACGATTTTACTCGGCGTGGTCATGTTTGGAATGGGCTTGACGTTACGTGCAGTGGACTTCAAAATCATTCTGACAAACCCGTTACCCGTAATCATTGGAGTAGCCGCACAATTTGTTGTGATGCCATTGGTTGGTTTCGGTTTAGCCTATTTATTGAAGCTGCCCCCTGAACTAGCAGCCGGTCTTGTATTACTTGGATCTGTTCCAGGCGGTACCGCTTCAAACGTTATGGTCTATCTGGCAAAAGGGAACCTTGCATTATCTGTGGCCATGACGTCCCTTTCCACATTATTGGCACCACTTGTCACACCACTATTATTATTATTGTTAGCAGGTCAATGGCTTCCGGTAGATGCGTTGTCGATGTTTAAGTCGATCGTACAAGTGATTATTATTCCAATCGTTCTAGGGCTACTCATCCAACGATTCTTCCCCGGGGCGGTGGCGAAAAGCGTATCCGTCGTACCGATCATTTCGGTTGTCGCGATTCTCATCATTGTGGCTGCGGTTACTTCCGCAAATGCTGGTAACGTCGCAAGCTCAGGTTTAATCGTATTTATCGCTGTGTTCTTGCATAACGGTATCGGATTACTTCTCGGGTACTTGATTGCACTTGGACTCGGATTGAACGAAAACGACAGACGGGCCATTTCACTCGAAGTTGGTATGCAAAACTCGGGTCTTGGTGTAGCGCTTGCTACTGCTCACTTCGGTCCACTTGCTGCACTTCCAAGCGTATGGGGCGCGATCTGGCATAATATTTCTGGCCCTATTCTTGCGACGATCTGGTCGAAGAAGCCGACTAAAAATGTCGAAGAACAAAAAGCCTTGATCCAAACAAAAGTAAATGTATGATAATAATGAAAACGTCAGACTTCGATATTTTTGTCGAAGTTTGGCGTTTTCTATATAAAAAAGATGAAGAAAATATTTTATTACTATATTTTACATATTTAATTGTTTACCATTCTACTAGTGTGCTATCGTTAGTTTTAGAGACTTACTAGAATAGTACTTGTAGATATGGAGAGATTTTTGTGAAGAGGAAATGGCTTGTTACATCTTTAATCTTTGTTTGGATTATTGGTGGCGTAATTTTATGGAACGATTGGAACGACAGAGAGCACGCATTATCTGCTAAAGCAGAAAGAAAAGACCCATCAATTGCTACAAAGGATTCATCTGAAAAATTGACTGAAGTAGAACCAGATCAAAAATTGGAAGAAACAATTATCCATACGGCTACAATCGGTATGGTTGGCGATGTATTATTACATAATCCTATTTACACGTATCCTAACTTTGATTTTGCATTCGAAGCAGTAAAGGAGAAAATGGAAAGTATTGATTTTCTCATGGCAAACCAAGAATCTATGCCTGGCGGTGTGGAACTTGGATTATCTACTTATCCAAAGTTCAACAGTCCAAAACATATCCTACCCGCTTTACAAAATGTTGGCGTAGACATGGTTACATTCGCCAATAATCATACATTTGATAAAGGGGAAAATGGTGTTCGCAAAGCAATTGAACATGCGCAAGAATACGGCATGCAGTATGTAGGCGCTTATGAATCTTTTAAAGACCGCAAAACACAACGGATTGTTGAAGTTAACGGTATCAAAATTGGAGTACTTGCCTATACGTACGGCACAAATGTAGAGCTCGATTTACATGACAAAGAGTACTTGGTTAACTATATCGATCGTGAACGGATGGAAAATGAAATCCAACAAATGAAACCTATGGTAGATGTGACGATCGTCTCTTTGCACTGGGGTCCTGAGTATCACTTGGAGACTTCCGAAGATCAAGCAGAACTGGCGCAATTCGTTTCGGATGCAGGCGCCGATGTACTGTTCGGCCATCACCCACACGTCTTACAACGCTATGGCGAAGTGGGCAATACCAAAGTATTCTTCTCACTTGGTAATTTCTATTCTGCCCAACCGTTCGACTATACGAACTTCGGTGGAATTGCAAGACTTTCTGTAACGAAAGAACAAACAGGTGATCAAAAGACTGTAACAATCGAAGATCCACGCTTCTTACCAACTGGCGTCATTAAAGATCAAGAGAAGCGATTTAAAGTCGTCCCTCTTCATAAAGCCAATTCAACCATTCATTACAATGAAGAATGGGTGGAAAACCATGTCGGTGTACCGAAATGGTAAACAAATAAAATAAAAACGCCTGTCTAATCAATCGATTAGACAGGCGTTTATGTTTTATTGAATAGTATCTCATTATTTACCTAATACTGTCTTGACATCCTCTATCAACAATTTATTTTCAGTCTCTGTTAAACCATCGTATCTTTTGACAATTACACCTTCTGGATTAACTAAATAAAAATAATAGCTATGCGCACGTTGATCTAAAGCGCCACTTTCTAATATAGAAAGGAATGTGTTTCTCGATATTTCTTGAATCGTTTTAAAATCATAGCCTGTCAAAAAACTCATCGTACTGAGATCCGCTCCAAAATCTGCAGCGTAGTTCTTTAATACATCTGGTGTATCATTTTCAGGATCTATACCGAAAGAGACAATACGGGGTGTCAAGCCGTCTTCTTTTAATCTTTCTTGAACACCGACCATATTTGCGGTCGTTCTTGGGCATACTGTGATGCAGTTCGTATAAGAGAAATAAGCAATCCACCACTCGCCCTTTAAATCTTTCAAGCCAAGTGGTTCGTTATCCTGTGTAGTAAATTCAAAGTCTGGGACAGTTTCAGACATATTCGTTTCGATTTTCTTATTGCAGCCGCTTAACATAAGTATCATTGTAAATAAAATAACAGCTATTTTTACTTTCATTAAGATCCTCCCTTTTTTAGTATGTCGCAATAAATAAAGTGGTTTGTCCATACATAACTTCTGTTTATTATTGCTCATTTTCCATTAATTTATCTGATGCTTTAAATGATTGTATCATTTTTAGTGCAACTTATCGTACTTGATCTATTTTATTGATTCAAATATATAACGACACTTATCACAGTCTACTACTTTCCCACTTACTATATCAAAAAAACTCAATATAAATATGACAATTGAATATATTATTGTCTAAATATGATAAATGCGGGTAAGATAAATAGTACACTTTATGCAATACTCCCAATATTCAGTTCGTGAAATAATACTTACGTTTTTATCTATAAGGAGGGATTAGGATGGCAGATCAACAACCGCCCAAAGACGTAAATGGAAAACCGCAACACGAGCAAGACATAGGCCGGAGAAACTTCCTGAAAAACACGGGACTCGTAGCTGGCGGACTCGTCGGTGGATCTCTTTTCGGAGGTCTGATTTCAGGTGGTTTGGATAAGAAAAATGACAAGACAGCTGAAAACACTAGCTCTAAAGGTATTGAAGTAACGCAAGCACGTCAATTCTTCACACGTCATCAAGATTTCAAAGTGTTAAATGCAGCAACTGAACAGATTTTTCCTGAAGACGAACTCGGTCCAGGCGCTATTAAATTAGGTGTACCCTATTATATTGACAAACAATTAGCAGGACGTTGGGGTGTCAATGCATACGATTATCGACAAGCTCCATACGCAATCGATTTGAAAGCTGTCGATCAAACCGCTGGACCTGGTGGAGAACAATCCATTTTGGATCGCGGCATGATCTTCCTGCTTGGGTTACGTAAAATGGATGAAGAAAGTCAAAAACGTTTCGAAGTCACTTTTGATAAAGCAACTGAGGAACAACAAATGGAAATCATGACCGACGTCGAGGCAAACAAAGTGCAGATGAGAGGTGTAAAAGCTTCTGAGTTTTTCATTTTGTTAAAACAAGCGACATTAGAAGGTGCTTATTGTGATCCGTTGTATGGTGGCAATATCAATATGGAAGGCTGGAAAATGAAAGAGTTTCCGGGCGCAGTGGCTTCCTACGCAAATTATATTGAATCTGATGAATTTACCAAACTGGATCCCGTCAGTCTAAGAGATTACCAAGGGCATTAAAATAGAAACACTAAGGAGGACATGCAATGGTAAAAAAACTTGAAAAAGTAGATGCGGTCATCGTAGGTTCCGGCTGGGTCGGTGGAATCGCGGCGGCTGAACTAACAAAAGCAGGAGTCGCACGGTGGGAAGAGATCATGAAAGAAATGGGTGCAGACCAAATGAACGTCGATGTAGTAAAAGATGATACTGTATTCGACCATAAATTCTTTACGGATCACTTCTTTGGTGGTGCGATCATGGGAGCTTCTCCTGAAAACTCCGCAGTTAACACCTATTCACAGATGTGGGATATGGAAAACCTATTTGTCGTAGGCGGATCTTCATTCCCGCATACTGGTAACTACAACCCAACCGTTACGATTGGCGCATTCGCTTATCGTGCAGCTGAAGGAATGATCAAATTCTTAAAAGAAGGTGGCAATATCGCAGTTACACCACTTGAAAAGAACGCTTGATTTTAAGTAAATAAATACGCCACCACCTTATCTGAATGAACAAGGTGATGGCGTATTTATTTGTATGAACACATTATAGCTCTATGAAATCACTTAATATGCAATGTAACTTCTTCTTTCAAACTAGAAAGAATGGGTGAACGTTCAACCGCAATAGCTGCGATTTCAGCCAGTTGCCCTTTATTCGTAGTGGACTCGGCAGATAACACGATCATCGGCTTCATAATCCCGCTATTGCCACTTTGAATTCCTAAAAACGGTGCTTTATCGCATACTCCACTGAAAACGATTTCCGCTCTGTCTACAGTCACTCCTTGATTATACGCTTCTAAGTGGAATGTAACCCCGAAACTAGTAGTGGCCGCAGCGATCAATAATTCAATCGGCATCACTTGTTTTTCTCCTGGCTTCGCAATCCCTTCCAAATCAATCTCCTGCAAGTCTTTCGTTTCGAGCGACATCATTTCCCCCACTACATAATGACATGTCCCTTGCCATTCACTAATTGCGAGTGATGGATCTTGCTCTATTAATTTCTTCATTATATTCATAATTTTTGTTGTGCTCATTTTTTAAAGCCTCCAGATCATTCTTATGGTGTCTATTATACATGTATAACATTGATTTGCTAATAAGGTGCGCATTACGCTTTACGGAATCTTTATTTATAGGGTAGCAAATTTCTATTACTAACAAGAAGTATAGAACCTAAACTTATGACATTTTGATCGTTACTACATATCCTATAGTTGAAATGTTTTTGCCCATCAAGCCTGCAGCATATCTCGGTTGGCAAACTAATAAATAATATGTCATCGCTGACTCCCCCTTCGCACACTATATAGAGTCAGAAAGAAAAAAGGATACAGAGTGTGGAAATGTTTTTTCCACACGCCCTAAATCTTTTTTGTAGTTTGTTTAAGTTCTTAGGTTATTGCTAGTAGCAAAACTCTCCCATGGAGTGGAACAAAACGCTCGATTGAAGGGACTAAATTAACCTTCTCGTCGTACCTCCATGAATAGTCACTCGTCATTTTTCGATATTTAATAACTTTATCAAAAAAACAGCAGACAACTTTTACTAAAAGTATATCTGCCATTTAAATTTTTCTTTATTTTTTTATAACTTTTTACATCTTATTTCTCAAACATACTCCCAATCAATTCTTCCATATCTTCCGCAGCATGCATTTCTTTCGACTGAAGGGCATCGAGCTCGCCGTTTTCCATAGTCTCTACGCTGAACTTCTCCGTCTTCTCTTCTACACAGTTGACGAATATAGTATACGCTTCTTTTAGTTCATTGCCTTCCGTTTCAAATGCGTTCGGAACTTCCAATGCATTCATGTCGGCTAAGATCTGCTTGAACTCTTCTACTTTTACTACCCATTGTTCTTTCATCCCTGGAATATCGAGCTCTTGTTTTGAAATGAATTCTTCAGAAATACCTTCGTATTCTTCTGAGGCTATGATCAAGCGTTCATGTAATCCAATGATTTTCTGTAAGTAATCTTTTCTGCTGAGTGCCATAGTATCATCTCCTATTGTGAGTATACACGTTTAGTATTTCATCATGTAACTCTCAATGCAAGCAAGAGCATGCGGACAACATCCCTTACTTATTGTAGATGGACTTCGTTTCTATCTCGTTCCATATAAATCATTATGTATACACACCAGACCGGCTCTATATAGCGAGCGGTTGGTTGACGGCTTATGCAAAACAGGTGCCGGCCTGGTGCTTTTTCTATTTCTTACTTCGTTAATACTTCCCATTGTTCTTGCTTATGTTACAACTAATGAAAACCAGGCTGGCTCTATAAGCGAGCGGTTGGTTGACGGCTAGTGCTGAACAGGTGCCAACCTGGTTTGCGTGATCGTTCGGGCATCACCTCCTTTACAGCGTATACGCCTTTATTTTTCCACTATCCATTGCCCGGAGCTTGTATCCCTTCCCATAGTGAACACTTGCTCCACGACACCTTCTCGATCATATTGATAACGTATTTCTACTTTGTCATTGGCAATCGGAATAGCTTTACGATACGATGCTTCAAGGAATAACTCTCCTATTCGGCTTGATTGTGCGAACACCGCAGATTCAGGTAGTTTATTCAAACCAGTTAGCTGATCGTATAAATATAAATCAAAGTACTGCTCGGGCGTATAGTCGCTCTTAAGTTGATCTGTTAGATAATCTATATAGATAGATTCCGTTTTTTCTTCGGTTGCTACGCCAATCAGTTTGCCATAAATCTTGTGTATAGGCGTGATCGTCGCTCCTTGCACTGTGTCTTTAGCTGGGAAATGGTTCAATAATAAGTATTCCCGAGCGTTCAACAGCTGATCATAGCCACCAGCAATCGTTACATGTTGTTCCTTATACCGATCCATCAGTTCGGATGATAACTCGTTCCCATTGACTTTCAACTTGCCGTTTTGCAAGACAACACGATCTCCAGGAACGGCGACGACTTCATAATAGACACCTGTATACGTCGGTAAGTGGCTATTCGTATTCGTAAATGTCCGTACTACGTCCCCCGGATCATAAACTGAGGCATCGTACAGGTCTGCTTTACGTTCTATAACTGGATGATACGTATCCGGACTCCACTGAAGTGAAAACGATTCGTCATCGACATATAATAGACCGTCTACTTTTCTCACGACGGGTAATGAAGAAAATTCTTCGTAATCAATAGCGGATAGTTGATCTTTCTTTTGCAACGCAGAAATCAAAGCCATATCGTCAAGTGGATCATAGGGCGTTCCTGGACCTTGATCAGCAGACAGTTGACTATCTGAAACAAAGTTAAATACTAATAACAAAGCGACTACCGGTAGTGCCGCCGTAACTAGCAGCGCTTGCCAAGAAAACTGCCTCCTTTGCGAAGGTTGAAGGTTTTCATGTACCCGCTGTTTGATTCGTCGCTCCTGTTCCGTTGTATCTCCCATCATTTGGTCCAGTTTTCGTTTAAAATCATTCATAGGTTTCTACCTCCTCTTCCGCAAAAAATCCCTTAAGTTGCAACTTCGCTCTTCGTAATCGAGTCTTGATCGTATTTTCATTAAGCTCAAGAAATTCTGCGATCTCGGCAATCGATTGCTCGTCATAATAATATAAAAGTAATGGCTCGCGGTATTTCAATGGCAGCTGAAATAAATGCTTTTCGAGTGAAGCTAGCTGCTCTTGCTCGAGTAATTGTTGCTCCGAGCTTTTAGTAGATACAAAAATCGACTCGAACACCACATCTTTCTTATGTTTCCAGGAGCGCAAATAATCTTTTGCACGATTAGCGGTCATTTTCGTTAAGTACGTTTTAATTGAAGCTTCATTACGGAACTGGTCACTTTTCTGGAAATACGTAACGAAGACTTCTTGCACGACATCTTCCGCGGTCGACCAGTTTTTCACGTATAAATAAGCGATACGCACTAAATAATGCGAATGTTCATTCATTATTTGATCCATTTCATTCATTTGGGTTAGTCACTCTCTTCTATGGCCATATCATGTCTCCGTCAACATACGTTGCAAAATCCTTGAATGACCTTTTTTCTGTCATGCCAAAGCGGTTCACTTCATAATTGGACTGATCCATATTGGCATATCCTTCGACTGTTGTATAGCCGATCAGTAACCCTACTTCTTTAGCCGCCGCAATGAACTCTTCATTATATTGTCCATACGGGTATGCGATAGAAACGGCTGAAGGTACGTGTTGTAAGTTGGTCTGCAAGTCTTCAATAATTTCTTCTTCTGTATGTTCAAATACTAAGCCAGCTCCACTTTCTCTACCTAGTTCATGTAATGCACAAGTGTGGGCTTCGAACTGAAATACATCGTTCATTTCTTTTAAATCTTCTACATTCAAATATTTCAATAATCCTCCACCGTCAAATGCCGGACCTTCTTTTTCTCTATCCATACGGGCAGAAATAATATGTTGTGGCGAAGTAAAGCCATATCGTTTCAAGACGGGATAGGCATATTCTTTGGATGACAATAAACCATCATCAAATGTAATAATTAACGCCTTCTCGGGTACAACAAGTCGGCCTTCCAAGTAATCATACAACTGTTGTGAGGTCAATGTCGTAAATTGCTCATCAGCCAAATACGCCATCTGTTTCTCAAAGCTTTCGAGTGAAATGGTACTCATCTCCGTTTTCATCTGTTTACGAGGTAGCACTTGGTGATACAGCAGCACCGGTAATCCTTCATCCATTTTTACTGAAGGCTTGTGGATATAACCTGCTCGCTCACCTACTTTGATGAGATACCAGTCTTTTTCTTCCTGTATGACCGGGTAGCGATAGCCTTTTCTTAATTGAATGAGGACATCACTTTCAATATTCGAATCTGTATACACAGGCGTTGTTTGGGCGGTTTTTACAGAGCCCAGTCGTTCTGTATGTAATGGAGCTTTCAACACGTTCTTTTCTACTTTTGCCTGACCTTTACGAATGAAAGCTGGCATCTTGCCTACTCGAATTTCGTAATACTCCTCATCTTCTCCTATCAAGGCAACCGCTTGATTGGCTTGTAGTTCACCGATTCGGATAAGGTTCTTTTCCTTCATATAGATCGGTTGGTTATTTGTTAGCGTCAACACCTGATCAAATTCTTTTTCTGTAATAAACGGTTTGTTTTGTATAGTTTCTGCAAAAGCTGTAGCTGATTGCTCATGGAACAATGGTACTTCATTCAAATTCCACTTGGCTTCATTTCCCATTATAAATAACAGTAAGCTCGCAAGTAACAGAACACAGCTATATATTTTCTTCATGTGAATCCCCCTATTATCATTTGCGCACCCTACAGACGGAGGATTCCCGAAAAAGTTTCAAAAGTTTTTTAAAAAGTTTTTTAAGATCATCTTGCTTGCTCAGAACTGGATGCAACTGTTCCTGAACTCTTCTACTTCTTTATAATAAAAGGCACTCTTTCGCTCTTTGTAGAACGAAAGAATGCCCATCACTTTATTAATTCACTTTACGACCCGTTTTCCCTACCTTTTCCCAGTAATCGTCCCGGATCTGCACTTTCAAGATTTTACCTGACGCTGTTTTGGGCAGCTCATCCACAAACGTCACGCCTGTTACTGCTTTAAAATGGGCGAGATTTGCTCTCGTGAAGTCCATAATATCTTGCTCGGTCGCTACTGAACCGCCACGCAATACGATATACGCATGCGGCGTCTCTCCCCACTTCTCGTGAGGCACAGCAATTACCGCAGCATCTAGAACAGCGGGATGGTCATAGAGCACACCTTCGATTTCAATAGACGAAATATTTTCACCGCCACTAATGACGATATCTTTCTTGCGGTCAACGATATTGACGTAGCCATGCTCATCAATCGTCCCCATATCGCCCGTCATCATATAACCGTCACGTAACACTTCATCAGTCGCCTCTTTGTTCTTCCAATAGCCTTTCATGACCCCGTGACTACGGACTGTAATTTCACCTGTCTGCTGACCGTCCTTGGCCACTTCTTCTCCATAATCGTCAACTAAACGGACATCTACACCAATCATCGAATAGCCTGCTTTTGCTTTTAACTGAAGCTGTTCGTCATCTGATAAATGTTGGACAGTCGAGCGAATTGTAGAGAACAAACTTAACGGAGAAGTTTCCGTCATGCCGTAGACTTGAATGAATTCCCAACCGAGTTCTTTTTCCACCCGTGAGATGAAGGATGGTGGCGGTGCAGAGCCCGCAACAATCACTCGGATCTTATGCGTGAACATTGGCTTATGCTCTTCACAATATTGGAAGAGCAAATTCAATACAGCCGGTGCCATATGCAATATCGTGACTTTATGCTGTTGAATCGCTTCGATAATAGTCTGCGGCGACGTTTTACGTAAGCAAACTTGGGAAGCTCCGTTCGCCGTATAATAAAATGGTGACCCCCAGCCGTTGACATGGAACATCGGCAGTACATGAAGCAGCACATCATCATCAGTCACACGCAAATGATGCATCGCACTCATAGCATGCAAATAGTTATTTCGGTGCGTTAGCATAACCCCTTTCGGATTACCTGTTGTACCACTCGTATAAAGTAAACTGCACACATCATCTTCTTGCACGTCTGCACGGTCAAATGATTCCATAGAGAAAGATTCGAGCCAGACATTGTAATCTATTGCGTTTGAATCATCTTGTTTATGATGAATAATAATTTTCTCTACCGTGTCGAGCGAGTGCTCAATCGGTTTGATGAGATGATATAAGTCCTGGTCAACAAATAACAACTTCGCCTCACTATGATTTAAAATGAATACATAATCTTCAGGCTTCAGTCGTGTATTTAACGGTACCATGACGCCACCTACTTGATAGAGTCCATAAAAGCCTTCAAGCATTTCAATCGAGTTTCCACATAAATACGCTACGTGATTTCCTTTTTCAATACCCAAGTCACGTAAACCACGTGATAGCTGATTCACACGACCGTTTAATTGTGCGTATGTAAAAGTGCGTCCTTCTTCTCCAAAAATCGCTTCCTTACCCCCATACAGCGTAACGGCACGATCTAGGAATTGCGTCAAAACTAATGGAACATTCATCTGCATACCTCCTCATTCTGTTCTAACACAATTGTATAGTAAACGTTTCCATTTTACTATATTTTCTAATATTTTAAAACAATTATATAATAAAAGATCAGTAGAACTATCTTCTATAGCTGTTTTCATCTGTAGTATGGCGTACGTAAATCTTACAAAGAAAAGCATTCATTTACTCTATTTTAGAGTAAATGAATGCTTTTTTTAATTGCATGACAGAAACGCTACTTCCCTAAAACCTTCTTCACGTCCGCCACCAACAAGTCATTTTCCGTATCGCTCATACCGTTATACTGCTTGACGATCTCTCCGTCAGGATTTATTAAGTAAAAGAAAAAACTGTGCGATCGCTGATCAAGTGCCCCTTTTTCCAGAAAAGCTTTAAACGTATGAACCGATAGATCTTGAATTTCTTCAAACTCATAACCTGTTAAAAACGTCATCGTCTGTAGGTCAGCACCATAGTCCTTTGCATACTCTCGTAAAACTTCCGGTGTATCATTTTCCGGATCAATGCTGAACGAAATGATAGGGGGGGTGAAGCCGTCTTTTTTTAATTCCTCTTGAATACCGACCATATTAGCCGTCGTTCTCGGGCAAACGGTCGTACAGTGCGTATAAGAGAAGTAAGAAATCCACCAATCACCTTTTAAATCATCCAAGCCCAGTGTATTCTCGTCTTGTGTAGTGTAGTCGAAATCTGGGATTTCCTCTGACATATTCGTTTCAATTGTCTTGTTGCAGGCACTCAGAAAAAGAGCAACTGCCAAAAGTATGAGGACGGATCGTATAGTCATAGGCATCTTTCCTCGCTTAAATAGGTATGAAAGAAAGGAGAGAGGTTTCGATTCCTCTCTCCTCTTGGCAAATTATGCTTTTGCTGTTTCCTCTTTTTTAACCAATTGGCCTCCGCCGTTCTCTAAGAACTTGATCATACCTTCTGCAGCACGATACGCGAGAGCACCAACTGTCGCTGTAGGATTGGAGCTACCCATAAGTGGGAATGAAGAAGCCCCTACGACGAATAAATTATCCATATCCCATACTTGTGAATAGTTATTGACAGCGGATGTTTCAGGATTGTCTCCCATGACTACACCGCCACCTGTATGGTCAGATAATGACGTTTTATCAAATTCCGTTTCCTCTGTAATTTCAGGCACGGTAATATGATCGGCACCCATTTGTTCCAGTAACTCTTTACCTCTTTGGTGAGCATATCTGACAATGTTGCGGTCTTGATCATGGAACTTGCTCGTGACGCGTAGCAATGGATCACCAAACATATCTGTATACGTCGGATCTAAGTCCATATAGTTTTCACGCCAAGCAAGCGCACCATTTTGTTGCTGAACGTCTATCCGACGGTTCGCATAGAAAATGGACTTGTCTTTAAATTCTTTCCCCCAAGAAGGGACACCTGCTGGAACGTGGTTATTCGTAATCGGTCGATCTCCTCTTTGAGACGTACGCAAACAGAAACCATGCAAGAAATCGAGTTTCGTGTGATCCAGTTGCTCCACGTTGAAATCATCCATCGTCACACCAAGTGCGCCGGTACCTGCATAGCGATTGAATTTCTTTTCATCAAAGAATCCACGTACACGTGTATGCGTCAAGTTGCGCTGGTGAGCAGTTAAATGGCTACCAATCACGCCTGTTCCGTCTTTTGGATTGTATGGCTTGCCGATTTCGGATAATAACATGAGACGCGTATTCGTAAAGGTGAATCCAGCCACAACGACAATATCTGCCGGTTGAATGAACTCTTCCCCCGTTTCCGTATCTACATATTTAATACCGACTGCTTTTCCATTTTCATGGACAATCCGAACTGCGTACGAGTTATTGCGCAACTCATACTTACCGCTTTTATTTGCTGTAGCTAACACTGTAGCAATCGGATCGGCTTTCGCTCCGAAGTCACAGCCGAATGATTCACAAAATGCGCAGTACACACATCCGTTGATCGTCTCTCCGTCGGGATTCGTATACGTCTCCGATATGTTAGCAGAAGCTATACGATACGGATGGTACCCCAAATCTTTTGCAGCTTTCGTAAAGGTACGAATGATATCCGTTTCTTTCATCGGTGGGGTTGGATATTCATCCGAACGTTGACCTGGCCGCAATGGATCCGGCTCACCAGAAATACCAGCTGTTTTTTCAAACTGATCGTAATACTTCTCCAATTCATCATATGTAATACCCCAGTCTTGAAGCTGCATATCTTTCGGGATAATCTTCTCTCCATACTTTTCTACCGTCTTCGTATGCATTTCAAAATCTGTTGGAAGCCAACGATAGACCATGCCGTTCCAGTGAACACCTGAACCGCCAGTAGCTGTACCATTAATCGCATTGGTATCGTTACTTCGGTTAGGCGTCGCCGTTTCATCCAGCGTATTGCGGATCGTCAACGTTTCTTTGTTCAATTCTTGGAACATGAGTTTCCGCACATCGTAACGAAGT
Source organism: Sporosarcina sp. P32b (assembly GCF_002743335.1). Classification (GTDB taxonomy): domain Bacteria; phylum Bacillota; class Bacilli; order Bacillales_A; family Planococcaceae; genus Sporosarcina. The sequence continues at coordinate 73,936 of NZ_PDZB01000015.1, forward strand.
TCATCTTTTGCACCGACGAAATCTTCTCGCTTCTGCGCTTTCCCTCTTTCTAATCCAACTACTTTATATCCTTTTTTCGTTAATTCAGCTGCTGCAATACCACCTGCCCAGCCTGAACCTACAACGACCGCATCTACTTTTTCTAATGTTTTTACCATTCTTTTCTCCCCTTTCCTATCATTTATTTAGGTTGATAATCTGTCAGGCTCACTTGATCCATTTTCACGAACTTATCTTCTTCTATCATATGGGCATACGATGCGATAGCACCTGGATATTCTTTCATTTTCCAGCCTTTCATATCTCGATTGCCTCCGTATAACGGATCACAATACGCGCCTTCAAGCGTAGTAGAACGCAATAAATTAAAGAATCCTTTTGAACTAATGCCTTTGACTTCCACTTTGTCATCTGCAAAGTCCGTCATAATTTCTACTTGCTGATCTTCGGTCGCTTTAACGAAATTCGTATCAAAGCGTTTTTGGCTCTCGGCATCCATTGTTCGTAAACCATTAATAAAAATCTGCCCACGGTCAAGGCTAGAGTCCGAAGCCGCTGCTTTAGAACCTATGAAAGGACCTTGTCTGAAATCGCCGACATTGGACCCATAAGGACCTGCCAACTGTTTATCGATATAATAAGGAACTCCTAATTCTATCGCTCCAGGACCGTTATCATCTTCAGGGAAGATTCGCTCCACTGCCTGTTCCAAAATAGCGAAATCAGCAATACGTGTGAAATACATACGCGCTTCTTCATATCGCTTTTCTTTACCGCTTCCTTTATCCCCAGCGGTATTCGAATTCGTATCGTTTTTAGATCGACTACTGAATAGACCGCCAAGTAGCGCACCACCGGCTACACCTCCGACAGCAATTCCTGTGTTCTTAACAAAATTACGGCGTCCCGGATCGGAAACTTCATTTGTATTCTTCGGGTTGTTCGAATTATTATCAGCCATTGGCTTTCCTCCTCTTTATGTAAATAGTTCAACACTACATTAGTGATGCACATCGGAATACATTCCCACTTTTCGGGAAACTGAATGCGTATGCAGTAATGCTATCACAATGTGATTATCGTAAATACTAGCAGACACTAAAATACTATTTTTACAGTGATTGTATAGAAATGTACTGTCCTATGCACAGTCTAAATCCTTAGTCCAGATTTTTCAAACTATTAACCTTTACCCTACTTTTTAAAAATATAAGCCTATTCGACGATCTACATTCAATATTTTCTTCGAAGTACTTCTATAGATCCTTCTAAAAATGTCACATCATTACCCGCTGTTCTCATACACTATGAATGAGGTGAAAACTATGGCGAGAGTCAAATATCGAGATTCAGATGTCGACTTAATGGCAAGAATGATGAGAGCGGAAGCCGAGGCCGAAGGTAATCAAGGTATGTTATATGTCGGAAATGTTATCGTGAATCGTGCAGTAGCCGATTGTCTAGACTTCAGAGATGTGCGGTCTATAAACGATGTCATTTTCCAAATACAAGGCAATAATTATTCTTTTGAAGCGGTGCAAAAAGGAAACTTGTTCTACCAACGCGCTCGAGCTTCTGAAAAAAGATTAGCTGAACGGACTCTAACAAACTGGCGTCAACATCCCGCCCACTATGCGTTATGGTATTTTAATCCATACGCTCCCTGCCCACCTACTTGGTATGGTCAGCCGTTTACAGGGCAATTTAAAAATCACTGTTTCTATGAGCCAGTAGCCGGTACGTGCGAAAGTGTGTATATGGGTTAAGGCAAGTACCATTTACTAGACTGAATTGAACATATTGGTTGAAGATGATAAACTGGTCTCATGAACACAATCGAAATTAACGAGTAACCACCTTCCACTTGGTCAGGATAGAGGGTGGTTACTTTTCTTTTTATACTACTTGAACCACTTTCAAATAGGAGGTACTACCCGTGCAAATTATTACTTCACACGTCAATACAGACTTCGACGCACTTGCTTCAATGATTGCGGCGAAAAAACTGTATCCGGACGCACAACTAATTATTTCAGATAAGCTCGAAAGTCGCGTACAACGTTTCTTAAATATTTATCGGGATGTCTTCGACTTTGTGCCAAGCGCTCACGTCGACTGGGAACAAGTGACGGAAATGATTATCGTCGATGTTGCATCTTTAGCTAGAATCGGCAAACTTCCTGACGATTTCGATGCATCTAAGCGAAAAATCATCGTCTACGACCATCACCAAAAAGGTGAAAATGATGTGCAATATGATGAAGGTATCGTTGAATTAACTGGCGCTGCGGTCACTCTACTTATTGAAGAAATACGTAAACAGAATATAGCTATTTCAAGTTTCGAAGCTTCATTATTCGGGCTTGGCCTGTATACAGACACAGGAAAATTTACATATGCGAGCACCACGGTACGGGATATGAAGGCAGCTGCTTATCTGCTTGAGCAAGGAATGAGCCTCGAAATGGTCGGGAGTTTCGCGGAAGAAACGTTGACATTCGAACAGCAAGATTTATTAGATCAACTTCTTACCCATACTGAAATTCATGAAGTAGATGGTCTTGAAATTGCCGTCAGCACACATGAGTTAGATCATTTCGTAAACGGCCTTGCGTTGATTACAACAAAGGTGTTAGGCGTTAAAGGAACCGATGCGGTCATTACTGTTGTTAAAATGAAAAACTCCGTGTTTATCGTGGGACGTGCAAACTCAGAACGCATCACATTGCAACCCATTCTAAAAAAACTTGGCGGTGGCGGTCATCAACACGCCGGTTCCGCTACGGTGAAAAAAGGAGATAAAGAAGCGATTCTTGAAGATATCAACAGCAGTTTGGAAACAATACTGCGGCCAGCGATTACCGCAAAAGAGCTGATGACTTCTCCTGTTAAAACACTGACACCCGATACAACGATCGAAGAAGCGGGGCGTCGCATGTATCGCTACGGACACTCCGGCTACCCGGTTGTCGAAAATAAAAAACTAGTCGGCATTATTACTAGACGAGATCTCGATAAAGGGAATCATCATGGACTCGGACATGCGCCTGTAAAAGCGTATATGACGACTAAAATGTATACTATTGAGCCCGATACGTCACTCGAAGAAATCCAAGAGCTTGTCATTAAACACAATATCGGTCGCTTGCCTGTCATTGAAGACGGAGAAATCGTTGGCATTGTGACTCGATCGAATATTATCCAAGTTCTCTATAGCGATATGATGGCGGATAAAAAAACAGCAGACACTCCACCTTCCCGTGAGATCATTAATAAAATGCAAAAGCAACTGCCAGGAGAAGCTCTCCAGTTGTTGAAAGAAATCGGAGAAACTGCCAGTCGAATCGACGTGCCTGTTTATTTAATTGGTGGGATTGTCCGGGATATTTTATTGGACAAGCCAAATTTCGATATTGATATCGTCGCGGAAGGTAATGGAATTGAATTGGCCAATAGCTTGATGGATACACATGGTGGCGACGTCATTGAACATGAAAGTTTTGGCACGGCGACATGGAATACACCGTCCGGCTTATCAATCGATATCGTATCGTCTCGACTCGAATATTATGAACAGCCTGCTGCTTTACCCGAGATCGAGACATCCGTTCTCGGCGATGATTTGCAGCGCCGCGATTTCACGATCAACGCCATGGCCATCCGTCTCAATGCCGAAGCGTTCGGTGAATTGATTGATCCGTTTGGCGGGCAGAATGATCTACGTGAGAAGAAAATCAAAATTCTTCATAATATTAGTTTTGTCGAAGACCCTACCCGCATTTTCCGAGCGGTACGTTTTGAACAACGTTTTGGATTTTCGATGGATGAACAGACAGAAAAATTGGCGCTTGAGTCGATCGATAAAGTAATCCATTTGTCACCTCAACGCATTAACGAAGAAATGATCCGTTTATTTACCGAAGGCAGTCCGCAAGAAGTGATCCGACGCCTGTTTGAACTGAATGTATGGCAACAGTTCGGTGTGAATGAAAAACAGATGGATGCATCGGTTGCTACGGCTGAAAATCTAGAACAAATTTACAACGAACAAGTACGTAAGATTACGAATTTAAAAATCGCTGAAAAACCTAGTTGGTTCAATTACTTTTTACTCCCCTTCTATTGTAATGATAGCTTGTATGCCGCAGAGAAATTCACGTTGCGGAAGAACAGGAAAAAGTTATTGGAAGAAATCATGGAGTTGCAAAAACATGAACAATGGAATGAGTCTACACAAACAGGAGACTACCATCTGTTTTTACATGACTACTCCGATGAAGCTATTCTGTTTATTCTAGTGGCTAATCAAGTGCCCTATCAGGAATCCGTTATGGAGTATTTATATGATCGTAACAAGCTGCAAAGCTATTTGAATGGCGGTGATTTAGTCAAAGCAGGACTGAAGCCAGGTCCAACTTTCTCTAAGATCTTGCTACACTTGGAAGTGAGCCAGCTAAATGGAGACGTTTCTTCAAAAGAGGATGCGGATCAGTGGTTGGAAGAGTATTTATGTACGCTATAATAAATTAATACAAAACAGCCCGCACTTTTCCATTGAAGTGTGGGCTGTTTTAGTTTCACTCTGTATTTTTCTAAGTCCAACATAACTCCTTTTAAAAAACACCTAGAAAATTAGAGGAATACTCTAACTTTCTAGGTGTTCATTATTTAATAGTGACGAATCTTATTTCGAATCCGCTCGAAAACCTGATTTATCATAGCCATATTTATCATAACCATTTCGATCGTAGCCGAGTTTATTGAAACCTTTTCGGTCATATCGATCCGCATCATAGCCAGACTTATCATAGCCTTGATCATCCCGGTCCGTTCCATTTCGGTGGAGTCCTTGTGGGGTGAAGCCGTTGCAGTCGAACCCTTTTGTATCATACTTCGTACCATTGGCATGTTTGCCATCCCGATTAAAACCATATCGATCATAGCCGAATCGGTTATAGCCTTCTTTATTAAAACCGTTCTTATCATAACCTTGCAAATTAAAACCTTTTTTATCATAGCCTTGGCGATTTCGTCCATTCTTCCCGAAACCTTCTCGATCGACGCCTGCTTTATTAAATCCGTCTCGATTATAGCCTTCACGATCCATGCTATGTTTATTGAAACCTTGTGCATCATAGCCTTCCGAATCATAGCCCAGCGAATTTAAGCCCGATGCATCGTATCCTGCTCGGTCAAAGCCATCTCGATTGTAACCGTGCTGATCATAACCTTCTGCATCATACGTCTTTTCACTAATATGGGCGCCATCGCGTGTAAAACCTTCGCGATTGTATCCTCTTTTATTATAGCCGTCTGCATCAAAGCCCGCTTGATCAAAGCCGTGATCATCGAATGGACTATTATTTAGATGAACGCCTTGAAAATCAAAGCCTTTGCCGTCATACATTGTACCATTCATATGCTTGCGATCACGATTGAACCCTCTTTTGTCATAGCCGAATTTAGTATAGCCTTGACGATTAAAACCGTTCTTATCATAACCTAGCTTATTAAATCCATCCGTCCCATAACCTTGGGCACTGACACCGTATTTATTGAAACCGTATTTGTCATAGCCTTGTTTATTGAAACCCGCACGGTTGAAGCCATGGACATCATAACCGTCCCTGTTATAGCCATTCTTGTGAAAGCCTTGGCGGTTGAAACCATCCGCTTTATAGCCTTCTTTGTCATAGCCTTGGACGTTATAACCACTTTTATTATAACCTTCTGCATCATAACCATAACGATCATAACCCGTTCGATCAAAGCCCGCTTTATTATAGCCCGTTGCCTTAAATCCTTCTTTGTCATACCCTTGATTATTATAGCCATTTTTGTCAAAGCCTTGTGCATCAAAGCCATACTTATCAAAACCACTGGCATTAAATCCTTGTTCATTAAAGCCGTGACGATCATAACCAAACTTGTTAAACCCTCGTCTGTCAAAACCTTCACTATTATAAATTGTCGTATCTCGTTCTATGTCTTTATTTTTTAACGGATCACCATAATTCATGTCGTACCTCCGCACAATATGTTATCGAATTCACACTCTCTATGCATCATACTACAAAAAGAGGGTAAACTCACCAAGTTTTGCAAGGCGATCGGTGAAGTATGGTGATTTAACCGGAACACGAGCGCTTATATTCGATCACTCACTGAATGTGCGGTGATGACGGTAAGTTCTATTCCTTAAACATATGTTTCTTATGCCATTTCAAATATGGCTTGTTGTTCTCCGTTCGATTCACTCTCATCTTGCTGTGCAATCCATACTTCTCGTAATCCTCTTCAAGAATTCTAGATGAAATATGAATTTTGCCAGTTCCGTCAAACGCAATGAAACCGTAATGATAGAGCGCATCATGATTGCGACAGAGCAGAATGCCATTGTTCGGATCAACGCGTTCGTTGTTCGTGCAATCTTTCCAAGGTTTAGCGTAGCTAGCTTGCAATAATTCCGGTAGCTCGATATCGCATAGCGCACACTGATCATTCCATAATTGCATGAGTTCGTTGCGGAAGCGCTGATGACCCATTCGCACTTTCGTTTTCGTTTCCGATTCGGTTTCAGCAAGTACCGGAATGAGGAAATCATGCTCCGTCTTCTGCACGGTGCCCATAACGAACTCCAATTGTTCTTCATCGATCTCATAGATATTCAAATCTGCAATCAACTCAACTAATTTAATCGTCAGTTCTTCATTGCATGGGAAGAGATAACCTTGGTTTCCATTGCCATTCTCTTGAAATGCAGAATACTTAATCGGCAATAGCGGTAGAAGTTCATCGAAACAATCCGCAATCGTCAACGATTGATCGAGTTCATGATACTCCACTTCCACTAAGTATCCTTTGGCGTCTTCACTATCTGTCAATGGAATCGAAGACGGCTTTCGTTCCTCGCGGTAACTCGACTTCGCCACACTTATGGCGACAATATCCCCTTTTACATAATGAAAGATACGATCTCCCCCGCGCACTTCCTTCATCCGTTCCCAAAAATGATGAACATTGCCTATACTGTCTTGCTGCAATGACCAAAGCACACCTAATTCTTTCTCTTCATCATATGTACGTCCTTGCATAACGATATAACTTTGCATCGTGCTTCACTCCTTTGCGACCTGACGCGCTTCTTCTCTCTTGATTATACCGAAACTGACTATCTTTCAACAGTCGATTGATACATTCCATGTCGTGATCTTTACTTTGCATTAAAACAATGAGGCTGGCAACGTAATTGAATAGCAAAAGCTCTTTATGTAACTAACCCCCCTCTACATGCAGGTCACCACAAAAGCCATTGTTCGATTTCCATCACCATGATACGATTCAGCCATGAACAATGAATAGAGGTGATGACCATACAGCTGAAAATTGAAGAATCCAATGAATTTCAGGAGATTGAAATCACGATCAGATGCCCTGAAGTAGATGAGCGCTTATCCCGCCTCATACAGCAGATCAATCAAATGATGTATAGCTTTACCGTTACAAAAGATGACGCTGTCTATTCGATACAATCTAGTGAGGTTCTCTATATCGAAACAGTGGACAATGCATCCTTTTTATACACACAGGATGACGTCTATGAAAGCGAATTACGGCTGTATGAATTTGAGAATCAATTGAAAGATACGCGATTTCTGCGGATCAGCAAACATATGATGGTCAATACATCCAAAATTGAAAGTGTTCGTGCGTTATTGAATGGGCGATTTCAAGCCGTCTTAGAAAACGGTGAACTGGTCATCGTGAATCGTCATTACGCAAAAATATTTCGAAAGCATTTCCTAGGATGAGGTGAAGCGGTTGAAACATCTTTTACTCTATATAAGCGGGGCTTGCTTCGCATTTACATTCAGCACGTTCGTCTATTCACTATTCCGGTTTCTTGGAATCTACCCTCCACTGACAGAAAACATGACGCTTTCCATGCTAGTCATTTCTATCATCATTACGATTCTTATTTTTCTTTCACATCAATTACCAATAGAGAATCCGATTTTGATGTATGTGTTAGAAGTGAGCTGCGTCATGACTGTGATGATCGTAGCCGGTGCATTTTTCAACTTATATCCTTTTGGGTTGTATAACGTAGTGACGGCTGTATTGGTGGGGCTTATTGCGTATGGTTCTGTTATTGTACTAATTTACTTGAACAATAAAGCAGATGAGTTAAAAATAAATCATATGATCTTGCAGAGGAGGAGTCAGGATACAAACAATCATTGATGTGGAGAATGTCAGTAAATCGTTCGGTCATGTGAACGCTGTTGATGATATGAGCTTCTACGTAACAAAAGGAAGTCTATTTTCATTTCTTGGAACGAACGGCGCCGGCAAATCGACAGTCATATCTATTATTTTAACCGCACTTCAACCTGATAGTGGCTCCGTAACGGTCAACGGATTTACGGTTGGCAAAGAGGATGAAGTAATTCGGAAAGAGATCGGAGTCGTATTCCAAGAAAGCTTGCTAGACCCGCTATTGTCTGTTCAAGAGAACTTAGAAATACGTGCACAATTGTATGGAATGGCAAAGCAGGAACGGCTAGCGGCCATACAGCGTTGCGCTGAAATTGTAGATATTCATTCCATCTTAAAACGACGATACGGCAAATTGTCTGGCGGCCAGAAGCGAAGAGTCGATATCGCTCGTGCCCTCCTACACCAACCCAAAATTTTGCTCCTCGATGAACCGACAACAGGACTCGATCCACAAAGTCGGCAGCAAATCTGGAAAATGATCGGACACTTACAAAAAGAGCATGGCATGACCGTTTTTCTGACGACACATTATATAGAAGAAGCCGCGAATTCAGATTTCGTTATCGTCATAAAAGAAGGACGGATTATCGCCAAAGGAACTCCGATAGATTTAAAACAGCAATACTCTGCAGATCGCTTATTTATTACGACGACCGACCACATTGCATTGCGCACACATTTTCAACGAGATCATGTGCAGTATCAAGAAGAAACTGGCGGATACACAATCGACTTACCGAATACGCTAGCAGCCATTCCTATACTCACTACATACCAATCGCTTATTTCATCTTTTGAAGTACGAAAATCTAGTTTGGATGATGTCTTTATTCGTATTCATGATCGAAAGGATGTGTAGACCATGCTAATTTTTGCCAAAAGAAACTTATTACTCTATTTCCGTGATAAATCTGCAGTGTTTTTCTCATTGCTAGCCGTCTTAATCTTGATTGCACTCTATGTATTCTTTCTTGGCGATTTGATCGCGGATGGAGTGCCGGACTTTCCAGCGAAGCATTGGCTCTTGCTGTCTTGGATTATCGCTGGTGTCATCACGGTGACGAGTGTGACGACAACATTAGGTGCATTCAGTGTGATGGTAAATGACCAAGCAACGAATGCCTATAAAGATTTCCGTGTGACGCCCATCAAACCACCCCAATTACTCGGTGGCTATATAATCAGTTCACTCTCCATAGGATTTCTTATGTGCATCATGACGCTTCTCGTAGCAAATGCAATGCTTCTCGCCACTGGTGAGCCTTTACTTTCATTCACACAACTCATTCAATCGGTAGGCGTACTATTTCTAGCGGTTTTGACTGCTAGTTCCATGACCTCTTTACTCGTCATTTTCTTTAAAACCTCCCATGCATTTGCTGCAGCTAGTACAGTAATTGGTACATTGATCGGCTTCCTTACCGGCATTTACATTCCAATCGGCACTTTACCTGCCTACTTACAAAGTATGATTCACATTTTCCCCATCTCCCATATCGCCGCTTTGCTTCGCCAAATTCTCATGGACGCTCCAATGACTGAAGCATTCGCTCAAGCACCCGTTGAAATGAAAGAAAGCTTTCAGTTGAATATGGGAGTGGTTTTCAAAGTAAATGGTTGGCATATCTCCCCTTTAGTCAGTGTGATGTATCTACTACTAATCACTATTATTTTCTTTATGCTTTCAACTAGTGTGATGAAATATACTAGAAGATAGGTGTTCCGATATCAAAAAGCGTCATGATCACAAACGATTCAGAATAATTATGCTAGTATATACATAAACAATATCACTCTAGTAAAGGAGGTGAATACATGGATTTCATTGCTTGGACGATTATTGCTTGTGAAATAGGTTTTTGGGTCGTTATTCTTACAGGACTCATTACACGATATGTATTCAACAAAAAACGGCTCGGCTTATTTTTTCTAGCATTAACACCAGTCATCGATTTACTATTGCTAGTCGTCACGGCTACCGATCTGTACAACGGCGCTGTTGCTACACAAGTTCATGCCATTGCGGCGATTTATCTAGGTGTATCGATTGCTTTCGGAAAAAGTATGATTGGCTGGGCGGACGAACGCTTTCTTTACTACATCAAGAAACAAGGCACAAAACCAGCGAAGAAAACAGGATATGCCCATGCACGCCATTCCGTGAAAGGTGCGTTACAACATGTACTAGCATTTATCATCGGTGGCGGTTTCTTGTTTATAATGATTTACCTCATTGGAGATGCCAATAAAACGGAAGCACTCTCTCAAATGCTGAAGTTATGGGCGCTCATTGTGGGCCTTGATATGGTGGTCTCACTCTCCTACTTCATTTGGCCACGGGCTGAAAAAGTGAAACGGCATAGGTAACCTGCTGTTTTCATGGAGATACCGGTTCGGTAGATGGAATGGATTCTAGATAAGAGGATGCAAATTATTTAAAATGTTAATGTAAGGATTTTCCAACTAATATACGAGGGGGTTGTATATGACAAAGCAAAAAAGTGTTAAAGGATTATTAATTTATCTTTTAGTTAGTATCATTGCAATGTTTTTCCTTTATCTAATTGGACTATCGATATTATTGACAAATCCGACCGAGTTAAAGCAATTGAGTGAAATGATGGGGATTTCGGGATCACCTGAAATGTTAGCCTTACTCGCCGTAACTCCCAATTTCATCATAATAATAGTAGGGCTTGTAATTGGATTTTTCACAGCTCATAAAGTTGGTTTGAAATCTGTGGTTATTCACCCTAACGCTAGAGTAAAGTCAAAATCAGATTGGATAAATGGTATTAAACTAGCTATAATACTAGGTTCGATTACAGCTGCCGTTGTGATTGGTTTCGATTATTTTTTTCAATCGTACTTACCAGATAGCTTAATCGAAACATTACAACCGTATTCCGCATTACACTTTATATCGGCTTTACTGTACGGAGGGGTTGTTGAGGAACTAATAATGCGTTTCGGTGTGATGAGCTTGTTGGTTTTTATTTTTTGGCAATTATTTAATCGGAAATCGGAAAAACCTACTAATTGGGTCTTTATCCTAGCCATATTCATTAGCGCCTTACTATTTGCATTAGGTCATTATAGCGCAACCGCAAATATGACAGAAATGACCGCATTCATTTGGTTCCGAATGATTCTCCTGAATAGTATTGGTGGCTTATTCTTTGGTTGGATTTATTGGAAGCACAATCTAGAGCTTGCAATGCTTGGACATATGTTTGCACATATTGTTATGAATTTAATAATGTTGGTTATCTCATTTTCATAACAAGGCGATAAACATCACTGTTCTTACTCTGGTAATGTTAAGCGTAGGAATAAGTAACTTGGAAGGAATATACATCCTCAAAATAATATTCTACAAAAGGGTTCAGATTCTTTAACAAGAATTTGCACCCTTTTCAGCAACAGGTACAATATTGTTGGGGATCACAGTGTAGTATTACATGATGTCCCAATTAATACAGGTAAATCTTAAATTGAGTTAATGGAGTGTGAAAAGAAATGGTGTATCTAGGTCATAAACCAATGATAGAAGGGAAAAAAGTTGTTCTCAGACCTTTTAAAGACGAAGACTTTCCTTTTATAGAAGAATGCTTAAAGGATCCCGAAGTATTAAAACTGACAGGAAGCAGTTCGGATTTTAATAGAGAATCAATTCTCCAATGGTACAATACAAGAAATGAACAAACTGATCGCCTGGATCTTGCTATTGTTGACCAATCCCAGGGCTTACTAGTGGGAGAGGTAGTGGTCAATTTATACGATGAAAAAAATCATAGCATGAATTTTAGGATACTTATTGGACCAAGGGGTAGAAATCGTGGATTAGGAACTGAAACAACCCAACTTATAATTGATTATATATTTACTAACACTACACTGAACCAACTTACTTTAAGTGTTTTTGATTTTAATCCAAGGGCCAAGTATGTTTATGAAAAAGTTGGCTTTGAAATAGAAAATATTGATAAAAACGATCTAGAATTTGAAGGTGAATGGATAGATTCTATCAATATGAAACTGAAAAAAGAAAGTTGGCTGAAGAGAAAAAACTCTTAAAATAATATTGGGCAGAGTATATTTCCTGAATAATGATCAGAAGCAAACGGGTGCAATACTTGAATAAGGATTATGCCGTTAAAGGGCCATATTATTATAATAACATTCTTGTGTAGTGCAAGATAGAAGTACAGAGTTTTGAAAGGAATAAGTACATAACGCTGCAATTGTAAAATAATAAAAAAAGGCTTGCCAGCCTTCCAAAATTTCTCTACTGTATTGGTGTCGAATCAAATCAGTGGA